>NZ_CP147518.1:3458916-4072832 GCF_037201965.1 Spirosoma sp. SC4-14 | reverse complement strand
AAAAATCTGACTGCGGCTGGTTATCTGGAAGATACGACTGGTTTTAGCGCCATTGCCACCAGCAAAGGGCTGTTTGGTTATAACCGGGCTACATCGGTCGAATTCTCGATTACTACACGCACATCGGACGGAACGGGTTCTGGCTATGTTTCGCGTGATTACAACGACGTTAGCAAGTTAAATACCAGATCGTCGACCGAAATAGCCATGCAAAAAGCACTGGCGTCGACGAATGCCCGTGCCCTGGAGCCAGGTAAATATACCGTCATTCTGGAGCCAACAGCCGCTGGCGATTTGTTGCGGTTCAATATGGATGCTCGGATGGCCGATGAAGGACGGAGTTTCTTGTCGAAAAAAGGGGGAGGCACCCGACTGGGTGAAAAACTCTTCGACGAACGGGTTACAATCTATTCCGATCCCATGAATCCTGATGCCCCTGGTTCGCCCTTTGTTGGTGGGGGTGGTGGTCGAGGTGGTGGCGGTGGTGGCTTTGGCGGTGGAGCCGGAGTCGATGGACGCCCAACCGAAAAAATAATCTGGGTCGAAAACGGTATCGTTAAAAATATGAGCTACTCGCGATACTGGGCCGATAAGAAGGGAGTAAAAGCTACACCCCCTTCATTCGGTATCGTTATCCAGGGGGGCAATCAATCGCTGGCCGATCTGATTAAAAGTACGGATAAAGGTATTCTGGTCACTCGCTTCTGGTATATCCGGATGGTTGATCCGCAAACGCTGGTCCAGACGGGCCTCACCCGCGACGGAACGTTCTACATCGAAAACGGTCAGATCAAGTTTCCGGTGAAAAATTTCCGCTTCAACGAAAGTCCGGTTATTATGCTCAACAACGTTGAAGCAATGGGAACACCAATGCGGGTCAATAACAGCATGATTCCACCAATGAAAATCCGGGACTTTACGTTTACCAGTCTTTCCGATGCGGTTTAGGATCGGGTAATTCCTTATTTAGTTTAGAGCCATCGTCTGGGAAGGCGGTGGCTCTTTTTATACGCTTACCAATTTTTTCGGCGCAGACCGACAGAGTGACCAATGTTATTTAAAAATGCATTTGTATCCTGAATATAAAAAATAGTTCAGCCCCTGAATTCGGCCCGAAAAAACAAGGCATTTGTGATAAATGGAGATAATGTACTATTTTGTTTTAAACGAATAAATTGTTAGTTTTTGTTAATAATTCTGTAACAAAGATTGGTATAAAGATGGATTTCTGCCAATAAATTCTAAATTTTAGGGCTTGATTCCATTTGCCTTTAATCGGTAGAATTTTTTTAGTTTACCCTACATTTCATTTAACTATAGGAGGACCAAATCTTGAATCGTCGGGATTTTATTCAATTAACAGGATTAGGAGCAGGTGCCCTTATGCTCCCTTCCCTTTCAGGCTTTGGCCGGTCGGTTAGTTCTGAAGCGTTGTTAGAACCGGGCCTGGACGTATCCGTTAAGAAACGGCTGGCCGATGCGGCTCTCAATGCGGCCAAATCCAAAGGAGCTACCTATGCCGATGTACGCATCGGCCGCTACCTGCGGCAGTTTGTAATCACCCGCGAAGACAAAGTGCAGAACATTGTCAATACGGAGTCGTTCGGGGTGGGCGTGCGCGTCATTGCCGATGGCTGCTGGGGATTTGCGGCTGTTGTCGATGCCAAAAATGAAGGCGACATGGCGAAGGCGGCCGAAACGGCTGTGGCCATTGCCAAAGCGAATGCCAAAATTCAGAAAGAACCCGTACAACTGGCACCCCAGAAAGGTTTTGGCGAAGTAAGCTGGAAAGCGCCGATCAAGAAAAACGGCTTTGAAGTGCCCATTAAAGAAAAAGTAGATCTGTTGATGTCCGTGAATGGAGCAGCAATGGCCAACGGTGCCAATTTTGTTAACTCCGTTCTGTTCATGGTAAACGAGCAGAAATATTTTGCCTCCACCGACGGATCTTATATCGATCAGGACATTCACCGTATCTGGCCAACGTTTACCGTAACGGCCATTGACCGGCAAACCGGGCTGTTCCAGACCCGGAATTCATTAAGCGCCCCGGTTGGTATGAGTTACGACTACCTGCAAACCAATCCGAGCGATAAAATAACCGGTGTGACCACCCGCTACAACCAGGGCTACGACATGCTCGAAGATGTGACGGCTGCTGCCAAACAGGCCAAACAGAAACTATCGGCCAAATCGGTCGAAGCAGGTAAGTACGATCTGATTCTGGACCCCTCGCACACCTGGCTTACCATTCACGAATCGGTTGGGCACCCCCTGGAACTCGACCGCGTATTGGGCTACGAAGCCAACTTTGCCGGTACTTCGTTTGCTACGCTCGATAAGTGGCAGTCGAAGAAGTTCAACTACGGTAGTCCGCAGGTGAATTTCTTTGCCGACAAGATTCAGCCGGGATCGCTGGGCGCAGTTGGCTGGGACGACGAAGGCGTTAAAACCAAGAAGTGGGATTTGGTGAAAGATGGTATTCTGGTCAACTATCAGGCTATTCGGGATCAGGTTCACATCATTGGCGAGAATGAATCGCAGGGCTGCTGCTATGCCGATAGCTGGGGTTCGGTTCAGTTCCAGCGGATGGCGAACGTGTCGCTGGCACCGGGCAAAGAGCAGGTATCGGTCGATGAACTAATCAAGGATGTCAAGAAAGGCATTTACATCATTGGCGATGGGTCGTTCTCCATCGATCAGCAGCGGTATAACTTCCAGTTTGGCGGTCAGTTGTTCTACGAAATCAAAGATGGCCAGATAGGGGGCATGCTGCGGGATGTGGCTTACCAGTCCAACACCCAGGAGTTCTGGAATTCGTGCGTGAAAATTTGCGATGATCGCGATTATCGAATGGGTGGTTCGTTCTTCGATGGTAAAGGGCAGCCCTCTCAATCCAGTGCCGTATCGCATGGTAGCTCCACGGCGCGCTTCAATAGCGTCAATGTGATAAACACGGCCCGGAAAATCTAATTTAGTTACGGTCGGGGAAACAATGTGGTGTTGAGTTTTTTAGCTTTGTAACTAATGTAACTACTTGATGCCACAAACCCGAAATTTAAAAACATATGGCCGTTATTTTGTCCGAATCAGAGGCAAAAGCTCTGATGCAGAAAGTATTAAGTTATTCGAAGGCAGACGAATGTGAAGTGAATCTTCTGGGCGAAGAGCGCGGCAACATTCGGTATGCCCGCAATGCCGTATCGACCAGCGGTTCGGTTATCAATAAAAATCTGGTAGTTCAGTCGGCCTATGGTAAAAAAGTGGGCGTTGCCACTATCGACGAATTCGACGATGCCTCGCTGGAAAAAGTGGTTCGGCGTTCGGAAGAACTAGCGCAACTGGCTCCCGAAAACCCGGAGCACGTGGGCGTTCTGGGGCCGCAGCAGTACCTGAAAAGTAATGGTTTTTTTGACTCGACAGCCAGAATTACCCCGGCCGATCGAGCCAATGCCGTGGCAAAGAGCCTGCAATTAACCGCAGGAAGCGGGACCAAAATTCAGGGGGCGGGCTTTTTAGAGGACTATCGGGGCTACTCGGCCATGATGAACTCCAAAGGGCTATTTGCCTATTATCCCAGCACGAACGTGAATTTCTCGCTCACCGTCCGCACCGACGATGGTAAAGGATCGGGCTATGTGGCACGTGGATACAGCGACTTTTCGAAACTGGATACACTGGCTTCTACCAAAACGGCCATTCAGAAATGTCTGGGATCAGTAGAAGCCCGTGCGCTGGAACCGGGCAAATACACCGTCATTCTGGAACCAACGGCAGGGGCCGTATTGATGGAAAACATCTATTTCAATATGGACGCCCGCTCGGCCGACGAAGGACGCTCTTATTTCAGCAAATCGGGTGGTAAGTCGCGCCTTGGCGACAAGATTGTCGATGAACGGGTAACAATTTATTCGGACCCGACCAATGCCGAACTGCCCGCATCGCCCTGGTCGGGCGATGGGCGCCCGCAGGAAAAAGTGATGTGGATTGAGAAAGGGGTTGTTAAAAACCTGAGCTATTCACGTTTCTGGGCGCAGAAAATGGGTAAAAAAGCTGTTCCTGGCCCAACCAACGTGATTATGATGGGGGGCAATGCGTCGCTCGAAGAAATGATCCGAACAACGCAGCGGGGGATTCTGGTAACAAAACTTTGGTACATCCGGGAAGTTGATCCGCAAACGATTCTGCTAACGGGCCTTACCCGCGACGGAACGTTCTACATCGAAAACGGAAAGATCAAACACCCGGTCAAGAACTTTCGCTTCAACGAAAGTCCGATCATTATGCTCAATAACCTCGAGTCGCTCGGCGTTCCTGAACGAGTGGTTAGTACCGAGTCGGACCAGAACTACCTGATTCCGCCCATGAAAATTCGGGAGTTTACGTTTACCAGTCTGTCTGATGCCGTATAAATTGGGGTGACTTTTTTCGACAGGATTTACAGGATGAACAGGATTTTCCCAATACTATCGTGTTTATCCTGTAAATCCTGTCGAAAGAAACTAGCTTGTTCGATTATGTTGGAAAACCGCGTTGCTGATCTTCTGGAAGCTCCTGATGCCAAATTGGTGATCGAACGGGCGCAGGCAATCCTGGCCGATGAAGCCGTCCGTTGTCGGTCGTTTCGGGAATGGCTCCGGGACGATGTCAAGGCCGAATTTATCAATGGCGAAGTCATCATGCACTCGCCCGTGAAGCGTCGGCATCTGGATGCGACGCAAAACCTGCTGACATTACTTCGGGTGTATGTTCATTTACACGATTTGGGTGCAGTTGATTCCGAAAAGGCGCTTGTGGGGCTTACCCGAAATGATTATGAGCCGGATATTTGCTATTGGAACCACGAAACGGCCAGTTCGTTTGAAGATGACCAGATGGAGCATCCCGCTCCCGATTTAATTGCGGAGGTGCTTTCGGAAACTACGACCGGCCGCGACCGAGCCACCTCCGTTGGGGACATCAAATTTGAAGACTACGCTGCTCATGGCGTTCGCGAATACTGGATCATCGACCCCGTTCGAAAATCGGTAGAGCAATATAGCCTCGATGAAGCAACGATGGCGTTTGCTTCGGTAGCCACGCTCTATATCGATGACACACTGGCGGCATTGACCGTTACAGGCTTTCAGATTCCGGTTCGGGCCATTTTCGACAAGCAATGCACTATGGAAACACTCAAAGAACTGATGGCCCGCACTGCCTAACACGGTTAATGGCTTTAAACACTTCTCAACGAATCTCTTTTGAAACCGTTTATTTTCACTCGAATTCAATATACCTCCGGCGACTGGGACACCGATCAGCGAATGCCTTCCAATTTGCTGCATTCATTGGTTGAATACACAACAATTCCGGTCGATCAGAAAGAACGGGTAGTTCAACTGAGCAGCCCGGATATTTTTAAAAGCCCGTTCTGCTACCTGAGTGGCCACAAACTGGTTGAGTTTTCGACGCAGGAACGAGAGCATTTCAAACGCTATGTTCAGAATGGCGGATTCGTTTTTGTCGACGATTGCAATCATGATATCGATGCGTTGTTTGCCCGTTCATTTGAACAGGAAATGGCCCGAACCTTCGGCCCAAAGGCATTGCAGAAGATCCCGAATACCCACCCAATCTACACCTGTTTCTTTAAATTTGAAGAAGGACCACCCACAACATCCTTTGAACTGAATGGCTGGGGCGACGATCTGGTACATGATTATCTGAAGGCCATTACCATAAACGGTCGAATCGGTGTTCTGTATAGCAACAAAGATTATGGTTGTGAGTGGGATTACGACTTTCGAAACAAGCGGTTTCTGGCCGAAGACAATACCAAATTCGGCGTCAATATTATCACATACGCCTTAACAGCCTGATTGACAATGATGAGTTATGAGTGATCTGGATGTAAAACTTCACTACAATGCATTCATCATTCATCATTCATCATTATAAAAGCCTCTCTTATACAACCTGATATACAGTTTTGGAATCAACAGACTTAACTCACTACAAAGCGCTGGTGGCTCGATTGCCCCAGCTACGAAACGAAATTGGCAAAATCATCATTGGGCAGCAGGAAGTGATCAGCGAAGTGCTGATTTCGCTGCTGGCGGGTGGTCACTGTCTGCTGGAAGGGGTGCCCGGCCTTGCCAAGACACTGATGGTGAAGACCATGTCGGATGCACTGGCCATGCGGTTTAAACGAATCCAGTTTACTCCTGACCTGATGCCGGGCGACATTGTTGGAACGGAAATTCTGGAAGAAGACCACGAAACTGGTAAGAAATTCTTCCAGTTCAACAAAGGGCCGATCTTCGCCAATGTGGTGCTGGCCGACGAAATTAACCGGACACCGCCCAAAACCCAGGCGGCTATGCTGGAGGCCATGCAGGAATATAAGGTCACGTATGGTGGTACTGATTATGCATTGCCCCGGCCGTTTCTGATCATTGCTACCCAGAATCCTATCGAACAGGCGGGTACGTACCCACTTCCCGAAGCCCAGCTCGACCGTTTTCTGCTCTACATTAAGCTGAGCTATCCATCGGAGAATGAAGAATTAACCGTATTGAAAAGCACAACGGGTACCGGGCGGCCAACGTTGCAAACCATTCTTTCTGACGACGATATTCTGGAACTCCAGAATCTGACCCGGCAGGTGCATATCAGCGACGAGTTGATTTCCTACATTAACCGGCTTGTGCGGGCAACACGCCCGCAGGATACGCCATCGGCTTTTGTGAAGCAGTGGTGCGAGTGGGGGGCCGGGCCACGGGCTGGTCAGGCACTGGTCCTGTGTTCAAAGGCACGTGCAGTGCTTAATGGGCGGTTTTCGGTGATTCCAGACGATATTCAAATGCTGGCGTATCCGGTTCTTCGCCATCGCGTTGCGCTGAACTTCCGCGCCGATGCCGAAGGTATTACCACCGACCGGGTTATTAAAGAATTGCTGGCCAGTATAAAGTAGGTTTATGCTTGCTACAGATCTTATCCGACTGAATAATCTGCAACTGGCCAGTAAACTCGTCAGCGACGAACTGATGCTGGGCATTCAGGCTAGCCGTCGGTCGGGTGTGGGTACAGAATTTGAACAGTATCGACACTACGAACCGGGCGACGATCCGAAACGCATCGACTGGAAGTTATTTGCCCGGAGTGGTCATCATCTGGTTCGGGAATCGGCTACGGAGAGTAATCAGCAAATCCGGCTTTTGCTCGATTTGTCGGGTTCCATGAACTACGAAGAAGCCGGAGTGAGCCGGTTGAACTACGCCCGGATTCTGCTGGCTTCACTGGCGTATCTGGCCTATCGGCAAAACGATTTGTTAAGCCTTTATGGATTGCAGAACGGCGATGTAGAGACACTGGTACCGGCCGGTAAACAGGCATTTCTGAAGATTTTAGGGACGCTGGAAACGGTTCAGGCATCGGGAGCGTGGGTGATTAAACAACCGTCGTTCCCAGAGTTTAGCCGAAAGCAAAGCGAACTACTAATCATTGCGTCTGACTTTTTGCAGGTCAACGATGAGTGGCTGAAACTAATCCAGAGTGTGGCGGGGCCGCGTCGGGAGATTGTTATTTTTCAGATCCTGGGCGACAACGAAATCGATTTCAATCTGAACGGTTTCTATCTGTTTCGCGATCTGGAAACGGGGCGGGAAATTGAGCTTCAGGCCGATGCCGTTCGGGATACCGTACGGCAGGCTGCTTTGGATTACCTGAAAACGCTGGAAGAAACCTTGCAGATTCCGCACGTTCGGCTCATTCGGGTTCGGTTAAGCGATCCAATGGCCCGAGTATTAAGTGCGTTTCTGACTGGAAAGAAATTATAGTAAGGGTATTGGACGGTAGCTATTGGACATTGGACTCCTGGCAGAACCAATATCCAGCACCTATGTCTAACATCCGGCATCGAACAATATGGCATTCTTACAACCGTATTTGCTGTGGGGAGCATTGGCCGTGATTATTCCGGTCGTGATTCACTTCTGGCATCAGAAAAAAGGCAAACTACTGGCCTGGGCGGCAACACAATGGCTAGTTGAAAAAAATCAGCAGCAACAGCGAGGACTAAAACTCGATAATGTGTTGCTGCTTGTTTTGCGATGCCTGTTGCTGATTGTGCTGGTCGTATTACTGAGCCAACTGGTTCTGAATAATGGAGATAACAAGATAGAGGCTCAGACTATTCACCTGGTGCAGCCCAATGCGCTGGTAACAACCAATTTCCGGTTTGAACTGGAAGAAGCCGAAAAACGGGGCGATAAACTGTATTGGATCAACGAACGGGCAGAACCTGTACAAACCCCAGACCAGCTTCCCGAAACGAAACTCTTTACGCCGTTGGTGCTTCAGGCCGTTATCGACAAACTTCGTCAGGGCAATGCCGAGATGCATCTGTATCTGCTGAATAATGAAGCCCTGGCCGACGTACCGGCCATTTATGTGCCTGCTACATACCGTTTGCATCTGTTAGCCGATTCGAGTCGTAAGCCACAATCGTATCTGGTAACCCGCAATAATCAGAAGCTGTTCGTGAATCAAGAGGGTCGGTTAACAAATACTACTACGCTGGCCCCAACGGTGCAGTACACACCGGCGTCGGTTCATTCGGGTGCCTTGAAGGTATTGCTCGATTACCGCAACAAAACAGAGCAGCATACCGTAGCTGCAGCATTGGATGCACTGGAAGATGTGTATGGACTAAATCTGTCAGTTGATCGGGAACCCGCTTCGGCAACAGCATACGATTGGGTTCTTACCGACCATACAATTGCCCGTCCTATGCCCCAAACGCTCTACATAATTTCGGGGAAGATGGGATATCCGACCGTTTCCAATGTCGTATACAGCGAGCACGCCTTTACACCACAGACCAATGAGCGGGTGGCTGCCGGGCAGTTGCCAGAATGGCTGGGTGAGCAATTGATTCGGTATTATGGCCTGCAATCTCAGGCATTGCCACTTAGCGAACACGAAGTAAAAAAGTTGTTTGTAGTGGCGAACCGACTCGATCAAAAACCGCAAACACTGGTTCATAACGCTTTATTACTGCTTTTTATCGTTTTGCTGATTGTTGAACGGTGGATTGCATTAACCCGAAACGCATGATGAATCCCAAACAAATTCTAACGTCGGTGAGCAATCAGCTATACGCCAATGCGCTGTTGCGGTGCGTATTGCTGGCAGCATCGGCCTTTATCCTTGTCGCTACGTTTGCGAGTTCACTGCTGTTGTCGGCACTGGCGGGGCTGCTAGCGTTGCTGGCGGGTATATTCCTGGAAAAGCTTTACGAGAGCAAAAAGCCTCACGCCATTCGACTAATTCACCAGACCGTTGGCGATGCCGAATACAGTCTGCCGCTGTTGGATAAGCCCCAATTGAATGTGGCCGAACAGCTTCAACTGGAACGTTTGAGCGAACGCATACGGGATGCCCGGATTCCGACGGTGATTTTCTCGCAACTCTGGATCTATGCACTGGTGTTGCTGGTTGCTCTTGGCGTTCATTTTGGCTATCCGATGATGCAGCATTCGGCCGTTGGCATACCCCAAGGGGAGCGCGAAGACGCCAGCGTGGCTGTTGATACCGAAAAACCGGTTGCGCCATCGTTTCGGTCTGCCCAGCTACAGATACAGCCCCCAGCCTACACAAACCTGCCAGAGCGAAAATCGGCCGATTTGAATGCATCGGCAATCAATGGATCGGTTTTGAACTGGCGATTAACCTTTAGCCATAACCGAAAACTGTCGGTTCGGCTGGTGAATAATCGGGGAGTAGAGGTGCCGTTTAAGTCGGATGGCCCTGCTTTTGTTTATCAGGATCGGTTGATCAATTCGGGATTGTATGCCATAAAAGCGTATTGGTCGGGCTATGGTGGCCACGATTCGCTGGTCTATCAGTCCGATTTTTACCGGCTGGAATCGCTGCCTGATCTGGCACCGAAAATTGTTCCCGAATCGAAAGAACTCTATAAATTTCACTTCCTGAAAGACCCCAAAACCATTGCTCTGTCGGCTACCATTTCCGATGATTTCAGCGTGTCGAATGCGTTTATTGTAGCGACCGTAGCGCGGGGTTCGGGCGAAAATGTGAAGTTTCGTGAGGTGAAAATGCCGCTCGACAAGGCGAATTTCAAAGAAGCCAAACTGACCAGACAAATCGACCTTAAGGCACTGAATTTTGCGCCGGGCGACGAGCTGTACTACTACTGGGCCGCTTTCGATAACCGCCGACCGGAGCCTAATTTTACAAAGTCAGACACGTATTTTCTGGTTTATAAGGATACGACACGGATGGAAGAAGGCGAACTGGCAACGATGGCTGTCAATATCATGCCCGATTATTTCAGGAGCCAACGCCAAATCATTATCGATACCGAAAAACTAATCGCTAAACGAAAGGCGGTTAGTGAAAAAACCTTTAAAAGTACATCGAACGAAATCGGTTTCGATCAGAAAGCCCTTCGGCTGCGTTACGGCCAATTTCTTGGCGAAGAGTTTGAAAAGTCGATTGGTGGTAGTGGCGAACCACCCATTCCAACCAACAGTGATGGGGCCGTGGTAGCCGGAATGGCCACGATTCAGGCCTATATGCACAAACACGATGAGGGCGAAGGCGAGCATACGCCCGTTGCACCACACGAGACCCATTCGGCCGACGATGGCCATAACCACGGCGGTGGCGGTGGAAACGACGAGGGCAAAGATCCGCTGGCCGCGCTGATGGAGCAGTATGTTCACTCGCACGATGATGGAGAAGCCAATACGTTTCATGAACAGTCGACGCGGGCATTGCTGAAAATGTCGCTGGAGCAGATGTGGCAATCTGAGTTGCATCTGCGCTTGTTTGAGCCCGAAAAAGCACTGCCATACGAGAAAAAAGCGCTGGAATACCTGAAAATGTCGCAGCAGAAAGCGCGGTCGTTTGTGAAGAAAACCGGGTTCGATCCGCCACCGATCAAAGAGAAAGAACTACGGCTAACCGGCGAACTGAAAAACGTGAATGCCACTACGAGTCAACAGCGTGTTTACGACCAAACCCGGATTGAAGCATTGGTCAGCGAAGTATTGGGGTATCTGTCGCTGGAAAAGCTCAGTGCTGGTCAACGACGCACCGTTCAGGAATTGGGCAGTGCCCTGACCGATCGGGTTATGAACAGCGGCCTGGCCAACTGGTCGGTCCTGGCGAGCTTACAAAAACTGGCTGCGGGTAAATGGCTCGCAGATTCGGAGAAAAAACAACTAAAGACAAAGCTGTATGATCTGGCCGGAACTGCTGAGCAGACTACCCGTTCATACACCAGTGAACGAAAACTTGAACGGTCGTTCTGGCGGCATTTGCAATGATTTCTTTTGATTTTGATCGATCTGGACTACTGGGCTGGCTAATTATAGTTAGCGCTCTGGCGTTGCTTAGTATACAAGCCTGGCTTGTTTTTCGTAACGATTCCCTGACTCCGCAACGAAAAACGATTCGTTTTCTGCTGAATCTGTTGCTTTGGCTGGTCGTAGTCGGCTATGGGGTAGAGCCAAACTGGACCGTTACGGCCAATACCACTCATGCGCTGTTGGTTAGCGATGATGTACCGACCGACTATCGCCAGAAAGTCAGCGATAGCCTGCATATTCGGGAGGTGGTAACAGCCCGTACGTTCAAAAGCAACCGATTCGATTCGGTAACGGTGCTGGGACAGGACTTTTCGCCCGAGTTGCTGAGCCGACTAAGTCGGCAAACGGTTCGGTGGTTACCCTATTATGCACCCGATCAGATTCAGACAATTAGCTGGAAAGGCATTGTGCAAAAAGGCGAGATGCAACAGGTGACGGGCACACTTGAGTCGTCGCGTAAACAACGGATTAAGCTGACTTACGGTGGCCGAACGCTCGACAGTCTTGATTTGCCCGTTGGGTTAACCTCATTTACATTGCAGTTTCCTGCCTTTACGGTTGGCCGTACGGAAACCGAACTGGTGCTGGACCGTACACTGCTGGATACCATACGTTTTTTTGCGCAGCCGCTGAAACCACTCACGTTTCAGTTTATTCTGGATACGCCCGATTTTGAAAGCCGCACGCTTGCCGACTGGCTGGGGAAAAATGGCCATTCGGTTCAGGTAACGACTACACTGTCGAAAGATGTCAGCAACCGGCTGACGATAAACAAAGCATCGGCAAAGCCCGATGTGATCGTTACGGACCCGTCAAATGCGGCAAATGTGGCCGTAAAACGGGCCGTTGCCGACGGGAAGGCCGTACTTTTTATCAACCTGACAAATCCAGATGCCGATTGCCGTCTGATTAATCAGGCATTAGGAAGTCGGTGGCAGGTGCGTAAAATTTCGAACGAATCGCTGGTGCCAGTAGGTACGGGTTTACAGGCATTGCCTTACGTTTTTACGGCAAATGTGGCCCAAACCAACATTCCCGGTTATCCGGCAGCCGTTCAGCAAACGTCCGGCAAAGTTGGTGTTAGCCTGCTGAATGAAACATTTCCGCTCAAATTAAGCGGTGATAGTCTTGCCTATAATCGAATCTGGAATGCAATGCTGGCTCAACTCCGACCGGCCTCCCTAAACAGTAGCTATCTGGAAGCGCCAGTACTGAAAGGCTTGCGGGAAGCGATTTACGTGAACAATCCATCGATGCGTAAAACAATGATACAGATCGGCAATGACACGGTTAAGATTGCCTATTCGCCCATAAATCCATTGTCGGCGGAGGGTAAATGGCTAGTTGACGATTCCGGTTGGTTATCTGTTCAGGATTCATTGGCCATCTATTCCGAATCGACCGGATTTCCGACTGTAGCAAAAAGCCGGTTAGTACAGCAGTACATGCTGGCTCATCATACTGACCAAAGCAATCGGCCCGTGGCTGAACGCGTAACAACCATTACACTCCCCAATTGGGTCTGGCTTACCCTTTTCCTGTTCTGCCTGACCGCCCTCTGGCTCGAACCAAAACTTGGAGGGTAAGTTTAGGGTTTATAGTTTATAGTTGCTCCGCCTGTTAGCTTGCTTTAATGCGAAGTAGCCGTAAGTTATAAACCGTAAACCGACAAACATTATGTGGCAGGAACAGGATAATCAACTCACACGCGAGTTTACGTTCGCGGATTTTTCGGAAGCCTTCGCGTTTATGACGCGGGTGGCGCTGCTGGCCGAGAAAATGGATCATCATCCGTGGTGGTCGAATGTCTATAACAAGGTGACAATCAAACTGTCGACCCACGATGCGGGTAATGTAGTGACCGGAAAAGACCGGAAACTAGCCGAGGCCATCGGCCAATTGATTGCGGGCTAAACGACTACGTAAGTGCAGAACGGCAAACTGAACTGCTTATTTTAAGGATAATAGCCCCAAACTTCCCTGCTGACTACCAGCGGTTTGGAAACCACAATAGGGATCACAAATTCCTCTAATAACTTACGACCCGCTAAATGCTCTGTCGGTAATTGGCTGGTTGTCCAGTGTGCGCCCGTATGCTCCTTTGAATTGGTGAAGGTAAAACTAACCGGTAAAACATACGTGCCACTAAAACTCGGGTTCAGAGCGGGCATCTTTTCCAGCCCGTTTCGGACAGCTTCAACGAAGCCCATATCTATATTGGTGGGACTCAAAATGACAATGTTCTTTAGTTGGCCTTGCTGATTAATCTCGAAGCCTGCATAAACCCGGGCATAAATGCCTTGTGTCCATTACTCGCCACTGGGGCGTTTGAGCCAGTCGGTTAACGAAGCAGGTGTGCCAAAATCGGGGGAGCCATCGGCTTTCCAGCCGAACGGTTGCATCCGTAGAGACCGCTTGTCGCCACAACCCTGCCCCGATGCAGGGTTGGCATGATACACCAGCCAGTTCTGGTTGCCATCGGGCGTTGTGAAAAAACTATTATGGCCAACGCTAAAGGTGCCGTCGCCTGCTTTGGGGCCAAAAACCGGGTTTTGCGATTTGGTCCAGGAGGCTGAATTGAGTAAGTCGCTGTTAGTGGCCGCCGAGAGTTGGCCAAGTGCGTAAAGGTCGGTGCCGCAAAAACTGGCCGAATAAATCAGAAAAACCTTATTGTTGTGGACCAGGAACTCCGGTCCCTCGTTGACCCCAAATCCGTTCTTTTCCCAGGCCAGTTCGGGCGTCGATAAACGAACGCGTGGTCCTTCGGGCGTATACGGATTCGTCAGCTTGCAGATATAAATATTCTGCTGACCGCCCAGATCCGTTTCCCAGCCCGACCACGCAAAATAGAGCTGACCGTTAAGCTGGAGTGCGGTGCCATCGATTGCCCATTTGTTGTCGGGAAGAGTAAGCTGGCCTTTGTCGATCCAGGTACCCTGCGTTGGGTCGGCGGCTTCGTTTTCGAGTACAAACATCCGATGGGTGGCATCGACGCCATTATTGTCGGCTGCGTAGTAGATATACCACTTATTGTTCAGATATACCAGTTCGGGAGCCCAGATGTCGCGGGAGTTAGGACCGGTTGCGGGGGGCGTCCAGACGGTAACGGCCCTGGCCTGACTGAGCCGACTCATGGCGGTTGTTTTATAAATGCGCAGGCTATTGCCCGTTGTGTGCATTACGTAGTAAACCCCATCTTTATAGGTAACCCAGGGATCGGGGGCGGGGGATAGAAGCGGATTCTGGAACTTTCCAGTCGTATCGACCGACGTAACCGGGGGCGTTGGATCTGGTTTTTCCGGCGATTGACAGCCATACAGGACGATAAGAAGAAGAAACAGCGTAGTTTTCATCATTGAGTGAAAATGAGAACAGATGCCCAAAGATTGCTCTCTGAGGGGTATATCTTTTTTGAACCGCGAGAACACAAAGGCGCAAGATGTGCCTGGCACTTTGCACCTTCGCGTCCTCGCGGTTCAAGTAAACGATCAATAATTCGGGTTCTGAACCAAATTCGGGTTTAGATCCCGATCGAGTTGCGGGATGGGCAGTAGCTCACTTTTGCCTTTAACAAAGGTCGAAAAAGCCGCATCCCGACTTGCCAGTTGCGGTCCCAGATCGCCCCAGCGGGCCAGATCGTTCCAGCGGATGCCTTCGCCCGACAGTTCGGTAATCCGCTCATGTTTCAACTGATTCAGAAACTGATCCTGCGACAAACCGGGTTTCACTACCGACAGTTTTTCCAGACCTGCCCGCTGCCGAACCTGATCGACGTAGGGGTAAGCCTGCGCCGTTTTGCCGGTTGCGTTGAGGGCTTCGGCATACATAAGCAACACATCGGCATAGCGGATGTAGCGCCAGTTGTTGGGCGAACGGTAGCCTTCTTCGTTTTTGGTGGCGTCGTTCTGAAACTTACGGAACCATACGCGCTTGTTGTCTTTGCCATAGCGCTGGGTGAAGGTTTGCCCGTAGATCATCGTAAAGTCGGGGCCGCGCACATCGGTCGAGTCGAACAGGAAAGAAGCTTCCAGGCGCGGGTCGCGGTTTCCGGTTGTCGTTTTCTCGTAGAACTCGCGGGTTGGCCAGCGCTGGGCTTCACCATCCGACCAGCCTATACCGCTTGGTCCGAAAAACTGGGCTAACGACGTGCCGTAGTTCTGGTTGGGCGTTTCGGTGTCGTCGTCGGTATACTCCGAAGGATTCGTTTGAAATTGCCACTCAAATATCGATTCCTTATTGTTCTCGGTTGTCGACAGGAAATTATCGCGGTAGTTGGGCATCAGCGCATAGATGCTTTTTCCGTCGCCTTCAACGAGCCATTGCAGCGGAGTCAGCGCTTCGGTGTATTTGCGTTGCTGCATCTGAGCGCGGGCCAGTAGGGCATAGGCCGCCCCTTTGGTTGCCCGGCCCAGGTCGGCTGAGCCGTATGACGCAGGTAGCAGTGAAGTGGCCTCGGTCAGGTCTTTTTCGATTTGCGCCCATACCTCGGCTATTGTTGCCGAGTTGGGTTTATCGCCCACGACCGGTGTTTTCAGTAACAGCGGAACATTTCCCCACAACGTAACCAGGTGGTAGTAATACATCGCCCTTAGGAATTTGGCTTCGCCCAGAAAACGATTCCTGAGCGTAGCATCCATCTGGATGTTCGGCACATTGTCGATTACCTGATTCGCCCGGTTTATGCCGATGTAATTATCGTTCCAGACGGCATAAGCGTTGCCATAATTGTAGTCGGTAACCAGAAACTGATCCATATTATTGACAATATCCGTTGCCGGGCTCTGGCTGCGGCCTTCGTCGGAGTGGATAATGTAATAGAAGGGCATCCAGCGCGAAATGCCGCCCCGGTGCATGGTACTATAGACGGCATTAACACCCGCCAGAGCATCGTCGGCTGTTTTCCAGAACGACTGAGTGGTTACCTGATTCGGGTTGACGATGTCGAGGCTTCGGTTGCAGCCCGTCAGAAACGTGATGGCGGCAACGGTTAGCGAAATAACTATTTTTTTCATGATTAATGGCTCAGAAAGAATGAGTTGGATTGCTGGTCGGTCATTCGTTAGTAGTCATTGGCTGGCTATAACTATGGAAACGTACGTTTAAAAATCGCAGTTGACACCCACCGAAATGACCCGTGGCGAAGGCCAGTGTCCATTGTCGACACCGCGCTCCTGAATATTGGCACCCGTAACATCGGGATCAAGACCACTGTATTTGGTTATGGTAAACAAGTTCTGACCGCTGATAAACACACGGGCATTGCGCACGTTCAGGCGGTTGAGGAGCACACTTGGGAGCGAGTAGCCCAACTCGATATTACGCATCCGCACATAGGAGGCATTTTCCAGCCAGCGATCCGTATAAGCAAAATTGTTGGACACAATACCCTGATCGCCCGCTTCGAGACTGATGCGTGGGTCGCTGGTGTTCGTATTGCTGGACGACCAGGGACTGACATCCCGCCGGAAATTGGTGAGCTGGTAGGTATCCAGACTGCGCCGTACAT
Source organism: Spirosoma sp. SC4-14 (assembly GCF_037201965.1). NCBI lineage: Bacteria > Pseudomonadati > Bacteroidota > Cytophagia > Cytophagales > Cytophagaceae > Spirosoma > Spirosoma sp. SC4-14. The sequence goes on along the minus strand of NZ_CP147518.1, from coordinate 4,055,948 downwards.
CGTTATACACCGTATAACCAAACACGCCGGTTAACTGAACATTCAGGCTAAACTGGCCATAGGACGCGTTAAATTGCGCACCCGCCTGCACTTTCGGCCAGGGCGACGACACAAACTGCCGGTCGTCGTTTTGCGTAATCTGGCCATCGCCATTGGTGTCGACATACTTAATATCGCCGGGTTTGGCATAGGGTTGAATGGGCGTGCCATTGGGGCCCTTGTAGTTGTTGATTTCTTCCTGACTCTGGAAAATTCCCGCCGTTTTCAGCACATACCACTGACCAACGGGCAGGCCAACCTGCGAGCGTGTGTTGCCACTCTGGATGTAGTTGATATTCTGCCCCTGATTGCCAACGTTTTCGACCCGGTTTTTAATGGTAGTGAAGTTGCCCGATACATCCCATTTCAACGCATGTTCTTTATTTCGATAGGTGGCCGAGAATTCGACACCCCGGTTGCGGATAGAGGCAGTGTTGACATAGGGATTGCCACGCAGATTACCCAGATAGCCCGGTACGGTCAGGTTCAGAATGGCATCGTTCGATAACGAGTTATAAACGTTGATTTCGGTGCTGATGCGGTTGTTCAGGAAACTGGCCGATACGCCGTAGTTCTGCTGAATCCGTTCTTCCCAGCGCAAATCGGGGTTTGCCAACTGTGCCTGGTAAGCGCCTACATTGGGGGTTTGATCGACACCGAAGATAGCTCTGGGGTTGCTGTTGATAAAAGCGGTGTACGGGAACGACCCAAGCGTCGGCACAACAATGCCCAATTTTCCGTAGGAAGCATTCAGTTTCAGATCCGTAATCCAGTTTACGTGGAAGAACGACTCTTTGCTGATGCGCCAGGCACCCGCCACCGATGGGAAGAAGCCCGTACGATAGTTACTCCCAAACCGCGAATCCTGATCGACCCGGCCCGTAAGCGTGAGCAGATATTTGTCGTTATAAGCGTAGTTGATCCGGCCAATATACCCCAGAATCCGGTAGTCGTCGGGCGTGCTGCCGGCCGAATTCGAGATACCCGTGGCGGCATTGATCGTAGTGAAATACTGTCCACCCGCGTAGCCGAGATTGGTTCGCGACCCCGACGTAATATCCCGGCGGGTTGTTTGCTGGCTAATCCCCAACACTCCATTGACGCTATGCGCCCCCAACGTTTTGTTGAAGTTCAGCGTATGTTCGAACAGCAGGCTCAGGTAGCGGGACCGATCTTCGCTAACCGAACTGGGCACGGGCGAAGCACTATACTGATAGGTACCCAACTTCCGCAGGTTCTGTGTGTAATCGAAACTCACTTCCAGACCGGCGTTGGCGCGGTAGGTTAACCAGTCGGTTAGCTTGATGTCGAGATAAGCATTGCCAACCATTTTGGCAAAATTGCTCTTGTTACTGGCCAGATCGCGAACGGCTACCGGGTTGTAGTAGTACGTGACGGCATCGGGGTTAGTGCCGATACCGTAGCCGCCCGGATTGCTGGCATTTACATAGCGGGGGTCCTGTACCGGAATAACGGGCAGCATACCGGCCATGTCATAGATCGGGTTACCCGCCGGAAAATTCTGCACATTAGAGTTCGTCAGTACCGCATTTTCGCCGAACGTAAACCGGCCGATCTGACTACGGGTGTTTATGCGCAGGCTGGCCCGGTCGAAGCTGCTGCCAGTGACGTAGCCCGTGTTGTTAAAATAGCTGCCCGAAATCAGATAGGTTCCGGTTTTTGTTCCGCCCGATAGCGTTAGGTTATAGTCCTGAAGATTGCCCGTTCGCAACACCTGATCCTGCCAGTCGGTATTGATAGTGGGATTGAAGGTACCCGTAGCAACGCTGGCTGGTGGGGTTTGGCCCGCGTTCTGATACTGTTGCCGTTGAAGGGCCGCAAAACCGGAGGCATCCGTAAGGTTCCAGCGTTTGTAAACCTGCTGGATGCCATATTTTCCTGAAAACGAAACCTTTATCGGTCCTTCCTTACCCTGTTTGGTTGTAATGATAACGACGCCATTGGCGGCCCGCGAACCATAAATAGCGGCTGCCGACGCATCTTTCAGAATCTGGATCGACTCGATATCATCGGTATTGACCGTAGGGTTAGCGTCGGCAATCATGCCGTCGATGATATACAATGGATCGGTATTCAGGAAACTGGCTACCCCCCGAATCTGAATGGATGCCTGTTGCCCCGGTACGCCCGAATTGCGGACCGTTACACCCGGCGACAGCCCCTGAATCGACTCGGCGAGCGAATTGGCCGTTACCTTGCTGGATTGGGTTACGCTGACGACATCGTTGGCCCCGGTTAGGTCGCGTTTGCGAACGGTCTGATACCCAATCACCACTACTTCGTCGAGCGTACGGTCGTCGGGAGTCAGCTTAACCGTAATTGTGTTGTCTGTGCCGAGCGGAACCTCCTGATTTTTGTAGCCAACACTCGATACCACCAGCGTAGTAGCCGCATCGCTCACCGTCAGCGTAAAATTACCGTTGGCGTCGGTTGTTGTGCCGTTGTTTGTTCCTTTTTCCAGAATGCTGGCTCCCGGTAAACCCGCGTTCGTTTCGTCGGTGATCTGCCCCGTTATGCGCCGGACTACGGTGGGTTCGCTGTAGGTTACCGGGCGGGTTTCGTCGGGCGCTACCGGAGGGTTTATGGGTGTCGGTTCTTTACGGGGCGCAGGCTGAATGACGTACAGATTCTCCTTTATTTTCTGATACCGTAATCCCTGTTCGGCCAGTAGTTGAGTCAGTATCTGATCCAGCGTGCTGCCGTCGGGCTCGGTTTCGGTCAGGCGGCCCGATAGGAGCGACTCGTCGTAGGCAAAATTGACTTTATACCGTTTTTCGAGGTCGTTCAATACTTTTTTCAGCGTTCGGGCGCGGCCGGGCCGAACGTCGGGTACACTATGCTCAGGACGACTTTGGGCCCGACTCAACAGCTGGGCGGCCGTAACCGTTGGTAAGCTAAATGCCGCCGTTCCTGCCATCCAGAGCGAAAGGGGTATAAACATTTTTTTCATCTGAATAGAAAGCCCCCAACCCCCGAAGGGGGCGTTTAGAAACAGTGTATTCATGCCTTGGGGTGCTTGTGCGAGCATGAACGTTTCGTACCAGGAATAGTTAGATGATGTCAATGGGTTTGTTTACGGAAAAAATTGCTGATGAATCCGATCAGGAATTAGTGCCGACGCAGGTAGATGTTGTTTTCGTTGCGGGTAACCTCTAAATCGAACGTAGCGGCCAGCGTCGCCAGCAGTGTTTCCAGGTCCTGACTGGTCAGGTTACCCGTAAAGCGTCGCTCGGCCAGATCGTTATCTTCAAAAACAAGCGTAACGCCCCAGGTATCGTTGAGCTGCTGGGCAATGTCGCGCAGGGGCGTATTGTCGAAGGCAAACTCCTGTCGGGTCCAGGCAGTATAGCGTTGTGGTTTCTCCGGCTTAACAGTAACCTGTTCGATGCCGGTCTGAGCAACGGCCAGTTCGCCGGGTTTCATCAGAATAACCGGTGCTTTCTTGTTGTCGGGCTGGGAGAGCTGAATTTTTCCTTCCGATAAAACGACCACCGTATTGCCGCGACGGGTGTTGACGTTGAACTGGGTGCCAAGCACCGAAATGTCGAGATTGGGCGTATGCGTAATGAACTTCAGACGGCCCGATGCGGTCTGTTGCTTCGTTACCTTGAAGAAGGCTTCACCGTCGAGCCATACTTCCCGGTCGGCATCGTTGTCCCAGTTGGGTCGGTAGCTAAGGGTCGAATTGGCGTTCAGTTGCACGCGCGACCCGTCGGGTAGGGTTACGGTTTGTGTTTCGCCGTAGCGGGTGTGGATTTGCTGGCGGTACCAGTTTGTGCGGTAAAACCAGCCGCCGATGGCCAGTATCAGCACGCCCGCCAGCGATGCGGCAACCTGCCAGCGACGGAACGGGTGTCCGACCAACCGTCTGATAATGGGCTCTTTAGCCGACGATTGCTCATCGTGGGTTTGCCGGTAATTGTCGTAAGCCAGGTCCAGAACCTGCCAGATTCGTTCCTGACTGGCAGTGGTCAGATCGTCGTAGCGAACGCGCAGGTGGAGTAGAATGGCACTGGCCTCGTCGATGGCCGCCTGTTGCTCAGGGTGATTGAGCATAAACGTATGCCAGAACGACATCGTTGGTTCGTCGGGTTGCAGAATCCATCGGCGAAAGGATTCATCGAGAACGAAATCCTGAACAGAAAACTGACTGAAATCGGGTAAATCGGGCGCATTCATACGAGAAATTGCTGGCGGATGATATACGGTAAAGACGTATATCGGCCAGATTATCCCTCGCAGATCGTGATTTTTTTCTAACTATTATCGGATGAGTGATAGAATCAGGATTACCACATGCGGAGCCATCCGTTTTTGAAGTGACGCAATGGCTTTATAGACAATTTTATAAACGGAGCTTTGTTCGATACCCATCACCCCGGCAATTTCTTCATAACTGAGGTTATCGAAATACTTCAGAAAAAGGGCCTCTTTCTGCCGGGCTGGCAGGCTGTTTAGCTCATGAAGCAAAAGTGTCGACTGCTCCTGCGAAATCTGGGCGTCGAGCCAGGTCGGTTCGTAATAAAATTCAATCCTGAAATCAATCGCATCGAGCTCGTGGTCGAAGCGTTGCTCCCGATTGAGCCGCCGAACGATTTCCCGGCGCAGGGCCCGCATGAGATAAAACTTGATCGAATCGGTGCGGCCGAGCCGTTCGCGGGTTTCCAGAATGGCCAGAAAAAGATCCTGCAGGCAGTCTTCAGTCAGTTCCCGATTCTGGGCAATCTTATAGCCATAGTTATAGAGCGTTCGGGCATATTTATCATACAAATAGGCATACGCGGTCTTACTACCGCTCAGGAAGTCGTCCCAAAGCGCAGCATCTGTCGTGTACGAATAACCCGATGAACTCTCCAACTTACATACGATTTGTTCGGTTAAAGGTATAATATTACGCAGGATAGTACCAATTGTTCGAAAGAAAAGGTGTTTTTATGGTTTACGGTCTACGGTTTACGGTTGCACTGCCAATTAGCATAATTCCTTCTTAAGCAGAGCAACCATAAACCATAAGCAATCTTACTTCAACGCGGCCAGCCCTTTGGTAGCCGACGAATCGGTAGGCGTATTCAGAAGGGCTCGGTTGAAGAACGTTCGGGCCTCGTTGGTCTGACCAAGCATATACTTGGTCCAGCCGAGCATGAGCAGGCTGTCATGATCGAAGGGATAGAGTTTCAGCACTTTCTGGAAAAAAGCTTCTGCCGTTTTGTAATCTTTCTGATAATAATGCATTAGCCCCATCCGGTAGTTGGTGACAGAATTATTTGGGTCGAGACGCAGAATGGTCTGGTATTGTTCTGTAACCTTATTCCAATGGTTGAGCGTTGACGCGGGAAGCGCGTACCCTAATCGGGCTTCAATGGAGGTTGGTCGCTGAGCAATGGCCTTCTCATAATAATCGAGGGATTCGGTCAACTGCCCTGCCAGATAGTGTAGCCAGCCTAGCCGTAAATTTACTTCATAGGAGTCGTCGCTCGCTTTCTTCAGGGTAGAAATGGCTTTTTTGTATTCTTTTTTGCTTTCCTGTACATAGCTTTCTTTGAAGGCTGTTAACGGTTGAGCATAGCCAATCGATACCGAAATTGTAGTAAACAGAAAAGCGAAAGCAAGTTGGCGCATGGTTTTCATAAGCTTTAAAATAGGTTGTGAATGAATTAGAATGAAAGAGTTAAACCACCCGAAAAGGTGATGTAATGGTAATTTTGGCTGAGTATCAACGAACGTTTACGTTCATACTGACTCAGCAAAAACAAGGAAGCCCAACGGCTGGCACCCACATTGATCTGTAGGGTGGTTTTGTCGAAAGTGGGGTCGGGAACGTTATTGAAAATGCCCGTATTCGATTCCAGAAAATTGGTTGTGTTGTAGTAGCCATAGCCTGCCCGCAGGCTGAAACGGGGAGAGGGTGTAAAAAAAGCATTGAGGTTCCAGATCGTATGCCAGCCGGTGGTTTGACCGGTTTGCTGCTGCCATTCGTAACTTCCCGAAACCCGCACCCGATTCAGCGTATATTCACCCCCAAATCCGAGTTGCCATTGTTTGTCGGCACCGCTGCCCGTTGGATTTGCTCCAACCGATTCGGTTGTGCTGATGGAATTAGTTACCCGCGAGTAGGTGATCAGGGGAGACACTTTCCAGCCCAGGCCGCTGCGGGTGAGGTTAAGATGAAAAGCTGTCCCTTTCTGGCGCAGGTCGGTTATAGTTGTGCCGGAGCCTTTTACGCTGAATACCGTCAGACTCGGCGATAAAAGCCAGCCCGCGTCGAGCAGCAGGTCGGAGCGAAGCTGATATTGCCACTGATTCAGATGGAGATCATTGCCGTAGGTTTGGGTTAGTTGGGTCAGCGAATGATAGATCTGCACCGCCGGATTGAGCCGTTGACCGAGCCCCAGCGTCGTGAACCATGCATTGCCCACTTCGGCTGGAATGGAACTGGTCTTAATGCCTGTTTCCAGACTGACCGACGTAAGCAACTGTCGATACCGAATGCCCAATTGCCGACGAACTACATCCGGAAACAAATAGCCCTGACTGATGGCTTCGGCTGGCTGACCACCTAACAGAAGGCTGTAGTAGAGATAGGTCAGCGTAGTTGAATCGCTCGGGTAAAAAGCCTGGGCGGCATACAGATGTTCGGCGCTCTGTTTAAACCGGCCCCGCTCGAAACTGGCAATGCCAGCCCGTTGCCGCAACGCCAGATAGTCGATGTTATGGTTGAGGGCTAAGCGACTTATTTTTAAAACCTCCGACCAGTTGCGTTGGCTAAAGGAGAGCTGTAAGCTACCTTCCACGCTCATGTAGTCGGGGGTTGTCTGGGCAAGAGTTTTCCCGCTGCCACACAAAACGATGGCCACTGTCAGTTGTAATAGGGTCTCTTTCATACCAGTTCTTCGGTTAATGCAAGACTTGACTCATGGCAGACCGGCTGTTCTGAATTATCCAGAACTTGCCGGATATTGATGATCCGATGCGCATGCCAAACCGTAAACTGGCTGATGGTTTGGTGTTCAAGGCGTATCTCAAACCGATATAAGGTTTGTGATCGATCCAATACTTCTCGGTTTACCGACGACTGCAGGAACATGACCGTAGGCCGAATTGGATTGTCCATAAAATCGTAGTTCAGTTGATAGCGGTAGCGTCGATAAATAAAAAAGGGAGCCGCAAAATCCTGTAGAAATCGGCCAGGGCCCCGGTCTAGCTGATGCAGCGGAACCAGATCCGTAATGGACGTATTGCGGTAAAAACCCAGCATAACTTTATAGGCTGCCAGATAAAAGTAGTGCAGTAGTGTATGACGGGGCCCTATATACGCCGAGCAGTAGAACATTGTACCGTCGTTTACGAAATAGACGGTTGAGGCAGTTGCTGCACAGTGCAGATATGGTTCGTTAAGGCTGGTTGTGCCAACAGACCATTCTTCTTCGATTCGCTGCTGGTCAATTTCGGCCTCGAAGCGTATAAGCTGTCCTGGCATGAACCCGAAGGCATCGCGCAGCAGAGCGGAGGTTTTGATGTTGGTAATTGTTTCGTTTTCCTGCGGAACATCATAGCAGTTCAATGCTACTTCCTGCTCGTTTTTAAGCAGGTAATAGGCAATCGGATACTGGATCGTTGGGGCTTCTACTTCTGGCGTAGCCTGTAGCTGAAAATGGATGTGTGGTTCCGGCGAACGTCCTGAATTGCCCAGCGCACCCACCACATCGCCTTTACGAACATAATCGCCTACCCGAACCGTAAACATATCTTTTTTCAGATGAGCGATCTTCGAATACAGATAGTCGGTATGCTTAATGACGATCACATTACCCCAGTTTTCCTTAATGTTCATGTTGCCAATAGGATTATCCTCAATACCGTCGACAATGCCGACCACATAGCCAGCGGCTGGTGCTACTACAGGCATACCGTAACCATAATAATCATCGGCCGTATGGCCACTACTTCGGAAACTTTTTTGGGTGGCATCACGAATCACAAAATCCCAGGCAAATCGGTAGGCATCTTTATGCGTATACTGACCGTTATATCCCTGATAAACAACCCATTCGCCAAAAAACGGGAGCCCAATCTGAACGTATGTTGACTTGCCGAACCGCTGCTGATAATTGCTGAACGAGTACAGGTTTTTTTCGGGTGAATGCTGCTGATGAACCACTTCCATCAATCCACGTGGTTCCTGCCTCATGCGCATCACATACAGTGTTAGCGGCACGATCATTACAAACGGCAGCGATAGAATGGGTAAATTGAGGCCTTCGAACAGCGTCAGTTCTGCTGTTGCCAGCAAAATCATTACTGCTATGGCGAGCAAAGCTAAGCCGTAGGTTCGCCAGTTTGGGATGTAAAAAAAGCCCCCCAGTGCCATTGCTGTCAGAATGAAGTTAAACCCGATATAGTGATGGCTGATCTGGATTGGGTTTCCTCCCAGTGCAATAAACAGAAGATAGCCCACGCCAAAGCCCAGTAGAGAGAGGGTAAGCTGAATGCGCGAGGCCCACAAAAGACCAGTTACGGCCAGCAAACCAGCTATCAGATTACTTTGAAACAAAATACTGCCCAGCGAAGTCAGGTAATGATATAGCCAAACGGGAAACCAGGCAGGAGCTTCAATATTGTACCAGTGTGTGAGTTGCACCCGAGAAAGACTATTGACCTTGATGGCCGGAAAGTTGTCCAGCGACAGGGCAACGGCCCAGTAAACGATTAGAAAAGCAAAGCTTAACGAAGGCAGATTGAGCCGTCTCATTAACTGGAATGAACCTGCCGATAGAAAAACAGTAGAAAGACAGGCCAGGCCAAACAGGCAAAAAAAACGTTCACTTACTGGCAGCATCGAGGCTAATCCCAGCGAAACCAGAATGCTGTTGTAGCCGATTACGCCCTGTTGTACCAGACTTGGACTCATGCCGAAACCCAGGGCAATCGCATTGCAAACCACAACACCCAGCAGACCCCAGATACCCGTTTGTGGGTCTACCATAGAGGCTGCCAGCAGTAGCATACCCGTGATTTTGTTTTGTGTGAAAAACAATTGGGCATAGCTGTTTAAGCCACCAACGACGATGGTTTTAATTAGTTCTTTCATTCGAGTGTGAGAAATGCCCCGTTGTCTATAGCAGGTCATTGGATGCTTACCAATTATCATTGATATAAGCCTATGCCGTATACCAATGTCTGATGACAACTAACTATGTAAAAGGCGGGGACGTGAATGGGTACTGCCTATAGGTCGAACGATTGCAGATGGACTGGAGTGGTTTCCAGAGCCGTCAGGTATTCAATGTTTTCGCTTTTCCGAATGAGATGGGGCTGGCAGTCCGTGTCAATAAGCACAATGTTAGGGCGGAGGGCAATAAATTGCATCCACTGGGTCATGTTGTATGCGCCTACCCGATGCACCACCACCTGATCGCCTTTGTTTAGGGGTGGGAGCTTCACGCTTTCGCGAATAACATCGATATTCATACAGAGGGGACCATACAGAACGGCATCTTCGGCATACTGGCTGCATTCCTGAGCGGGCGAAATGGCATGTTCGTACCAGAAGGAAGTAAACAGCAAATTGACCCCAAAATCCATAATCGTAGCCCGTCGACCGTCTGACAGTCGTTTGTTTGCCAGCACCGACCCCAGCAAATAACCCGCATCATCAATCAGTGCCCGACCCGTTTCGAGGATCAGTAACGGTAGCTCCTCAGACCGAAACCCCGCTTTAATCAGTGTTGTGCAGATCTGTTCGGCATAATCATGAAAAGAGGGTGTAATATCCGTACCGTTCAGGTAAGCACCTTTCAGGGTGTTTTTGGAGGCAAAACCACCCCCCATGTCGAGGTACTGAATATCGAGACCAAACTGCCGTTTAATGGTTAGGGCGAGATCTGCCATTTTAGAGGCAGCAATGGCGTAGGCATTGGTCGAGAGCATAAAGGTTCCAATGTGGCAGTGAAGGCCAACCAGATCCATTTTGTCGGTCTGAATAATTTTGGTGATAGCATCCCAGGCCTGGCCACTTTCGTAATTGAAACCGAAGCGATCCCACATGGGTTGCACACCCGTATCCATATTGACGCGGATAGCTACTTTAGGTCGTTTACCGAGTTTCTGACTAACTTCCATCAGACCATATAGTTCGTCGAAATGGTCGATATGAATAGGGGAGTTGTTCAGAACCGCAACCCGATGATCGTCGCTGGTTTTGTCGGGGCCGTTGAAAATAATTTTGTCGCCCGGTACTCCATTGGCCAGTGCTTTTTCGTATTCGAACCGCGATACAACTTCGGCCCATGAGCCTTCCTGATGAAAAATGCTACAGACGGCATTCATGTAATTGGTTTTATACGACCAGGCAAACTGCACATTCGGATAGCGGTTGGCAAAGGCGTTATAGGCTTCCTGATAGGTTTGCCGGATCGTACGTTCTGAAATAACAAACAACGGAGATCCATACTTATGAATCAGATCACTTACGGCTATACCGTCGATATGAGTATGGGGAACAAAACCGGTTTGTGCGCCAAATTTATTGGTAATGCCCGTGTTGAGCTGCTTAATGACCGGGCGTTCATACTTTACTTTTTGCAAAACTGTCATGATGAAAATGTGTTTAGAGACTTACTACCTGATGTTACGCCAGAACTGATAGCTCGGCTGGGTACTGGATGCTTTCGCCTGTAGTGGCTATTTGCTGAAAACGGCTCATGTCGCAGATCATATCCCACGAATACCGGACAAACATTTTACCGACATCGTAGTGGTCAAGGGGAGCAATTGTTTCGCCCAGTGCGAGCTGTACCAGCATTTCGGGGTGGTTTTGCCCGCAGGCGGTTGCCAGATATACCCAGGCCGGAAATCGTGGATTGATCTCAATCAGATAGACCTCGCCAGTGCTATCGTCTTTCATCAGTTCAAGCTCCAGACCGCCACCCCAGCGCGTTTGGGTAACAATTTGTCGAGCCATACCCAGCAATTGCTCATCGTCAATTGAAACCCCAGCCCAGCCTTTGCCATTGTCCGTAATGTAGGTTTTGCGCATCGCAACGGCTCCCATGAGTTGGCCATTTCCATCGCCCAGAGCCGTTACGTTGAACTCCTGACCTTTAATGAATTGCTGCAGAATAACAGGCATTCCCCACTTGGCTGCCAGTTTATAAAAATAGCTATGGGCCTGTTCGGCGTTCATGGCGATATAGGCTTCATAAAATTTGCCTTTAACCACTACCGGAAAACTGAATTCGTGGAGCGACTGCGATAGTTCGCCAATGTTGAAGACGGTTATACTTTTCGGAACACGAATGCCGAATTGCTGACCAAATTCAACCAGTTTCCCTTTGAGCCGGGCGTCGAACTGCCCGTGTGTGGGCAGAAGCATTCGAATACCCATACTGCTGAGGAGATCGCTGATCTTAATAAAACTATACAGCTCAGCATCGAAATTGGGGATGAGCACATCCAGATTTTCCTGTTCGTGGATGTATGCCAGCCTTGCCAGTAGTGTTTCGTGCCCCAGCGAAGGATAAGGGAGCGTATACACCGCATCCACCATATCGTCCATATAAATGCCCGGCTCCAGGTTTTCGTAGGCAAGCCCAACAATCCGAATAGCGAAGTGTTCACTTTGGCGCAGGCTACGGATAACCGGCATGCCAGGACCCGGATTGTCAGCATTGTTGAGGCCTGTAATGGCAACGGTGATTTGTGTCTTTTGCATTCGATCAGGCGTCTAATAGGTTATGTTGCTTCAGCATTTTAAGGAAATCGTAAAGATCTTTCTCGCAGGTTGCCTCCCCAATGTCGTAGTGGTTAAGCAACTGGGTCTTGATTTCGGTGTCCGACTGGCCATTTCGCAACCAGTCGAGAATCTGAGTGCCAGTTGGGTTAGTCGAGAAGGAGTCGCCCCGCGACGCGTTGAAAACAAAGCCATTTTCACTGATGGCTACACTCTTTTTTAGCTTCATGGCAGAATTAATTGTAAGATTTCAGGTTATGTTTGTGTTTGGCCGGATAGACGCCTGTTCTCTCAATGTCCTGCGGACGATTCAGTCAATGGATAGAATTATTCAATAAACTGCCTGGAAATTTCAGTAAACGAACATGATTACCGATTCGACGGACTCGCTTAGTTGCCTTATTTATGAAGCTATAACCGGCGGAAGTCAACCGCTGCGTCAACAGTTGCAGACACTACTCGCAGGGCAGCTTGTACGGGTTGTGGACGAGATAAAGCAGGTAGAAGCCAAACTTCGGGAAGACGATTTTAGTCTGCTATTTTTAGTCGTAGAGCAGCTCGATGTAGATGCCTTCCGGTTTCTGAATCAACTGGATTATTGCCCACCGGTGCTGGTTGTTAGTGCCGATCGAACAGTGGCGGCCGATGCTTATGCCATAAAAGCCGCTGGATTTATTCCGGCGGCAACGGAAACCGAATTCATGATCCGGCAAGTCAGGGAGGTATTGTCGCAAAACCGCGCTGGCAACCCGGCGGTAGCTATGGCAACAGCGCGGTCTCTGCCTTTCTTTTTTGTAAAATCCGACTATAAAGTTATTCGGCTGAATTTCGACGATATTCTGTTTGTAGAAGGGTTGGGGGAGTACCTTCGGATTTATACAGAAGCTAATAAATACATTGTTCTACAGTCGTTTACGCGGCTTATGGACGTACTCCCTCCGCATCAGTTTCTGCGTATTCATCGATCGTATATGATCAATCTGTATAAAATCAATTTCGTGCAGAACAACGTTGTTTCCATCGGGAATCACCAGCTTCCAATTAGCAAAAGTCAGAAAAAAGCGTTTCTGGAACTGGTCGAACAGGTAGGCTTGTTGTGACGAATCGGGTGCTCAAACGCCCAACAGCGTTGCCGAGCCAGAAACTGACTTCGCCGACGCTGTTGGGCGCTGACCCTACTGGTAGTTTAGTTTTTACTGCACTCTATGATCTGGAGTGGCGAGGGGGTTGGAATGATTTGCCGGATATGGAATCCAGCCTTTGTCAGTAACTGACCATACTGATCGGCATCGCGTTCCATACCGCCGGTCATAACCAGCATGTTAATATCGAGGAGCTTGCCAAAGTTGGGTTCATTGCTGTTCGGAATAACACTTTCAATCAGTAGTAGCCGGGCATGATCGGGCATTGCCTGGTAGCAGTTTTTGAGGATGTTTACTGCCTGTTCGTCGTTCCAGTCATGAATAATGAATTTCAACAGGTAGGCATCCCCATCGGTTGGAATGCGGTCGAAAAAATCGCCAGGCAATATGCGGCAACGGTCAGATAACCCCTGTTCCTGAATGTAGGTTGTGGCATGGTCAACTACATGGGGTAGGTCGAACACGACTCCTTTCGTCGCCGGATTATCCCGAAGAATTCCGCAGAGTAAGGTGCCTCCCGCGCCACCCACATCAACAACTGTATCGAATTGTGAGAAATCGTAACTGTGGGTAATGGCCGGGTTGAAACTGTTCGACAGATTCGACATAGCCATTATGAATCGCTGGCCATCGTTGGGGTGATCTTTGTAGTAGTCCCACACATTTTGCCCCGAAAGAGCCTGAAACGCAACCGTTCCGGTTTGAATACTATACGCAAGATTTCCCCAGCCCTGATAGTGTTCCTGGCCTAATTCTGCAATAGCAAAGTCGCGGTGCGAGCCAGGGCTATCGGTCATAAGTGTTTTTCCTAAGCCAGTGATAGTAAACGTTTTGTTCTGATTGCCAACAAATAGTCCTATACTGGTTGCTGCCCGCAGTAAACGATAAATGGATGGCCCATGCGTATTTGTCTGTAACGCTACGGTTTCTGCTGTTTGCGGCCCTTCTCTGAAAACATCGGCAATGCCCAATCGGGCAATGACATAAATAATCTGTGAGCTCCAGAAGCCAGCTATAAGGTGGAGCATCTGAACGGGGGGCGGAAGTTCCAGTGTTTCCATAATTGCTTATTGGTTAAAAGGTTTAAGGGAACTAGGTTAGATACCAGAGGCTTATTTGGTTGCCATAGTAATAGGCTTTGGCGCGTCGGTCAGGCCTTTAAGCCAGACAATCTTGCCGTTTATGACCTTAACCTGATGGACGATAGTAGCTTTCGACATCTTACCCGTTTTATTGTCTTTGTATTCGCCATTAATAAAAACTACCACATCATCGCCATCCGCCAGGTAACGGTAAGGCTCAAACCGAGTGAACGTAATGCTTTTCGTTAAAGTCTTAAAGAAATTGACTACCTCGGCTGGTCCTTTGTAGATCATGCCATTCGGAAGAAATACCCGATCCGTAATGTCAAAAACAATATCGGGTGAGCAGCCCGCCAGGATACCGGCGATGTCGCCTTTGCCGAACAGGTAATAGGCTTCCATTACCACCGCCGTGTTCGGATTCGTCAGGGAATGATAACCTAGCTGATCGAATGGGGCATTGGGATTCATAGCCCAGTGAGCCGCTATTTTACCTTGCTGATTAAACTCCAGTACATCAACATCGCGCCACTCGATGGTTTTGCCCGTTGGCGGAATCATATTGAACAGTTTCTCCTTCTGGGTGCCCTTAAAGGTATTTTGCACATACACTCTGTTGCCATCAACGGCTATACCATCAACGGTTAATGTATAGCCCTGAAAGGCCTTGAAAAAACCCTTTAGTCCGGTTGCAATAGCCATTTTTCCGTTAACGGGCATTGCTCCCTGACCATAGTCGACTGCATCGTCGGCAATGTAGGTCAGAAAGGTATCGAAGTCATATTTTGCGAGGGCCTGATAAGCTTCGTGGGTTGATCGCTTGTTCTGCTCCGGTGTTTGTGCTATAGCACTTTCTGCCAGCACTCCCGCCAGCAGGATAATTGAAATCAGCTTTTTCATTGGTTTGAGTTTCTGCTTTATTGGTGTTGAGAATCGATGATCAGACAACGGATTACCGTTTAATTAGCGGTCATTACCCGCCAGAAAATGCGCGGATGAAATAACGACGTGGGTGGTTTGAGCAGACTCATCACGCGTAAGAAGGCCGCGCATACCACTTCGTCGTGTAGGGTAGCGCGTTGTACGCGGGATATATACTTGTTGATCAAATCGACACCGGCTGGTTTAGGGCCAATCGTTTCGCTGTACCTGAAATCTTCGCCTACTGCGAGTTGCCAGGGAGTGTCAATAATGTGGGCGACGCGCTGAAAAAATGTTTTGGCCAATTTCTGTTCGTCGACAGGGTCGGCCAGCAACTTGTCCAGCGCAAGGGCCTGCATGCAGGCCGATGTCATACCCTGACCATAGGTAGGGTTGAAACTGGAAATGGCGTCGCCCAGAACCAGATAGCCTACCGGAAAACGATTCAACGATTCGTAATGGCGACGCAGGCTTGCCGGAAACCGATAGGCATAGGGTTCGGTCAGTGGCTCGTTGTTGCTGATAATGTCAAACAATTCGGGCATAGGCAAACTACGTACGAAGTTCGTAAAGCCTGCTTCATCGATTGGTGCACTGTCGCCGTGCCAGCCGCCAACGGATATGACCCAGCGATTGCCTTCAACGGGAAAAGCGCCCCCAAAGCGTTTTTCAGTAGGTGCATTAGGAGTATACAAAAACCAGCAGTTCGTCCGGGAATCGTTGGGGTCTCGTTTGTAGATACGGGTAGCATACCCCACTTTTACAGTTACTTCGCTGGTCTTTGGGGCTTCATAGCCTAATTCGTGGAGCCACTGCGGACTATGCGATCCTCGCCCGGTAGCATCAACAACCAGATCGGCGGTTATTGTTTTTTCCAGACCCGTTGCCGTTTGACGAATAACCACCCCCGTTATACGTTGGCCGTTGTCGGTAGTTGTCAGATGCTGAACCGTACTTGTGTCAATCAATTCAACAGTGGGGAGGGCCAGCACGCGCTCGCGGATGAGGTGTTCCAGCAGAGGGCGGCTCATGGTTACGGCGGGTAGGTGCATATCGAACCGGCGACGGTAACCGCCGTGGGTATACCAGATCATGTTTTCGGCAAAATCGGCGACGTTGGCTCCCGCGTCAATCAAGGCTTGCCGCAGATCAGGGAAATAGGTAAGCATGATCTGAAAGCCTCCCGGTAAGAGCCCGTGCAAATGGCGGGTTTGCGGTTGTCCATGCCGCGATTCGGGTTGACGATTGACCGGGTCGCGTTCAATGAGAGTAACTTTCTGAAAATGGCTACTCAACGCTCGGGCGGTCATGAGGCCACCCAGGCTGGCTCCAAGTACCAGCGCATGGTTACGTTTTGATGTGTTTGTTCCATTCATAGCCGTTAAGGGTTAGACGTTTATTGCTTGGTAAGCATTGTAGGGAGCGGCTGGAATGCATTGACAAAACAGGCTGTATCGTAATATGACCGCCCACTTATTAGTGCTCCATCCTGAAAATGCCAGATCATTACCCAATCATTTTCTGCGTGTTTTCCGGTGGCGTTTACCCGTATGTTGTGTTTCCCGGTGGCCACAACGGTGTTGCCTCCGGCAACGTATTCATCGACCTGCCACAGCGTTGTTTCGGTACTTAAGCCTAACTGCTGAAAGAAAGTTAAAAGGCCAGGGCGACCGATATGGGTACCCCCGTAAGGCACGATGGCTGGATTGCAGGGATCGGTCCAGGTAAACTGTTCTGAAACAGTTTCCAGAATAAAGGGTACATTCCCCTGGCCAAAGGCAGCATAAATGGCTTCAATGATTTGTTGATTCGTTTTCATGCCTGAACGGATTTAAGATGAAATTTGAGCAAATAGAACCCGGTCGGGGATTTGCTTCCCCTGGCGAATTGGATACGCTCCGGCAATCAAAATGTAGTTGATCTTCAGGTGTATATAACCTGCTCTGTTAGGCCTGACCCTGTCTGTACAGGTTCGTTTTCGTCAATACCTACACGGGGTTTGGCTAAATGGATTTCTAGTTCTGCTTTTTATGCCCTTGTTGACGAATAAATCAGGGGGGCGGGTAAAAAAAGGCTTAGGGGGATGAGACAGCCGTAAAAAAAAACCGATAGCTTACTGGCTTTTAACGCTCAATAAGCTATCGGTTGGAGAGTATAGCAGCAGTGGGGCAAACAGGGTAAGCCGGTGTTTAACGGATGGCTACCTCGGGCTTAAATTTCTCGGCGACTTTGTTCTGAACGGGTTGTAGCGACATGAGGTAGGTGTAAATAGCGCTGAGGTCCTGGTCTTTCATCCCTCCATACATTGTCCAGGGCATAATTGTCTGAAATTCATTCGGGCCAACTTTATGTGCTGTATAACTGCTATCGGCATAGGATTTGAATCGGGCAATAAAGGCTTCTTTGGTCCAGTTGCCAATGCCTGTCTCTTTGTCGGGGGTGATGTTCGACGAATAAAGCGTTCCTGAGGCCAGTTTGAAATCGCGCCCGCCAGAAAAGGCTTTTTCTGGAATAATCTGCCCTTGTTTTACCTGGGTATGACATTCAATACATCCGGCAATTGTTACCAGATATTTGCCGGTTGCCAACTCATCATTCGGATCTGGCTTAGGCATCGGTTCTGCTTTTTTCGGGATGGTATTGATAATGAAGTTGAAGGGGAAATCGGCTTTCGATTCGGCGGGTTTATTCTCAACGGGGGGCAGCGTTCGCAGGTAGGCAATGATACTCTGAACGTCATCGTCGTTCATTTTACCGTAATAAGGATAGGGCATAACCGGGAAAAAGGCGTGTCCATCGCGGCTAACTCCCGTTGTAATGGCGCGGTATATTTCACCATCGGTCCAGTTGCCTATCCCAAAGGGGGTAATATTTTTGGCTGTGAACGAACCAGGGAAGCCCTGACTCTGATTGAAAAGTTCACCTCCTTTGCCATGTGATCCGGGCACAATTGGGCCCGAAAACAGACTGTAGTCGCGGGCACTGTGGCAGTCGATACATACCGTAACATGATTGGCAAGGTACTTTCCGCGTTCAATTCGTTCCGGTGTTCTGGCTACCTGAAGTGTTGGCGCATCGCCAACATTGGGCAATGCAAATTTAACGTAGGTTAGTAAACCCACCAGGCCTACTAATAGAATGCCAACAACGATACCAATCCATTTAAAAATCGTTTTCATGGATAGTCTGATTAAAGATTGATGGAATAGGGTTTTAGAAAAAAGAACTTGTCTTTGGACATTTCATTAGAATCAGCAACAAGTCAGGGACTATTATAATGAATTTAGAAGCTAATCGTTGAGGCTGTTACTAAACGGTAGTGATTTTTCCTGCATAGCATAGCTGAGTTTCAATAAATCATAGTCAACCGCGTCCCGACCTGGTTTATTTTATTCCAGTATTACTTGAGGTGGTATTATGTAATAAACTATAAGCCAGTAGATTAAATATTTAGTTGGCGTTATGTGTATTATCACGTATTAGGTAGGTGAAGCAAAGGTCTCGCCTGCGATTGGCTATTGCTCAGGCGAGACCAGTAATCGACGCACATTCATGGTACCACTGGAAAAGCGACCACCCGTAGTTTAGTACAACCATAGGGAATGAGTGTGATTGTTTCGGGTTTATTGTCAACTTCTCCCTGATAAACACCTTCGCGAGTGGTTACAGGCTGTCGGGCAACACCCTCTACAAGTTTCCAGTTTGGAATCTGTTTGCCCGTCGTTTTTAGTTCGATAGGCGCATTGGCTTCGTTCCAGACAAACGTTTCCGAAACGGGTTTCTGGCTCACCATTATGTTTTTGGCTGGATCTTCGATTACAGCTTTGGGAATACCGTAGTTCCAGGGTGTTTTAGGCTGGTATTCATAGTATTTTCCTTCTTCCCTGATTTCTTTTTCGGTAATCTCAGATTCGACTTTCAGGGCATATACCAGTGGCCCCCGTTCGAGAGCGCGGGAGTTTTTGGCCCAGTTACTGGTTGTTACTTCCATCGGCAAGTGAAGTGTTACCTTATCGCCATTTTTCCAGGTTCGATTCAGACGGATAATTTGCCCTCCTTTGTCCGAACGAATTTTCTGGCCATTGATCAATACGGTGGCTGCTTTACACCAGCCCGGTATCCGCAGATCGAACGGAAACGAGGTGGTTTTGTCGAGTTGGATTGTAAACTTAATCTGTTCATCGAATGGGTAGTTGGTGGCTTCCTGAATCGTCACAGTTGTGCCATTGCCAACCACCGACTTAACAGTGTTAGGTGCGTATTCCA
Source organism: Spirosoma sp. SC4-14 (assembly GCF_037201965.1). Lineage (NCBI taxonomy): Bacteria > Pseudomonadati > Bacteroidota > Cytophagia > Cytophagales > Cytophagaceae > Spirosoma > Spirosoma sp. SC4-14. The sequence continues at coordinate 4,036,749 of NZ_CP147518.1, read as the reverse complement.
GGGCAGCAAGGCCCTTTCCTGAATCAGTAGCATACCAGAGATGTGTTGCAAATTTAGTCCACCCCTGGTGCATATTTGCCGTACAGCAGGTATACCCCGCATAGGGCCCGAACACGTTGTTCATACCACGTCCGAAGGGTAACGAAAAGTCAAAAACCCCACGCGATACCTGTACCTGATTGGCAATCTGAAAATATTGTCGGGAGTGATAATCGTCGGTGGTTTGGGTAGGCAGGGCATTGAACGTGATTCGTTCCAGTGCGTCCATATAAGCCGGATCGCCCGAAATGCCAATGATTTCTTCCAGCGAAAACATAGTTTCTACAACAGCGCAGAGTTCAACGCCCTGGGTTGGTTCGTTGCCGTGCAGATCTTCATCGCCCGAAAACATGCCGTGTGGTAAACCATGTAGCGACATCAGGTCGCTAAAACCGGTTTTCACGGCAGTCAGGTATTTCTTATCATTTTTACCCCGATAATACTCCGCTGGCATTTTTAACCCCATTCCAACATTCACCGCATGACGGTCCATCCATTTCTGGCCAGTCTGGTTCACGGCAGCGCCAATAGCCCAGTTTCTACCACCCAGCAGATCGGTCCAGTTGGTCGTTTGCTTATACAACTTGTCGGCCAGGTCGAGCAGAAATGGATCACCCGTCTGGTTGTAGAGCCAATAAACCGACATCATGTTGTCGCCCCCGCGCGATTCGGCCCATTCACTCCATTTGTTGAGTGGACAGTTTTTCAGGTTTTCGTACTGGTATTTGAAATAGTTTGTCATAAACGGAATCACCCGCTTGTCGCCCGTTGCGGCATAGTATTGCTGGATCACTTTAAGCATCACCATACGCGGCCACCAGTCGGCTCCGTCGGCGCAGGATTCAAGCGGTCGACCAGCCAGTTCTTTTTGGGTGAGTGGCCCAAAAAAACCATTTGACCGCTGATGGTCGAGATTCCAGTCGATATATTTCTGTACTTTTTCTTTCAGGTTTTTATCATCGAGCAGATATGCCAGCGGAACAGCTCCGTCGAGCCAGTAGGGTGTTTCTTCCCAGCCATCGCCCTTGCCACCCAACCAGCCGTTATCATTTTTAATTTTGGGGTAATAGTCATCCAGATGCCCGGTTGGTCCATCGCGCATGATTGTGAGTTGGTGACGAAGCCAGCCATCGGGTCTGATTGCACCCAGCGGCAGCTCATAATAAGGCTGCGGAGCCAGAGGAGCCCGGTTCGTGTTTCGATTGGCTGGTTGGCTGTATGCGTTGAGGCCGATTAATGTTATGGATGCGGTCAGTGTCAGAAAAAGACGGTTCATGAGAAAGAGTGAAAGAATGGGGCGAAGCATTTTACTCGTTCGCTAGTTTTTTAATAATCGCCGTTTCCTTTGGATCGAATACCGACCCGTCGGGCCGGAAAATATCATGAAACCAGACCCTGGGTTCTTCACCACTAGGCATGGGAGCGTCCCAGGCATAAATCGTGTTGGTTTTCCCTTTCACCAGGCCCCAGTTAATGGCACCTACGTTGTATTGTTTGAATACCGGCAAACAGGTTTCGAAGGTGCTGTTGCGCGTACGGGCCATGTATTCCGTACAGATCAGTGGGCGGCCGAGCTTTCTCAGTTCCAGAATCTGCGCTTCCAGTTTTGGCGCTTCGGCATAGTTATGAAACGTAATGATGTCCGACTGGCTGAGCATCAGCTCATTCGATAAGGGATGGTCGTTCCACCAGCCTGCTGTAATGGGTTGCGAGGGTCGAACCGATTGCGCCCAGGCAAATGTTTTCGTTAACAGAGGCATAACCGCATCGTTGTAGCCGTTGTTGGATGGTTCGTTGAACAGATCCCAGACCAGCACCCGATTGTCTTTACCGAAAGCGGTAAGAACACCTTTGGTATACTGTTCCAGTCCACTCCAGGTTCTGGAGTCGAACATTCGTTTGGTGCCGGGACCACGCACCCAGCCAGAATTATGTTTTCCCGGAATTGGAGCGGGTTGTGTACCCAGTTTAGGATCATCATTCCAGCAGGAGTCGAAGAGCACAAACATGATTTTGATATGGTGCTTATCGGCAATTTGCAGAAACTGATCAATTCGTTTTCTGAAGCCCTCGGCATCCTGCTCCCAGACCAGATTATGCAGAAATACCCGCATGATGTTCATGCCGATACGCTCGGCATAGCCTAATTCGCGGTCGATTGTTGCCGGATCGAATGTTTCGGCCTGCCACATTTCGAGTTGATTGATGGCCGTGCTGGGAATGAAATTGGCACCGACCAGAAAAGGCTGTTTTTTATACCAGTCGTTGGCCTGCCGGGCTGTCCAGCGCTGAGCCAGCGCGATCTGAACAGACAGGCTTGCCAGCAAGAACAGGGAACAGAAACGGACGAACGCACGAACGCGGACTGTTTTCATGGATTAGAATAAGGTTTGTCTGCTATACAAAGACAAATTTGCCGTAATCTATCCTTTTGGGAAGTTTTTGTAATTGACCCGCTGTTGGCTGTTACTTTGCAGTATGAAACTGTACCTCGTGCCGACACCCATCGGCAACCTCGACGACATCACCCTGCGCGCCATTAAAGTGTTGCAAAGCGTCGATGCGATTCTGGCCGAAGATACCCGTACGTCGGGTGTGCTGCTTCGGCACCTGACCATCAGCAAACCGCTCCATAGCTACCATATTTTCAACGAGCATCAAACCGTTCAGCGATTGGTTAACCAGCTCAAGGAGGGTAAAACCCTGGCCTTAGTGTCTGATGCGGGAACGCCCGGAATCTCGGACCCCGGTTTTTTGCTGGTTCGCGAATGTATCAAAAATGAAATTCCAGTAGAGTGTTTGCCGGGGCCTACGGCTTTTGTGCCAGCCCTTGTTAATTCGGGGCTACCCAACGATCGATTTACCTTCGAGGGGTTTTTGCCGCACAAAAAAGGGCGTCAGACCCGGCTTTCTGAACTGGCTGGCGAAGAGCGAACGATGGTTTTCTACGAATCGCCCCACCGATTACTGAAAACACTGCAACAGTTTGCCGATCTCTTCGGATCGGATCGGCCCGCCAGCGTTTCGCGCGAGTTAACAAAGATGTTTGAAGAAACACAGCGCGGTTCGTTGTCCGAACTAATTGCGTATTTTGCCCAAAAAACGATAAAAGGTGAGATTGTTATTTGCGTTCAGGGCCGCAAAGGCGGAAAAGGAAAAGATGCGGGGAAGGCTTTTGAAAATGAAGACGACGATGACGAGTAAGGCAGGGGGCTTAGGGCAGGGGGCCTGGGGATGGCTCTGGTTGCAGGTATGTGGTCTGATTCTGTTAGCAAACAATTCGTTTGCTCAATATACGCCACCCATTCCTCAATTATCGCCCGCGTCGCAGGTTAGTTTGATCACCTATGGCCCTGGCGACGACGATATATCATCTGCATTCGGGCATACCGAAATTCGTATTGTTGACCCCGCAATCGGTCTCGATCGCGATTATAGTTACGGCGGATTCGACTACAGGGCCGACTATTTTATCCTTAAATTTTTGCGGGGAACACTGCCCTACTTTTTGTCGGTTCACAATTTGTATCAGGTAATGTACTATTACCAGCAGACAAACCGTAGCATACGGGAACAAAAGTTAGCCCTTTCGCTCAATCAACGGCAACAACTGTTTACGGCGCTGGAAAAGAATTATCTGCCCCAAAACCGTGAGTACCGATATAAATTCTATTACGATAACTGCGCAACCCGGCCCCGCGATATGATTGTTGAAGCCTGTAGCGATAGTCTTTTCATTCCATCGCGTTCGCGCATGACCGGTAAGTCGTACCGGGATTGGATGAATGACTATTTAAATGAGCGGCCCTGGTATCAATTGGGGATGAATCTGGCCATTGGCTGGCCGGCTAATGAGCCGACGGATGGCTGGCGGGCTATGTATCTGCCCAATCAGGTACATGATCAATTTGCTAAAGCTACTATAAAGCTGGCCAATGGGCAGGTTGTGCCTTTTGTACAGGGTGAGCAAACCTTATTTGCCGCCCAGAATGTTTTTCGTCAGCAGGTTCCTATCTTTCTCGATCCTGATGTTGTATTTACTATCCTGGGGGTATTAATTGCCATTTTTACCATCCGACGATACAAAATAGCTGGTAAGGTGGATCGTTGGCTGGATCGGTTATTGTTTGGTGTCGCCGGGTTTCTGGGATGGTTTTTACTCATTCTGTGGATGATACGGGATGATGGCGTTACGGGTTGGAACCCTACCTTATTGTATCTCATGCCACTCCACTTGCCGCTCATCTATTGGGCAACAGGCAGGAATGCAACCGCCCGCCGACGGACGATCTATTTCGCAACGACAGCCCTACTGATTATTTTAGGGATCTTTCTGTCGAATATTCCGGGGGGATTCGACGTGATATTTCCGCTAACGCTGCTCATTCGTTGCGTGGCCAATATTCAGATTGTCCGGAAAGGGTATCAGCTCCCGGCGCGGGTGGCCTGAATGGATGGCCACCGAGAAAAAATACGACCTGATTTTGATCGATTGCTTAGCGATTGCTCTGGATTTTCATCGTTTCGATCAGGTAGTTGAAAATTCGCTCCGACGATAACTCGGTTGTAATGAGCCCAATGTAGTTGTCTGGGCGCAGCAGCACCAAAAAGGGTTTTTGGGTATCGAAAATGGCAACTACCGACGGATAGAGCGGAATGATGTTAATGTCAATTAATGTGGCATATCGGGAAAGAATAGCCTCCTGAAGCTCCTTAAATGGGTTCTGGCCATCAGAGAAGATAAGTAGGTGAAATAGGGGAGCCTTTAATTTTTCATAAAGACTGGTTCCTTCTATCCGAAAATATGGCATTCGGTCTCCCGCTTTTATAGCCAGCCGATTGGCGGTTTGATTGTCACTCAGTGAATTTTCCCGGTAATTGATGGCAATCATGGAAATCGTTGGGAAAATGAATTCGCGGGTTACGTCAAAACGGGTAGCCAGACCCGCCAGCTCGGGGAAAATAGAATCTCTGAAAAACCGGGTATACCAATTGTCGGCTGTAGCAATTTCAAAGAACTGGTCCGTAGTTTTCAGCAGATGTTGGGCGTTGGCCAGTCGTTCTTCGTTGTAGGTTTCAAGGAGAGCGGGCGCTGCCTGTCCAGTTACTACAAAGGCTAGTTTCCAGGCCAGATTATAGGCGTCCTGAATACCGGTATTCATACCCTGTCCGCCCGCAGGCGTGTGAATGTGTGCTGCGTCGCCCGCCAGAAAACAACGCCCTGCCGAAAAACGCTCCGCACGACGCGTATGTACTTTGTAGGTCGAAAACCAGCGTACGTTACTGATTTCCAGTGGGCGCTTCACCAGTGTTTTAACCTTTGTTTCAATTTCGTTATAGGGAATGTCTGTGTCTGGTTTTTCGTCGTATTCCGGAAGGTTTCCAATGAGCCGCCAGTGGCGATGACCTGCCATCGGAAACAGTAACACAAACGCGTGTTCGCCAAACGTAGCAAAAAAACTAGCCTGTTCATCTGCGTGGTGGCTTAGCCCGAAATCCATATCGACATCGGCCACATAGAATAAGCGCGGATCAGTTGAGCCTTCAAAGCCAAGACCGGCCAGGTGTCGGGTGAGACTACCAGCGCCATCGCATCCAACAACATAGCGGGCGCTAATGGTTATGGGTTCTCCATTTTTGCTCTCCAATTCGGCTAATACGCGGTCGGGCTCTTGCGTCAGTTGTTGAAGTTCGGTTTGCCAGCGAACCTCTTTTTCGTTTTGTTGCAGATAATCATATAATAGGTGTTCGGTTTTACATTGCTCGAAGACCAGTATGAATGGAAAAGGGCTGAGCTGGCCACCAATATCCGAAAAGTCGAGCTGAGCACTTACTTCCCCTTTATGTAGAAATGTGCCTTTTTGAACCGGAGCACCGTCGTAAACGGCTTTTTGGGCTAGGCCCAACTGATCGAAAATTTCCAGCGTACGGGCGTGAACCACCATCGCTTTCGACAATTCAGTGACGGACTCTTTGCCATCGACAAGTATAAAATCGATACCAAACCGAATCAGTTGGGCGGCAAGCGATAGACCGGTTGGCCCAGCGCCTATAATCAGTACATCAGTTTGAAGGAATGTTTTCATAAGGTTGAGTTTTAGATTGACCAATGGTCAGTTCTAGGCTGTTTTCCGATAGCGCCAGGATGCCAGGCCAATGAGCGCCAGGGCCATCAGCAGGAGGGCGATAAACTGCGGCTGCATATCGCGGAGTGTACTGCCTTTCAGCATAATGTTGCGCCCCGCTTCAATAATATAACGCAATGGATTGAAGATGTTCACATACTGTGCCCATTGAGGCATATTATCGGTAGAGGAAAATAGCCCACTCAGCAGAATAAACAGAACCAGGCAGAAAAATACGGCAAACATGGCCTGTTGCTGCGTTTCCGACATGGTTGAAATCAACAGCCCTAGCCCAACACTCAGCAGCAAAAACAAAAAAGCAAAGCCGTACATAAGTACTATGCTGCCTTCAATAGGAATCTTGAACAGGAGTTTTCCGACCAGCAACCCTGCCGTAAACTGAATCATTCCAATAATGACGAAAGGTGTAAGTTTGCCCAGAATAAATTCATGCTTTTTAATAGGAGTTACATTCAGTTGTTCCTGCGTGCCGATTTCTTTTTCGCGCACAATATTGAGGGCGGCAATCATTCCGCCCACCAGCAGCAGTAATTCAAACAGAATCCCCGGCACCATGAAGGTTTTGTATTCGAGACGGGGATTATACCAATACTGATTTTCAATGTCCAGTAAAGGCCGATCGTTAGCCTGAACGGCCATGGTTTCGGTTCGGATTTCGTCGTTGAAATCGCGGATAATGGTCTGCGCATAGCCCGACGCAATGCCCGCCTTAGAGCCATCTATGGCATTGACCAGTAGTTGCAGCGAAGCCGAATTGGTAGTGCCAAGGTCGCGTTCGAAATGGGGTGGAATAACAAGCACCAGATCGACCCGGCCAGCAAGCAGTTCGCTATAAGCCGATTTGAAAGCTGGCAGATAACCCTGAAAATGGCCAGATCGGTCAGGATATGAAGGGCATCCCGTAGCCCTCGTCGTGTTGCATTCAGTTCGGCCAGTCGTTGTTCTGAACGCAGTGCTTCCGCTTTCAGAACATCGAGGTTCATAGGCGATGCGGTGCCAAACCGTACACTCGCCGAGAGCTTATCAATCCGATTGCGCAGATCGGTCAGCATGGTCTGAGTCAGACGAAGGTTTTCGTCGGTGAGTAATGCATTCAGAAAAAAAGCATTAACCTGGTCGTTTAGCCGGTTTAATTCCACCTCAACCTGTTGCTGAGCAGTGGCCGTGCTGGCCCGTTGCACGTCGGATTGCAGGCGGGTCAGGCCGCCATCGTAGAGTGCATAGCTCACATCGGCGGTGAGTTTATACTGATCCTTACTGAGCGTTGGTATCGACAGATTCGGAAGCTCAATGGGTAGTTTAGTTACTTCCGATTGCCAGGTTGCCTGCCCGTTTACCGAGAGTTGCGGGAGCCTTCGGTTCGTGTACAGGCTCGCCACGGCCACATCGCCCGTTTGCTGCAAGAGGGCCTGCTGCCTGAGTAATGGATAGCTCGTTCGGGCTGCTTCATAGCATTGCCTGAGTGTTACTTCCGGCAATGCTATGCCAGCTGGCTGTGCAAACAGGGGAAATCCCCAAATGATCCATATTCCGGTTAGATAATGTTTTATTACTGACAAACGATTGTTTTAAACATCTGTTTGATTGGTGGGTAAAAAAATTAAACCTGACGTAAATAGGTCATGATCATTTCGGGAACAATCTGTTTACGCGATTCCATAAACTGCCGAAAGCCAGCATCATCGAGGGTGCCGACATACGAGAGAATAGGTTTGGCCATAACCGGAAAAACAATACTGCTCAGCATCGTAATGATTACCTGTAGTGGATGAATGGGCCTGATGTTGCCTTTTTCGGCTTCCTGAATCAGTTGCTTTCGGAACAGCGAATTTTCGATCAGTCCTTTGATATTCATTTCCCTGAAAAAAGCGGCACCATTTTTTCGTTGCTCAGAGAGTATGAAGTTCGGAATCAGTGGATTGTCCATAATAAAATCGGTATATCGGTCAACTGCTTTCCAGATTTTCACTTCCAGGGGTGTTTCTTCGTTGAGCAGAATGGCCATTCGGCCCAGAAATTCCCGGAAGGTTTCGAGGTAGATGCTTTTGAACAACTCATCTTTGCTCCGGAAATAATAATTGACCATTGCCAGGTTTACACCCGCTTCGTCGGCAATCTGACGAATTGTTGCCCCTTCAAACCCTTTTTCTAGGAAGACCCGCCGGGCTGCTTCCTTAATCTTCGTTTCAGCATCTAATGCTGCCTCTCCCGCACCTTCGTTCATGCAACAAAGGTAACAAAAAAGAAATTTATTAAACAAATGTTTAGTTTTCTTTTCTCTAATGGAAAGGTCCGTAGGGGGGCTGGCCAATTGCTGACGGCAGAAAAGCCTCTAGTCAGGATTTTTAAGGGTAAGTTCCTGCCCAGACAGCCTTTATATTACACACGAATCCTCCATTTTCTTACTCTGTTCCATGAAACGACTACTCCTGATTCTTTGCCTCTTCCGATTTGTAGATCTGGCAGCCCAGCCTTCCGAACGTTTTGTTAAAATCCTGGTAACCCCCGATCATGCCGATTGGCTCTATAAACCTGGCGAACCCGTAAAGTTCATGATATCGGTATATCGGAACAATGTGTTGCTCAAAGGGGCCAAACTGCATTATGAAATTGGGCCCGAGAAAATGGAACCCACAAAAAAAGAAACCACGACCCTGAAAGACGGAACGCTGGCGGTGGATGGTGGTACCATGAAAACGGCTGGTTTTCTGCGTTGCATTGCTACGGCCGACGTTGACGGGAAAGAGTATCGGGGCCTGACAACAGCGGGGTTTGCTCCGGACCAAATCAAGCCAACGGTCGAAAACCCGGCCGATTTTCAGGCTTTCTGGGACAAAGCCAAAGCCGATCTGGCCAAAATACCCATCGATGCCCGCATGACGCTGCTACCTGAGCGTTGTACCGAACTAACGAATGTGTACCAGTTGAATCTGCAAAACATCAATGGCTCGCGGTTTTACGGCATCTTGTGCATTCCTAAAAAAGAAGGGAAATATCCGGCTATTCTGCGTGTGCCGGGGGCCGGAGTTCGGCCATACAATGGTATGATTGCCGAGGCCGATAAAGGGTTCATTACCCTTGAGGTCGGTATCCATGGCATTCCCGTAACGATGGAACCTGTTGTATACGATAACCTGGCGCGGGGCGCGCTCAATGGCTATCCAATGGCAAATCTCGACGATCGGGATCGGTACTACTACAAACGGGTTTATCTGGGGTGCGTTCGGGCTGTCGATTTTCTGGTTGGTATGCCCCAGTTTGACGGGCAGAATCTGGGCGTAACGGGTGGAAGCCAGGGCGGAGCCCTATCGATCATTACGACTGGACTCGATTCGCGCATCAAATGGTTAGCGGCCTATTATCCGGCGTTGAGCGATGTGACGGGCTATTTGCACGGACGCGCGGGCGGCTGGCCACATATGTTTACTGGTGATAATCTGGCCTATAACAATAAGCCTGATCGAATCAAAACAACCGGTTACTACGATGTCGTTAATTTTGCCCGGCTTGTGAAGGTGCCAGGGCGCTATTCGTGGGGGTATAATGACGAAGTTTGTCCGCCTACGTCGATGTATGCAGCCTACAATGTTATTCCTGGCCCTAAAGAATTGGATACAGCTTATCTCGATACAGGCCACTGGACATATCCCGAGCAAACCGAAAAAATGATGAACTGGTTGATGACTCAGTTGAAAGGAGGAGGGAAATAAGTGTTATTTTGCTTTCTGGCAGAATTTTCGGGTTAGGCTTGAAAACCTAGTCCGAAAATTCTGCCAGAAAGCAACTAAAACAACCTGAATTTCGTACCTTTTTTATGCAGCTATTTGTCAATTCCGCTCTCGACGATTCCCTTAAATTATTACTTATCCAGCAGCTCCCGGTCGATATAACGGTGGTTTTTCGGCGTGATCTGCCAACCGATGAGCAGCAGCAGGCTTTTATGGCGGCTGATCTCGTTTTGGGAAATCCTCCAGCGGCCTGGTTTTCGGAACCAGTGCCAAAGCTGAAGTTCTGGCAGCTCGATTCGGCCGGGTTTGATGGCTACCGGAATGCACAGATCAATGCCCGCATCGCAAATATGGGCGATTATTTTGCCTGGCCCTGTGCCGAAACGATGATGGCCGGTATTCTGGCGTTCTATCGGCGAATTCCTGAACTGGTAACCTTGCAGAACCGGTCCGAATGGATTGGAGCCCCTATTCGTTCTCGAACCGGGTTGCTACGGAACAAAACGGTTGTCATTCTGGGGACTGGCACAATAGGGCAGGCCATGCGCCAGATGCTGACGGGTTTTCATTGCGCCATAACGATGCTGGCCCGTACCGACCCGAAAGCCGATCTGCATTCAGCAGAAGAGCTCAGGGCCGTGTTGCCACAAACCGATATTGTAATCAACTGTTTGCCCGGAACAGCACGCGGGTTTTATTCGGCTGAGCTGCTGGCTGCTATGAAGCCCGACAGTATCTATGCCAACGTTGGCCGGGGGAGCACCACCGATGAGCAGGCATTGATCGAGGCTTTGCAGGCTGGCCGGATAGGGGGCGCTGTACTCGACGTGACCGAAACCGAACCATTGCCCGCCGATAACCCGTTATGGACGCTGCCAAACGTCATATTGACCCAGCATACGGGTGGTGGACAGCCCAACGAAGATACCGGAAAAGTGACACTGTTTCTGGAAAACCTGATGCGTTTCCGAACGGGCGAAGCCCTGGCAAATGAGGTCGAATTAGGACGGGGCTATTAGAAAAAAGAAGTCGTGAGAATTAGCATTTTTTATCGCTTTTTGGCCCCTAAAGGCTGATTTTTAAACTTTTTTTTGTATATTTAAGGAGTCGAACCCTGGTTTGTTGGTTCGGCTGTTCCCACCTAATTATCCACGGAAATAGTACCTATACCAATTCATGATGAACGAAGAAAATCAGGAACCATTAGACGACGATCAAGCACCGCCAAAGGCCGACCACCTGGCCGACGAGGCCGAACCGACCGACGCTATGGGGCCGGATGGACAACCTACTGATACCAAAAGCGATGTCCTGCACGACCAGACGGTTGTTTCGGGGCTCTATGAAAATTATTTTCTCGATTATGCCTCGTATGTGATTCTGGAGCGGGCCGTTCCGGCCGTTGAAGATGGGTTAAAACCCGTTCAGCGACGAATTTTGCACGCGCTCAAAGAAATGGACGACGGCCGCTTCAACAAGGTAGCGAACGTTATTGGGCAAACGATGCAGTTTCACCCACATGGCGACGCATCAATTGGGGAAGCGCTGGTTAACATCGGTCAGAAAGAATTATTGTTCGATACGCAGGGAAGCTGGGGCGATGTTCGTACGGGCGATGGAGCCGCGGCACCCCGGTATATCGAAGTTCGGCTGTCTAAATTTGCCCTCGATGCCATCTATAATGATAAAACAACGGAATGGCAACTATCGTATGACGGGCGTAAACGGGAACCCGTAACGCTACCCGTCAAATTTCCGCTGTTGCTGGCTCAGGGCGTCGAAGGAATTGCCGTTGGGCTGTCGACCAAAATTCTGCCCCACAACTTTAATGAACTGATTGAAGCCTCGATTCAGATACTGAAAGATAAGCCTGTTTCGCTTTTTCCTGATTTTCAGACGGGTGGCCTAATCGACGTTAGTAACTACAACGATGGGTTGCGGGGTGGCAAAGTGCGGGTACGGGCTCATATCGAAGAAATTGATAAGAAAACGCTGGCCATTCGCGATGTTCCTTATGGCGTTACAACCTCGCAGCTGATCGATTCCATCGTAAAAGCAGCCGAACTGGGTAAAATCCGGATCAAAGCGCCCAGCCGAAATGTAGCTGCCGTGGTCGATAATACGGCCAAAGACGTCGAAATTCTGGTGCATCTTCAACCCGGAGTATCGCCCGATGTGACAATTGATGCGCTCTATGCCTTTACGGATTGCGAGGTTTCTATTTCGCCCAATGCCTGTGTGATCATTGGCGATAAACCGCATTTTGTTAGCGTTACCGATATCCTGCGGGTCAACACACATCAGACCGTTCACCTGCTGCAACGCGAACTGGAAATCCGACGGGGCGAACTGATGGAGCGACTACTCTATAGTTCGCTGGAGAAGATTTTCATCGAAAACCGGATTTACCGTAAAATCGAGGAGTGCGAAACCTTCGAGGCCGTTCTGATAACGATCGATAAGGCACTCAAGCCATTTAAAAAACAGTTCTATCGCGAAATAACGGAGGATGATATAATTCGGCTAACCGAAATCAAAATCAAGCGAATTTCGAAGTACGACGGTTTTAAGGCCGAAGAGCTGATGCGAAAGCTGGAACAGGACCTGGCCGAAACGGAAGACAATCTGGCAAACATTACCCGTTACGCCATTGCCTACTACAAAGAGCTGCAAAAGAAATACGGCAAAGGGCGTGAGCGCAAAACCGAAATTCGGGCGTTTAACACCATTGCGGCCAATGTAGTTGCCGCTGCCAACCAGAAACTGTATGTCGATCGCGAAGGTGGCTTTATTGGCTATGGACTGAAAAAAGACGAGTATGTCAGCGACTGTTCTGACATTGACGACATCATCGTGTTCCGGCGCGATGGCAAATGTCTGGTCACGAAAGTTCAGGATAAAATATTTGTCGGCAAAGATCTGTTGTACGTTTCTGTTTTCAAGAAAAACGACGAACGGAAAATTTACAATCTGATCTATCTGGATGGCAAGTCGGGAATTTCGATGGTGAAACGGTTTCCGGTCACGGGGGTTACCCGCGATCGCGAGTATGACCTGACCATGGGCAATCCTAAGTCGAAAATTACGTATTTCAGTGCAAACGATAATGGCGAAGCCGAAGTCGTAACAATTAACCTGACGGCTCAGTCTTCGGCAAAAATCAAGCAATTCGATTTCGACTTTGCTACTGTAAGCATCAAAAACCGGGGCGCTCAGGGTAATATTCTGACGAAATATCCGGTTCGTAAAATTACCCAGAAAACCGGTGGTGTATCCACACTGGGTGGGGTCGACATTTGGTACGACGATCACCTTGGTCGCCTGAACCGCGACGAACGGGGGCGGCTATTGGGTAATTTTGATGCAAAAGATAGCATTCTGGTTGTTTATAAAGACGGGCAGTATGAGCTGACGAACTTTGATTTAACCAACCGCTATGAGCCGAACGACGTGGTGGTGCTGGAGAAGTTCGATCCGGAAGTGGTTTTGTCGGCCATATATTACGAAGCCAATCAGAAAGCATGGTATGTGAAACGATTTAAGGTTGAGACCACATCGCTCGATAAAAAGTTTAGTTTCATCGGTGATGGGAAAGGATCGAAAAGCCTGGCCGTAACGGCCGACCGTTACCCACGTATCGAGATCATACACCAGGTAAAAGACCGGGGCCCTGTTGAAAAAATGGTGCTGGAGCCAGAAGGGTTTATTGAAGTTCGGGGTTGGAAAGCGCTGGGCAATAAGTTGCCGTTTGCAAAAGTCAAAGAAGTAAAACTTTTGCCGCCCAAAGTGGTTCCTGTGCCTACCGGAGGTGGCATTGGCAAGCCCGAAAAAGCAGCCATTGCCGCAACTGATACAACGGAATCTGAAGAAAAAGAATCTGTTCAGTTAGGCTTATTTTCATAGAAAAAAAACCTTACAGAACCTGCCAACGTATGTTCTGTAAGGTTTTTCTGACCCGATGGAAGAAAAACCATTTTTAGGCTTACGTACCGTAATCTATGCGGCACCCAGGCTCGAAGAAACCAAAGAGTGGTATGCAAAAGCGCTGGCCATTGCGCCTTATTTTGATGAGCCATTTTACGTGGGCTTCAATGTTGGCGGCTATGAACTGGGGCTGATTCCTGATGCGCCCATTGTAGAAGGTAGTACGATAACCTATTGGGGTGTTGCCAATATTGCTGAAGTAAAAGAAAGATTGCTTAATTTAGGTGCAACACTACATACAGATATTGACGATGTAGGCGACGGCATTAAAACCGCAGCCCTGAAAGATCCATTTGGTAATGTTGTTGGATTAATTGAAAATCCGCATTTTAAGCAATGAAATGAATACGACGTTAACCACCGATTATAGTGACGACATGCCCCATGAAGCAGTAAGCGTTCGGGTGGTCAAATGGACCATTAAAACGACAATTGCACTTTCGTTTGTGGGGGCTATGATTGTGCTCATTAGTAATTGGTGGGTCGTCTATAACACGCAGGACCAAATCTATTTCGACATCAACGAACTCCCAGCCAACGATGTTGGGTTAGTGCTCGGTACGAGTAAGTTTGTGCGCTCGGGCAAGGAAAACCTGTTTTTCCGGTACCGCATGGAAGCTACGGCCCGGCTCTGGAAAGAAGGGAAAGTGAAGTACCTGATTCTGAGTGGCAATAATGACTCTGAGTATTACAATGAACCCGTCGATATGCAGCGGGCTTTAGTAAAGCTGGGCGTTCCGGCTTCGGTTATGACCCTCGATTATGCTGGCTACCGTACATTCGATTCGGTCGTTCGCTGCAAAGACGTTTTCAATCAGGAAAAAATCACGATCATCTCTCAAAACTTCCATAATGCCCGTGCGCTCTACATTGGCAATCATGAAGGAATGGAAGCCATTGCATTTGCCGCACAGGATGTTCCCGACGGTTATTCTCTTCGTACACTCGTCCGTGAGTATCTGGCCCGCCCATACGCGCTGCTCGATGTATATGTACTTCGGCCCCAACCCGAAAAAGGCAATTGGGAGCGAAAACCCAGTCGCTAAGCTTGCCTACCGTTCAGCGTATAGAACTCGTCTTTTTAGCTGATCCAACTGAGGCATAACCTGCCGTTGGGCCCAGGTTTCGATGGCCTGTCTGCGATCCAGAATTGGCTTTTCAATCAGGCGGTAAGACAGATAAGCTACTCCAGCCACCACAATAAAATTCTGCGGAAATTTGGTTGCCCAACCATCGAGCTGGTAGGTCAGAAACAATTGCTGCCAGATGTAGATGGAATAAGACATCATACCCAGCCTAACCAGCCATCGGTTATTTAAGAACGTGGCTACAACTGAAGATACATGAACGCTCCACAGCAGCAGGATTAAAATGAGTGCGTTGTCGAGGCTCATGCCAATGGTCATTCCATACGAGCCTTTGTACATGATGGCGAGTTTGGGCGAGATAAAAAAGAGCATCACAACGCATAAGCCGACGAAAACCGGGTTTTTTAGCAGCCACTGAGTTAATCGATGCTGTAGAAGCTTTGTTTCGAGCAGTGCGCCCAGGCAGCCCATCAGAATGGCATCTCCTCCGGTATGAAGCATCATTCGAAGCTGCAAATGCATACCAGGATAAACAACATAGTATGCAGCCCGGAGCAGTGGCATACCTATAATCAGAACCAGACAAATTTTACTAACGGTGCTGCGACTGTAGCGGCTCATAATAAACGGCCAAAGCAGATAAAACTGCTCTTCCATCGATAACGACCAGCAATGACCAAAAAACCAGTAGCCCTTATCGGTTGGAATAATCGGGTAGTTGAAAAAGTCCTGATAGTTCCACAGATATAAACCGGCAAACAGGGGCGGGTAGTAACTACTGAGGATATCGGGAATGAAAAACCACTTCAAAATCAGGACGACCGCTATGTAGCAGTAAAAGACCGGGAATATGCGTAGAAACCGACGCAGATAAAACTTCCTGATATGGATATACCCTGTTCTATCCGCTTCCGCCAATAAAAGCCGGGTGATGAGGTAACCACTGATTACGAAGAAAATTTTTACGCCCAGTGCTCCGTTTGAAGCACCGACATAAATCGGGCTATTGCTAATAAAACCGGGCATGGTATAGCTGCCGTGCGCCAGCAATACCATC
This sequence comes from Spirosoma sp. SC4-14, assembly GCF_037201965.1. Taxonomy (NCBI): domain Bacteria; kingdom Pseudomonadati; phylum Bacteroidota; class Cytophagia; order Cytophagales; family Cytophagaceae; genus Spirosoma; species Spirosoma sp. SC4-14. The sequence continues at coordinate 4,020,707 of NZ_CP147518.1, read as the reverse complement.
GAAATCGATAACGCCCGAAGCCCGTCTAAACTGATGATTCTAGACGTTTTCAAGGTATGTTGTCTTTAGAATGGTCGTGGATATTATAAGACTCCAAAGAAATAAAGAGTGTTCTTAATATGATAGTTTATTTATTAATCGTTATCTAAGTTTTCTATTCGGCTAGATTGGTCTTGGTTTTTGCCGAATCGGCGTCACTAAAGCAAAAAATGGCATTAGTATGCAAAGGGCTACGGATATTGAAGTCTAGAATATAACGAAGGGCCTGCGGCAACTGCCGCAGGCCCTTCGTTATATTCTAGAAAATGAATTCCCCTACAAGAATTATTTCGATAAATTCAGCAGGAAGCCGATGGTGAAGTTAGCGTCCCAGTCGAAAACGAACTGATCGCATCCGGTGGCATCTGCTACCGCTTTATAAATGTTTAAACCCGCTTTTGATTTGGCATTGTCGAGTTTGTAGGCCGATGGCGCATCGAGAACGGTATACCGTTCTTTTCCATTCCGAACAGCTTTGGCCAGTTCGAACGGAACCCCGCCAATGATGAAACAGGTTTTGCGGTGATCTTCCGGAATCTGCTTGGCTTTTGCTTTGACTTCAGACGTAACGGTTTCGTCGCTGGTTCCGTTCTGGTAATATTTAGCTCCATAGGTTTCCAGCGATTTGGTCGAACTACCATCTTTCCACGAAATCTTCGTATTTCCCGAACCAATGTCTACAACAAATGAATTGCTGTAATAATCGGCCGGTAATACCGAGCGTAAGCCCAGCGACCCTTCCTGTTCGGGCGTTACCGTATTGACAAAGTAATTCAGTGATTTCAGTGCTTTGATGATCTTCTGAGTACCTTCTGCCTTTACGGCACCCGAACTGACGACAAAGTGAATGTCGCGGCTACCGACTCCATAATCGAGCATTTTGCCAATATAACTTTTCAGCCCCGACCGGATGTCTTCGTCCGATGCCATGTTTTCAATTACCAGGCTATTGCCGAACTCTGCTTTTTCGAGCTTCCAGTTCTTCTGTTCATCGATTCGAACAATAAACGAATTGAAACCACTGGCTCCCAGCTCTACAACACCCTTCAACTTTCCGCCGTTTGGAGCAGGCGGAGTATAAGTGAACGACCGGCGAGACTCCGTGGTGGTTGCTTCATCAGAAGCGCCCGACGATGAACTGTTGTCGGAAGCTGATGTTTCCTGCGTTAAAGCAGACGATTCCTGGTCGTCTGTTTTGGGCATCGATGCCGATTCTTCAGACTGTTTGGGAGCTAGCTTGCGGAGGGCCTCATTACCACCAAAATAACGGAACCCAAAGTAAAGGCCAGCCAGAATCAGGGCTGTGATGAGTAGCCGACCGGCTACGGTTAGACGTTGCATGGAAGTAGGAATAATTGAATTGTTGAATGATAGAGTTATTGAATGATTGACTGGATGAGTGATTGACTTGTTGACGTATGGTCTGCTGTGGCAGTTAAATGATTTATGTAGCGAAGTTCAATCATTCAACAAGTCAATCATTCAAGCTTAATCAAGCAGGTTTTTGTATCCGGCGTCTTTTTGCGGAGCGGGCCCCAGGTTTATTGGTTGGGCAGGGGCATCTAACTGTACCATCTTAAATTCCCCTTTGTTATAGGCTTCCAGCAACGCCTGCCCTTTGTCGGACAAGAGGCCGTTTTGAATATCAACTCCATTAATAAAATCCATCGACAGGTCCATGGCCCGTTTCATTTCCCCAAGTTTCTGACTCATATCGTCCTGTATGTATTCCATCGACTGGTCGAAATAAAACTTCTTATCAGGATCGCCTTTGAAGATGCTGACAGCCGTTTTAAGGGCGTTGGAGCTTTCTTTTACGATCTTATATTCGGTTTCTTTCAGGCGAACTTTAATTTCAGTTTCCTTGATAATATAGTCGGCGCTCTGATTTACCTTCTCCATAAAAGCCAGTACCTGCTTTATGTTGCGCTGAAGGGGCAGCAGCTTTTCATTCATTTCCTGTAAGCCAGCTCCTTCAATGGTTGCCAGTTGAGCCGTTTCGCGCATACCGGGCTTATCGCTCATCGAATTGGCTTTATTGGCTTCGGCAAACTTTTGTTTGATGGACTCGTTGTTTTCGTTGATCCGTTTGTTGAGCTTAACAAGCTGCCCGGCCAGCGTATCGATTTGTCCCTGCATTTTCTGCCGTTTATCTTTCAGATCATCGATATAGATCTTCATGATGGCAATTGGATTCAACTGGATAACGGTACCCGTTATGCTTCGCATCATCGACTTGAACAGGAAGAAAACAGCCGTGCGTACATCTTTGCTAGTGAACAGGAAAATCAGAACGCCCAGCGCACCCAGCAGTAGCGACAATTCCAGAATATTCGATGTGGCCCGGATCAGAAATTCCAGGATGTCGTTCAGGTGGAACAGACCGAAACCCGCAATCGCAGCCAGTACGATCGTGCCAAATATACCTTCGGGGCGGCTCCAGAACGAGCGTTTGTCTTTATCCGTACCGCCACCAAGTTGTGAAAAATCAGGAGTAGCCATGTTATGTGTTCGGTTTATGGTTTTCGGTTTATGATTTACGGTTGCTTCGCCTGGTTGCACACATTTCATTGAGGCAGCGCAACCGTAAACCATAAACCGGGTATCTATTTCAGGTATTGGGAAATTTTGTTGATGTCGCCTTTGATTTGCTCCGAAAAGTGGGCAAATGTTACATCATAGCTCTGGCGATTCTGCGTAATTTTCGTGCTTTGTTCGGCAATGTCGCCCCCAATTGCACTCAGCCGATCGTTGTTGGTACTTATTTTCTGCTGAATCTCTACCAATTGTCTGGCCAGCGCTTCGTTTTCGGTCTGTAACCGTTTCTGCTCATTCTGCAAACCGCCAACCCGTTCGGCCAGTGCTGCTTCAACACTTTTTGTAAAGGCCTCCCGGTCTGTGTTCAACGCTGCAATATACTGATTTGCCGTTTTGGTCAGAGTCGAAATATCGGTTGAGCCACCAAGTGCTTTAAAACTCGCCCAGGCTGCCTGAAACTGCTTGTCCTCGGGCAGTCCCAGATTAGAAAGGCTACGCAGGGTTTCGCGAAACTCGAAATAATCGGGACCGGGCGGATTGTTCTGGGCAAGCACATTGGCCAGGTGCTCTGCGAATTTCGGGTCAATCTCGCCCGTTTGAACAGCAGGGGCCGGTTGCGGCTGCGGTTGACCAGGGGTTGGAGCACTGGCAACCGGACGAGGTTGGGTGGGTGCTGCGGTTGGCGGTGTGCCTGTTGCAACGTTGGGGCCTTCTTCCTTAATGAAGAAATTCAGGATTTTCTGACCAAGCGATTTGTCGGGTTCTGGCATAGTTGGTATGTCATGACGGGGACACCCCGAGGTGAAATACTGAACAATGTTACGAGGTTCGTCGCAATCCCGCAATATCAGATTAGGCCGAACGGTTCCGGGGCCTGACAAAATGTCCTGGGACAGGCCGAACGTAATGCCGGTTTTCAGTTGCTCCGCTCATTTAGCGCACCAACTGGCGAAGCACCGAAAACGGAAAACCGTAAACCAACTACCCTAGTTTTCTCCCAACCAGCCTTCCATCCGGTTGCGGAATTTAGTTACCTTGGGTTTGGAAACAAGCTGAATATAGAGGCTATACGGATGAAGTTTGTAATAGTTCTGATGATATCGTTCAGCGGGATAGAAAGCCGGGAACGGAACTACCTGCGTTACGATGGGCGCTTTATGCTTTGCCGATTCGCGTCTAATGGCGGCTTCAATGTCCGCTTTTTCGGCCGGGGTCCGGTAGAAGACCACAGACCGATAGTGCCTGCCGATGTCGGGCCCCTGTCGGTTGAGTTCGGTGGCGTCGTGTCCGGCAAAGAAGGCATCCAGCAATACGGCATAGGGAATAATTTTTGGATTATAATAAACCTGTACCGACTCAGCATGGCCAGTCTGATCGGTTCCAACCTGTTCGTAGGTCGGAAAGTCGAGGTCGCCACCGGCATAGCCCGAAACCACGGCCCGTACGCCTTTCAGCGACTTCATTTCGGCTTCAACGGCCCAGAAACATCCCCCGCCAAAGGTTGCCACAGCTTCGCCCGGCTGTAGCGATGGCATAGTAGCCAGCCGGGTATCAATAGGATTCGTTGCTTCAGACGATGCGGTGGTAGGCGACTGTTGACAACTGTTGAGGGGTTGAGTACCTAAAAACAGGCCCGAAATCAGGATCAGTTTCTGTGTCATTTGCAAAAACGGCGTTCAATAACACAACAACAGATTAATTTTATGGATTCCCTCTGGTTCTTGGCAACCTTAAATTCGGGCCTGGGCCGCCACGAAAATGCCGGAATGCATTCGCCATCCGTTTGGAAGCGTTACCTTTGTTGCCGACGATTTTCTCAGTTTGTATGACGCTCACAACCCTTGGCCTCGAATTGCCGACTGATCCGCGTTGGGTCAACATTGCCGAAATGAATATCGGCGACATTCTGATCGATCACGCCTATTGTGAACAGAAAGCTGCGTCTTCCTGTATTTCGCTCATTGTTCAATATTCGGACAAGGAAGAACTGGTAGAAGTGCTGACTCCGGTTGTTGCCGAAGAATGGGGGCATTTTCAACGGGTGTTGAAAGAGCTGCGAAAGCGGAATATCCCGCTTGGCCGCCAGCGGAAAGATGAGTATGTGAATCAGCTGCGTAGTCGGCTGCGTCGGTCCATTGGCGATCCGAAAGAACAGCTAATGGACAACCTATTGATGAATGCGCTTATAGAAGCACGTAGTTGCGAACGCTTTAAGCTGCTATCGGAACATATTGCCGACGAAAGTCTCCAGAAATTCTACCGCGAGTTGATGATTTCAGAAGCTGGACATTACCGCAACTTTATTGAACTGGCTGAAACCTACCTGCCCGCTGACCGCGTACGGGAACGATGGAAAGAATTTCTGGCCGTTGAAGCTGATATTATGGCGAATCTGGAAGTTCGGGGCGACCGAATGCACTGAACGTTGCCAAATCTTTTGCTTATATTAGGTTGTTGTTAAAAGAAACGGACAAAATGGAGATGCAACTTTTTCCCTGGATCAGGGACGATATAGCAGTCGAAATTATCGGTAAGATGATTGCTGAACAAACGGAGCAGCTGTATGATTTGCTCAGAGAATTTGATTGGGCAGGATTTGAGCGTGATGATCCAGAAGTATTGAGCCATCCAAAGTATCAGGAAATAATGAAAAATATAAGGCAGTTTAAATCTGAAATAGATGATATATATACGGGCATACGACTGGAAGCATTATATAAAAAAATAGAGACTGTATATGTACCTTATCTAAATTATAAAAGTGGTGATTTGATCGTTAAATGAAGTATGCGTCATTTAATTATTGGCTCTAGAAATGCTACTAGATTTATACACAGAAGAAGAACTCTTTATTGCTAAGGACCTAATCCTTACTCTAAATATTGGAGCCTATGATCAGTATCAATCTGAAACGCCTAGAGGGATTTTATTGGGAGGACAGCCTGCTTCAGGTAAAACAGCGTTGATGCGTAACATAAGGCAGGAATTTAATGAAGTTAAATTTATTGTTATCAATGGCGATGAATATCGTCAGTTTCATCCAAGAGCCAAAAAAATTAGTGAAACATTTGGGCAGGATGCTCCTAAATACACCCAGGCTTTTTCAAACGCATTAGTTGAACATCTGAAAGCTGAGTGCCTGCGGTCACGTTGTAATTTTATTATCGAAGGAACAATGCGTTCCTTCGATGTTATCCAAAAAACAGCACAACAAATAAAGCAGGCGGGTTTTTATTGCGAAGCTCACGTATTAGCTATTCATCGAAACGATAGCTGGCTGGGCATATTCCAGCGATTTGAAGGAGATAAACAAAGAACAGGAATCGGGCGTTTTTCTCCTGTCGAAGTTCATGATGAAGCTTACAGGCAGATTCCGGTTAATCTTAATCGAGCCCAAAAAGAAGGCCTTTTTGATCGGATTGCAATTTATACCCGGCTACTTACTGATGGTTTGACGCTTACCGTAAATTGGCTCGCTCATTATAAACCAGAAATTGATTTTATATCTGAATTTAATCGATTACGAGTCCCTTTGTTGCATAACGATTTTTATCGACAACAGTGGCTTGCTATCAAATTGTTAGCCGAAAAACGGGGCGAGACCAATGCGGGTTATCTCCGGTTAATTGACGAATTTATGGCGCTGTACAGCTAATCTTGAACACGAAGAAGCTAATAGTCTGTTCGCAATACGTTAATTTTGACTACTAATTACTGAATAGAACTATTGACTTTTCTTCAACAAACGGCTCAACGAATTTTCGACACGCATGGCCCTAGCCTCAGCGATGTCTGGGTGATTTTGCCAACCCGCCGGGCCGTCTCTGTTTTTCTGGATGAACTGGCCAAACAGTCCGACCGGCCATTTCTGGCTCCGCATACTCTGGCCGTCGACGATTTTATTACGCATGCCGCGGGCGTGCAATTAATTGATACGGTTAGTTTACTGTTTGAACTTTACGAAGTATTCCGGGAAATTGACCCGCAGGTTGAGTTTGAGCAATTTATTGGCTGGGCTTCGGTATTGCTGGCCGACTTCGACCGAATCGACCAGTATCTGGTTAGTCCACACGAGTTGTTTAGTTACCTGACCGCAGCCAAAGCCCTCGAACGCTGGCAGGTCGATGCTCCATCGTCGGCAAAACCCATTGTCGAAACGCCTGGCACCAAACGTTATTTTAAACTTTTCGAAAACCTCAACACGGCCTATCACGCACTACACACCCGCCTGGCCGAGCAGGGGCTGGCCTATCGGGGCATGGCCTATCGGTTACTGGCACAAAATGTTGAAACCTTAATTCGCGATAATCTGGCTTATGAACGCATCTACTTTGTTGGATTCAATGCGCTCAGCCGGGCCGAAGAACATATTATCCGGGTATTAGTGGATGCCCAAAAAGCCGAAATGATCTGGGATGTTGATCAATACTACATCCGGGATCGGGAGCAGGAGTCGGGCGAATTTTTGCGACGCTACCTGAACGATGGCTGGCTATTTTCGAAACAGAACCGTGAGGATTTGAATCAGTTATCCAATCATCTGCTCGGTAGCGAAAAAAATATTCGGGTCATCGGTGTGCCCAACGCCAGTATGCAGGCAAAAGTGGCAGGCAAGCTGTATGCGGATTGGGGGGCTGAGGGCCTGGGGCTTGGGGCTTGGGGCAGGGAGCGGGGTGTTTCACGCGGAGGGCTGGTTAAGGATGAAGGCGATTCTGATACCTCCGCACAGAATCCCCCACCATCCCCGCACGAAGTACCCCGCACGGAGTACCCCGCACGAAGTACCACCGCCATCGTACTGGCCGACGAAACGCTGTTGATGCCAGTGCTATACGCCCTCGACGAAAGCGTAACCGACCTGAACGTGACAATGGGGCTTTCATTACGAAGTTCATTGCTGTTTACACTGGTCGATACGTTATTTGAAATGCAACGGACCGTTCATGAATTTCGGGCGAAAGACGGGCGCCATCTGCGGATTCCAAAGTATCACCATCGGCATGTTGTGAAAGTATTGAATCACCCGTTTGTGAGGCAGTATGAACGGATCAAAGCACTGCAATGGCCCGGAGAAACACTGGAATCGGGCGAGGTTATGCCGCCAGAGCCGTTGTTTCAGTGGATAGCCAAAGTGATTGTCAAAGATCAGCGGGTATACCTGACCGAGTCAGAACTGAACGAACTGGGGCAGAACGATCCGCTGGTTCAGGTATTGTTTGCCCGTTGGCCGAATGAGGAGCCCCTGAAAGCTATTCAGACACTATACGATCTGATCGACCTCCTCCGGGATGTATATCGTGCCAGTCAGGATGCCGTTGAAATAGAATACCTGTATCTGTTTTTTACATTAGTCAAACAACTGGAGGCTACCCTGGAGCGACAGGCCGAAACGGCCATTGAAGCAACACCGGTTACGGTGAAGAGCTTTCGGCAGTTTCTCTACGAACTGATTCGACAAACCAGTATTCCGTTTACGAGCGAAGGTAAAAGTCAGCTTCAGATTATGGGTATGCTCGAAACGCGGGCACTGGATTTCGACCGGGTTATTATTCTGTCGGTCAATGAAGGCAGTCTGCCCCAGTCGCGCAAACTGAACTCATTGATACCGTTCGATATCGCATCGGAACTGCATTTGCCAACCTATCGGGAGCAGGAGGCCGTTATGGCATACCACTTCTATCGATTGCTACAGCGGGCGAGCGATATAACCCTGCTCTATACCACATCGACCGATGCGTATGGCAACAGTAAAGGCGAACCCAGCCGTTTTATCCGGCAAATAGAACATGAACTGGTTCCTCGCTCCAATGGGCTGATTCGGATTAGCTATCCGACGGTTCGGTTTGGCCGTTCGGGCATGAGCCAGGTAGCTGATCTGACCGATCTGCGCGTTCCTAAAACAGAAAGCATTCGCACCGAACTGATTCAGTTGCTGACAACAAAGGGTTTATATCCGTCATATCTGAACCAGTTTATCAGTTGCTCGATGCGCTTTTATTTCAGCCGGATTGTTAAAATAGCGGAAGAAGAAGAAATCGAGGAGAAAATGGGCGTGGCTGAGTTCGGAAGCTGGCTGCATAAGGTGATGGAGCGGCTCGATCTGGACTACCGGCTTAAAAATCTGCCGGTTGATGAGGACATTGTAAAGAAACTGCTGGAGGATGAGTTTACTGCGTCCATGAAAGGGCGCGTGATCGAATCGGGAATGAATCTGCTGCTATACGATCTGGCCCGTAAACTGATGCTCGATTTCCACCGTCAGCAAAATGCACTGGCTGGGCTGACGGTTATTGGTACGGAGCAAACGCTCGAAACCTATCTGCTGGTTCCGCTCGATAATGGGGAGTCGATACGGGTGCGTATTGCCGGTAAAATTGACCGAATCGAACGGTTAGATGATCGAATTCGCATTGTCGATTACAAAACCGGTCGGGTCGAACTGCCCGATAAAGCACCGAAAGATCTGGCCGAAAAACTGCTGAACGATGGTCGGGAAGATAAAATGCGGCAGCTGTGGCTCTATCGCTATCTGGCCCTGAAAAATATCAGCGAACATGGTGGGCTGCCGCGCGATCGCGCCAAACGGAACATTTATCCAACCGCTAATCTGCCCGTTGAAGCTGGGTTTTATTCGTTTCGGGATCTGAAAGGTGGGTTTAAGTCGAACCCCGTCACCTTTGGTGCCGACGATAGCCCTCAGCAATACATTCGGGATTCTGAAGAAATACTCCAGTTGTTAATTCGTCGACTGCTGGACACCAACGAGCCATTCCGCAAAACCGATCAGATCGAGATGTGTCAATACTGCGATTTTAAAGGCATTTGTGGGCGTTAGGTATTTCGAGGGCCGACGATTCGGGAGGGGTGGGGATAGAAAGGGTAGTTTATAACGTTATCAACCAGTACAGCTAGGTAATCAGGCTATTTTGCCAGTCGGTACCAGGTATAGCCGTAGCCCGGAAGCTGTAAGTGCTGTGATGCTGGTGACTGCACCATTAAGTTCGTTTTAGTCAGAAGATTTATGAGCTTGCTGCCAGCTTTGTAGCCAGTATTTAACTGACAATTTTGCGGTTGTGGGCTGAAGTTATGAATCATCAACAACGATCGGCCTTGCCAGTCGTAGCGAATGGCCAGCACATGCGGTGAGCCCGTATCGAGCAATTTCCAGTTGCCCCAGCCAATTTCAGGGCATTCTTTCCGAAGCTGGGCAAACCGACGGATAAGGTTCAGGAGCGATGTTGAATCGGTTTGTTGAGTGGCCACATTTACGGTTGTGTAGGCATAGGGCCCCTGACTGATAACCGGCCGAACCGGATTGGAATTGGTGGTGAAACCGCCGTTGCGAGCATTGGACCACTGCATGGGCGTTCGGATCGATAACCGCTCTTTTAACCGCAGATCGTCGCCCATGCCAATTTCTTCGCCGTAGCGGATCACGGGCATTCCCGGTAACGAAAACAACAGGCTGTAGGCCAGGTCGATTAACTGCCGGTTGCCAAGCATAGGAGCCAACCGTCGACGAATTCCCCGGTCGTATAGCTGCATGGTGGTGTCGGGGCCAAACCGGTCATATACTTTCTGGCGTTCATCGTCGCTCAGGCGCCCGAGATCAATTTCGTCGTGGTTGCGCAGAAAATGAGCCCATTGCGCCGTGGGTGGAATGGTGCGGGTATCCTGCAGGGCTTTCTGCAGGAGTTTGGTTTCGGAAGTAGCCAGGGCGTAGAATAAGTGCTGATTGACAAAGAAATTAAACATCGTCTGCATATTCTGCCCATCTTTCCCAAAATAAGGCTCCTGTTCCTTTGGATCAACATTAGCTTCTCCCAGCAAAATGGCATCACGCTTATGCCACTGAATATACTGGTGGAGTTGATTGATAATGTCGAACTGATGGGCAGGTTTTTCGGGGTCGAAATCGGGATTGGCAATTTCGATCAGAAAAGGAACTGCATCGACACGAAACCCGTCGATACCCTTGTTGAGCCAATGTCGGATAATTTTGCGCATTTCCTGCAAAACGGCTGGGTTTTGCATATTCAGGTCGGGCTGAAATTTATAGAACCGATGATAGAAATACTGGCCTGCCACCGAGTCGTAGCTCCAGACTTCTTTCTGCACACCCGGAAAAACCATGCCTTTATCCCATTTTTTGGGTCGTTCGTTCGACCAGACGTACCAGGATCGATAAGGGGAGTTTTTGTGTTGCCGGGCCTGCCGAAACCATGGATGCTGATTAGAGGTATGGTTGGTAACCAGATCCATCATAACCCGAATGTTGTGCTGTTTGGCCTGTTCTATAAACTTGGCAAAGTCCCGGTCGGTGCCTAACCGGGGATCGATACCGTAAAAATCCGATATATCATACCCATCATCCTGGTTGGGCGTTGGCTGAAAAGGAGCCAGCCAGATGGTGGAAACACCAAGTTGCTTGAGGTAGCCGAGCTGCTGAGTAAGGCCATTAAAATCCCCAATGCCATCGTTGTCTGAATCGTTGAATACTTCAACATCAACACTGTAAAGCAGACTGTTTTTATACCATAGCTCTTCGATGAATTCGGTTGGGAGAGGAGCTGAGGGTGTTTTTTCTGACTTTTCGTCTGGGGTGTTGTTCTGGCAGGCAAGAAGGAAACAAACGAATAGAACCAGGCAAAGCTTTTTCATGAACGGAGGTTGAACGTACAGTATTGATCAACTCATTAGTCCCCTGCTCTGTTGGCAGGATTGTGTTTAATTGACTATCTGGTATATATTTTATATGTACTAAATGAAAGGTATAATAAAAGCAAGATTTTACAGCCCGGATCAATCAAATCGACTCAACGAAAAGTTAGATGCTCATGAAAAAGGAAGACATACAATTCGATGATTGGCAGCGCCTGTTAATCGGTAATGCTCCGGCTGAATTTCTGATTGAAGTTTTTATTCGGACTGTGCTGATTTATCTGGCCCTATTGATTGTGATGCGTTTTTTGGGAAAGCGGATGAACGGGCAGCTTACTAATCTGGAACTGGCTGTAATGCTGACGATGGGCGCTATTATTTCGCCTGCCATGCAACTTCCCGACCGGGGGTTACTGTCGGGGGGGCTGGCGCTTCTGTGTGCTTTAACCTTCCTGCGGGGTACTAATCTGCTGGGTTTTAAAAGTCATAAGGCCGAAGAATTGATTCAGGGAACAGCTACCGTGTTGGTGAAAGATGGTATTATTCAGTTAGATAAAATGGCCGAAAATCGATTGTCGCACCAGCAGGTTTATGCCGCTTTGCGGAGTGGTAATGTATATAACCTTGGGATGGTAAAACGACTTTATCTGGAAGCGTACGGAATGTTTAGCATTTATCCCTTCGACAGGCCCAGGCCAGGCTTATCGGTCTTGCCACCATCGGACCAGGAAATGTATACGATGAAGCAGCAGGCAGTGGAATCCATAATTGTTTGCTGCAATTGTGGATTCACCACTGAGGCTCAAGCCGCGGTTGAACCATGCTCCGTTTGTCATGCCCATATGTGGGTAAAAGCAACCATCGACGTCGAAAATGAATAAGGAAGACATTCATTTGACCGATTGGCTGCGGATACTGATTGGCGAAGTTCCCGGTAGTTTTTACGTTGAAATTCTGATTCGGGCCGCTGCCGTTTACCTCATCCTGGTGGTATCGATGCGGTTGATGGGTCGGCGGATGGCTTCGAAACTGAGCCGGAATGAGATGTCGGCTATGATTTCGCTGGCGGCTGCCATTGGTGTACCTATACTGGACCCCAGTCGTGGTTTGTTGCCTGCCTGTATTATTGCGGTGGTCGTTGTGTTTACGCAGCGGCTGGTGTCGTACTGGGCCGCCAAAAATTCGCGATTCGAAGGGATTTCGCAGGATATAAGCACAACTCTGGTCGAAAATTCTGTTATGCTACTGTTCAATATGAAGCAGTCGCGAATCACACGGGAGCTACTGTTTGCGCAATTACGGTCGCATGGTATTTTGCATCTGGGGCAAGTGAAACGACTGTATATGGAGGCAAATGGTGCCTTTACGCTGATCAAAGACTCGATGCCTAAACCCGGTCTGTTGATTCTTCCTGACTGGGATACCGAATTCATTCAGCAACAAAATAAAGTAGATGACCAACTGGTCTGTTATTACTGCGGAAACCCACTGGCAAATACCACCTTTGAGGAAGAAAACTGTAGTAACTGTGGCCACCACGAATGGGGACCTGGCTATAAGGACTACAAGCCTACTACAACATGAAAGCTGATAAATTTTATTATCCACAGAGGCACAACGCTGTCAATAAAACGTGGGTGTCTCTGTGGATAATAAAGCAGTTGACGCTACTGTATCAATAAAATGAATGCGTTCTAGCCAATGATTAACCGGCCGGAATAGACCGCAACACTGTCGGGATAGATTGTAACCGAAGCACCGGGTGCTAGCTGGTCGGGGAGGGGTTGCTTCGCGTTTGTATCTGACTCCAGCCAGGCCGGGTCTTTCGAATCGAGTAATTTATCCCACGATTGGGTCCATTTGGGAAACGTATAGGTAAGATCATGGTCCGAAAAATTAAACAAGCAGAAAACATGCTCCAGCCCATCGGGCGTTTGCCGGTGTAGCACAAAGCCATCGTCGTCGATAATCGTAAACCGAACATCATTTTTGTTGAAAGTTCGAAGGGCTGCTGTCGTTTGGCGCAACAGAATCAGCGCCTGATGCCATCTTAGCATAATATGATGTTTACCCTGGGTGCGCTGATTCCACTTGATCTTCGATTTCGTAAATGTTGTATCCTCAAAAGGATCAGGAATATTGGCATGATCAATAAAATCACCAAATTCTTTTTTACGTCCTTCTCTGACAGCTTCGACCAGCTCTTTATCGGAATGGCTGACAAAATAGAAAAAGGGCGACTCATCGGCATATTCTTCACCCATAAACAACATCGGTATGTATGGGGCTAGTAGCATGGCCGCTGCGGCTACTTTCTGGCGCTCGAAACCAACCAGCAACGACAACCGTTCCCGGCCCGACTGGTTTCCTACCTGATCATGATTGAGGTTGAAAACAACGAACCGGTCGCCCGAAATGCCTGCCGATGAGGCTCCGAACCTGCGTTTTCGGAAAGCCACATAGTCGCCACTCGATACAAACCCATCGGTATAAGCCCGGGCCAACTGCTCGATTCGATTGAAATCGGCGTATTTGTCTTTTCCGGCCTTGTTAACCAGCACATGAAGCGCATGATGAAAATCGTCGAGCCATTGAGCACGAAAACCATAGCCACCCAACTCCGGCGGTTTCACAACGCGTGGGCTGTTGAGGTCCGATTCGGCAACCAGATATAACGACCGGCCGAGTTGCTCTTCCAGGTACGTAACCTTACTGTAGATTAACTCCCAAATGGAAACCGCTCCCATGTCGATCACTTCATGGATTGCGTCGAACCGCAATCCATCAATATGGTACTGTTCAAACCAGAACAATGTGTTGTTGGCGATAAACTCGCGAACTCCATCGGCCCAGTCGCGGTCAAAATTCAGGGCGTTTCCCCAGGGAGTATGGTACTTTTCGGTGAAATAAGGCCCGAACTGACTGTAATAATTTCCTTCGGGGCCCATATGGTTATAAACCACGTCCAGAAAAACTGCAATGCCGTGGGTATGACAGGCGTCGACCAGTTTTTTTAAGCCCGCTGGCCCGCCATATGACTCCTGAACGGAGTAGAGATAAACACCATCGTAGCCCCAGTTACGCTGCCCCGGAAACTGGCAGATGGGGAGTAATTGCAGGGCATTGATGCCAAGCTGTGCCAACTCGCTCAGTCGGGGAATGATGGCTTCAAATGTGCCTTCCGACGTAAATGTCCCTACATGAAGCTGATAGAAGATCAGATCGCGGAAGGGAAGCCCGCGCCAGTGTTGATCGTGCCACATATAAGCCGTATGATCGACAACCTCCGAAGGGCCATGCACGCCTTCGGGTTGCAAATCAGACGCCGGATCTGGGTAATCCTGGCCATTTTCGAGGGTGTAATAGTAGCGGGTGCCTGGATATACATTATCGACCTCTATCCGAAAGTATCCCAATTCAACGGCTTTCATGGCCAGTTTTCGTTCGTTGGGATGAACAATATGCAGGGTAATGTTTTTTTTCTCGGGAGCCCAGACCGTAAAAATGCAATGACCCGTACCCATGTAAGTTGCTCCAGTTGTTTTCATTCGCTGCGGATTAAAAGCTACTCTAGTTGCACAATAATGCCTTCGTCGCCACCCAGACTGATGCTATCATTTACGAAGGAACCTTCCCATTCGAGCGGAGTTGCCAGCACTACCTTGCCCCTCAGCGAACTGTCTTTCGCTTTGAAATAACCGGGCCGGTGGCTCAGGTTTAACAGGATCAGGAAACGCGGATGGCCTTCCAACTGGCGGATATAAGCGATGAGCTGCGTGTCGGCATACACCGGCAGGTAGTCGCCTACCATCAGAGAGGGTTGCTGCTGCCGAAATTTAATGAGCCTCCTGTAGAACGAGAGAATGGAATAGGGATCTGTTAGTTGCAACTGCACATTGTCGCGACTGAAATTACGAGCCAGCCGCAGCCAGGGTTTTCCGCTCGAAAAGCCTGCATTGAGGGTATTATCCCACTGCATGGGTGTGCGGGCGGGGTCCCGGCTAAGGTTTTTGTCGGGCATGTTCAGTCCCTGAGGGTCCTGGACTTCATCAACAGGAATGGGAACGTCTCTCATGCCAATTTCATCGCCGTAGTAAATCGTTGGCGTGCCGCGAAGTGTTAAAAGCAATAGTGCCGCAATACGGGCCTGTTCTTTCCCAACCCGGCTGGTAATTCGGGGTTGATCGTGGTTACTGAGCACCCAGTTAGGCCAGCCCTGGGGCGGCAGCAAACCTTCATACTGGTCAATTGCCGAGGCAATCTGCCGGGCATCCCAGGGCAACAGCAACAACTGAAAATTGAACGGTAAATGGGCCCCTTTTCCGTCGATCCCGTAGTAGGCAACCAGTTGATGAATGGGTAAATAGATCTCGCCAATCAATAATCGATTGGTGTATGAATCGAGCACCTGCCGCATTTTCAGTACAATTTCATGCACTTCGGGCTGATCGGTGGAGTAGACCGGTAGCAGTTGCTCATAGGTAGCCATGTGCGGCTGATAGTCGGGATTGGGTGGATTATCGCGCAGGTTCTCATCCTTGATCATGTGCCACATCACATCGACCCGGAACCCGTCAACGCCTTTGTCGAGCCAGAAACGCATCACATTAAGCATGGCTTCCTGCACTTGAGGGTTGCGCCAGTTCAGGTCGGGTTGTTCTTTCAGAAACGCGTGATAATAATACTGCTGGGTTGGTTCGTCCCATTCCCAGGCTGTTCCACCGAACACACTGAGCCAGTTATTGGGTTCTCCGCCGTCGGGAAGGCGGTCGTGCCAGATATACCAGTCCCGTTTCGGATTATCGCGCGACGATCGGGACTCCAGAAACCAGGGATGCTGATCGGAGGTGTGATTGGGCACCAGATCCAGAATAAGTTTCATGCCCCGGTCATGAACGGCCGTAATTAATGCATCGAAATCCTGTAGTGAGCCAAAAAGGGGGTGTATGCCCTGGTAGTCAGAAATGTCGTACCCGAAATCGGCCATTGGAGAGGGATAAATGGGCGAAAGCCAGACCGCACTCACCCCAAGCTGCTGTAGATAATCGAGTCGGTGTAAAATGCCCTGTAAATCGCCGATGCCATCGCCGTTGCTATCCTGAAACGATCGGGGATAAATTTGATAAATAACCTCTTTCTGCCACCAAAGATACTGTTGTTGGTTGTCTGCCATGATTTGTTGGGTTTCCTTCGTGTGTAGATCTGGCAACTTGTAAAGCCTGAAGGGAGTAGTCTTACGATCTCAATTCAGATACAAATTGCTGGCTGATTGGTAGATCAACTTATAAAACGGCCAGCAACAAGCTTGGTTTGGGGTCGACGCTTAAAATAATGGTATGGTCCTGACATAGCTGGGCAAAATAGTTATGTCAGGACATAGGAACGGATTGCCGAAAATGGGAGATTAACTGACGACTGGGAGTGCCCGTTTGTGGGTCAGGTTGATAGACAATACCTGAAATGGTTACTGTATCGATCAATAGAAAAGGAGACGATAGCAGTGGGCGGGGACCATTAGTCTCAGGCTAACCAGATTGTTGGCAACCCGACGTTTGTCCCAAGAAGCGGATCGGTGGAGGGAATAGGCAATGCAGCTATGTTTTTATCGACTTGAGGGCGCTCTCCCGGTTGCCCGCGGTTTAAATCCCAGTCACGACCTTCGGGGTAGGCTCCAACGACACCCAGATTGATGCTTTCCAGCTTTTTATGCCCAACTCCGGCCGGAATAATCAGGATGTCGCCCGCCTGAACGGACACTTTTTCTCCCTTCTCACCACCCAACTGAAGTAGTGCCGAGCCTGAGTAGATACCCAGCACTTCGTGGGAGGTGCTATGATAATGATGAAAGGGATAAATGCCGTTTCGCCAGGAGTTTGTCCAGTTGTTATTGGCAAATTTCGTTTCCAGCCACCTGGCTCCTTCATTGTTGCGGGCCGCAAAGGCGTTGCTGTAGCGGAGCAGTGGAAATTTGCTGTTCGGAATTATGCCATCGTCTTTGAAATAGAACAGGTCTGGTTTCATGGATTGAACGATTGGTAGGGCAGCCTTCACGGTCAATAAGCCCAATACCGAAAGAAATGTTTTTCGCTCCATATCGTAAAGCAACCTGAAATGTTTATATAAGCTTTTGGTTTTCAATTAGATAGTCGATGGTCAGGGGTGCTTACTTTATTTGTTCCCGCTCAGTTAGTTGGGTCTAGCTCGTGGGTTAGGCGATCGGGATTGAAATGGCCTTCGTTGTTTCCAGAATAGAGCGTGCTTTGTTGGGCCAGTGAAGTTGATAGAGGCCAACACAACCAGTGTCAGGGCTTTTGGGCTAGCTTACCTCATACGGCGCTTCGATGGCTTTTACTGCTTTCTGTTTTTCGGTACCGTACTACATTCCGCCACCAGCCGCCCGGGCACCAACGGTAATTCTGAAATGATGAGATTAGAATTACCGGATTTCTGATAGTATATAGATTAATTTAAAACGTAAGCTGTATCTTTAGGATACAAAAGCCCCCGTTTACTGACCATACATACAGTGGCCAGCACAAAGAAACGCCCCAATTCTGTGTGGGTCAATATCTTTAGTTTTTGTGAGTTACTCCTAAATAAATTAGTACAACTATGAGGAAATTAAGCTCCACGAATTATGTTAATCAGACATTTCTCGAAGAAAAATGTACACTTAACGAGCTTATTCACCTATTGAGCAAACGCTGGCTGACCGAGGTGCTGTTTAGCATAGAAGAAGGTAATAATCGGTTTTCGAGTTTGAAAGAAGATTTAAAACTGATCAGCGATAATATTCTGGCCGATCGCTTACGCCTGCTCGAACAGCATAAACTAATTGTTCGGAATGATAATTTTCGGGAAGTTCCGGCCCGCGTCGAATATGCGCTGACGACTACAGGGGAGAAACTTAGTGAAATGCTGGACGTTATGTGTAAGTTCTCGGAGAATGAAATGGAGTTTCCGGCATAAGGCTTCTGGTTCATGGCCTATGCTCAACGGTACTGAAAGAGCTCGTGCTGCCAGCCGGTTCTAACTAAGAAAATTGTGAGTAAAGCCATGAAAAATTGGCTTCAGTTGTAATGGATGGAGTTTCTAGTTTTGTAGGACGAATAAAATTAGAAATGTCGAATTGATGAAGCGTGTATCAAAAATTGCCCTGGTTTGCCTGCTGTGTTTTGTTCAGGTATCTTTTCTGTTGGCTTCTGCCCCTACCGCCAGTCGTGAGTTTTATGAACTGAAAGTATATCATTTAAAATCCGACGCTCAGGAAGCAACGGTCGATAATTTTCTGGAAAAAGCCTATTTGCCTGCCCTGCACCGGGCCGGGATAGCAAAAGTGGGCGTATTTAAACCCCGCTCAGATGCTAATTCAACAACCGAAAAACTGATTTACGTATTCATCCCTTTTCGGTCGAGCGACGATTTTTTCAAGCTGGAGCAGAAACTGGCCAGTGACAAAACCTACCAGAACGATGGCAAAGAGTATCTGGATGCTGTTTATACCAATCCACCTTTCGAACGTATCGAAACTATTCTGCTGAATGCGTTTGAAAAAGCACCGCATTATACGTTGCCGGAATTAACATCGCCCAAAAAGGACCGTGTTTATGAATTGCGCAGTTACGAAAGCCACACGGAGAAGATTTCGAAGAACAAAATAGACATGTTCAACAAAGGCGATGAAGTAGGCTTATTTAAGCGGCTGGGTTTCAATGCTGTTTTTTATGCTGAAGTAGTTGCTGGTAGCCGGATGCCTAATCTGATGTATCTCACCACCTTCGATAATAAAACCTCGCGCGATCAGCACTGGGATGCCTTTGGTAAAGACGATTACTGGAAAAAACTGTCGGCTATGCCGCAGTATCAGAAGAACGTATCGCGCAACGATATGCGCTTCCTGTATCCAACCGACTATTCGGATATTTGAGAAAGGCTCAATAAGGTCAACCTGAAAGAGAATCCCTAACTGGTCTACCAGTTAGGGATTCTTTTTTAGTAAATTCGTATCGCTTAGCCAGTCGGCCATGCGTTGTGGCCAGGTGTTGATGGATTTAAGCTTCGAGCGGTCGCCCATGTTGAAACCGTGTTTTCCCTGCGTATAGATATGCACTTCGACGGGCACTTTGGCCGCGCGATATTGCTGAAGCAGCGTAACAACTGGTCCTGAACAGCAGGCGTCATCGTTGGCAGCCAGCATGAAAGCGGGCGGAGCATCGGCCGGAACCGTTTCCGGTACGGTCAACGGGCCGGGGTATATCAGCATCAGAAAATCAGGCTTGCCGTTTAGCCGGTCAATTGGGTCGGGGGCGTCGGCCAGGCCTTTGCCGGGCGAAAAAGCGACCATGCCAACCACTTCGCCACCTGCCGAAAAACCCAGCATACCCACCCGATTGGAATCGATACCAAATTCTTTTGCCTTACTTCTGACAAGGCGCATGGCCCGGTAGGCATCCTGGCGGGGATGCTTATCGAGCGAATAGGGTGAGTTTTCTTCTCGGGCCAGTCGATATTTCAACACAAACGCGGCAATACCAAGGCTATTCAGAAACTCGGCGGGCTGGCGCCCCTCGGCATTAAAAACCAGTTCGCGGTGACCGCCCCCCGGACAAATGACCACCGCTGCGCCCGTCGCTTTCTCTTTAGGGGGCAGATAGACTGTTAGCGTCGGGTTGTTGATATGACGAACCCAATATTCTTTAGCCTGTTCGGGTTCATTGCGCCGATCTTCAAAACCAGGGGCGCCGTTTGGCCAAAGCGAGATAATTTCTGGTGTATGTTGTGCGAAAGCCGTTGGTATATAGCCAATTAACTGAGCAAGGGCAATCAGATGGCAAACTAGCAGGTGTTTTCTCATGAGCAGGCTACGGCGTTAACGCCAACGGCTAACAAGGGTCAGAAAGTAAGTTTGGCCAGGTAATCGAAGTCATATTTGGCGCTTTCGAGAGCCGTTTTCGGGTATTCTTCCTGTTCGACAAAGAAGTATTTTACACCTGCCTTGTTCATGTTCTGGAGCATCTGCTTCACGTTGATCTGGCCTTTTCCGAACTCGGTGCTTTCTTTTTTAGTCTTGTCCATGTCTTTGAGGTGCCAGAGCGGAAAACGGCCCGGATATTTTTTGAAATAGGCCAGCGGGTCGTTGCCTGTCAGGATAGCCCACCCCAAATCCATCTCCATTTTAACCAGATTTGGGTCCGTACGGTCCAGCAGAATGTCGTACAAAGGTTTGCCATTTACTTTGTCGAATTCATACTCGTGGTTGTGGTAGCCGAATACCAGCTTTGCTTTCTTGCAGGCTTCGGCGGCTTTGTTGAACGTATCGGCACAACGCTGATAGTTAGAAACCGTTTGCCCTTCTGAGGGGAGCGACGAACAGACCAGGTATGACTGACCGGCTTCGGCGGCCATGTCGATAGAACGCTCCCAGTCTTTGTCGATATGGACGTGTCCACTCCGAACGGTCATACCCAGGTCATGGGCAATTTTTTTGATTTCTTTGGGTTGTAAACCATAAAAATTACCTTTGGCACTTCGGGCCGATTCGAGTTCCCTGTAGCCAATCTGAGCCAGTTTTTTCAGCGTTCCGGCAGCATCTTCCAGCATTTCTTTCCGAACCGTATACAACTGAATCCCCACATCGTTCACTTTTTCAGCGTTTGCCAGATTCGGCGTTAACAGAGTTCCTGCCGCCAGCGAACCTGCAGTTTTCAAAAAGGTACGTCTTGTTTGCATAATTTAAAAATAGAGAAAATAGTCATTTGACTTTGGCGCCATTTGCTAATTCTATGGACAAATTACGCTATTTCGGACTAATATCGGCAGGGCTGATGACGCTTACATCCGAATTGCTGACAAACGCAATTCGTTTGCTATCGGGCGACCACGAGGGTGTGTTGATTGAGCCTTGTCCGCCGTATAAATAGGCAATTACTTTAGGCTGACCACCCGTAGCAGGCATCAGCCGGAGGTAAACATGCTTATAGGGAGGATGATCGCCGGGGGCTACTTCATCTTTGAGGAACGACAAAAACACAATCCATTTTCCATCGGGCGAAATATGGGCGAACCAGTCATGAAATTCGCCACTGGTGACGGCTTCCTGCTGGCTGCCATCGGGTTTCATTCGCCAGATTTGCATGGTGCCTGTCCGGTTCGAATTAAAATAGATGTACTTGCCATCGGGCGAATATTCGGGGCCATCGTCGAGGCCTTTGGTGTCGGTCAGGCGAATTTCGGGGCCGCCCGTTGCCGGTATCTTATACACATCGAATTCGTTATTTCGTGATCCGCAGAATACCAGATCGTTGCCATCGGGCGACCAACCGTGCAGATACGATGGGCCTTTGGGGGTAATTTGCTTTGGCGTTCCACCCGATGCGGGTACCGTATAAATGATCGATCCGCCAAGGTCGCGGACACCGCTGCTGAGGCCAAGAGTTTTACCATCAAAAGCCAGGACATGGTCGTTGTTGTTATTTTTTACATCGCCCGTATTGAGCACACTCGTTTTTCGACTGGCCAGATTAAATGTGTACATCAGGCCTTCACTGTTATAGATCAGCGTTTTGTTGTCGCGGGTCCAGTTAGGGGCCTGAATGGAATTGGGGGCCGTAAAAATAACCTCGCGTTTGCCACTGGCGATATCCAGTAACTCAAGGCGGCTCCCCAGCTTCATTTGACCGGTGGGGGCATTGGCTGCAACGGGTACCGTGATTCGAACATCCTGGAAAACAGCTTGTTCAACCACATCTTTATTATGGGCACTCACAAACAAGCCAACATACACCTCATTGCCTAAATCAATGTCTGTAATCTCCCGCACCTGAAAGGGTTCGCCAAAGTTGGCGGCTCGTAGCGTGAAGGTGTTACCATGCCGTTCGAGCTGGATGATGTCTGCCCCTGAAAGGCTCGAACGATTTTCTTCGGTTATGGCTCCGGCACTCCGGCGATACTGTAACGAGGTCAGCCCGTCGCCATGAATGGCTACACTCACCTGGGGCGATTGGGCATCCAGGCTGGTGCGGGCCATCCAGCCTATTTTGCGGTGCGGGTCAGTGCCTTTGCCGAGCAGGTGTCCGCGAGTGTAAAGAATGAAATCGCCTTTCATCCGTTTCCAGACGAAATGAAATTCGTCGTTTGTGCCCCAGATGTTGGTGCCTGATCCTTGTATGCTATATTCCTGACGAACAGGGTTATACGTGCAGGAGCCTGCATGAAGTACATGGCCAACATCTGACTGGCCATCAAATACGCCAATGGCTTTCTGTTGTGCCCAAACCGACTGACTTAGCGCCGTCAGGACCGCAATATGAGCGAACAGGCACCGGATGTTGTAGTACATATCCATAGTACGTTAAGGGGAGTTGTTAGTTGCCAGAGAGGAGCCCGGCCGGTAACTGATCAATGGAACGAACCTGAATGTTTCGATAAAAGATTTCGGCCCCTTCTGATTGTAATTGAATTTTTCCTTTTGTGAGGGGTTCCGGCTGGCCGTTTACCAGACGACGGGCGTGGGCAACCATCAGGTTTACCGTGCCATTCATGACGTGCAGGCAGGTGTCGCCCACGCAATACAACTCAACAACATTCCATTGTCCCGATGGTTTTTCAGTATCAGGGTATTTAAGGCATGACCGGCCGATGGGCGTTTTGTCCTGAAATGTAAGAAGCGGACTTCCGGGACGGTAGACGTATTTTCCGTTGTCGTTTTTAACAGCCGGAATGTCGGCCAGTACATTCATAACGCCCCAGTAGTCGCCACAATCACCTTCCTGAATCTGAAATTCGAAGGATTCCATCCAGAGCATTGGCGTACCATGCGCACCTACGCTATGATACAACAGGCCACTATCGCGAGGTTGGCCGAGTTTGGGAGGCCATTGTTTGGTGCCCCATTTGAATTCCAGACGAAGATGATAGTTTTCAAAATCGGCGAGGGTATTGATACCGCCAAAAGTTTCACCTGAAATGCGGAGGGCCGGTTTTCCATCGATCGATACGACCGAAAACACGTGGTTGGGGTCGTTGTTTAGTCCAAGCGGTGCGACTTTATTGCCTGGGTTATCCTTCGAATATGGGCGGTCGAGATACGTTTCCCAACCGGTCAAATCTTTCCCATTAAATAAAGAGTGCCATTTTTTACCGGTTTGTGCCTGAAGCGACGATGCGGCAAGAAGACTGAAGCCAAGGAAAAGAAGCAGCAATTTCATAGGAAGGGGCGTTAACTCAGCCAGCACATAACAGCCTGAGGTAATGTCGACAGCGGTTTTGCGATTACCGTCGGTTACCTACGGTAATGTTGCGAAACTAAACAACTTCTTTAAGGAATGTTTCGGTCAACTTTTTATACGATTACTCACAATTTTCTAAGTTCGTTTTTCCCACGTGCCCATAGGCGCTGCAACGGCCCACCCGGAATCTGCCGATGACTGAGCGTTCAATAACGCCTATTCACTCTTGAGGACCTTTACCGGATTGCTTTTCGCTGCCTTCATCGTTTGCGACCCAATCATAAGGAAGGCAATCAACAATACGGCCAGCAGCCCCACAAACAACTCAGCAACCTGCACGGGTGTGTGATACGGAAACCGGGTAAGCACAACGTTTTCGAAGAAAAGGTAGGTTACGGGCAGCGCGATGAGTGCTGAAATCGACAACTGTAGGAGAAAACCGCGGCTCAATAAGTAAACAAGGTTGCCTGGGCTTGCCCCCATCACTTTGCGGATGCTGATTTCCTTCAGCCTGGTTTCAGTTGTATAGGCCACCATACCGAACAAGCCCATCGATGCAATCGAAATGGCCAGGAAAGAAAGGAAGCCAATAATCTTGATCATGGCAGAAAATTCACTGTAGGCTTCTTCTATGGCTTCCTCATAGAACTTAGCCTGAAAGGGATGAACACGATCAATCTTCTTCCAGGCCGACTCAATGCTGGCCATCGTGGACAGCATGTCTTTGCTTTGTAGTTTGGCATTGATGATTGCCCTGTCATCGGGCGTCCAGAACATGAAGGCGACCGGCTCGATGAGGTTGTCGACCTTGCCATAATGAAAGTCTTTCATTACGCCAACAATGGTCATTTTACGGTCATGTACTTTGAAATTACTGAAAGTGATCTCCTGCCCAATTGCTTTCTCGGGGTGGTTGGCAGCGATGTTAAATCGTTTTAAGAACTGTTGATTAACAATCACTTCCGTGGCTGCTTCGGCTGTAGTGGGTCGTGCCATAAAATTGCCCCCGGCAATGAGCTTGTATTCATGTACTGCCAAATAGTTTTCGTCGACGTTGTTCGTCATGACCAGCGCAGAGTCGCGCGAATCGTTGTATTTCATAAAGCCACCCCAGGCATTTCCCACACTGGTGATGATTAACGACCGCGATAGGGCCGTTACGTCGGGCATCTCGCTCAGTTCCTTCAGCAGCGCATCAGGTTTGTTGCCCTGCATATTGATGTTGAGGATGTTTTCGGTGTTGAATCCCAGGTCGAAGGCGAGAATGTTTTTATACTGCACATAACCAATGGCGGTTGTGGTTATGAAGATCAGCGTGAGCGTATACTGAATCACTACCAGGGAGCGTCGGAGTGTTGCGTAGTTGAATACATTCCCCAACCGATACGTCGATGATACGGCCGGTCTGCCAGCGTGGTTCCGGGCGAATACATTCCTGAGGGCATTGATTGCGCTGACTTTCGAAAAGAATAGGGCAGGCATCAGTCCGGCAATAACCCCCACCGTGACAGAAAAGGCAATGAAAGTTAGAACCATAGCTGGCGTAAGCTCTAGCTTTACTGTGCGTTGCATCTCTGGAGCCAGGTTGATCAGTTGTGGCCGCAGTACCAGAAACAGGAGAAAAGAAAGAAAAAGGGCTGCCAGAGAAATCATGATTGCCTCTATCAGAAACTGTTGCCATATCTGGCTTTTTCCGGCACCGATTGCTTTGCGAAGACCTACTTCCTTAAAACGGCGCATGGCGCGTGCCATCGACAGGTTGGTGTAGTTGAAACACGCAGACAGTATAACAATAAGTGCAAGCCCACCGAGTATCCAAAGCACAACCGGCGGCATGTGAGGGCCCACCGAGCCCGGCCCGCCTTCAGAACGCCGGAGATTCTCTCCAACTACAATTTTATATAAAGGAAGTAGTTCAAGCTGAATCTGCGTGTTTTCTTCGGTGCGGTTTTCTTCCCTGGCCAGGGCATCGAGCTGCAACTGAATTGAAGCCAGGTTGGCATTCTCCGGCAACAGGAGATACACGTAGTTCGACGACATGCTGCTCCATTTGTCGAAAGTAGTATTGTTTCTGTTAAGTTGCTCGGCTGTCGACAGCGATACCAATGCTTCGAAGTTGATGTGCGAAAAGAAAGGAACGTCCTTCATAACACCGGTTACCTGATAATCGAGCGTATCGAACTTGATCACCTTGCCCAACGCATCCGCACTGCCGAATAGCTTTTTTGCTGCCGTTTCCGTAAGAACGATCGAGTAAGGATCTTTCAGGGCCGTTTCGGGGTTGCCTTCCAGCATCGGGAATGTAAAGATCCTGAAGAATGACGGTTCTGTCCAGAATCCCTTGATGGGGAGAACGTTGTCGCCAACCTTCGCGTCCTGCGAGAAGTCGTTGCGTAGAATAGCTACTTCCCCACCTGCGTTTTGGCCAATGCCCGTTACTTTCTGTCGGATAAGCTTGCCGGCCGTTATGGAAGTGGTAGCAAACTTGCCGATGGGCCGCGTTCGGCCGGGCCGCGTTCGGCTTTTTTCTTGATTGGCAGTCAATACGCTGGTGATGCGATAGATCCGCTCCCCATTTTGGTGGAATCTGTCGTACGAACACAGGTCGAACACGAACGCGATTAGTAGTAAGCCAACGGACATACTGATGGCAAGGCCAACAATATTGATAGCTGAGAACAGTTTGTTGCGCAATAAGTTGCGTCTCGATGTTTTGATGTAGCTGCCGATCATGATCCGATTTTGGTCTATGTGCCGTATTCTGAAGAACTTGAAAGCATTGCTGCGATAGCGCTACTTCCCGCAATGCTTCCCGATGATGGGGCATACCGCTCGACGTGTTCACTTCGAATACATGAGTAACCTGTTGCAAGTATACCCGACAAGTATAGACACAATGAAAAAATGGGGTGAAATCGGCTAAAAATGGGACGAAAGACGGATACTATTTCCGCGCGTCCGATGAGTCGGTATGCATGTCACCATTCATTAACACTGCCCGACTGTTGGTTGATCCAGGCCAGTAATTCGTCGGCTTCCTGTTTCTGGAAAAGATGCGTGCCGGAGTTCTGCGTTGCCGCAGTGCCACAGGCCACTCCCAACCGAGCCGCTTCGCTCAGACTTTTGCCCTGACCGAGCGCATAAACCATGCCGCCAACCAGGCTGTCGCCGGCACCAACCGTACTGATTGTCTTCACAATAGGAGCGGGGATGTATTCGTGCAGGTCGTTGGTAACGAGCAACGCTCCGCGTGGACCTAGTGATACCACCACCACTTCACACCACCGGGCCTGAATCAGCTCCCGTGCTGCCAGAGATACCTGTTTGCCTTCGAGCCGTTCTTTCCCGACCAGGCGGGCCAGTTCGCCCAGATTCGGCTTTGTCAGAAAGACTCCACACTGAAGGGCTGATTGTAGTGGTTTGCCGCTGGTATCGATAATAACCTTTATGCCCTGTGCTTTGGCCTGTCGGGTAATAAGGCCATAAAAATCGGTGGGCAGGCCGGGAGGCAAACTCCCGCTGATGACCAGATAATCGGTGGAGGCCGGGAGTTTGCTCAGGGCGGTCAGGCAGCTTTCGGCTTCCATAGGTGTGATTTCGGGACCTGGTGTGCCAAACCGGAACTGAAGGTTGGTTGAAGTCTCGGTGACGACAAAGCTCTCGCGGGTCATGCCGTCGATGTGGATGAGTTGATAGGAAAGGGCTTCGGTATCGACCAGCTTTTGTAGAGTAAGGCCGTTGGGGCCTCCTGCCGTAAACAGTGCCAGCGAATGACCACCCAGCCGGTGTATGGCTTTTGAAACGTTGATACCGCCACCGCCCGCATCGTATTGTGGCTGGGCACAGTGTAATTTGTGAGTAGGAACCAGTCGATCAACGTTGGTGCTGACGTCTACGGCTGGATTGAGAGTAAGCGTTACGATCATGATAGTCGTGGGCGAATGGGGTTCTGTAGAATGCAGTAGTCTACTAGACGGCAAAAATGAGAAATAGTCAAAACGAATTTCCTGACTGGCGTTAGATTGGGGTCTGATTTTCGACAATTCCGACCTGCCTATCGTTACTTGTTCAGTAGAGAAACCCGAACGCCCGCCTTTGTTCGGTAGCCGACCTGATACACACTTAAAAACGCAGGTGGTTCAAAAGTCGAGAGCCAATTTATGGAAAACGAACTTGCAAAGTCCCGTTGGTACCGCTTATTACCCATTGCTTTTATAACCTACAGCCTTGCCTATCTTGACCGGGCCAATTTCGGGTTTGGTGCTGCCAGTGGCATGGGCGACGATCTGCAAATCAATCCGGCCATGTCGTCGCTGCTAAGTTCCCTTTTTTTTCTGGGTTATTTTTTCTTTCAGGTGCCGGGTGCCATTTATGCCCAAAAGCGGAGTGCCAAACGACTGGTGTTCTGGTCGCTGATTTTGTGGGGCGGACTGGCCATGGCAACGGGCATCATCAGTAATATAAATGCTCTCATTGTAATTCGGTTTCTGCTGGGTGTGGTCGAGAGTGCCGTTATGCCAGCTATGCTATTGTTTTTAAGCCGTTGGTTTACCAAAGCCGAACGGTCGCAGGCCAATACCTATCTGATTCTTGGCAATCCGGTCACCATTCTCTGGATGTCGGTACTATCGGGTTATTTGATTCAGGCGGTGGGTTGGCGATGGATGTTTATTCTGGAAGGCCTGCCCGCTATTGTCTGGGCTTATTTCTGGTGGCGGCTGGTCGACGATAAACCGCAGGATGCCCACTGGTTAACGCCCGATGAGAAACAGGCGTTGACCCGGCAACTGGAGCGCGAACAACAGGGAATCAGGCCAGTAAGAAACTACGGCGAAGCTTTTCGGTCGAAGGTAGTACTGCTGCTTAGTTTTCAGTATGCGCTGTGGAGTATTGGCGTATACGGCTTTGTGATGTGGCTACCTTCCATTCTGAAAGCTGCGCCCGATATGGATATTGTTAAAACGGGATGGCTATCGGCAGTGCCCTATGTGCTGGCGATTATCGGGATGGTTAGTGTGTCGTATTATTCGGATAAATCTCAGCAACGGAAAATTTTTGTATGGCCCTTTCTGGTTGTAGGTGCGTTGGCGTTTTATGGGTCATACCTGGTAGGCCCGTCTAGTTTCTGGTTGTCGTTTATCCTGCTGATTGTTGCCGGAGGGGCCATGTATGCTCCCTATGGCCCTTTTTTTGCAATTATCCCCGAAGTGTTACCGCAGAATGTAGCCGGAGGAGCCATGGCCCTGATCAACAGCTTCGGTGCGCTGGGTTCCTTTATTGGCGCCTACATTGTCGGGTATTTAAATGGGAGTACGGGCGGCTTCGGTGCGTCCTATCTGTTCATGGCAGCTTCCCTGTTGCTATCGGCCATTTTAACACTACTCGCTTTAAAAAAGACAACTCCTGCTGCCGTTGTGGAGCCAGGAAAAGTAAAGGCGTCTTAAAAAAACAGGTGATTTGTGAAAAAAACGTGTGTGAGAGATACATGCAATCGGTTAGAGGGCCTATCAAGCGAGATGGCTATGGATTGAATTGATAAAGCTACAAAAGAAAAAACGGCCCCAATTCTCTGGAAAGGGCCGTTTTTTGCTGGTATTTGAATACAACCTGAATTGAAAAAAGCAATGTTTTTGCTAATCTTCCGAATCAGCTAATGGGTCAAAATTGGTAAATAAAAAGATTTAATACAACTTTTTTGGTAAAAAAAGATTCGTTTCTTCTTTTTATTTAGCGAACAGACTTTTATCGGCTGCGATTGGATAAAACAGCTCATTCTTTGGCGGCAAAGAATCCGAACCTGACTGATCTGCAACGGCGGAGAGCATTTAGAATTGCAGTTATCGTGATGTTAGGTGTAAATTCCCCGAAATTTTGGATACATGAGTTGCTTATATGGGGTAACATATCTTTTTAGAGTATGGATTTTAGCTCTTCTGCTCATTGGAGCCAGCGTATTAAGTTGCAGTAAATCGAATGATATACCTTTCATTGTTCCGGACGAATCAACGATTATTCCGCCAACGCTGGTGAGCGTGCAGCCGACCGCATCGAATCGGGCCGAAATTATTATTAAGGCAGGTATTGAGTTTAATCCGCCCGATTGGCAACTCACTATGCTCGATACTACGGGGAAACCTGTTTTGATAAATGCCCGTTCGGTTAGCCAACTGGACTTATTCAATCTGATGCCCTATGAGGCCACTGGGTTGGTGGCCGGGCAGACCTATCGACTGCGATTCGCTTCTAAAAATGCCGGGGGCGATTCTATCTACGCCCAGCGTTCGTACCATCATCGACCCGATCAATCGTACTGGCTCCGGCTTCCGCACGCTCCGCTAGACGGAGGTGATTTTGCCGGAAGTGCATTAAGTACCGATAATATCCCCGATTCTGATAATGGACAGCTATCGCTTTGGCAGTTGAAACGGGACAATACGGTTCAGTCCTTAACTTATTTCGTTACATCGAAGAGCTGGTATCCCTTTACCCTTTCTTATTATTCTGGTCGACATGGCATTGTTCGGTTTAAATTACAGGCCGTTGAAGGGGTTGTTTACCAGATGTCTGGTTTGGGGTTTGTAATCAGTGAATTAGCACCCGGCCAGCGTCAGTATCTGAAAGATATGGTTACTCCTGATTTTGCCGGGCCCGATGGTGAAGTGCGCTGGTTTGCCATTCTCGACCGGGCCTATCAGCTCGTGGAGGGTGGGCCTTCGCAGATGTGGGTTCGGATGGGAACCTGGGATCAATACCGCGCGCCCGATCTGCCCGAGCCAACCGGCACACTGGCTACCTTTCGGATTGGAACAACGGGCTATGTAGTGAATCAACGACCAAATCAGGTAGCGCATTTGTGGGCTTTTGATACGAAAACGGAGCAGTGGACCCGAAAGGCTAATTTTCCGGGAGCTATCCGTAGCCGGGGTATTGGCTTTCAACTTAATGACAATGGGTATTTTGGCCTAGGAATAACCCCTGCGGAAGAAACGCTGCGGGACGTATGGCAGTATGACCCTGCCAGTGACCACTGGCACTATCTGACCGATTATCCGGGTGCGGCCAGTACCTATTTGGTAGTTAGTCAAGTACCAGGACATACCTATCTGGGTTGGGGATATGAACATCAGGCAACGGCTGCGGGTGGCATTCGGCTGATTGGCTGTACTGATTTTTGGGAATTTAAAGGCAATTGACCAATGCGACCAGTACTACGGGTAATTAAGCTGCATTGGTTAAGTTACGGCCTGTTGTTGCTGATATGGGGTTGTATCGACGAAGTTGGTTTGCCCATCCGTCAGATCGAACGACGGCTGGTGGTTGAGGGGCTTGTAACCAATGGTCCGTTTCCCTGGGTGCGGCTTACCTATACGGGGCCGTACAATTCAGCCAATCCAGCCCCGCCCGAACTGGTTATCAGCGACGCGCTCGTGGTTATCAGCGATGATCGGGGTAATAAAGTACGGTTGGTGCCCGACCCATTTGCGCCAGCTTATTATGGTGTAAATGATAGTAGCTTCATTGGTCAGGTTGGTCGTCTATATACATTGGCGGTGACGTTGCCAGACGGCAGTCGCTATGAATCGAAACCCGAATTATTGACACCAGTTCCAGCCCTTGATTTGCTACAGGCGCGGTTTCGAAAAGGGTTTAGCGAATTGGGACAGCCTGATTGGTATGATATTTTGGTCGATACGCAGGACCCGTCTATGCTTGGCAATTACTATCGGTGGTCGTCGATGGCGTATATTCCGCGCTGGACTAAATTTGATCCGAAGCATCCACCACTAACCCCGTTTGGCTATGATCGGTGTGCCTGTTCGTGTTGGGTTCCAATAATTGGACCACCCACCGATGTGCTCTCCGATGCGCTCATCAATGGCAACCGAATCAGTAATCGGGTTGTGTTTAGTGTACCGATTTATGCTGTGGGCCCATACTATGTACAGGTAAGACAATATTCAATAACGCGGGCGGCTTATCAGTACTGGAATCTCTATGAGCAGCAGCGAACGCGAACGGGTTCTTTGTTCGATCCGCAACCAGCCTCTATCGAGGGAAATGTGCGGGCCGTGTCCGATACGACAAAACTGGCGCTTGGTTTCTTTGGTGCTTCGGCGGTTAGCCAGCAGCGGCTCACAATACCAGGCGATACTATCAACTACGACAAGTTTCTGATCAGTGGAAAGCAGTTTATACCGCCTACTGGTGATTGTTTTACTAATTTCCCGCAACCAATTCTATCGCCACCGCAGGGATGGCCGCCCCGGTAATTGATGAATGATGAATGATGAATATGCGTCAAGTCTACCTTCGCCCTGTGCTTGTCTGTCTGCTGTTGCTGATGGTCTGTCCAAATTTGCTGGGCCAGGTTCGGTTTCGAATTTACGGTCGGGTGAACGATGGGGTAACCGGAAAACCCATCGGGAACGTGTCGATATACGATAAAAAGCAGGGAGCCGGAACCACAACCGATAGCACGGGAGCCTTCAGTATGCAGGTATTGCCCGGTCCGTATAACCTGACCTTTTCGGCAGTTGGGTATTACTCGCGGAGCCGCTTTCTGGAAATTAGCCAAAGCAATGTACGGATGGAGGTGGCCCTCAACCCCGATACACGCCAACTGGACGAAGTGAACGTAACGGGACGGGCACCTGATGCTAATGTATCGGCTACGCAGATGAGCGTGGTGCGGCTCGACATGAAAAACCTGCGCAACATTCCGGTCGTATTTGGCGAAGTCGATATTCTGAAAGCGTTGACACTACAGCCCGGTGTCAGTACAGTAGGAGAGGGAGCAGGCGGGTTCAATGTGCGCGGAGGTCGGACCGATCAGAATCTGGTTCTGCTGGATGGGGCTCCGTTGTTCAATACGAGCCATATGCTGGGTTTGTTGAGTAATCTCAATGCCGATGCCATTCAGGATGTGACACTCTATAAAGGCGGAATTCCGGCCGCATACGGTGGCCGTTTATCGTCGTTGTTGCTGATGAATACCAAAGCGGGCGAAACCGAGCGAATTACGGTAAATGGAGGAATCGGTTTATTGACCAGCCGGTTGCTGGTACAGGGGCCAGCGACCCAAAATAAAAAGCTGACATTTCTGGCAGGTGGTCGGATCGCCTATCCATCG
Organism: Spirosoma sp. SC4-14; assembly: GCF_037201965.1. Lineage (NCBI taxonomy): Bacteria > Pseudomonadati > Bacteroidota > Cytophagia > Cytophagales > Cytophagaceae > Spirosoma > Spirosoma sp. SC4-14. The sequence continues at coordinate 3,988,112 of NZ_CP147518.1, read as the reverse complement.
TTCATTTTGGGACTATTTCCGGCACCAACCAATAAAGACCGCGCGTTTTTCTACGACCTGAACGGCCGACTGACCTACCGAATCAATGAAAACAGCCAGTTGTCGGCTACGGTCTATCGGAGTTATGATACCTTCAAATTTCCGCAGGATACGCTCTACACAACTCAATCGACGCTGTTTACTGCTCGCTGGAGCCAGCGATTGAACCCGCACCTTTCCTTTAATCTGAATAGTACCCAGAGTGATTATCGTTTTTTTCTGGATGGACTCACTTCGACCAATACCTATCGGTATCAGTCTGGTATTCGGCAACGCGACGCCCGCTTCGATTGGCTTTGGGCACCTGCTGCTGCCCACCGAATTGAGTTTGGTGGCTCATTAACTGGCTATCGGCTGCTTCCGGGAGCCATCAGCCCAACGGGTAACAACTCAAACATTATCAGCATAACCTTACCCTCCGAGCAGGCCCGCGAGTGGGCGGGCTACGTGTCGGAAGAGTGGACGCCTACGCGGGTGCTGTCGGTGCAGGCCGGGATTCGGTATGCGCAGTTTACCAATGTAGGGCCCGGTGTCGCCTATGCTTATGCTGAAGGACAGCCCCGCACGCGCGAGAGCATTACCGATACCCTGCATTTTGGTAGCGGCCAGCCACTGGCACAATACGCCGGGTGGGAACCCCGGCTGAGTCTACGTTTAACGCTTACGCCCTATAGCTCACTGAAGTTCAGCTATAACCGAACCCGCCAATATCTACACCTGATATCCAATACAACCGCTATTTCGCCGGTCGATTTCTGGAAAGTTAGCGATGCCCTGGTGCCTCCACAAGTGGCCGATCAATTTGCCGTTGGCTACTTCCATAACTTTACTGACAACACCTACGAAACCTCGGTTGAGGTATATCATAAAACCCTGCAAAATCTGGTCGAATACCGCAACGGAGCCACGTTGTTGCTCAATCAGACTCTCGATGCTGATCTGCTACGGGCCCAGGGACGAGCTTATGGCGTGGAAGTGAGCATTCAGAAAACACGCGGAGTATTGACAGGTCTGGTAGCGTATACCTATTCGCGGACACTGGCGCGGGTGCCGAGTCCATACGCCAGCGTACAAATCAATGGCGGTGACTGGTATCCATCAACCTTCGACCGGCCGCATAACCTGACCATTGCAACGCAGTGGAAATGGGGCCGGGGCTGGACGTTTGGGACCAATTTTGTGTATACCAGCGGTCGGCCAACTACCTATCCCGACGGAACGTATCGACTCAATGGCACTAAAGTGCTGGACTATTCGCAGCGCAACGCCGATCGGATTCCCGACTACCATCGGTTGGATGTGTCATTCACCAAAGACGGTCGCCGGACACCGGGGCAGCGTCGATACAGTAACTGGTCGTTTTCCTTTTACAATATGTATGCTCATAAAAACCCTTATTCCATTTATTTTCAGCGGATAAATACCACTACCAAAAGCTATCAGCTATCGGTTTTCGGCACCATCATTCCGTCGATCAGCTGGAATTTTAACTGGTAACGGCCGGTTAAGTGAAGAATACAACCTTTGCCAATAAATCGTTATCTTTGATCAAAGCCCATCAACGTCATGTCCGAACTATTGCTGCAAATTTTAGACACCCCTCAGGCTCCACTTATCCTGCAAAAAGTGCAGGCTATTCTGGACGAAGAACGCCAGAAGCGTCATGCTTTTTATGAATGGCTGGACGAAGATAAAAAAGCCGAATTCATCAACGGGGAAGTTGTGGTGCATTCGCCAGCCCTGGACCGTCATAACTCGGCGATGTTATTATTGGCAACGCTGCTGAACGTTTATGTTAACGACCGTCAGTTAGGATATGTCCGGGCCGAGAAAGCGTTGGTCGAATTAACCCGCAACAGCTATGAACCCGACATCTGCTATTTCGGGGCAGACAAGGCGGCCCAGATTGTGCCGGATCAACTCTATTACCCCGCCCCTGATTTTGTGGTAGAAGTGTTATCGAAGAGCACCGAAAAAATTGACCGGGAAACCAAATTTGCCGATTATGCCGCCCACGGTGTAGCCGAATACTGGATCATCGACCCCCTGCGCCGAACGGTTGAACAATACGAGATCGACGCCGATACACTGGAATATGCCTTAATGGGCTCGTTTGGCGTAAAAGAGACGATCAATAGTTTTTCCATTTCAGGCTTTTCGATTCCGGTCCGGGCCATTTTCGATGAGTCGGTCAATATTCTTACTTTGCGGACGTTGCTGAAATCCAACTGAGCCCGCGGCAGGTCGTACTGGGGTCGATAAAAACGCCATATGGTACCCAACTCGCCTAGTTCAGTTCAAATACGACCTTGACAACAGCCGTATAGCGAAACGTTTGAGGAACGATGGCTGCCTGACGCATGGGGTCCATTGTGTATACCGTATTCAGATAGGGATTATTGTTAAGCATAAACCCAATGGGTTCTGTTTCCTCAATATCGCCAATCCGTACCATCCGTTTAATGGATCGGGAGAATGACTTCGCGAGCCGATCCGCTTTTTCTTTCGCATTCGCAACAGCCAGTTCGGTTAACCTAAGTTCGATGTCTTTGGGGTTGCTCACGGAAAACGTAGAACTTAAATCGGTGAAGCCATCCGCTGCCAGCCGCTGCTGAACCTGGCCATACCGGGTTAAATCGCTGAAGTGGATCGCTATACGCTGATAACTTTTAAGCTTTTCACTGGATTGCCCCATGCCCGGACCCATCGAATAGTCCCGTTCTTTACGAACCTGCACCTGATAAATCTGAATGTCTTTGCTGGGTACTTTTAGTTGCGTTAAGATACCAATCAACTGTTCCCGGGCGGCTTTATTCTGTTCATAAACTAAAGTGATGTCTTTGTCGTCGCTATGGGTGAGGGTAATGGTAAGAACAGCTTCATCGGCCGGGACTTCTTCCGTAACTTTTCCGGTTACCGTCAAATGATTTTCTGTTGATTGAGCTAACCCCAGCCTGGGTTGTGCTAAAACGGCCATAAGCGTAAACAGCAGGCAGGTACTATTGAGAGCGTAGCGAAGAACGTTGATCATGAGAAGAGTAATTATAGGCTCGATGGTTCCAACGGTACAAAATGCTTCTGATTCAGCGGTAGATTTTCAGATGTCCAGGCTACGTCATTCATAAAGGCCGATGCCCGTACGGCGCAGTTTGACACCCGGCAATAGTGGCAACATTCTTTTTCGCATGGATCGGCATGAACAAAAATCTCGACTTCGGCCGGGAAACCTTCTTTAAGAATATCTTCAAAGTGATGAACTTCGTCGTGAACTTTGTTTAGTTCCCAATAATGCGGCAGTGTCAGGTGGCAATCAATATGCAGATCGGCACCATATTTCTGGACCCTAAGGTTATGCACATCAATCCAGTTTTTGTCTTTATGGTTGTTTAGCAAGGCTACCACGCGGGCCAGGGTAGGCGTATCGGTCTCATCCATCAGCCGGGCTACCGACTGCCGGATAAGCTGAAAGCCGTTGTAAATAATCACAAGCGACAGTAGCATCGACAGCGCGCTATCGATCCAGTGTTTGCCGGTTAAGGCTACCAATGCTACTCCTGCCATCACTACAATACTACTGATGGTGTCGGTAAGCAGATGCCGCCCGTCGGCAATGAGCGCCAGCGAGTCGGTCTGTCGCCCCGCCCGAACGAGCATCCAGCCAACAAACGCATTGGCAAGGGCAGTTATACCAATCAGGCCAAAACCCAGATCGAGGTTGGAGAGAACTTTGGGTTCGAAAAAGCTGAGGATCGCCTGCCAGACAATGACCAGACCTGCCGACAGGATCATGGCCCCTTCGAACCCCGATGACAGAAACTCAACTTTGCCGTGACCATAGGGGTGGTTCTGGTCGCGGGGCTGGCCAGCCAGGTAAATACTATAGAACGCAAATCCGCTGGCAATCACGTTAACGATAGATTCAACTGCGTCGGACAGAATGGCTGTTGAATAGGTTACAAAATAGGCCGTGAACTTCACAATCAGCAGGACAATACTCAGTCCTAATGAGATGCCCATCCATCGGTATTTGGTTTGTTGACTTACACTCATAACGCCTGTCCGGTGCAATTAAAACGGCAAAGGTAACAATTCTGGAGGGGATTATTTAACGGCTTTAGCCTTCAGCCAGTTGTCGCGAAACGATTGCATCTCTGGCGTAAGCGATAGGCCCGCTTTTTCGTACAGTTGAACTGAAATGGCTGGATTTTCAATTAAGGCAATGGGGGCCGTGCGCGATTCGCCCCGATGCATGTAGGTTACCCGAATTGTATCGCCGGGTTTATGCTGACCCAGAATTGACTGCATATCAGAAATTTTTAGTACGGACTGCCCATCAATAGCCGTTATGATGTCGTCGACATCCAGCCCTGCCTGGTAAATGGGCGTTTCGCGAACGGTATTGGTCATTATCTGCAACCCGTTGTCGGACTCCGAATAGCGAACATTGCCCAGCCAGGCATGCCCTTCCTGCGCTTTTTTGATCGTTAATCCTGCCTTCGTAAGTAGTGAGGCATAATCGATAGGCTGGTGACCGTAAATGTATTTACTAAAAAAAGAACGGGCAAAATCGGGCGACGTAAGGCCTGCCAGTACCGTTTGCAAACCATCAACAGTATAGGGTTGCTCGGGTTTACCAAACCGTTTCCAGAGGGCCTGCATATAGGTGTCCAGCGACAGATTGCGCTGCCGTAGCTCCAGGTCCAATGCCAGCGCAACCGCAGCGCCGTAGGTATAATACGATGTAAACATATTTACGTAATTCGCGCGGTCGACAGATACACCGGCATCGACAAAAACAGCGTGGCAACTGGCATCGATGGGGGAGTAGTAGGTGCCACCGGGAGTGAGTTGTTTGCCCGAAACAATACTGGTAAGTGTGTTGGTATACATGTCGACAGGCGTGAAACCAGCCCGCACCAGCAGCAATTCGCCATAATATTGAGTAAATCCCTCGGCAAACCAAAGCTCATAGCTCATGTTGCTTTTTTCGAAATTGAAGGGTTCCAGCGTTTTAGGGCGAATACGCTCCACATTCCAGCAATGGAAAAACTCGTGGGCAAACACGCCCAGCACACGCTCGGGCCCCGTGAAAGCAATGGGAACGGCAATCATGGTTGAGTTGCGGTGTTCCATACCGTCGCCACGAACATAGGGGTTCAGACTGGCCAGAAACGTATAGTTGCCATAGTCATACGCCGGAAATTCGCCATAAACGGCTTTGGCCTGATCGACGATCCGGGCAATTTTTTGGGCAAAGCCATCGGCCGTCGAGTCGGCAACGGCCGCTTCCAGAGCCACCCGAAAGGTAATGGGCTGTCCATCGGTATTGGTTCGTTTCCATTCCTTTACGTTAAGCTGGCCGATTTTCACCGGTGAATCCATGAAGTATTGCAAACCGGGCGCCGTAAAGGTGTAGCGGTCGGCAGCAGGAACAAGCTGGGTAGCCACAACCCCTATGTTTTCAGACGGCAGGTTGAATTTTACTTCGATGGGGCGCTGATCGAATCCCTTGATCCACATGAATGTAGCGGGCATATTCAGGTGGATACTCTTCGGATCGATGCCCATATAGGTACCATCGGGGTAGTTGCCGTAGATCGTGTAGGAGACCTTAACCGTACCTTTATGGTTGGGAACGGTATAAACATCTCCATCGGTCCGGTTGATGACTAACGGTTGGTTCTGTTCATCAACGGCCTTTACATCATAAACATTTTTTCCGAACTCGTGCGTCGCATATCGGCCGGGCGACGAGCGACTCATTCGGAATACGGCAGGCTGCTTTGGCAACTGCGACACGGTGAGGGTGATTTGTGCTTCGTGATGAATGGCGTTTGGGAACGACATTTCATACCGAATGGGCTGGGCCAGGCATAGGCGAATCAGTAAACAGGCAAAAACTGTGAAGAATGGAGTTTTCATAGGGCAAAAGTAAAGCCACAGGCTATTATTGGCACACTGCCTTATGAGATTCTTGACGATGGCTTATTGATTTGGTTTTTTGGATTAGCTGGCTGACTGGGTAATAGCTCTTTGGCAAAATGATTGTTTCCTTTTAGCAGAACAATGAAGAAGCGGGTATAGCCAGGTTTGCCGTGCTTAGCCTCCCAACTCTCAACCGTCAGCACTCCATGATGCAGTTCGGTAATTGTTTTAGCGAGCGCGAGTCCTATACCATAGCCCGTATTTTGTGAATCAAAGTCGTATACCTGAAAATAGTTGGTGAAAAGTTTTTTGACGTTTTCTTCCGAAATCCCTTTTCCATTGTCTGAAATGCTAATCTTAACAATGTTAAGTTCTTCCTGAATATGAACTGTTATTTCTCCACCATCCTGAATAAATTTAAACGCGTTTGAGAGTAAATTATAAATCACTTTTGCAAATTGGTCGGGATCGAACCAGAGAAGAACGGAGTCTTTATTGCTTGTAAACGTAAGCGAAATATTTCTTTTTTCGGATTCATAGTTGAATGAAAGTAATATGCTCTTAACAAAACTCACCAATTCATTTTCTTCAATGAATAAGGGGAGTTTTTGGGCTTCGGCTTTTCTGAAATCCAGTAGCTCAGTGACCAGATTTAACAAGTTACTCGAGCTATTTTTGGCATAGGTTAGCTGAGTCTGAACCTCCTTGTCTTCTTTTTTACTGAACAGGAGCAGATCGATTGGGCCAATGATTAAGGTTAAATGTGTGCGGATTTCGTGGGAGATGTTTGTGAAGAAGTCTAGCTTAGCCTGATGCAGTTCCTGCTCGCGCCGAATTGTAGCCCGGAGCCAGAACGAGCGTAAAATAAAATAGAGTAAGGCACAAACCGAAAGGAAATAGATACAACTGGCCCACCAGGTTTTCCAGAGAGGTGGCAGAATAGTTATAGCGATCTGCGCTGGTTTTTTACTCCATACACCATCATTATTAGCTCCTTTTACCATCAGCGTATAATGGCCGGCAGGTAAATTGTTAAACGTAACGGAAGGCGTTTTCAGGTAATGCCATTCGTTATCTATACCCTCCATTTTGTAAGCAAACTGGTTCTTTTCCGATTTTAAATAATTTAATACCGCAAAGGTGATAGTAAAAAAGTTCTGCTGATAAGTAAATGTCAACTGCCTGGTAAGACTTATTTCAGTAGTCAATAAATTAGTACTATCGCCAATCTGAACGGGTTTATTAGCTACTTCGAGTGAGGTAAAGGCCACATTTGGTGGCTGATTGTTGATACGAATGGCCATTGGGTCGAAATAAATCAGCCCATTATTGGTGCCAAAATATAGCTTGCCATCATGCCCGCAGAACGATGCGCCGGGTTCGAATTCACTGCCAATAATACCATCCGAAGAGGTATATAGGAGGCTTTTTTTTCTGGCAGGGTCATACCGAATAAGCCCATGTGGACTGGTTAGCCACAATATGCCCAATCGATCACTTTCGCAGGAAGTTATTGAGATTTCTGGGAAGCCGTCTTTGGCCGAATAGTTAACAAATTTATATTGATGTTCGTCAAATCGTTTCAACCCATCTCTTCGGGTGGCAGCCCAAATTCTACCCAGGCGATCCTGGTGTATTGCGGTTATATACTGGCTGGGAGTACGGGAGGTCTTGGTGAAAGGGAGCCAGATTAGCTTGTTTGTTGCAGAACTAAGCAGATATGAGCCTCCTCGTTTTCCGATCCAGATATTATTCCACTGATCCTCCTGAATGGTGAAACCCACCAGAGAATCTAACTGGTTCTGCACCGGATCGTTGAACGTATATGGCTGTAAATGGCCTTGCCGGTTGTTGAAAACAGAAACCCCATCGCTGGTTAAGACCCAGAGCCGTTGTTGGCTATCCTCCAGTATAGCATAGACATTATCAGATTTAATAGAGGAGGAATCCTTCGGGTCATGGTGATACGAAACCCATTCCCGATGGTCGGGATCCAGTCGGCTAATACCTCCCCGACGCATGCCTGCCCATGTGTAGCCTGCTTTGTCGACAAAAATAGCTTTTGTCTGGAGCGACGGCAGCTTTCCCGGACCCGCACCGTAATGGGTTAAAGCCCCAGTCCGGCGATCCAGATAATCTAAACCACCTCCATCTGAACCGACCCACAAATTGTGTTTTTTGTCTTCTGTGATTTGGTTTATATTCTTGATTCCCAGTGTTTTAGATGTAATAAGCTTAAAGGGGGTGTTATCTGGATGAAGAATATTGATACCGTTGTAGTAGGTTCCGAGCCATATAGACCCCTGTTGGTCCTGAAAAATACAAAAGATATTATTGTCGCCTAAGCTATTGGGATTGTCTACATCATTCTGGTAACGGGTAATTTGTAGAGACTTTGTTTCCAGATTCACTAATCCTTCGGGAGTTCCAATCCGCAGTGTACCGTTTCGGTCGGTGAACATGCAGAAAATTTCATCATGCGATGAGCCCGACAAACCAAAAATTGCCTGGCGGAAATGAGTAAACGATTCATCGGCAAGGTTGAGCCGGTCCAGCTCACCATGTTTAGTACCGATCCATAACGTCTGCTGCGAATCGATAGCCAGAGCCGTAACTGTATTTTCCCGAAGACTATTGGGCGTGCCTGACTTGTTGCGGAATAGTTTAGAATGAACAGTATGTTGATCGAATGTCATCCGAACAAGCCCGTCATCGGTCCCCAGCCAGAGGTTGCCTACCTGGTCTTCGCATATGCTGTTGATGGTGTTGGTATGCCCCGGAAACGTATACTGTTTGAACTGATTGGTTTTCGGATCGATAAGTTGATTGAGTCCCGCCTGAGTGCCAATCCAGATTCGTCCCCGCCGATCCTGGAACATACAGATAATGAAATTGTTACTTATAGTTTGCTTATTGGCCGGATTATGAAATATCGACTGAAACGAATCCGTCTTTGGGTTGTATTTGTTGAGCCCTTGGTGGGTGCCTACCCAGAGCGTGTGGTTTTTATCGAACAAGGTGCAGGATACCCATTCGGAAGAAAGGCTGGCAGAGTTTGTGGAGGTATGCTGATAAATCCGGAAGTTATGCGAATCATACCGGTTCAGGCCTTCTGGTGTGCCTATCCAGATAAATCCGCGATCATCCTGACTAATAGATAGTACTGTGTTTTGGGATAGACCATCTCTACTGTCCAGATGCTGAAATACAGGTGTCTGTCCAGAGCATAGATGGGAAGATGTGACACAAAAAAGCAGAATACTCCAGGTGAGTACAGAAATGGGTAAAAAGCGGGAAGTCGCAAATGATATGCTCATCCTCTGATTCTGTTGCCAAAAGGCTAAATTGTGGAAATACGAGTTACGCGAGGTAATTTATATATATCTTTTTAAATACTAAAAGGTTGTTGTACTTATATTTTGGTGTTAAGAAACGCTAAACTTTGAAAAGGATAAATTTTATAGTGTACTTATTTTTATTTTAGGTTTATTTGCTGTCCTCTGGTTTACAGCCGTGCCACAGTTTGCTATCAAAGCTATCAGAGCACGGCTGTAAAAAGCACCAGTATAGTTTACCGCGATGCCTGGGTAGCCGGTGCTTTGCGAGGCAGTTTCTGGTCGCGCATGGCTGCGTTATACACAAAGCTGGCCACTACAGTAGCCGCCTGTTTCAGATCGTCGGGTTGCAGATGGTCGTAAGTGTCCATGTTGGTATGGTGCGTCCGGGTGCTGTATTCGATGGGGTCCTGAATAAACTGGAAACCCGGCAGACCAACGCGGTCGAACGAAAGGTGATCAGTGCCACCCGTATTTCTGGGCGTTACAGTTGTTGCACCCAGGTCGTGGAATGGGGTTAGCCATTGAGTGAAAATTGGCCCAACTTCGTCGTTCCCCTGTACATACACGCCCCGAATTTTACCGGTGCCATTATCGACGTTGAAATAAGCGGCAATATTGTTGCCTTCGGGGCTAAGTTTATTCGTAGCCTTATCGACCAGATGGTTGGCAACGTAGTTTTTAGAGCCATGCAAGCCCTGTTCTTCTCCGCTCCAGAGAGCGATCCGGATAGTACGGCGCGATTTGACACCAATTGTTTTTAAAATTCGCACAGCTTCCATCATGACCGAACTGCCTGCTGCATTGTCGGTGGCACCGGTGGCTGCATGCCAGGAGTCGAAATGGGCACCCAGCATCACCACTTCGTCTTTTAGCGTTGGGTCGGTTCCCGGAATTTCGGCCAGCACGTTATAGCCTTTGGTGTCGTCGGTATAAAATTTCGTTTTAACCTCTAATTCCAGTTTTACGGGCACCCCCGCTTTCATAAGTCGGCAGAGCGTCAGGTAGTCTTCTGCCGCAATCGACAGGTCGGCCAGATCGTCGGGGGTAGCACCCAGGGCAGCATTGGCATAGTCGCCACTAACAAAGAGAGTTCCATCAACACTGTTCTGGGTAGTATTCAGCATACCCAGCGCACCTTCCTGTTTGGCCAGTTTCCGCATCTTCTGGTTAAAGGCATTCTGGGTGCGCATAGCCAGAATACGGCTACGGTAGGTCGTGTCGTTGCCAGCTCGTGGGCTGGCAGCTTCATTGGCCATTTTCGCTAATGCTTCATCCGTAAAGCGCGTGGCATCGGCCTTATAGGTGGGCGAAATGGTATAGTTCTGTTCCAGCAGAATAACCTTGTTTTTTAGCTTACTCCGGTAACTTTCCAGAGCCGTAGTATCGTTGGCGCTGATGTAGAGAATATCGGCAGCCTGTAGTTTATTCGTACTGCCACTCCAGGCTCTGGGAACAGCAATGATCGTTTTGTAGTAGGGAGCGGTCATGGCCAGGTAGCAATGCTCAACACCCCAGCCTTTGCCCCACTCGCCCCAGGCTTCCAGACGGGCATTCTGTAAACCCCAGCCGGCAAGTTTCCCTTTTGCCCAGTTGGCAGCCTTCATAAAGCCGGGGCCTTGTAAGCGAGGGCCATTGACATCGGTCAGATAAAAGGCCGTTTCCATAACCTGGGAGTGCTCAAGGCCTTCCTCCCGAATTTTCTGGATGGTGGTCATGTCCAGCTTTTCGGTCTGTCCATAACCCAGTAACGTACTGCCCAGGAGCAGACTGGTTAAGAAGAGTTTGTTGTGCATGTAATTAAATTGATTGGGTAGTAACCCGAAGATAACCAATTTAAGGCAGGAGGTTAAAAACGGATAGCGTATTTTGCTTTTTTGCTTTATTGTTCCTTGAAATAGTTTTATTTTCCTGAATGACGGTAACCCGATAGCTGCTAAAAAATAGTTGGCTGGCAACATGCCATTCGTGCGTGAAATGCAATTGGGGGGCAATGTGTGAGCGAAAGATGGTAACTTAGCAGCTTTTTGAACGTTTAATGTCTGGATGAATACAACTGAAAACCCCTGGCAGACGCTGAATTCGTCGGTCAAATATGAAAACCCCTGGCTATCGATCCGGCATGAAGATGTGATAACTCCCGCTGGTACACCTGGCATTTATGGTGTTGTAAGTTTTAAAAATAAAGCTGTTGGCGTTATCCCAATCGATGGTGAAGGCAATACCTATCTGGTTGGTCAGTATCGGTACCCATTGAACGAATATTCCTGGGAGATTCCGGAGGGTGGTTCACCCATTGGGACCGACCCGCTCGAATCGGCCAGGCGTGAACTGCAGGAGGAAACGGGGCTTATCGCGCAGAAATGGACAAAAATTGCCCGAATCCATACGTCTAATTCGGCTACCGACGAAGAGGGGTTTCTGTACATAGCGGAAGAATTAACCCAGGGCGACCATGCACCTGAAGAAACCGAAGACCTGCGTATCTGGAAGTTACCGTTATCAGAAGCGGTTAATATGGTTATGACTAGTCAGATTACCGACTCGCTGAGTGTCAGCGGTTTATTAATTGTAGCCCGCTTACGAGGAATCTAAAACAAGTTTATAGGTACAGTGTTCGGTATTCGGTTTATAGTTTAGGGTTTATTGTTGTTTCGCCCATCAGCATACAACCTGTTTATGCAAAGCAACGGTAAACCATAAACCGAATACCGAACACTGTACACCGAAAATCAAATTGTCTGTGTTTTTACCTATTCTTTTTGGTTTCCTGGTCGGGGTAGCTCTTTGCCTGACCTTTGGAACAGTATTTTTTGCGCTCATTCAGAACAGTGTCGACAATGGATTCCGGTCGGGATTCAAGATTGTGCTGGGCGTTATTACCGGCGATACCTTGTTTGTAGCAGCGGCTTTACTGGGAACTTCCTTTATACCGAAAATAAAGGGATTCGAGACCGGAATGGCTGCCGTTGGCGTTGTCTTTCTGGTCGTTATGGGGCTGGTCAATATTCTGAAAGGAACACCCCGGCTTGCCTATCCCAAAACCCGCTTTGGTAATTTTATCTACTATTTTACAACCGGTTTTTTCCTGAATGCCCTGAATCCGGTCAATTTCGTTTCGTGGGTAGCCATTGTAGCCTACATTCGGGCACATCTGCACTATGGCGAAGGCCAGCAGTATGCGTTCATGACGGCCAGCCTCGTTGGGGTATTCGTCACCGAAAATGCGCTGGCTTATTACGCCAACCGGCTCAAACGATTTTTCACCCCTCGTGTCGTGCTGATTTTCAATCGCGTAACCGGGGTTGTCTTCCTCATCGGTGCGGCAAACATCACCTACAGCCGTTTGCTGGGACCGATTTCTAAATGGATTGAATGATTGAATGATTGAATTGTTGAATGATTGAATTTTTTACAATTCAACAATTCAACAATTCAACCATTCAATCATTTCTCCAAAAACGCTTCCCAGTCGGCGATGAGGTTCTTTTTCAGGACGCGGGGAAATTTATGCTGACCGCCCATTTTTCCTTTCGAGTCCATCCAGTTGTAGAATGTTTTAGCGGGTAGGACGGTTACGGTGATTTCTTTCAGGGCGTGTTTCCGTTCAACGGCATAATCGTCGTTGAGTTCCTTGAGTTTAGCATCGAGCCGGTTGCGAAAATCGATGGCATCGACCTGGTCGTCGGTACCAATATACCAGTGATGGGCAAAGAGCGTATCGTGTGTGACGCCTGCCACCGTAAATTCGCGAATTGAAACGCCCAGATCCTGCGAAACCAGATCGATGGCTTTATTCATGTTGTCGACCGACAAATGTTCGCCACACAGGCTAAGGAAGTGTTTGGTGCGGCCGGTAATTACAATTTCGGATCGTTTTTTACTGACAAACCGGATTGTATCACCAATCAGATACCGCCAGGCACCCGAACAGGTCGAGATCAGGAGGGCATATTCTTTGCCCTCCTCAATTTCGTCGATCATTAGGGTTTGTGGGTTGGCAACCAACTCCCCATCGGCCGAAAAATTGCGTTCATTGAACGGGATAAATTCGAAGAAGAGACCGTTGTTGAGCACCAGTTGCATCCCTTCGGCATTGGGGTGCGATTGGTAGGCAATAAAACCTTCGGAGGCCAGATAGGTTTCGATATAGGTGATGGGGTGAGCCAGGAGCTTTTCAAATCCTTTTCGGTACGGTTCGAACGAGACACCCCCGTGGCAAAAAACCATCAGATTGGGCCACACATCATGAATGGTTTTCACGTCATAGCGGGCAATAATTTTCTCCATCAGCAACTGAATCCAGGCCGGAACGCCCACTACATAGCCAATATCCCAACTGCCAGCCTGTTCCGTAATTTCATCCAGTTTCAGCGCCCAGTCGCGTTCCTGGGCGATTTCTTTACCCGGTTTATAAAACCGCTGAAACCAGAACGGAATCTGACTGGCCGTAATACCGCTCAAATCGCCTTCATAATGACCTTCCCGCGCATTCAGATGGGTGCTGCCACCCAGCATCAGATACCCTTTTTCGTAGAGTGTCGAAGGTAGATTCTGATATAAGCCAAGCGTCAGAATCTGGCGGATGCTGGTGCGCTGAATGGCTTTCGACATCGACTTCGTAACGGGAATGTATTTCGAGGCTGCTTCTGAGGTCCCCGAGCTAAGGGCAAAATATTTCACCCGACCCGGCCAGGTTATGTCTCGCCCACCCTCCAGCGACCGTTTCCACCAGTTGTCGAACATGGAATTGTAGTCGTGAATGGGGACTTGCTGTTTAAATTTTTCGTAAAACTCACGAGGGGTACCAAATTCGACAGCACTCAGCAGGTCGTCGAAATGGTACGTTGTGCCGAACTCCGTAAACCGGGCTTTACTGATGAGTTTCCGGAAGGCTTTACGCTGTTGCTTCAGCGCGTTACCTTTTCGTAGCCGGACGGCATTCGTAAGCCGAATCCCGTTTTTGAGCATACTACCAAGTAGTGCCATAATAGTTTACAGTTTCCAGTTTCTTAATTCGTCCAGCATACTATACGAAGTGAGATCGTAATGACACGGCACGACAGACGTATAGTTTTGAGCCAGCGCATATTCATCGGTATCTTCGGCATGGGTGTCGAAATTTACAAAATCGCCTGCAAGCCAGAAATAACGCCGTCCGTGTGGATCGCGCCGTTCATCGAATACTTCCTGCCATTTGGCATTGGCCTGTCGGCAGATACGAATGCCTTTCAGGGCTTCGGCCGTTCGGGCGGGGAAGTTAACATTCAGGGCTGTTCCGCGTTGCAGGCCACGGTCGAGCACCGTTCGGGCAATGGCCAGTATGTGCTCATGCGTATGCGAGAAATCGGGCTGACGCGTGAAATCGCCCAGCGAGAAACCAATGGCTGGAATACCTTCGATAGCCGCTTCGATGGCCGCCGACATGGTACCCGAGTATAAAATACTGATGGATGAATTACTGCCATGATTGATGCCGCTGACAACCAGATCGGGTGACCGATCTTTCAGAATATGATGTTTCGCCAGTTTCACACAGTCGGCGGGAGTTCCTGAACATTCGTAGGCAGGCGTATCGCCGAAAATATCGGAAGGGTACAGTCGGATAGGATTGGCAATGGTGATGGCGTGTCCCATGCCCGACTGTGGGCTGTTGGGGGCAACGACTATCACCGAGCCTAGTTGTTTCATTAACTCAACGAGGGTTCGAATGCCGTGCGATGTGATACCGTCGTCGTTTGTTACCAGAATTAAAGGCTTTTGTTCGCTCATAAATAAAGTGGACCGCCAACGCGGTGATTGATCAATAGGAGCGGTGGCCGTCAACTAGCCGTCAACTACTATCTTTGTTGCAAAACTACGTAAATACGCAAGAACGTGCCGCTTAAACTTCGTACTGCTACCCCCGACGACATCCCGACGATTATCCGTTTGCAGGAGCAAATCTGGGAACCAACCTACCGTAGTATTCTTTCCGAGGATCAGATTGAATATATGTTTTTAACGATGTATTCGCCGGAAGCGCTTCTGGAACAGATGACTACGATGGGGCATACCTTTGTATTACTCGAAACTCAGGAAAGTACGGACAATCCTGTGCTGTGGGGATTTGCTGCTTTTGCTCCCTACAAGCCGGAAAATAAGTCGTTCAAGCTGCATAAGATTTATGTACTGCCTGCCACACAGGGGAGCGGCTATGGAAAAATGCTGATTAATGAAGTAGAAAAGCGGTGCCGGGATCTGGGTGCCCAGGAACTGCTGCTGAATGTGAATCGCTACAACAAAGCGCGCCAGTTTTACGAAAAGCAGGGGTTTCGGGTGTTGCGTCAGGAAGATATTGCCATTGGACCTTACTGGATGAACGACTACATTATGAGTAAGCCCCTAATGCCCGTCGGTAAGCCTGTTTCTGAATGAAAACCGATGCCCTGATTTCGGTGGTGGTGCCGCTCTATAATGAGGCCGGTAATATACGCCCATTGCTGGAGCGATTTCGGGATTCGCTCACCGAACTGAACTACGAATTGATTCTAGTCGATGATGGGTCGATGGACAATACGGTGAGTATGATTCGGCAGTTTGCCGATCACCGGACAAGACTGCTTATTCTGGCCCGTAACTACGGTCAGACTACGGCCCTGGCCGCAGGAATCGAGGCCGCACAGGGCGAATTTGTTGTTACCCTCGACGGTGACTTACAGAACGATCCGGCCGATATTCCGCTCATGCTGAATCTGGCGCAAATCGGCGACTGGGATGTTGTGGCTGGAAACCGGGCGAATCGACAGGATGGTTTACTGCTTCGCAAAATTCCCAGCCGGGTAGCCAACGCCTTGATTCGACGGCTTACGGGGGTTCGCTTGCGGGATTACGGCTGTACGCTGAAAGTATTTCGACGCGAGGTAGCTCAGAAGTTGGGCCTGTATGGCGAACTGCACCGTTTTATTCCCGTGCTGGCCGCCATGCAGGGAGCACGTATGACCCAGATGGATGTACGGCATCATCCGCGTGTGCATGGGGTGTCGAAATACGGTCTTGGACGAATCGGGCCAGTGCTGAACGATTTGTTGCTGGTGTTGTTCCTGCAACGCTATTTTCGGCGGCCGATGCGGCTGTTTGGCCCACTGGCAGCACTTTCATTACTGGCTGGTCTGAGTGTCGGACTATACCTGCTGGTTCAGAAGCTAAACAACGCCCACCTGAATTATAGCCTCTGGCTGATTCTGCTGGCCGTTCTTCTGCTCGGCGGCTTTCAACTGCTGGCATTCGGATTGATTGGTGAGATGCAGATGCGCACCTATTTCGAAGCCAGCCGTAAACCTGCCTACCGGATTCGGGAGTGAGGGTATGCGGTATTCACTTTTCGGTTTACGGTTGCTTCGCACAAGAAGGATGTATGCTGACAGACGGAGCCACCGTAAACCCTAAACTCACTTTATCTCCACCGTCAACGGTTGGCCCTGACGGCTTTTGAAACCCTGAAGGGGCGAATAACTTAGTGTTTCTTTGCCATAGTAGCCGGTGCCGTCGTAAGGGCGGAGTTCAGGATCTTCTTTGCAGGCGTCGGAGCAGGTTCCCTGATGGTCGAGTCCGCAGGCTTCGCAGAGGGTGAAGTGGTTGTTGCAGGCCGGACTGGCACAGTTGACCATACGGCTGGTTGGGGTACCACAGCGGTGACAGGTCGATATAACGGACGGGTTGACATGATTGACCGGTACCGTAACCCGATTGTCGAACACATAGCATTCGCCGTCGAAATCTTCGCCACCCGCTTCCATGCCATATTTGATGATGCCACCGTGGAGCTGGTACACATTGTCGAAGCCCTGTGCTATTAAGTAAGCGGAGGCTTTTTCGCATTTAATTCCACCCGTGCAATATGTAATGATTTTCTTATCCGAGCCTTTGAGGTGTTCAATTTCATGGATATGCTCCGGCAATTCGCGAAGATTTTCCATATCGAACGTAATGGCTCCTTTGAATTTTCCGACCGAGTGTTCGTAGTTGGAACGCATATCGACCAGCACCACATTGGGGTCGTTTTTCAGTCTTTTAAAATCGTCAGGTTCCAGATGGATACCTGTTTGCCGAAGTGGATCGACGGGCAAATCGGAATGGACAATCTCTTTTTTTACCCGAACGTGCAGTTTCTGAAACGTATGCTCGTCCGATTCGTCGATCTTAAACTCGATACCAGCAAAGCGAGGGTCGTTGCGGAGCGTATCCATGTAGGCGTCGCAATCGGCCGCCAGCCCCGAAACGGTTCCATTCAATCCTTCGGGGGCAACAATGACCCGGCCCAGTAAATTCAGTTCCAAACAAAGCAAATGATGCTCCTCACGGTATTGTTCTGGGTTTTCGATGGGTGAATAAATATAGTAGAGAAGAACGCGGTACGGTTTCATGGTAAACAGCCAAAGAGTGAATGTATGAAAGAGCCGACAGTCTGCAGGGCAGATCAGGCGCTTATCGATGTCTCTTTTCAACTACAAAATTAAACTCAAATCGTCAAAGTTCGTTATAGAAGCAGATTTTCCCTTTTTTTATGCACATCGCAATCACCGGAAATATTGGGGCTGGCAAGACAACACTAGCCGGGATGCTGGCCAGTCACTATGGCTGGGAAGTTCTATACGAAGCGGTCGAGGGGAACCCGTATCTGGCCGATTTCTACGGCGATATGCACCGATGGGCCTTTAACCTGCAAATTTTTTTTCTGAATAGCCGTTTCGCCCAGATGCGTCGGGTGCTTACGGCTGCCGAAGAGGGACAAACCACAGTGGTACAGGATCGGACTATTTATGAAGATGCTGCCATTTTTGCCCGAAACCTGCACCAGCTTGGTACCTTAAGCGATCGCGATTATCACACGTACCGGAGTGTCTTCGAAAATATGATGAGTTTGGTTCGCCCACCCGATCTGATGATCTATCTGCGGGCTGATCTGGATAAACTCCGGCGGCAGATCGAAAAGCGGGGCCGTTCGTTCGAGCAATCGATCAGCGATGATTATCTGGGTCGGCTCAATCAACTCTATGAAGAATTTGTGACTTCATATCGAATTGGCGAACTGTTGATTGTGGATGTCAACCAACTGGACTACGCTCAGCAGTCCGACGATTTTGCTCAGATCGTCGGACTGATCGATCAACGACTGGCATTGCTATCGTCACCGTAGTTGATTTTTACCAAATAAGCGAGCCACTTATTTTCCTGTGCAGGGCTTTTTCATAACAACGCCGTAGGCATGTCATCGTAGTAGCTATTCTTCTACACCGCTACTAAGATGTCGACCCTATGGGCTTTTCTATTGATAACATAGACTTTGATTTTCTGCTAGTTAGACTACGCTCAACGATGGGCTATTTCCAACCGACTACGACCTTTTAGAACACAACACGATAGCTCAATACGGGGATCATGCCCGTGCCATAAAATGTTTTTACGGTACCACTGAGCGGATCGAATGTTTGGCCATAGACATTTTGTCGGTTTATAGCATTTTGTAGATCGAGCGAGAGCGTACGGGTCGAATGGAGTTTATTTCGCTTCCAGCTCAGTCGGATGTCGGGGCGGAAATAATCGGGAAGCTGGGTCGTAAACGACTGACTATCGATGTATTCGGTTTGGTCCAGTTGCCGGGATTTTTCGACATCGATAGGCGTATCGCGATAGCCACCATAGTAGCTCAGCTTGAGGTTAAGGCCAAACACATTCGAGCCCGCCGTCCATTCTTTCCCGATCAGCAGGCTCTGGGCATACCGTCCGTTCCAGCGCGTGTTGCGCCAGATGCCATCCGAACCCCGGTATTCTGAATTATAAAGCGACGACGACAGCAGGAAATAAAGTCCCCGATGCAGAAACTGTTCCAGGGTTAGTTCCAGCCCATAATTACGCCCATTACCTGAGTTGACCAGATCGCGGTCGGCAAACCCACTGAAATTGTTGATGACCGAAAAGGCATCCCGCTGGTTGGCACTAACCGGCACATCGAACAGCCATTGGTAGTACGTTTCAACTTTCAGACGCAGCGGAGCCCCATCGGCGCGGGTGTTGAGCCGGCGGTCGTAGGCCAGCACATAGTGGTGCGAGCGCGTGAAGCCCAGTTTCTGGTTAGTCTGACTCGGCGTTTCGCCCGACGCGCTGATCGGCAACACAAAATAAGTCGCCGGATTCTGAAGCTGGCTGTGCAGCCCATACCCAAAACTCAGCGACTGATTGGGCCGAAATGCCCAGCGAACAGAACCGCGCGGTTCGAGCGACGAACTACCATTGAGCGCAAGGCGGAGGTAGTGCAGGCCCGCGTTGAACGTCAGTTGCTCCGAAGCCCGGTAATTCCATTGCCCAAAAGCCTGTAGCGTATTCGTCTGATCACTTAGCTGAATGCGCGTCACAACCTGCTGCTGCTCCGCTTCCCACGTCCGTTGCGACAGATCATACAGCAACTGACTACCAATCACCCCTGCCCGGATGGTGTGTTGCGGATTGAGTTTATAGGTTAGCGTCGATGACAGAATGCGTTTCTGGGTCACGTAGCTTTCGTTGGCGCGCTCCGTGGCCCGGTAGTTGTCCGAAGGTTCGAGCCGTTCCTCGCGCAGCCGATTCCCGAAACCCGATGCCAGCAAAACTGTTTTAAGCACTGCTTTCCGGCTAAACGGAATCGTGTGGGTCAGGCCAGCGGCTCCCGTATTCGACCGAAAATCTTCGTTGTAGCGTTCGTAGTCGTATTCCCACTTTGTTGAGTCGGCGGGGGCTTTGTTTTTACTGCTGCTCAGACCACCAAAGCCGAAAAGGGTGAACGTTCCCGCTTTTTTAGTGGGCAGATAGACATTGAACGACAAATCCTGAAATACCTGCTCGCCCACGCCGACACTTACGCCCAGTTTAGACAACAAACCGAGGGTCGAATAGCGGTAATTAATCAAAAATGAGCCATTATAGCCTTTGGCAATGGGCCCTTCGGCGGCCACATCCAGGCCCAGTACACCAGCCTGGATGGTGTATTCGCGTTTGGTATTGTTGCCCCGACGCAGTCGCAGATCGAAAACGCCCGATAGCGCATTGCCGTACTCGGCCGGAAAAGCCCCGGTCAGAAAGTCGGAATTGGCCAGTAACTGCGCACTCAGAATCGAAATGCCACCGCCGGTGGTGCCCAGATTGGCGAAATGATTGGGGTTCGGGATTTCAACGCCTTCCATGCGCCAGAGCAGACCATTGGGTGCGTTACCCCGGATAACGATATAGTTGTTGCCATCGTCGGCACCTACAACACCCGCATAGGCCGTCGCCATTCGGGCGGGGTCGTTGACGGCGGCCGCAAACTTCTGCGTTTCTTCGACGGAAAACGTACGGGCCGACACTGCCGCCATTTCGTTCAGTGGTTTGTCTTTCTCGATGGTCGGCTTTACGTTGATTTCCGATAGCTGATTCACGGTTTCTTCGAGCGACACGTTCAGGACCAGTTCTTTTCCGGCATCGACAGCAATATTCTGTAGCAGCACATTCTTATAACCTACCGCACTGACCTGAAGCGTTTGCCGCCCAACCGGCACCTGACTGAGCCGAAACTGGCCCGCTGCGTCGGTGCTGGTGCCTTTGAGCGGGGTGCTGTTTACGACAACAACGGTAGCACCGGGAAGGGGAGCCTGTAAACTCTGGTCGACAACAACACCCCGAATGGTTTGGGTAAATCCCTGACCCAAAAGCGACAGGGGAGACAGGGCTAAAAAGACAACAAGAAGATTTCGAAATAGAGTAAACATCTGTTTGGAGAGTATGATGGTTTGCTCTCCCGACAGTTAGTTTGCCCGATACCCCTATAGTGGTGGGCGGTTTTCTGTTTACGGTATTCGGTGAAGGCGCTGTGATTAACAAGTGAAGTACGTTTCGCGGAAGTACTTTCAGGAACCAAATACCGTGTAGTAAATATGGATTATATAAAGGTGACTTTATTTGTTGTTTGATTGCTTTTTCAAGTAGACACTATTATTCTTGCCTGTTCACCATAACCATTACTGTTCTATATGATTCGTTTTTTTTCTTTGCGCTTACGCTCACTGTAACTGGATGTGCTACCATTCTGCACGGCTCTAAACAACAAATTGGTATATCCAGCACACCTACTGGCGCTTCCATTTCTGTCAATGGGCAAAACATGGGTATAACGCCTATGGTTGTGAAATTACTACGCAAAGACACCCAGGCCATCAAAGTGGAAATGGAAGGCTATAATCCCTATGAAATTGTTCTGACGCGGAAAGTAGATGGCTGGATTGCTGGTAATATTATCTTTGGAGGCCTAATTGGACTCATTGTCGATGCTGCCGATGGGGCTATGTACAAGCTTTCGCCTGAACAGGTTAGAGCCGAACTAAGAAGTAATACGGCCTCACTACAGAAAGGCGCGAACGACTCCATTTTAATTGGGATTACCCTTACTCCAAAAGCTGACTGGGAAAAAATAGGCTACCTTGAAAAAGTAAAGCCGTAAGGTTCTGAGCCTGGCTCAACGAGCCAGGCTTACTTCTTCAAACTGTTGATCCACGACTCAATCAGGGCTACACCTTCGGTGTGGATGCTGACACGGCCAAGCTCAGGCATCATAATGCCGGGATGAACCGAATTCATGCGGTAGGTCATGATAGACGCTTTTCCCTGACCGGGATCGATGTCGAATTTGAACGTTCCGGCTCCGATACCGGCGGCTACGGGCGACTTCAAGACACCCCAGTGAAACGGGTCTTTCTGTTCATAATTCAGGTATAGACCCGATGTAGAGGCAGGCCCTTTCGGATTGTGGCAGTGGCCGCAGTTCACATCCAGATACGAACGGGCGCGGGCGTCGAGCGATGCCTGTGCGTCGTTCATACTGACCAGCGGGGTAATGCGGGCAATGGTTTCGGATGTTGCGTTCAGGTAGCCCAGCTTCGTCCATCGGGTTAGCTGGTTCTCCGTATGACCATCCGCATAGGTAATCGAATGGTTAAGCTGCTTTACTTTCGGGCCAATCGGTACGAAGGCATCCTGCTGGTTATGGCAGCTTTTACACTGATTCTTGTTGGGCATCGCGTAGTTAATGGCGTGACGCTGCCCGTGTTCATCGTTCCAGCTAACCGGAATCGTTTCGCCCGTTATTTTATAATCGGCCTCGGTCTGGTCGTCGTTCCAGCGGTAGGGGTAGGCTTTCCAGCTTCCGTTGTCTTTCACTAACAGGCGCGTTTCGAGAATCCGTTTTTCTCCCGTCGGTTTTGTGAAGTCGGCGGGGTAGTAGAAGTTCTTGATCAGGATGGTTTTGTCCGGGAAGTTCAGCGGATCGTCGGGCTGGTCGGCGTCGACCGTAGCCGAGCTGCCTTCAGGCATCCAGACAAACCGCTTCTTGAACGCATAATCGGTAAACAGCGTGGCAACGGGCTCATAAGCCAGCACCTTTTCATTCGGCTGCATCTGACTCAGATTGCCGGTAAAAAAGCCATACTCCGAAAGTTTTTTGAGCGGAAGTGCCGAGAAGTCGATCTGCGAGGGGTGAACCGTTGCCCGATTCTTCACAAAACAGGCATGAAACACAACCGCCACAAACACCAGCACCGCCACAAACAACCCGTTTCTTTTCAACATAATGTAATTGAGTGAATCATTGATTTTGCCGTGTAAATCTGTTTAATCCGTGTCATCTGTGTTCTAAAAAAACGGCGCTATCACATCACCGGGGGCGATGTTTGTACGGCGACCTGGCACGTATTGAACGTATTGAGATCGTTGAACACGTCGATGTCGGTGACCTTGCCACTGGCGGGTATCAGCAGGCGCGAAAACCGCAGGTCTTTCTGCTTTTCGCCGATGCAGATATTCATCGGGTTTTTGGTAACGTCTTTCCCTTTGGTATCGTCGATAATGCCATCATAGACAATATCCTGCGATTTCAGGCACTTGGCCGCGATCAGTTTACCCAGGTCTTTCGTCAGGTCGGGGACGCCGAATTTATGCTCGAAAGTGTTATCATGAACGGATATGTTGGTCGTGAAGGGCGACCAGCCGGGATGGTTCGGGATGGGCAGTTCGGTGATGTGATAGCTGGCAATGGCAATCGAGATCGTTTTCTGGTCGATGAGTTTGTTGTTGAAAATTTCGACCTCGTTGCCCGCCAGTATAATAATACCGCTACCGGGTGGCACCATCGTAATGGCGTTCCCGTTCTGACCGGCGCTGGCTACCGCAAAATTGTCGTGGTTATTATTGCGGATGGTGTTGTTATACACCTTCGTCCGCGAGCCAAACGGCTTCGGCAGGCCGGGCAGGTTGAACACCAGAATGCCGCCCGTGTTGTTTTCGGTCAGGTTGTTGTAGACTTCGGCGTTGTCGGAATTCTCGATTTCGATACCGGCCACGTTCTCAAACACGACATTGTCGCGAACGATAATGTTTTCGGATTGCCCTACGTAGATGCCCGCATCGCGCGAGTGCGACACTTCGCATTTTTCGACCAATACGTTTTTGCACTGAACTGGATAGATGCCATAGGTTCCGCTTTTGCTCAAATCCTGATGGGTCCAGGTCGTATTAACCGCCCGAAACGTCAGACCTTCGCAGTGCTGGGTTTTAATACAGTCGCCGGGAGCGTCCATCACCGTGAAATCCTGCAACACAATGCCGTTTCCGGCTATTTTCATGCCTTCGCCCCCGGTAGTGATGTTCCTGAACGACAGCACGGATTTGTACATACCGGCTCCTTTGATGGTCACTTTATTGACCTTGTCCAGAATCAACTGGGTGTTTAGCTCAAAATAGCCTTCGGGAATCTGGATGGTTTGCCCTTCCTGCGCGTCGATAAACTGTTCGACCAGCTTTTCGATTTGTTCGGGCGATGCTTTGGGCAGGGTGGCTACATCTAATTTGCTTTGCTGCGAGGTCGACGAGTTACAGGAACTCAGCCAGACACCGAGCAGCAGGGCACTGATGCCAGAAATCAGCAATTTCATACAGGATGGCGGTTTTAGGATTATCCTGCAATATGGTAGGATTTTTTGGGCGAAGCGCTTGACAAAGATCAAATTATTGTCTGGAACCGCATACGGCTGTTCGTTTTGTCTATCCGAGAAACAGCAGGGTAAGTTCCAATCCCGTAGGGATGATAGTATTGTAGAAAAGGGGAAGTGACCCATATAGAGCCCTGAAAGGCCGGGCGGCCGGTGCCGTGACATAATGCCGCCCTTTCAGGGCTCTATATGGCTTCTTACGGCCTTTTTTGCTATAATCCTGACACGCCTTCGGCGTTGAAAAACAGAACTTAACAACCCTGCTCTGAAGAGGGCTTTATTCACTCGCAAACGAAGCCGTCGTCAGCGCGTAGTCAATACTACGCTCAACAGCGTAGGCTTGCTCTATACGAATAGTACTCCTTCGGAGTTGAATCGTAGCCGTGAGGGCAGGGAAAGCGGACAGGAGCTACCGTTTGGCGCGAATCCGGCTGAGGGTTTCCTGGCTGATGCCGAGGTACGACGCAATCATGGAAAGAGGCACCGTCTGTAGAATCTGCGGTCGGCGGGCCAGCAGATTCTCGTAGCGGACCTGCGCACTTTGCGTCTGAAGGCTCTGAATGTAGTTGTCGCTGTTGATGAGGTATTGCTCGGTGAGCAGGCGACCCAGCCGTTCGATGGCGTGGAACTGATCGAAGAGGGCGTATAAATCGGTGCGGTTAATCTGAAGCACTTCGGTGTCGTCCAGCGCCTGAATGCCCGTATGACCGGCTTGCTGCGCAATAAAGCTGGGCAACGCCACAACAACATCGTAGGGAAAGCCGAACCAAAGGGCCACTTCCTGCTCGCGGTCGTCGATGTAGTACTCGCGCACACAACCGGTATAAATAAACGAAATGTATTCATGCACCTGATTGGGCCACACGATATGCTCTTTGCGGCCAATGCGCTTATAGTGCAGCATCGCGCTCAAGGCTGCTTTGGCTTCGGCCGGTAGCGGCACAAAGCCTTCCAGATAGTTGATGATGCAATCAACGGGACGCATTACGATGGGTAATAAAGAATCTAAGGTATAGCAACCCGTAAAGCGAAACGCTTATGTCTTTCTACTACGGTGACGGGAGACGGTTTTCTGTTTACAGTATTTGGCATAGGGGCTGCTTTTGGGAGAATAAATGTAAGTTTTAGAGGTTACGTTAGCACTTTGCGCCGTGTAATAAATTCAGAGCATGGATTGGTAGCTTAATGGATAGTTGAGTTGCTTAAATGAGTTGAGGTGAGTATTCTTGCTTTGTGGTTGGGGGAGAAAAATGGGTGTGCTTACTATCAATAGGTTAATTGTTAGGGTATTGGTTTAAGGGGACTTGCGTATGATAGTATGTTGGGTGGAACGTAACAGCTAATAACGTATTGGTGGGCTTCGTGTGACAAGTTACCCGTCCCGCGACAGGGCGGTTTATGTTTGTTGGTCCGGTTTCGGTTAACATGAGAAACGCCCCCTTTGCGGCAGTCAAAAGTGAGTTTGCAACGTGGCATGGGACACAATAAACACCCCGTTAGGCAACGGTTTAGAATATTATAGCGATAAAAATGTAAATTGTGTATTTTTTATTGAAAGTGTTGTAATTGTCGAATTGCTGGCAAGTAATGCGCCGTTTTAAAAATTTATCGTCTTGAACGAGAAGCAAAACAATTGGAAGAAAAGACTTAGCTCCGTTATATATGGGCTACTTTATCCAGCTTTTTTAGGTAATATGGTTTACGACCTTATTCTGAGTAAGCGCTCATTATCAACAGACGACTTTATCTTTCCTGACTTTTATACTTGTCTTATTATTGCTATATTTTCTGTTGTTGATTACATGCACTTGAATGGTGACATGAACGATAATGTACCTGTTGACCGAAGGTCAGTTGCTTATATTCTTGTTGACGCAATAATGCCTTTTGTTTTTTTTTGTGCTTTTGTGAGTATAAAAGAGGAACGCTACAATGTAGGCGTATCTTCTATCGCCATCATTCCACTTTTATTGCTTTTGTACAAATGGCGAAACAAGCCAAGTCGGAAGTTTTTTGTTTTTTATTCATTTGGGTCTTTAACTATTGGGGCAATCCTAATTTTAGTAGAGACTTCGCTTGCCAAGCAAGGCTTACTATTATTTGTTGGCGTCAGTATGCTTATCTACTTCATTTATATAGCTTGTATTTACCCAAAAAAGCCGTTAGAATTTGACAAACACTTTATTAAGGAAGAGGAAAAAGACTATTGACACGCCTGCTGCTAATCCAGTCATTTTCGATCAGGGATGCTTTCTAAAACCAAAACACTATGCCTTATAATCCAAAAGATGTTGTTTATCCAAAAAACCGTATCAAAAAAGTAATTCGAGTTCTTCACGATGGAACACAAAGTACACCAGACGGTTTTTCTATTGCTGAGATAGAGCTTCAGAATGGAGAAAAAGTTTTCGGGTTGCGCCATAATTACAATTACTGGAATGAGGACAATCCCGACATCGGTTATCCCACTGTAAGGCCAGGAAATCCAACGTGGTTTATTTTACCTGATGTGAACGCCTTGCAACAGGTAATTAATACAGTATTTCCTTCTCCGCCAGTCGTGTAATGTACATCGCCTGCTGCCAACATGAGGTTTGCTGCAAGTGTGGCTTTCGGGCGACAGAGCGAATGCTCCAATTATGCAGGTTTGAGCTTTTACTTTCAGGAAACGCCCAGTTTTGTAAATTTTAAAATAAAACATCTCATTTGACAAAGGGATTCGTGAGTTGGATATTTTAGCTCATAAATGATAAATGACTAAGCAGAGCCAATAATGAATAAAGAAATTAGCGACGTTTACAATTGGTTTAATGGCAATCCTACTTTCAATATAGTAACCTTGCTACTGGCTATAATTGGAATAATCTTGAGTTTTTATTTCTATTTTAAAAGTAAGAAGAACAAAGTCCCAATCTACATTGCAAGAAGCGTCAACTTGGTCCGCGAAAGTATAAAAAAGATTGAAACTGTTGAAATAATGTACGCTGGAAGTAAAATTGAAAATTTATCTTTAACAAAGATTGCACTTTGGAACGATGGCAGAGATACAATATCTTTTAATGATGTTGCCCACGCCGACCCTATTAAAATTTGTATAGATGAAGAGTACGATATACTTGATGCGGAGATTTTGTTTCAAAAAAATCCCGCAAACGATTTTAGTGTCAAAATAGATAGTAATAGGAAGGCTATTTTAATCAATTTTGATTTTTTTGATTTTGAAGAGGGAATTGTCATTCAATTAGCTCATACAGGAAACTCAAGTGACGACGTAAGACTGACTGGTACTATAAAATCGGTAAAAAAAATATTACGTAAAAGTTTGCTGAATTCTATCTTTCCTAATCTTTCAAACTTTCTAAGAACGTGTTGGGGAATTGAGAAAGGCTGAGAGTCGTGTCACCTTTGTAGCGACCAAGCAACAAGGATGTGACTAAACAGTTCAGTGTTCTGACCGACTCTCAATGGGCCGCAATTTCGCCCTTTCTTAACCTGAAACGCAAACGACAGCATGATTTACGGCAAATTATTAATGCCATTCTTTGGTTGTTGCGCTCGGGTGCTCAATGGAGGAATCTAGCTGGCCCTTGGCCCCATTGGCAGGCGGTTTATTACTATTTTGATCAGTGGAAATCTGATGGAACCTTTGAGAAAATTAATTTGGCTCTCAATAAGATGGACCGTCAACGAGTTGGCAAAGAAGCATACCCATCGCTACTATGCATTGATTCACAGAGCGTTAAGCTGAGTCCAATGATCTGTGAGTACCGAGGATTAGACGTCTATAAGCGAGTGAATGGCCGCAAACGTCAGTTGGTTGTTGACACTCAAGGTCGTCTATGGGTAGCCCAAGTTCATTCAGCTGGGGATAGTGATGGATCGGCAGCAGTCCCGCTGATTAAAGATATACTTTGGACAGCCGGTGAGCGACTAGAAAAGGTGTTGGGTGATCAAGCTTACAACGGAATCTTTGCCCAAGCCTTAGGTGAGTGGAGCATTGAACGCTCCGGCGTCCCGGTTTGAAAAAGCTTCGCGGCCTGAATCCGCCCGCGGGTTTGTGCCAGTAGCCAAGCGCTGGGTCGTCGAACGGAGTATCGCCTGGACCAATTTCTTTCGACGGATCGTCAAAGATTATGAGTACACGCTATCTTCTTCGGTCAGTTGGTTGTACTTGGCTAACATTCAGATTATGCTACAGCGAATCGAACTAGGCAACCAAACATAATTCCCCAACACGTTCTAAGAAGTAGTGGAGAATCCAAAATAAAGAGAAGGACAATATTAAATACAATAGGTTTAGTCAGTACTATCTTAGGAGTATTTATACTTGGATTTCCATTCGTACTTCCAAAGTGGTCTTCAGAATTAACCGTCCCACCCTCAAAGGAGCGTACCTTCTTTATTAAAAACATTCCTATTTTATTAACAGGATGTTTGTACATATGGACAGGAGTAAGATTTTTAAGACGACGCATCCCAAGAGGCTTTGACATCTTCGATGAAGAATTTTGAAAGAAAAATTTGAATATGCGTTGTGGTTCGCTCTTGGTGGGCGTGGCTCGTGCGACAGGATGCAAGCCTCAGAGGTCAGGTAATCAGCCCAACAAGGGAAAGGATGTAAAGATCGTAGGTTTGTGTGTTCAGGTGAGTAGCTTCTTCATCCATCAGCCCTTTCGTGGTACTGTCTTAAAAAACAAGAAAAGTGGTATAATTATTTCAAGATTCGACCAACTTGCCTATATTTACCTCCTCAAGCACGTCCACCCGTGGCCGATGCAGCGTAGCCTCCTCTGTTGGGGCTACTTTTTTTTGCCCCTCGTTTACGTAATCCAGAAGATACTTTTCATCTTTTTTCCATAAAGCATAGATTAACGTCAGCAGTTTTCTTTGCACGGCCACATAGCCTTTCATTTTCACTTTGGTTCGCTTAAAGACCCGTTCATACAAGCCTACAAACGGCTTCTGTTCATAGCGAACCACCATGAGCGAAGCCATGTGTAAACCCCGGCGAATCCGAGCGTTCCCCCGTTTACTGATCCGGGTTTTGCCTACCCGCTTACCACTTTGATTCGCTACTACATCATAGCCTGCATAGCTTACTAATTGACGCTGGTTTTCGAACAAATCAAATTCGTTAGTCTCAGTAATCAGGTTGGCCACGGTCAGTAAACCGACCCCCTTGATAGCGCAAATCTGCTCGACTTTACGCTTCCATTCGGGGTTGTCATTGACGGCTTTTGCAATCAACTTCTCACATTCAGTGATCTGTTTGTCCAACTCATCAAGGAGTTTATTCATCTGCTTACTAACTTCTTTTGATTGGTACATACCCAGTTCCAAACACATTAGCTGATTGCCAATCTGTGTTTTAAGATCCTGCAAATCAATTTGTTGGCGAGTTAACTGACGCAACTTGTACATGGCTTCGCTAATGGGGTGCCAAGCGTCTAAACTTTGTTGGCAGGCCATCATAGCTAGTGCCTGAGCGTCGACCCCGTCGGTTTTGGTTTTGATGCCCAGGGCCATCAAATAGTGTTTGGCTTTCTGGGGTAACACCACAATCACATGCGCTCCGCGCTGGTGAAGCGAGAGGGCTAACTGCTCATAATACACCCCGGTGGCTTCCATCAAGTAATGAACGGGCAGGCTCTTTTCCTTGCCATGATGCTCACACCAGCGGTGGAAGTCGGTCAGCCCTGTGGCTGTATTGTTGAAGGCGTGGGTGGCCTTAATCTTGATCCGCTGGGTTGAATCAATGGTACTGATACAGGCATGAAATTTATCTTTACCCATGTCGATACCAACCCCATACTTGACGACTTTGACTACCGAGTCCATCGGCTTGATTTTTAGGGTGAAACGTTTGTTTTAGCCATTCACTTTCCTGATTTTGCATATAATTCTTGATCGTAGTGAAACTACGTCATTGGGTACTGTTCAAGCTGTGGAAAGGGTGGTGAGTAGGGCCAAGCCACACAATCTATGTCGTCCCAGAAGAACGCATTTGCGTTGGGTTCAAGCTTTTTCTACTCACCAATGGCGTTACCGAAGTTGCACTTTTTTCAGGTACAAAACCTAAAAGCGAAGATATAGGCGTTGGGTGTCGCATAAAAGCAAGTGCTTCAAATTCCCGCTTTCGAGCGACAGGCCGCACGGCTCGCAAGGGCAGTTTCGTTCTTTCATTTTTGGTGTCGGTCGACAGGGCGTACTTAGGGACAGGGACAATTCGGTCAGCGGGGCGGGTTTCGAGCGACAGTTTGAAAGCCTCGGTTAAGCGGCTTTAGGTTTCCATTTTGGGGTCTCGGTTGACACGAGAAACACCGAATTGATAAGACGCTGTTTTCTTTTTGATTTGTAATGTGTAATATTACACGTTACAAAGCGAACCATGATTGTTAACTTCAAACACAAAGAGCTTCAACAGTATTATGAAGCGGGCAATGGTTCCAAATTACCAGCTCAATACCTGCGCAAGATTAACCGTCTCTTTGACCAGTTGGATGCCGTAACCTCTGTCAGCGATATTCAGCAGATGGGCTCTGGCATCCATAAACTTACGGGCGATTTGGATGACTTCTGGGCCATTACTGTGACACCCAACCACCGGATTATCTTTCGCTTTGAAGCCGGTGATGTGTACGATGTTGACTATGTAGATTACCACTGATTATGACACGCAACCTACCCCCAGTGCATCCCGGCGAGATTTTGCGGGAGGACTACATCAAAGAGCGCAACCTGACCATTACGGAGGTGGCTAAAGGTCTGGGCGTTGCTCGGGCTAACCTTTCTGCTATTGTCAACGAGCGGGCTGGTATCAGTCCCGAGTTGGCGGTGAAATTGTCGGAAGCGTTTGGCAACACGGCCCAATTCTGGGTCAACTTACAAAAGAACTACGAGTTGTGGCATGCTGAACGCAAAGTTAACCGTTCAGCCATTCGCCATTTCAATCAGGCGAGTGGTTTACAAGCTGCATAATATTCCGCTCCGCATGGGGGTAGTTGCCGGGTGACAGGCAGCGGGCCTCCGAAGGCCAAGCCGGGCAGCCCAACCACCACCGTGTTCTGGCGAACAAACCCCCGGCAAATGCAATGTTTTTGCCTGTTGATTATCAGTACGTTAAAAACATTGCATACATCAAACAGGTGTGTAAAGGTGAAAGTTGCGGTCGTTCAGGCAGGTAGTTCGCCCACCATCAACATTCAGGGGGGAGGATGGATACAACAGCCGATAACATAGGGGTGGGGGCTCAAGTGACAAGGGACACGTCCCGTGACAGGGTGATTTTGGCTCGTCAGTCGGCTTCGGTCGACACGATAACCACCCCGGTAAAGACACTATGAATTGAATTACAAAATAAGCCCTGATTTCCGCGCCCTGTATGGCTATAAAGTTCAACAAGTCCACACTAACAAGAGAACAATTTATTGAGGTCCTGTTAGATAAAGAGATTACAAAAACAGAAGATTTAGCTGTCTTTCAGGCTATCTACTCTTTTGAAGGACATAAGGCTTACGCCAGCCAAGCCGCCAGACTATTAGGAAAGAAAGGTAAAACACCGCATAGCTCAATTAACCTTCAAATCGGTAGGTTCGCCAAACGAATAAATACGACTCCTCCAACCATAAACCCCCAACCATAAACCGTAAACCAACCACCGAAAATTTTTTCTCCTGTTGCGTAGGGGGTAACCGATAACTAGGTGTCTTAGGGCTGACCAGGCGTTTTTGTAGCGAAAATGATAGCTTTGCCCCATCCGATCATCCATACCCCCAAGTCAGTGCAACCAACTGAAGAGGACGTTTTAGTGGCCATCCGGCAGGGCAACGAACGGGTGTTTGAGGCTGTATTCCGGCAGTTTTATGCGCCCCTGTGCCGATATGCCCGGCAGTTTCTGCCCGATGCCGACGATGCCGAAGAAGAAGTACAGGCCATGTTTTTGTCGTTCTGGGAAAAACGCGACGGCCTGCTGATTACCATCTCCCTCAAATCTTATCTGTTCCGGGCCGTGCATAACCGCTGCCTGAACCGAATCAAGCATTTTGCCATTCGGGAAGAGCACCGGCAACATACGCTCTATACCGGCGAAACCACCGCAGAATCGCCGGTGCAGGCCATTCTAGGCGACGAGCTGGCCGAGCGGTTGCAACGCGCCATTCAGAAACTGCCCGAACAGTGTCGGCTGGTGTTTACCCTGAGCCGGTTCGACGAACTGAAGTATCAGGAAATAGCCGATCAGTTGGGCATTTCGATAAAAACCGTTGAAAATCAGATTGGTAAAGCCCTCCGTATGCTGCGGGCCGAATTGAGCGATTATCTGCCGGTGGCGTTGCTGGTGCTGTTTGGTGCCAAAAGCATGCTCGATCAGGCACTTTGGGGACTCGATGCCGATTGGCTGCTGGCGCTGGTTGTTTCTCAGTATACTTTATTCCTTGTTCATTCGTAAGACATGGCAGACCAACAACCCATCAACGACGCTTTGCTGGCCAAATTTCTGGCGGGCGAAACCGACCCCGGCGAGTCGGCGCGGGTGCAGCAGTGGCTGGCCAGTCAGGATTCGGCACCCAACGAACCTACGCAGGATGACTTTGCGGCTTTCGAGCGCATCTGGCAAACGGCCACGCCCGTCGATTCGAAACCCATCGATACCGATGCGGCCTGGAAATCGGTCCGGCAGAAAATGAACAACCGCCCGGCCGACGCAAAAGAATCCGACCCGATCATAAAACCGCTGCCGATTCAGCCGCAGGAGGTCAGGCCGATGCCAGAAACTGAATCGTCGGTCAGCAAACCCTTGTGGAGCCGGACCATCTGGCGAGTCGCTGCTGTTCTGGTGGTGGCTTTAGGCGTTGGCTGGTCGGCGTTTCAGTACCTGAATCAGCCCAAAGCCGCCGAGCCATTACTAACGGTTCGAACGACCAATCTGCCCGTTGAACGAATTTTGCCCGACGGAACGAAGGTGTTGCTGAATCGGAATTCGACCCTGCAATACCCGGCCCATTTTGACACCGATACCCGAGACGTAGCGCTGACGGGCGAAGCTTTTTTTGACGTAGTACCTGATCCTGAGCATCCGTTTCGGATTCAGGCGCGGCAAACAACCGTGCAGGTGCTGGGCACATCGTTCAATGTGCGGGCCTATGATGCCGATGTGAGCGTAGCCGTTCGGACCGGTAAGGTGCGATTTGCCAGTAAGCGAAAAGCGGTGCTACTGACCAGAAATCAACAGGCTACGTTCGAGGCCAAAGGCGATACCATCCGGCGGTCGCTGCAACTGTCGCCGAACGTATTTGCCTATAAAACCAGGCAGCTTGTTTTCGAGAATGAGCCGTTGCGTGATGTGGTGCAAACGCTCAATCAGGTATATAATGCCGATGTGCGACTGGCCAATGGCAATCTGGGCAATTGCCGCCTGACCACCCGATTCACCAACGAACCCCTGAACGCGGTAGTCTCCATCACCGCCGAAACCCTCGGCCTCCACGTCCGCTACGTCGGCAAGCAGGTGATTCTGGAGGGAAGGGGCTGCGAGTAGGAGGGGTTGCGGTTTATGGTTTATGGTTGCTCTGCCTATTAGCGAACATCTTACTATAGCGGAGCAACTATACACCCTATAGCGGAGCAACTATACACCGTAAACCATAAACCGAATAGGGGTATACGCCCGCTCAACTGTCCTGGTTGAAAATTACCGTACAATGACACTGCTTCGTTACTTTCTTTTTTTCTCATGCCTGCTCGCTTCAGGTTCGGTGGTAGGGCAATCGACGCCACCGCTGGAACGACTTATTTCGGTCGATATTCGGAATCAGCACCTGGAAGAGGCCCTACGGCAGATCAGTAAAGCCGGACAATTTGAGTTTTCGTACAATCCGAGCCAGCTCGATAAAAATGCGGTTGTTTCGGTTCGGCTGACCAATGTGCCGGTGCGTCAGGTGCTCATGCAGGTGTTTTCGACCACGATGACGTTTAAATCGCGGGGAAACCATGTTATTCTGGTGCGTGCCGAGCAGACCGATTCGGAGCCTAAGAGCCTGCTGCTGGATGGCTATATTCTGGACGAACAAACCGGCGAACGCATTGCACAGGCCAGTATTTTCGAAAAAACAACGCTGGCTTCTACGGTTAGCAACCCATTTGGCTATTACCGTATCAAACTCCCTACTGATTTACCTGCCATTCGGCTCGATGTGCGGAAACAGATGTATCTGGGCGAAACCGTGCTGGTACGCGGGAAATTTACGCATTCGGTAAACGTTCGGTTGCGGCCGATGCCCCAGCCAATTTCCGTTGAAACGTTATCGATTCGTCGGTCAGAAGATACGACTCAAACTGTTGCGCCACTAGCGTCGGTACCGGTAACCATGCCCGTCGTGGTGGCCGATTCAACTCCACCAGCGGGGCCGTCGCTACTCGAACGTGGGCGGTTGGGCATGATCAACCTATTCGTTTCGGCCCAGCAGGCAGTCCACGATATAAACCTCAATCGGGATACGCTCTACCGCGACTGGCAGGTTTCGTTTCTGCCGTATATCGGCACCAACCACCGGCTGAGTGGCCGCATTATCAACCGCTATTCGGTGAACGTGCTGGCGGGTTACTCGTTTGGCGTTCAGGCGTTTGAAGTGGGTGGTTTACTGAACCTTGTTGGGGGCGATGTTCGCGGGTTTCAGGTGGCTGGCTGGGGCAACGTTGTGGGCCGGGAGGTAACTGGTGCGCAGCTTGCCGGATGGTTCAACGTGGTTGGAGGCAATGTTCATGGCGTTCAGACGGGTGGACTATTTAACATCGATCTCAAGCCGATGCAGGGTGTTCAGTTGGGGGGGCTGTTTAACGCCAATCTAAACGAAATGCGGGGCTTCCAGGTAGGCGGCTTGTTCAACGCGACGCTGGGCGAACAACCGGCGACGGTACAGTTAGGTGGCCTGATGAATATTGCCGGGCGGTCAATACATGGGGTGCAGGTAGCCGGATTGATCAACGTAGCCGGAGGGGATGTGCGGGGGTGGCAGATCAGTGGTATTCTGAACCGGGCCCGACGCATTACCGGAGGGCATCAGATCGGCCTGATCAATATTGCCGATTCGGCCGGAAATGTGCCCATCGGTTTGTTGAGTCACGTGCAGAAAGGCGGCTACCGACGCTTCGAAGTGGGAAGCGATGAAGTGAATTTACTCAATCTGTCGTACCGGACGGGCGTCAAGCGGTTTTATAATATCCTCTCGGCGGGGCACAGTTTTGATCGGGAAAACAGCCCTCGCTTAAGCGTTGGCTACGGACTGGGAACCGGTTTTAGCCTGAGTCGAGCCACGATGATCAATCTGGAAGGCAGTACCTATCATCTGTTCTACTTTCAGAACTACAATTTTCAGAATTATAATTCAGGCTGGAATCAGCAGTTTCGGTTGAGCGCCCTGCTCGAAACCCGTTTCAGCAAACACCTGTCGCTGGCGTTTGGTCCGTCGATCAACTGGTATATGAGCGAAGACGAGACGACTAAACCCTTGACCCAGCCTGCTATTTCTCTCTACAACAATCGCTACTCGCGCTACGGCACCATGACCTACTGGAGCTGGGTCGGTTTTCAGGCCGGGCTACGCTTTGGAAATTAGTCATTGGTGATTTGTCACTTACTCACGTTCGTCAGCGATGCAATCGCTGACGAGCAATGCTAACCACTCAGCCCAGTCGGGTTTTCGGCGGGTCTGGGGGAGGATTGTTCCGGTTTGTCTGAAAAAAGTTGTTGGGGCGTAGGGGGAACGCTTAAGTTGGCTGTCATTAGGTCGGAGCGGGCAGTTGTATGAGTCTTTCTCAGCTACTGCGTCTACCGCTCATACTTGAACAATAATTTGTAAGAACATGAAACGGTTTTCTTTTTTTCAGTTAATCTGTACTGTATTTCTGGTTTTTATAGTAAGTGCCTGTGGCTGGCGTCGCGAAGATATTGGTCCCTATCAGGGCGATCAGCAAACGTTTGGGCTGGCTAATTTCGACCGGCTCGATATGGGTAGCGCCTTCACGATAACGGTTCAGCCGGGTACTGATTTTCGGGTTGTGGCCGAGGGCGACCGCCGGAATCTCGACGATCTGGATGTGTATACCCGCAATGGAACGTTATATGCCCGCTACCGTAATTCGCGCAATCGGCAGTACGAAACAGCATTTACCATTACCATGCCCACGATCCGTGGTGTTGCCTTTTCAGGGGCCAGCCAGTCGTCGATTGCTGGTTTTGACAAACTAAACGAACTGGATATTGAACTGTCGGGCGCGTCGAAAGGTCAGTTTCAGGTACAGGCCGACCGCGTCAAGCTGTTGTTGACGGGAGCATCGAATCTGCAATTGGGAGGAGTGGGTCGATCACTTGTGGCTGAATTGTCAGGGGCGTCGATTCTTCAGGGCTTTGGTTATGCCGTAAACGAGGCCGATCTAAATCTGTCGGGGGCCAGCAAAGCGCATGTAAGCGTATCCAATTCACTGGATATCGATGCCAGCGGAGCCAGTTATGTGCGCTATCGGGGAAATCCCTCGATTCACCAGCGGTTAAGTGGAGCCAGCACGGTTGAAACCGATTAGCTATGCGCCCATATTTTTTTACCGAAACCTCGGCCCGGCGCAAAGAGCACAGAGTTGACGTTTCGGTAAAACAAATTTTAAATCGGCTCTGCCCGTAATAGCTACAGTCTGGTATCTTTTTCCGACACTTCGGTCTCGGATTACTGGCCGTTTAGGAGCGTTGGTGATATATTTACCGATGCATGGAAAACCTAAACGATCGGTGGCTGCGTCTGGCTGGCGTTCCGCTCATTGCCATTGTTTCGAATTTTATCTTCTACCAACCCGACAACGATGCCCGGCACATTAGTCGTTGGGTTGCGTTGGTAATGAGTTTGCTGGAGTGTGTACTGATCTGGGAAGTGGCACGGCTGGGCATTATCCGGGCGCGTCGGCATTTTCCCAAACTAAGTCAGACAACCCAGCGAATTCTGGAACAGATGGCCTGGTTTACGCTGACTACACTGGTTCAGCGGCTGGCCTTCATGTACTTCTACGACGTTACTACCTTTTGGGGATACCCCATGTCGGCGCGGGCATATTGGCTCAGTGTGCTGATTCCTTTTCTGTTTACGGTGCCATTGGCAACCATTTATGAAGCCCGCTATCTCTACCGGCAGTGGTGGACTACCTATTACGAAGCCGAACAGCTTAAAAAACAGGCGCTTCAAAGTCAGCTCGATTCGCTCAAAGCGCAAATCAATCCGCATTTTCTCTTTAATAGCCTAAGTACCCTGTCGTCGCTGGTGACCGAAAACCCAAAACAGGCCGAGCGATTTATTGAAGAACTGGCATTGGTGTACCGCTATGTGCTCCAGACCAACGAGCAGCCACTGACCTCCCTCGATAGTGAGCTTCAGTTCATTCGGGCCTATTTTCACCTGCTACAAATGCGGTTTGGGCGTAGTGTCGAACTCGATATTGCGGTCGATAGTCGTTATTATTCGTTTCTGATTGCCCCGCTAACGCTTCAGTTGCTGGTCGAAAATGCGGTTAAGCATAATGCAGCCCTGCCTAATCGACCTTTACTGATTCGGGTTTTTATCGAAACGAACCATCGACTTTGTGTATGGAATTCGGTTCGGAAAAAGCTGAATGTAGTTCCCTCGAACCGAACCGGGCTTGCCAATATTACCGCCAAATATCAGTTAATGGGGCAGCCAGCTGTTTTGATTGAGCAGACCGACGAATCTTTTCAGGTGATGATTCCGCTAATTCAGGAAACCCGCTATGACCATTCTCATCATTGAAGACGAAGAACTAACAGCCCGTAAGCTCCAGCGACTACTCCTCGATGTGGAACCAGCGGCCACCATTGTTGGAACAACGGTGAGCGTCGACGAGTCGGTCGACTGGCTTCGGACGAATCCGCAGCCCGATCTGATCTTTATGGATATTGAACTGGCCGATGGGCAGAGCTTCGATATTTTCGGGCGGGTATCGGTAAAAAGCCCCGTTATTTTTACAACGGCCTACGACGAATATGCCATCAAAGCCTTTCGGGTCAACAGTATCGATTATCTATTGAAACCCATCAAGGAAGAAGATCTGCGGCAGGCACTGGCGAAACTACAAGCCATGCGGCAGACGCTGGCAGGGCCCGGTCAGAAGGAAAGAGTCTTGCCCGACACCCTGCAACAATCGCTGCTGAGTTTACTTCAACAATGGCGCGAAGTCTCTCCCGTTGATTTACCTGCACCCGTGGCAACAATGCAATCGCCTTCGCCATTCTATCGCGACCGGTTCATGATCAAACAGGGGCAGCGCTTGTTTTCGGTTGGCATTGATGAAGTTGCCTATTTCGTGACCCGCAACAAAATGTCGTTCCTGAAAACGCGCGACAGTTCGGAATGGCTGCTCGACTATACGCTTGACGAACTGGCGCAAATGCTCGATCCACGGCGATTTTTTCGTCTGAACCGGCAGATTATCGCAGAGCTCGGGGCGGTCGATAAGGTGCATTTGTATTTCAATGGAAAACTTAAGGTAAATCTTCGGCCTGCTTTTGAGGAGGAAGTTATCGTTAGCCGCGAAAAAGCGGGCGAGTTTAAGCAATGGTTAGGTGAATGAAATTAACAGTTCAGTCTTAAATTCAGACTGTTCGGTGTTTGGGCAATTGGTGCGGGATGAGGTTATGGCCAGTTTTGTGTTGTTACGACAACGCTATACCTAATGAAAAAAACAGTTTATGCAGCTCTGCTGGGGGCATTTCTGAATGGCCCACTTGTGGCGCAAACGCTCTCGCCCGAACAACTACAAACCGATTTTGCCCGCTTGCGCACGGCACTCAACGAAGTGCATCCCGAGATGTATCGGTATACGCCGAAACCCGTTTTCGATTCGTTGTTCACGGCAACGGCGGCCCGCCTGAACCAACCAATGACGCAGCAGGAGTTTTATGTGACAATGGTGCCCCTGCTGGTTGCTCTGCACGATGGCCACATCAAATGGATTGTTTCGGGCCGCGACGAACATTACCCGTTTTCGACCGAAAAACTGTTTCCGCTGAAACTATATTTTCAGCACGATAAAGCCTGGGTACAGGGCAATTATGGCGGTGGAAAAGTACCCGAAGGGGCAGAAGTTCTAACCATCAACGGACAACCCATAGCGGCTATTATTCGAACGCTTTTGCCTAATATGACCTTTGCCGATGGCAACCGGACTGGGGGTAAATACGGCGATCTTAACCACTTTTTTTCAGGCTATTACGCCACCTTTATCGAAACGCCGGATGCTTTTGAGGTTGTGTATCGGGTTGGTAATGAAACGCAGAAGGCAACCCTAAAGCCAGTTTCAGAACAGGCCATCAAAACCTACGTCGACGGACATAAGCCAGCACTACAATCGCCGTTTCGGCTCACGTATGCCGATGCGCAGACGGCCGTGATGACCATCGACCGTTTCTGGGCCGAAAAAAAGGACCCCGATTACAAAATGTTTCTGAAAACATCGTTCCGGGAAATAAAGCAGAAGGGTATTCAACAACTGATTCTCGATCTGCGCAATAATGAAGGGGGCGAAGAGTCGTGGGGGGTATTGCTGGCCCGCTACCTGTCCGACAAGCCCTTCCGTTACTACGACCATATTAGTGTTCGGCAAAAAAAGAAATTTTCATTTCCTGCCTGGACCTCACCGCTTTATATGAAAATGCGCTGGCTGGTGGTTAAGAAACAGGGCGATGGGTATGTGTTTACCAAACATCGCGGACTAAAACTACAGAAGCCGGAAAAGGACGCCTTCAACGGAAAATTGTATGTGCTGATCAATGGAGGAAGTTTTTCGGTTACGTCCGAACTGGCCGCACACCTGCACGCGTATCGGAATGAGCGCGCCCGTGATGTGCTCTTTATTGGGCAGGAGACGGGCGGAGGCTATAAAGTGAACAGTAGTGGTATTTTTACCATCACACAGCTCCCAAATTCGAAAATCGATCTGGGCATCGGTATGTTTGGTTTTAACATGGCCAATGTGTCGGCCTATCCGTATACCGACCGTGGAATTATTCCTGATCATAGCCTTGAGCCTACGATTAATGACATCCTGCATCAACGAGACCCGGTCATGATCTACACACTGGGGTTGATTCGAACTCCCGGCAGTACGCTGGGCGACGCTAAATGACCGGGACAAAGGATCTGATTTTGTCAACCAGGGTTTTCAATTCGGTCTGCCCAACGGGCTTTGTCACGTAGTCGGAAATATTCAGCGTCTTGTATCGTTGTTTTTGCGCTTCCCAGTAATCTTCAACCATAATAATTATTGGGATTTCGATGAAAGAAGAACTCGTTTTAAACTGCTTCACCCATTCAAATTCTGTTCCCGATGGCGCAATTCCATTGAGAATGATCAATGAAGGAGGGGTTTCCTGCGTTTGTAAAGCCGATTCAAATTGAAGGAAGTTTTTAAACCATACTAAGTCAATACCGGTAGCCCAGGTATTGATACCCTGTGCTAGTATCAGAAAATCGTCCTGGTCTTCATCGAGTAATGCAACCCACCTGGTGTTAACGTTCATGGACTGGCAAGGATATATGGCATTTCTTCATATAAGTAATTTTCGGCCTAAATGTTTGCAGAAAGCTATTTTTTTGAAGAGAGACCGATGCGGCAGACCGTTCTGGGGTATGTGTGCAGCCGTGTTGGTTGTTAGCTGAACCTGCCGAGCAGTTGCCTGACTTCTTCATCGGTTGTTTGCGAGAAATCGTCGTACCACATACCCACTCCATAGAATGGCGAAGGCGTAGTTATACAAACAACCTGGTCGGCAATCTGCCGGAATTCGTCGCTGGCCTGTTGGTCTGCTACGGGAACCGCAACAATGAGCTGCTTCGGGTTCTGTTGCCTTAAGGCAGTGATGGCGGCCCGCATGCTGGCACCAGTTGCTAAGCCATCGTCGACGAGAATAATGGTTTTGTCGACGAGTTGATGGGGTGGTTTTTCATTTCGGTAAAGGCGCTCCCGGCGTTGCAGCTCCTGGCTTTCGCGCCTGACAACCTGGGCAAGTGTTTCGGCTGAAATGGCATACGATTGGATTATGTCGTTGTTCAATACCTGCACACCACCGGAGGCTATAGCACCCATCGCGAGTTCGGGCTGATGAGGAAGTCCTAATTTACGAACCAGAAAAACGTCGAGGGGAAGGTGGAGTTGCCGGGCAATTTCGTACGCGACGGGGACTCCACCTCTGGGTAAGGCCAGTATGAGCGTGTTAGCCTGCTTGGTATAAGGCTTCAGCAGTTCGGCCAAAAGCTGTCCCGCTTCGGTTCGATCTCGGAAACGCATTAGATACTTGATGTTTGTTGAAAATTAGTTCAGTACACCAAAGTCGGTAATGCCTTTCAGCAGGGGTTGCCATTGGGCCGGGGTCTTGTAATGACGAAAATTTTTGACCCGATGAAAGGTGAGGAA
The DNA here is from genome assembly GCF_037201965.1 of Spirosoma sp. SC4-14. Classification (NCBI taxonomy): domain Bacteria; kingdom Pseudomonadati; phylum Bacteroidota; class Cytophagia; order Cytophagales; family Cytophagaceae; genus Spirosoma; species Spirosoma sp. SC4-14. Next base: position 3,946,315 of record NZ_CP147518.1, on the reverse strand, counting down.
ATTGGAATTATGCTGATTATCGGCTCCGCCCAGGCCATCCTCAAAGGCCGTTCGGGAAGCAATGACAATATCTTTACCATCGAATTGCCAGTCCAGATACTGAAACCCGTGTTTTTCGATATCGGGGTTAAACAATACAATACCCTGAATGGTCCAGTTTGTCAGATCGGGCGACGAAAGCAGCACCTGCGCATTGCGGGCGCGTTCGCGTCGGTACGATCGGTATTGGGGAAGGGCGTAGTTGGTAAAGGTATAATACCGGTTCGTTTTAGGATCGAAACGGATATTGAATTTTTTACACGCCCCCGGCAGCCGGATAAATGTTACCGTTGTTGAATCGGCCGTTTGGCCATCGTCGCTTACCCGATACATTGCCGCCTGGTCGTCTTCCAGGTTATTGACCCGAAGGATGTTCCAGATTTCGCCCTGGGGGTTCATGACCACATTCCCCTCCAGCCAGGCATTTCCGGGTTTCCAGGCAGTTTTGTTGTAAATCAGGCTTGGCGTAAATGTCCAGCTTTTGGAGTCGAGCAAATTGGCATCAACGGGGGCCGATGCCACAAAACTCTGAAAATTGCCCCAGCTCGTTACGGGAACGTTGCGCTCCATGCCTTTCCAGACCCGACCTTTGAAAACCTGAACCGGCACCGATGCGCAATGATAACCGTCGCCCGTATTTAGAATGCCTTCTTCTACCTGGCTCCAGCTATGACCACCATCCATAGAGCGCCGAATCGACATTCGTCCGTACTCTCTTGTTGTTCCCAATAAATATAAGGCTCCTTTGTTAATGAAGAGCGTGGCCCACCAGAGGCTATCGAGTTCGGCAATTTTTTGCCAGCTCTTTCCTTTATTGGCCGACTCAAATACATGCGTATGCTGGGGCGTTGGGCCTTTGCCGAAAATATCGTGCGAGGCAATGTATTTTCCATTGGGTAAAATAACGATGCTCGGTGAGCCGATGTAGTTACGGGTCGATTTGGGTAGATGGTCGATCACGACACCCGGCACATTGACAAAACCCTGCCCGATGCAGGGCATCATTGGCCAGCTAAGCAACAGGCCAATGCCCATAAACAGTCTGAAGGCGATAGCTGGCAGGACACAGGAGCGATTTTTCATAACGCGTATTGTTCTGGCTGATTCAGTAAGGGACGTACTTTAGATACAGATTTTTTGCTCAACATGGCTATCCCTTGCCCGATAAAGTCTGCGGCAACTGTTCCATACTGTCAGTAAATGGAGCTGCTGCCGGTTTGCCAACTACGCTGAATTAGTGAAACTGCCTGATGGGCGATTATCGATTATTGTTTGGCGAAGTAGTATAGATTAACCGATGAACTGGCCATGCTTTTCTGACTGAGTGTATAATACCCCCGGTTGGCCTGATCGAAGCAGATAGTTTCGCCTTTGGGCTCACTGGCTAAAGGTGCCATCCGAAAAACCGTATGTCGAAGTAGGTCGTCAAGGGTTTGATGGCCAGAGCGCTTCCAGTAAAAGGCCTGGGTGTAGTTGCGAACGACAACTTCCTGCCCATCAGTTGAAATGCTGGCTCCTGTAACATCCATGCCTATGGGAAGTTCGCCAAAGGCTTCGGCTACCGTAATGGTGTTGATGTCCTGTGGATAAGGAAGGCGATACAGTTTGACATTCGGATTTCGGTTTACAATAATAAAGATATCCTTCGTTTCGGGGTCAACAAGCATCGCTTTGGCCGTTTGGGCGCCATCGGGATAGGTGAAGTTAATCCGTTCGATTTGCGTTATTGAGGAGTTGACGGAGGCTGGTTCTGGCAGCCGATAAATCTGATAATAGTCGTTGGAGTAGGTCGAGTCGCCAATGTCGCCAATATAGAGATAAGTTGTTCCGGATTCGGGGCCGGGGCCAATGGCCAGATCTTCCCAGTCGCGATTCGGAAAACGGGGAATGGTTAGTTCTCCTTTTATCAGGCCGTTGTGGCCCAGCATGGTAAGTTTATTAGATGTCCCTTCTCCCTGAATAAGCCAGAAATTATTAGTCTGGCTACGGGAGTCAGCCATGCCCGTTACATAGTTGATTCGGTTTGTCTGTATTTGGGTAGTGTCGGGGATCGACGAAAACAGGGTTTTATCCGTATCAGGAATAGTAAGTTTACAGGATGCTGTAATCAGCAAACACAGAATAAGAGGAAATGCGCGCATAACGTTGACGTGAGTACTCCAGAATGGTCTGGAAAGCTCACAATAGGAAACAATTTACCAGCCAAAGTAAAAAGAAAACAAAAACAATACCATCAATGTGGAAACGGAACAATAGCGGATTCCGTATCAGAAAGACTAAAATGTGCAATTGACGGATAGTAAACCAGTAAACGTATAGTACGGTTATAGGAAAAATAGCATTAGATTTGTTATGTCTTTTATGCGTATAATTTTAGTTTTGCCAGTGCTCCCCTATCTTGTTTAACTGTATGTAGCGTAGCCGATTTTAATAAATAGGTATCAAATGACCGCAAAATTTTATGAGTTGGTGGGTCGTTTTTCAGCTTTATAACTGGATTGCAATACGTACTGAAACGCCTGACTATTTCCGGCTTACGGACCAGGCTTTTTTTGCGCAATCGATGAGCTATCAGCAAATGTCGCTGACTCATCCTGATACGCTGTTATTAGATGCCGCTTTGTTTCAGGCCACAAACGAAGCGCGTCGACAGGCAGGTTTGCCCGTTTTGCTGTATGACTTTTCGTTATACCGATCGGCAAGTTTGCATGCCGAGTCAATGATCGACAAACAGTTTTATGGCCATGAGAATTTCTATAGCCTGGCCGACCGAACCGCTTTTAACCGCATTCAGAAACAAACCCGGCGGTTCAACTGGACGGCCGAGAATATAGGCCAGTATCAGACAATTGATACGCCAGAGTGGTTCGGCGTCCGCCGGAACAAGCGAACGGGGCAGTATGAATACCTAAACAGCCAGACAAAGGAGTTATATCAGCCTTACACCTACGCGGCCTTTGCCCGATATGCTGTGCAACAGTGGCTGCATTCTCCGCATCACCGGGCCAACTTACTGAACCCAATGTTTACGCATGTGGGTTGCGCAGCCCGCCTGTCGCTGAATCCCTTTCTGGAACAACATGCCCCCTACAGTCGATTAGTGCAGAATTTTGCTGGAAATGCCACGCCCATTCAAGCCTCGAAATAATGTGCTGATGAATTTAGAATCCGATCTGCCCAAATGGGACTTCTGATACTTATCGTTCCAGACGCTGACGGAGAGCAATCATTACGTCCTGAAGAGTAGCATCAACATCCGAAAGCCACAGTTCCGCAAAGGGAGTATTGCTAAACTGCCCCTGGTTAAGCGGAATCCATTGCGTTTTATCGTAAACCTCAAGGTTCGTTACCCAGATTTTACTACTATCGGGCTGATTCACTACTGCCAGTTGAAAATTGATGGGAGGATAAATAATGCGTTCGCCCCGTCTATCATAAAAGCGTCGGCCTGCAATATTGCCAGAATAAATTAAGTCCGGTTTTTCCGGTGTGTGTAGAGCGGGGTGCAGATCCAGCAGCGTATAATGAGTAGCAATCCATTGTTGCGTTCGGGCATTGGCTTCTGCCGGAGATATGCTGAACCGATTGAACGTTTTAGTATACGAGACCTGCCCTTGTCTGATAGGTAAAATCGTTAATGATGCGTTGCTGACAGGAGTCGTTTTAGGGGTACAGCCAGCCAGACAAAGCAGAAACGCGAAAAGTTTTTTCATGTGACTAAACTTAATAGTAGTGTGTAGACGAGTTGAGTTTGAATTAGCCACATTACAGCGCAAAAAAGCCGCTCCAGAATATAGAACGGCTTTTTTGCGTATTAAACGGGTTAATTGAGTATGTACAATATAGCTAAACGTAGCTGATTGATGGGTACTTTTTTCAGGACTTTATTTTACGGATCAGTTAAAAGTGTATAATTGAACCGAGCGATGTTTTACTTGTATAAAAGTAAGGGTGTTAGCTGGCCGAATACAGTCGCAAACCAATAATACCAATACCAATCAATGTCAGAAAAAACAGCTCTGTAAATGACCAGTTTGTTTTAAACACAAAAACATCAACGGCTTTGATAAGAATCAGGGCCATGGCTGTCCAGACTGCGAAAGCAGTTGGCGTCGGAATTTGTTTGATAGCCTGCGAGAAAAAATAAATATTGGCTACGCCAAATACGATATACCCAACAAAAGGAAGCAGAATGGGTAAACCAACCGTTGGTAGGTAAAACGTGCTCCACCGCAGTCCTTTCAGGGCGTCGAAAGTCATGTACTTCAAAGAATAGGTCCAGGCGGTTTCGAAGGAGGCTGCCAGAAACAAAAAAAACCAGGCTTGCACAATCAGTCGATGTTTTCGGGTTGGAGATGAGTTGGCGTGGGTTGACGGTTGAATCGTTTCTTCAGAAAACGGAGCAGATTTGGCCGGAGCATGTAGTAACGATAAAACCATTTGTACTTCAGCAACTTCCGTTCCTCAAAACGCCTGACCGAAAATGCGTGCTGGAGAAAGTAGTCTTTTGGGTAATCATAGTAAAGTCCCCAGTTTTCGGGTTTGTTACCCGGCGCATGACCCGGATCGTAGACAGTGCCAAACAAATAATCAAAAAAGGAGAATTTGGTGCCGAAATTAGCATGGAAAACCTCCTGATAGTTGGCATGATGCCACAAATGCAGGTTAGGCGTGTTAAAGAGATACTTTAATGGACCCAGGTTGACGCGAATATTGGCATGAATAAACATGCCGAACATGGCATCGAGCAATGCCTTGATCGGGATAACGGCCGGGTCGGCTCCTAATAGGATAATTGGAGCAAATTCGATGGTCTGGTTAATGATAATTTCGAGTACATGCGACCGTGAACCCGCCAGAAAATCAACTTCCTTGTTCGAGTGATGGGCTTCGTGGGTTCGCCAGAACCACTTGTTGGCATGCTGGAAGCGATGAAACAGGTAGATGTACAGATCGTGGGTGAACAGAAAAAACAACACCTGAACCCACACCGGCCAATGGCGAACGAACTGCCAGTCGGACCAGTCGAACTGGGTTTGCAGCGGAGCAATGATGTAATCGAAAATCAGGATTTTAAGGAAGTAACTCTGGATGATGGTATACCAGACCAGATCGACCCAGAATCCCTCCCGGAACAGGGAAAGCCCTTTGCGGTAAGGGGCTACCCGTTCCCAGATCAGGATGATAACGATCCAGACCACCAGAATTATGGTGGTGGTTCGTAGTAATTCTGCCTGCGGCATAAGTCAAAAACTACGTTTGATGATGGATACGGCGTTATTGGTGTCGCCAAAGTATGTCTCGAACCGTATCGTTGAGTAATGGTTTAACCAGATGCAAATTAAACGGAATAGGCGGAGTTAATATTGACCCGCAGCCGTTTCATGGGGCCTAGTTCAGAATCATATACTTTCTTGACGCCGTCGCCCAGGGCCGTTTCAACATCCCGAATATCACGCACCAGGCGCTGCAAACCCTGTGGTTCAACCGATGCGGCATGGTCGGAACCCCACATGGCCCGGTCGAGGGTGAAATGGCGTTCGACAAAGGTGGCGCCGAGTGTAACAGCCGCAACAGTTGTAGCCAGACCTGTTTCGTGTCCCGAATAGCCAATTGGAATGTTCGGGTAAGCCGCCTGTAACGTTGGGACCATGCGCAGATTCAATTCTTCGGGTTTGCAGGGATAGGCCGACGTTGAATGCGCCACCAGCAAGGGATAATCAGCATCGAATTTTTCGACCAGAGTAATAGCTTCGTCAATTTCCGTCATGGTCGACATACCAGTTGATAGCATCAAGGGACGACCCGTGTGGAGGATTTTTTCGATCAGAGCCAAATCCGTTAAGGATGCCGACGCCAGTTTGTAGAGGCAAGGTTCGAAATCTTCCAGAAAATCGACGGATTCAACATCCCAGGCCGAAGCAAACCAGTCGATGCCACGTTCCCGGCAATATTGATCGATGGCTGTGTATTCAAGAACGCCAAATTCCGTTTTGCGTTTGTAGTCGATGTAGCTCATACGGCCCCAGGGCGTATCGCGCATGATGTTCCACTGATCGCGGGGAACGCAGATTTCGGGTGTCCGTTTCTGGAATTTAACGGCATCTGCCTTGGCAGCTACGGCCTCGTCGATGAGTTGTTTGGCCAGATCGAGCGAACCGTTGTGGTTGATGCCAATTTCGGCAATGATATAACTGGGTTGATCTGCCCCAATTGTCCGACCTGTGTTAAGCGTGATGGTTTTCATTGATTTGATTGGTTGAAGCAAGTTGAACGGAAACAATATGTTTTGAGTCGATAATAAATTCGGCTAGTTCGCGGAAGCATCCTTCGCCCCCTTTGGCATCGCAGCAGTAGTCGACAATGGCCTTATTCTGACGGGTAGCATCGGCAGGGCAGGCCGAAAAGCCAACAGCTTTCTGAATTTCCAGATCGTTCACATCGTCGCCAATAAAGGCTACTTCCGATGCGTCCAATTCTAAACGTTCCAGAATCTCGGCCAGCAACGCCAGTTTGTCTTTTATGCCGAGATGCAATTCTGTAATTTTTAGTTTGGCCGCACGAGCTACCACTGATGGGGATGTTTCGCCGGTAACGATACCTGTTTCGACACCCACCAGCTTGCGGAGCCGTTCGGCGCCCATGCCATCGCGGATGTTGAATTTTTTAAGTACCTCGCCGTTTTCGCCGTAATAAACTCCTGCATCGGTCAATACGCCATCGCAGTCGGTGAGCAACAGCTTAATACGCGCTGCTTTTTCAATAAGTTCTTGGTTCATTTTATCGTGTTTTAAAAGCCCCCTAACCCCCAAAGGGGGCAGCGCTGCCGCTCAGTTGCTGTCGCACCCAAATAAGCAGCTAAAAGCTGCAAAAAATGAAGCGGCAGCGCTGCCCCCTTTGGGGGTTAGGGGGCTTTACATCGCCGTCCAGCCGCCATCGACAACCAGGTTTGCTCCCGACATATAGGCAGAAGCATCGCTGGCCAGGAAAACAACAGCACCCTGGTAATCGTCGGGTTGGGCCATGCGTCCGAGTACGGTTTTGGCTGAATAATTTTTTATGAAAAACTCGTTCTGATTGTTTTCGACCCCACCGGGCGACAATGTGTTTACCCGAACGCCTTTGGTCCCCCAATACGCAGCCAGAAATCGGGTAAAGTTGACGACTGCACCTTTGGTGGCCGGGTAAGCAGCAGTTTTATAAAACGTTTGCTCACCCGCTTCGTTTCGGTATATGCTCTGATCGGGCCCAACCAGTCCGTAGGTGGAGGCTACATTGATTATGCTACCTTTACCTTGTTGAGCCATGACGGTACCAAACACCTGCGAGCAGAGAAATACACCGGTTACGTTCACCTCCAGCGAGGCCCGAAACTGAGCCACCGGAAAGTTTTCGAAAGCGGTCAGTTCCAGCGCCATGGCCGGGTTTTCGACCGCTTCGTTCAGGGCTGCATTATTTACCAGCACATCGATTCGGCCGTATTGATCAAGAATCAGATCACGAGCCTGTATAACGCTGGCTTCGCTGGTCACATCAAGACCAATACCCAGATGGTTGTCTCCAAGCTCAGCCGCAAACGTTTGAGCGGCCTCTTTAGCCAGATCGGCTACAACCACACTCGCACCAGCTTCCGCCAGCGCCAGACAGTGATTCCGTCCCAGCAACCCCAGCGCTCCCGTTACGATGGCAACCCGACCCGAAAGAGAAAATTTGTCAAGCATAGTTCTGTGGGAGTGTTTTATGGTTTACGGTCTATCGTTTACGCTTTTCGGTTGCGCTGCCTCAATGAGACGTATGCTAATTGGCGGAGAAACGATAAACGATAAATCGTAAACCATAAACCGAGTACCGAAAGAGTTTACACCGTCGCTTTAGGTTTGATGTTATAGTTGCTCGTTTTGCGGAAGACGGCTTCCAGCACGTCGCCGTGCAGATAGGATTTTACGTCTCCGCTCTCAATGGCTTCTTTGATGATAGGCAACACATCGCGGTAGGCCGAGAGCGCATACGCAATATCATCGTCGGAATGGCTGAAGCACATGTTATGAAAACCGGCCCACAGCACCCCACGCTTGATCATTTCCTGTTGCATGAGCGTTTTCAGTTCCAGCCCATTTCCGGCTTCGGGCGAGAAGGTGACCATCGAACGGCAGTTATAGCCAATGCATTTGGTCAGATGGGACATCCCCAGCTCGGTCGCTAACTGATTATAACCGTCTTTTAGTAAGCCACCTTTCTCGTTCAGGTAAGCCGGTACGTTTTGTTTACGGAGTTCGTGGATGGTGGCAATGCAGGCTGCCAGCGAAAGGGCTTCGCCACCAAATGTGGTATAACTAAACACTTCGCTGTTGAAGAGTTCCATCACATCGGCCCGGCCGGTCAGCAGTGCAATCGGCATTCCGTTGGCGCAGGCTTTGGAATAAACCGCCAGGTCGGGCTTGACATTGAAGTATTCCTGAGCTCCGCCCAGTGCAATTCGGAAGCCGGTCCACATTTCGTCGAAGATGAGGAGTGTGCCGTTCTGGCGACATACGTCGGCCAGCTCTTCCAAAAAACCGGGTTTGGGCGCTTCGAAAATGAACGGTTCCAGAATCAGCGCGGCCACGGTATCGTCCAGTGCCGCTTTAATGCTGTCGATGTCGTTATACTCGAACGTATAAGTCATATCCTGAATGGCATCGGGAATCCCCGCGTTCCGGCTCGTAACAGCAATGTACCAGTCGTGCCAGCCATGATAGCCGCAGCAAAACACTTTATCGCGCCCTGTGAAGGCCCGCGCCACCCGAATAGCTGCCGAGCATACATCGGCACCGGTTTTGCTGATTTTTACCGCTTCGGCATTCGGAATCACCTCCTGAATTAGTTCGGATAGTTCAACTTCGAGGGGCGACATCAGCGAAAACGTAATGCCTTTTTCCAATTGTTTCCGAATGGCTTCATCCACGGCCGGATAGCAGTAGCCCAGCGAAATGGGACCAATGGCCGCGTTGAAATCGAGGTATTCGTTGCCATCGACATCCCAAACGTGAGCCCCTTTACCCCGATCGAGGTACTTTGGCGCAACGCCTTTGATGAACTGCCCCGGTCCTTTGGCCAGCGTTTGGGTAATGGGTTTCTGAACGGCCAGCGCCCGCTCATAATACTGATCCGACACCGTGATGTCGGGATACTGTTCGTTAAATCGGATAGTGTTCATAAATGAATGGAGAGTGTAGAGTGAAAAGTGAAGAGTAGGTATTACTGCCTGAGTCATGTTTACCTAGTTTTCATGCTTAACTTTTCACTCTTAACTAGAAAGATCAGTCTGCCAGGTTTTCAATCATTTCGGTTTGGATGGTGTGGGCCATTTGGGCACCCGTGAAGCCTTCGTGTTCGAGCACTTCGTTCAACCGACCGGGTTTATACCATTTTCCTTTGAGGGCAATGGGGTGTACGTTTGCGGTTTTGCGGTATTTGAGCAGCGTTTCAGCCACAATGCTGTAGAGGCCACCCGTCAGAAAATGGTCCTCTATGGTAACAACCAGATCGGAACTGAGGCAAACATCCAGGATAGTATGTTCGTCTATTGGCTTGAGGCTCCGCATGTTCACCAGCCCGACCGAATAGCCTGCATGACGGAGAATGTCGGCGGCTATCAGCGCTTGTTCGAACAGCATACCATACACAAGCAGCGTAATGTCTGAACCCATCGATACAACCTCGGCACAGCCAATTTCGAAGGGTTGTTTATGCTGATAGGTAGCCGGGCGGGTTGTAATGCGCACGTAGGAGGGAGCGGGCGATGCCCAGATGGTGGGGAGCATCTGAAGCAGGTCCTGTTCATCGGCCGGACAGAATACCTGCATATGGGGAATGCCCCGCATCAGCGCCACATCCTCGATAGCCTGATGGGTTGGACCATTGCCATCCGACAGAAATCCGGGTACAAAACTGCTTAGTTTAACGGGCAAATTGCCGATGCCCACATCAGTACGGATAAATTCAAAAGCCCGCATCGACAGAAAAGCCGCCAGGGCATGAACAACAGGCGTTCGTCCGCGCAGTGCCAGACCGGCTGCCGCTCCAATCATGCATTGTTCCGTAATGCCGGTATCAATGAACCGATTCCCCAGATTTTGGGGCATATTGCGCACCAGCGCCCTATTCTCGGCGGTCATAACAACCACCCGATCATCGGCCAGTGCTGTTTGGGTAAGTAAGTCTTCGTAGGTCATTGTATTCTGTATTCTGTTTACGGTTGCTCCGCATCAAAGCAAGCTACAAGGCAGAGAAACCATAAACCGTAAACTATCTCACTACCAGGGTTTCCGATTCAATAGTAGCCTTATGTTGGCCATGTAATTCGCCGATTAGAGCGTCGACTTCGTCGTGCGTAAAGTTGCAGAACCACCGATCGGCGCGGGCTTCAATGCTTGGCAAACCCTTACCCCGGCGCGTGTCGGCAATCAGGACATTAAGCTTGCCCGATTCAAACGGAAATTCCGAAAGTGCATTTTCTAACGCTGTAAAGTTGTGGCCGTCGACTCGTTTGACGGCCGCGCCGAACGCTGCAAACTTATCGGCAAGTGGTTCCAGCGGTATCAGTTCTTCGGTTGGCATATTGGCCTGGAAAAAATTACGGTCGACCACAAACAGCAGGTTGTCGAGTTTGTAGGCATTAGCGACCAGAACGGCTTCCCATACCGAACCCTCATTCAATTCGCCATCACCCAGAATACAGACAACCTTATTGGGCGATCCCCCTATCTTGCAGTCGAGCGCTACACCCAGTGCCACCGAGGGAAGATGACCTAATGAACCCGAATGAAACTCAATTCCAGGAATTTTAACGTTGGGATGCCAGTAGACCGAGTCGTTGGTCGATAAATGGTTGGCAAGCCGTTCGGCAGGCATCCAGCCCAATTCGACAAAGGTGCCATAGAGGGCCGGAACATCGTGCCCTTTCGACAGGAACAAATAATCACGGTTTGGATCGTTCAGCGTCGACTGATCGATCTTCAGAAATTGTTTGTAGAGGTAAACGACCAGATCGGTCGCCGAAAGTGAGGCTCCCGTAAAGCATCCGCCATCGGTCGACATACGGATGATGTGCTCCCGTACCCGTAAGGCTGTTGCTTCCAGATCTTGTAAGGTGTTACTATTCATGCATTAGCTAAGTTAAAAGCCCCCTTGGGGGGGAGGGGGCTTTTTGTTTGTTCGGCTGAAACAGTTTTCAGTTCATTCAGATGATTGCGGTACCAGTTTACACCCGCCAGGTCGGCATTGATTTCATAGATATTAGGGTTTTGTTCCAGTAAATTCAGAATGTCTTCGCAGGAGAAATTGGGTTTGGCAGGATAGAGGGCTTCGTAAATGCGACGAATAAATTCGTAATCGTCGGCATAGTCGATGGTGAAGCGGTGACTCATGGAGTAATCGAGGCCGGTTGGCCAGACAACATTGCCGATCCGAAAGGATTCGGGAGCGGTGTCCCAGATATAGGGTGTGGTGTGTTCGCGTTCGAGCGGTTTGGTGGCTTCGCTCCAGGTGCGCTGCAGACAGGCACGGGTCATAATTTCGACATCGTTGCCATCGGGCCAGGTGGCCGGGTGCAGGTTGCTGACAAAGTCGTATTGACCGGGGTTTTTCAGAAAAACGTCAAACACCTGATCAACAACACGCGGGTCAATTAGCGGACAGTCCGACGGGATTTTAACGGCCACATCGGCATTCCAGTGTATGGCAATCTGATAGTGCCGGTCCAGACAATCGGTCAGGCTACCCCGATAAACCGGAATCTGTTCGGACTCGCAAAATTGTTCGATCACATCATCAGACGGGTCGGTCGATGTGGCAACGACGGTGGTAAAAGGGGTTTGGCACTGGTTCAGCCGTTCGAGCATTCGGGCCAGTAACGGTTTGCCCAGGAGGGGCTTGAGTACCTTTCCTGGAAACCGGCTCGACGACATTCGGGCCTGAACGATGACTACTATTGTTGGGTGATTCATGGAATCAAATCAATCGGAACGTAAACACCTGCTCTGGTTTAATTGCGCTAGTTACAGCGAAAGTCGTTCATGGTCATAGCGCATCGACTCGTATCGATACGATTTAACAAATTCTTTACCTGAACTGTTAACCCCTAGGAAGTCCCGGCAGATGCGGGCGATGTTGGCTGCCGATGTGCCTCCGTTCTGTACCGGTGTTAGCCGTTGGAGCTGGTCAATATCGAAATACGACGAAACAGGTTTCCCCAGGGCCATGCCTACATAGACTACCGTTGAGTACTGTGTAATGAGTTCGGCGCAGTTGGCAATCATTTCGTTGGTATTACCCTGCTGAAAAATCAGGGTATTGGGCGGAGCCACTTGCCTGATTTCCGCTTCGGCCCGTTCCCTTACTTCATTAGGGTGCAGTTTGAACAGAAGTTGACGCCCGTTTGCTTTCTCGACCGCCTGTCGGATAAATGCCAGCCGGTCTTCGCTCCGGAACGTTTCCCGAATGTCGGAGGTAGCTACCATCACATAGTCGCGATGCGGAAACTCATTATTCCGAAACTTTTTAACGTTGTCGAAATTGGGAATGCCCGTTACGAAAATCTTGCTGGCATCGGTCCCCATGTTTGTGAAAAACGTCTTGTACCCTTCAGATGCGGCACAATAGATATCGCAGAGGTTCGACGCTCCATTGAGGGAGGTGCCTACGCTGAAGTAGCGGGGCAGTCTGAGTGCTTTCACGGCTTTAGTAAGCCAGGTTACCTCATCAACCATGCCTTCCTGAACCCAGATACTTTTGGTTGCCCGAACGGCACTGGGAACAATCAGGTCAGAACATACCACAATAAGATCGTACTGATTTTTTTTAGCCTGATAATCGATATTCAGGTTATGAGCGCGTAAGTACGCTTCGGCATCGGAGCGGAATTTGCCGGCCAGAATGGTATGGTCGAGCCAACCCTGCCGAATGCCCCAGTTAATCAGCTTTGAATCGGCATAAAATTGAGTGAACCAGCACTCGTAGTCATGGGCAAGTTGCGCCGAAATCTGGTGCATCTGCGAGGTTTGGTTAACCGATCCGACGATGAACAGTATTTTTTTCTTCACGAGAATAGGTCACTAAAAATCAAACTTCATTCGAAACCGAATTCCATATCCCTGCGGGGCATTGGGGTGCTCCAGATAGGTCAGCCGTTTGATAAGGTCGACGCGCAGGATTTTGAAGATATTGGCAATGCCAATGCTCGCTTCCATATAGGGTCGGGAATCCAGACCAAACGACACGGGTTTGCCTGACTCATCGGTTGGCAGGCGTAGCAGACCATCGGCCTGACCTGGCGCACTCGTTTCGGCACCAGGTTGATTCTCGGGGCGTAAACCACCCCAGAGACCTTTAAAGGTAACCACTTCGCGTAGTTTTAGCTTCTTAATCAGCGGAATCTTATTAAACACAAAACCATTGAAGTAGTGATCGGCGAAAACGGCACCATAATGGTCGCTGACAAATTCCAGAAAATTCATCATGTTATAAGACTCGGGCTGGTAGGCATATGTTTGGTTAGCCCGGTGAATGGTGAGCAACGGGAACGGTACCCGACCAAATGTTTGCCCTGCTTCGAGTGTTACATCCGTATAACCAATGGGCGATACGTAGAAGCGTTTGTTGGCATAGGCCATCAGCCGCTGAAATGTATACTGACCACCCAGCAACCCTTTTATGCCAGCCGTATAGCGTACCTGAATAATGGGGTATTTGTTAACAATGGGTACCCGGTAATTTTTGCCCTGATAGAACTGTTCGTGTGGCGCATACCGGAGTCCGGCTGTTAGTTCGGTACTGGTTACGTTCGTTATGGGCATCAGGCTACCATCGGGCGAAAACTGCTCGAACGTAAGCGCACCCGCCGGGGTCTGCTGAATATGCCTGGCATTTAAGTTGATAGCCAGACCGCTTTTCGACTCATTGAGGTAGTCGATGTTGAAAACCTGATTGTAGGTTCGGCGGTTATTGGGGCCGCGCTTGAACGACAGCAAAAAGTTGTCTTCCTGCACAAACTGAAGTTCCTGCCCCGGAATTTTCAGCTCGTTCTGTACGCTGACCTGTATGTGTTTGATGGGATAGGTGTAGGTATTATGGTCGGTGAGTGAGAACGTAGCCGAAGCAAAATATTTGAATCGCTTGTCGCGGAAGCCGTAAGCACCGTAAGTTTCGAACGCCATCCGGTCGCTGAACGAGGTGGTTGTTCGGCCACCGGCCCGCAACCGCAGCCCTTCGACCGGGTTGAAGCTATAGAACGTATTAACCGGGCCTAGTTCAAACGGACCGAATGGCTTGTAGCCTTCCAGCAGAAACATGGCCGTGTTCATAAATTTCTGAAAGACGGGCACTTTCTTCACACTGTCGACCATCGTATAAATGCCCTGCTCTTTACTGGAAAGGGGCTGGTGTCGTGCTTCGGCCCAATAGGTATCGCTACGCGTTTGAGCATCCCGGTTTATATCGGTCGAAAGCCCACTAAATCGCTTCAGGTCGATAGGCTGGTTCAGAATATAATCCCGATACGACACACTGCGCTGGCCAAATAGCCCCATGCCGTTCTCTTTCTTAAGCAGATTAAATTCAATGGCCAGCTCGTCTTTGGTTAGCATCAGCCCCTGATCCTGCACAAAATCATATTCCTGTGCCAGCCGCATATCAGTCACGAAATTGACATTGATGTCTTTCGAGAAGCCCATCACCACTTTCCGAATCGCATAACTCGAATCGAGCGCAATGCTCATCGTGCCCTGAAACAACAGATCGGTTTTGTTTCGGGGCGAAAACCCCAGGTTGACGCACCGAACGCCCTTGATGTCGGTCGAGTCGATGATAACAAATTTGTAGAACTGCGGAGCCAGTGGAGCCGTAGGGCCCAGAAATTGATTCGACAGCAGCATGATGTTGTTATCATAAACATTCACATCCTGATAGAGCGTTTCCAGATACACCTTGATGCCGTTATTATCGACATAATTGCCGAGTCCGGTCATCTTTTCGGCGTCTACAACTTCCTTTTTTCGCTCTGGATTGCGGCTATACAGCACATTAGAAACCGACTCTTTCAGGTAGATCGGCAGGTTCACTTTACCCGTCACCTGCGAGGTGTCGAGATAATTGAAGACGAAATCGAATTTTTTGAGTGAGCGCCGGTTTCGGAATTTTTCGGAAATGTTACTCAGGTCAAATTCGATCTTTTCGTATTTGTTGTACTGGTAAAAGGAGAACGCTTCTTTTCGGTTCTGAGCTTTGTGCGCAATTACTTTTTCGATCAGCGCAACGGCCGGATTACCTTTGTTCCGATAGCGTTCTTTCTTACCTTTCACGGTCACTTCAGACAGATTTTTTTGCTGAGGCTGCAAGCGAAAATTCAAAACGATTACCTTCTTCGACCCGTCGATGGTGATGGTTTTTGAATCGGGCGCGTAGCCAACAAATGACGCTTTTAGGGTAACTGTTCCCGGCGAAAGTTCAAGGGCATAAGCACCGTTCAGGTCCGACTGGGTGCCGGTAGTGGTGCCGGTAATAACGACATTTGAAAACTCAACAGCTTCGTTGGTACGGGCGTTGAGAACTTTACCTCTGACAACGACTTTTTGAGCAATAGCCTGATAGCCAGTTAGTAGGCACAACAGGAGAGGGGCCAGCCAGAATAGGTTGGTACGCCATCGAATGGGATAATCAATACCCCGGTCAGACGAATCCGAGTAGTTATCGTCCATAATCAGAATAGGCAATGAATGGTAGATGACCAACGAGATAAACTAAGTAAACTCAGTTGACTATACACATACAGCGTAACTTGAAAAAAAGTTTTCGCTTACCTGCTCTGGACTTTAAATTCTTGTTTAAAATAAACGTTTACTTTATTTTGTCCAAATGATTATGCCTGAAATATAATTCATAGTTCGGCTATAGGCTATGAGAATTACACGGACGGATGATAACGCTTATCGGATAATACGATCCAGATCAATGCGCAGGGATAGCTGGCTGGTGCCTGCTGTGGGAACCGACGAAAAACGCCCATAGGTGAGCTGAAAACCGCGCGCCTGAATGGATGCGCCAAAGGAAATGCCAGCACCACCGCCCCCGGTGGTGAGCTTGCCTTCCTGACGTTTGAGGTGATTGTAGCCCGCCAGAATATGCACATTTCGGCTAATCAGCAGCTCGACTCCAACGCTCAGATGTCGGGCAATTTTTTCGGTAACACTGGTTGTCTGCGGGATCAGATTTCCATTCAGATCATACCGGACGTTCAGGGTTGGGTCGTTGTAGGTAATGTCGAATTGCTGTAGATGATGGGCCGTTAACGTCAGTCGAACAGGGGCGTGTTTAGGTTTTAGCGTTACGCCCGCCTGAAGATCGAATGGCAGGCTGGCCTCAGAAGGGCCGTAGTTCTTAAGTAGGTAGCCAACGTTTTTTGCTACCAGACCGAAGCTTAATTCCTGTTTCGGGTGTCGCCATACGCCCCCCAGATCGGCCAGAATCCCAAATGCCGAATAGGTTTCGATGCTCGAACCAACGGCTTTCAGCGTTGCCCCGAGAGTGAAATTTCCTTCTGTACGGGCATGGGTGAGACTAACAGCGTAGTCGTTGGCCGAAAAAGTGCCCAGCGAGTTCCCGGCCGGATCGGTCAGCGTAAACTGTCCGTAGCTCAGGTATTGCATACCGGCAGCCCAGTGCGCCTTTCGGCCGGCCTGTCCCGCGCCAAAAGGCAATCCATAGTGCAGGGTATAATATTTGGCCGCAGCCAGATACGGCATCAGGCTTAACGAAAGCTGGTTGTCGCGGATGGAATCGGCCAGCGCCGGATTGTTAAGATGGTAGGAGCCGTCGGGCTGGGTGGCCGATGCTACCTGACCGCCCAGGGCTGCCACACGTGCGTGGGTAGGCAGATCGAGAAATGAAAAAACACGCTGACCGCCGAGCGGCTGAGCCATTGTCAGAAACGGCCAGAACCAAACCGTGATGAAGAAAAAGAGTCGGTTTTTCAAGCAGTAATCATTCGCGTTTTGCTGCAAAGAAACGCGAAATTTCAGCCCGACAAAAATTCGATTATAAGCCCGATACAAAATTGAGCAGGACTTTTGCAAAAAATCAGATTGGGTTTTTACCGCAGAGGTCGCTAAGATAAGCGCAAAGGTCACGAAGCAATCCGCTGTGTACGTTGCGGTTGATCTTGGCGGTCTCTGCGGTGAAAGTGCTGGAAAAATCAGAAAGCATATCCCACTTTTATACCGAACGACGCGTTGAGATTTGGGTACCGATTTAGATTAAACGGGTCGATTATGAGGCCACTAGGGTAATAATAATTGTATCCATCAGGCCGATGTGGCTGGCTGGTAGTGCCAGTCCGGTACCCTAAACCCATATAAAAGTCGCCCAGCAATCGGTTGTTGGCTGACATGGAAAACTGGCGGCCAACCTTTACAGTAAGGGCCCAGACCTGATTTGAAATCGGGAGTGAATACATCTGGTAATACTGATACTGGTAGATATCGAGAGAAGATCCGATCCCTACAGTTCCATGTTCCATGGCATTGTCACGTCGGTATAAGCCTTCGATGGCCGTATAACCACCAATCGGAGCCGGGGCTCGACGCCAGTAATGTCGCCATTCGGCCCGGCCGCGCCAAACTTCAAAGTTGCTGTAGCGTGTTTCATTCCCGCGATTCCAGGCGTTTATCCCCTGCCAACCATAGCCAAATTCAGCCTGTAGCGAGTTTTGCTGACTGACGACCCGTTCGACGCCAAACTGAATGGTATTGCTGGGATCGATGAGACTTAAGGGCGCAAATTTGACGATCCACCGCGGAAGATACCCCTGCGCGTTCTGGCTGTTCGGTACCGAGCTTACCGATTGGGCATTAGCCGTGAAAAGCAGGTCGCTAAGCCCTATCAGCAACCCAATCAGGAGAGAAATTTTCATGGCTCTACCGGGATTTGACTGAGTAACTTTAACTTGTTCAGATCGGCATAGCTGTACTGATATATGCCCTTCGGTCCCGTAACGATCAACAGTTTCCTAGTTGGAATTACATCGTAGGTCTTGGTGTCATAAAAGTATTCCAGTTCCTTAATATCGACCGGGTTGCTAATGTCCATTACGCGCAGGCCATAATCTCCTTCACCGACAAACAGCAAGGTGCTGTCGACACCCAGGCCACGCGGATTGGTCATCGGATAGCTCTGAACCAGCCGTGGCTTAGTGGGATCGCTGATATCGATTACATCCAGGCTGTTGATGGAAACAGACTGATTCCGGCAATTGGTGCCACTCCGGAGTGTAACATAGGCATAGTTGCCCTGCGCAACTACCGGATCACAGCTTAGAATATGGGTATATAAGCTAAGCTGTTTCGGATTCCCGGCATTGGTATCAAAAATATACATACCCGTTTGTGTGCCGATGAACAGGTTGTTCTGGTAGGGGGAAATCGTTTCAACGCCAACCCCCAGCGAGGTTCTGCTACCTTTCTGGGGGTTGCTGCTATTCGAAATGTCGTAGGCTTGCAGAGCGGTATTGCTAACGGTGTAGAGTGTGTTACCGCTGATGGTAAACCGGGCCGTTGAACCGCCAACCCCGGTGCCGGGGGAGGGCGAATCGCTACCAGTAGTCTGGCAGGCCTGGATGAATAGAATAGTGGCCAGTAGCAGATAGCTGAATGTTCTCATGAAGGTTGTAGGTTAGGATAGATCAGGTCTTAGCGATAGCACTGAGGATTTTCGACAGCGGTTTTCTCCCAGCGAATAACGGCCCCTTTTGCCGGGTCGGCGCATTCGAAACGTACATTCGTGGCTAACGGGTAGGCCGAATAGTCGAATACATTTTGAAGACGCTTTACCAGACGGATATTATGCGGATCCGCAATATTGAGCGCCACCAGATCCGTTACGTTATCGGCATAGAGAATACTGTCTTTAATAGCCAGTTCCTGATTACCCATGATGGCAATAAACGCCACCTGAACCGGTTTTTCGGGATGACTATTATCGACAATATGAATACCGCTTCCAACCTCGTTGATGTACAGGAATTTATCTTTAATGTAGATTTTTCCGGCATTTTTGTACGGTTGGGGTTCCAGCGTCTGCACCGAACGGACTTCGGAAAAGGGGGCATAAACCGGCCGGTAGGTGTCGCCTGAAGTCGGCGGAGCCGGTGCGTAAGGCCGATAGCATCCATCCACCACTAAACATAGCGCTAGCAGGATGCCTGAAAGGATAAGTCTATGCATGGTGTAACTAGGTTTAGACCCCTAAGGATACAAACAGAAATAGAATCGTTGGAATTAAGAAGAAAATTTAACTTTGTCTCTACTGAAATTTTTCAACAACGTGTATGCAAGCCGAAACCCGTCCTGAGACCGATTCTCCGCTCAATCCCAAACCATCAAAAATTGATATGCTGGCCCGAAAAAACGCTGAAGCTGAGCTTGGCGGAGGTCAGAAACGAATTGATAACCAACACGCTAAAGGAAAACTCACCGCCCGCGAGCGGGTTGCACTTTTGATGGATGAAGGGTCCTTCGAAGAGATTGGTAAGTTTGTGATGCATCGGAGCCGCGATTTTGGGCTCGACAAGGAGCACTATCTGGGCGATGGTGTCGTAACGGGCTATGGTACGGTCGACGGTCGGCTCGTCTACGTGTTTGCGCAGGATTTTACGGTTTTTGGTGGTGCTCTGTCCGAAACCCATGCCGAAAAAATTTGTAAGCTCATGGACCTGGCCATGCAAAACGGCGCTCCTCTTATTGGTTTGAACGATTCGGGAGGAGCTCGGATTCAGGAGGGCGTTCTGTCGCTGGCAGGCTATGCCGATATTTTTTACCGGAATACGAAAGCGTCGGGCGTGATTCCGCAATTATCGGCCATTATGGGGCCATGCGCTGGTGGCGCTGTGTATAGTCCGGCCATTACCGATTTTATTTTTATGGTTGAGAATACGAGCTATATGTTCGTGACCGGGCCTAACGTAGTTAAAACGGTAACGCATGAAACGGTGACGGCCGAAGAACTGGGTGGAGCCAGCACGCATAGCACCAAATCAGGTGTGACACATTTCGCCTGCGAAAACGAGCTGCTTTGTATTCAGCATATTAAACGACTATTGAGTTATATTCCACAAAATTGCGAAGATGAGCCCACTCGGTATGCCTATGAACCGACCGACGAAAGCCGTTCGGCATTAAACAGTATTATTCCCGACAACCCGAACCAGCCTTACGACATGCGCGAGGTGATTGCCGAACTGGTCGATGCCGACAGTTTTATGGAGGTGCATAAAAACTTTGCCGAAAACATTGTTGTGGGGTTTGCCCGGATTGCGGGCCGTAGTATTGGTGTGGTAGGTAATCAACCGGCCGTACTGGCTGGCGTACTCGATATTAATGCCAGTACCAAAGCGGCTCGTTTCGTTCGATTCTGCGATTGTTTCAATATCCCTTTGCTGGTACTTGAAGATGTACCCGGCTTTTTGCCCGGCACCGATCAGGAGTGGAATGGCATCATCACCAACGGTGCCAAACTATTATATGCCTTTTGTGAAGCCACAGTGCCACGCGTGACGGTCATTACGCGTAAAGCCTATGGAGGGGCGTATGATGTGATGAATTCGAAACACATCGGTGCCGATCTGAACTATGCCTGGCCATCGGCCGAGATTGCCGTAATGGGTGCCAGCGGTGCGGCCGAAATTATTTTCAAACGCGAAATTGCCGAAGCCACCGACCCGCAGGCCAAACTTCAGGAAAAAGTACAGGACTATACCGAAAAATTTGCCAACCCCTACAGGGCTGCTCATCGGGGGTATATCGACGAGGTAATTATGCCCGATCAAACACGGCAAAAACTCATTCGGGCGTTTGGTATGCTGGAAAATAAGGTGGCCAGTATGCCAAGGAAAAAACATGGAAATATTCCTTTGTGAAAGACCATTTTAGCCCAATATTCTATCGAATGGCAGAATAATATCTGGCAAAAGGTAGTGCAACTATATTTTTAACTGTGCATATTTGTATACAGGATCAACACCGATAAGAATATAGCATGGCAAATCAATCTACCAAACAACCCAGTAGTTTATTCCGAACTGTGCTTATCGGGCTGTTGATCATCTTTAGTCTGGCATTGGTAGTGGGTACTTTATCGGTTGTGTTTCCCTGATGCGGTAGCGTCGATGGCCTCCAGTATGATGGAACAGGCCTGGCGTATCTGGTCGTCGGAAATTATCAATGGAGGAGCTATTCGCATCGAGTTGTTACAAAACAAAAACCAGTCGGTAATCACTCCCATACCGGGATGATCAATGGCTCGGTCGATCACAGGTTTCAGTATATCGAACGAGTCGAACTCCACGGCCAGCATCAGCCCTTTTCCCCGTATTTCTCGAATTGCCGAATGCTGTAGCAAGTGTCTAAAGAGTTGTCCTTTGGCTTCAGCAGCTTCGAATAGCCGTTGATCCCGAATAACACGCAGCGTAGCCAGTGAGGCCGCGCACGAAACCGGATGCCCGCCAAAGGTAGTAATGTGCCCCAGCATTGGATTGTTGCGAAGCACGTGCATAATGTTGGCCGAGCTAATGAAAGCACCGATAGGCATACCACCACCCATGCCTTTGGCGCATAGCACAATATCAGGCGTAAGGCCGAAGCCTTCGAATGCCCAGAAGGTCCCTGTACGGCCAAACCCCGTCTGAATTTCATCGAAAACCAACAAGGCTCCCACGTCCGTACAACGTTGCCGGATGGCCTGAAGGTAAGCTGCTTCGGGTACCCGAACACCGGCTTCACCACCAATTACTTCCATCACTACGGCAGCCGTTCGGGATGTGATGTGTTCAATATCGTCCCAATGTCCGTGGCGGATGTGTCTAACATCGGGCAGGAGAGGGCGATAATTGCGTTTGAAATTTTCGTCGCCCGAAAGCGACAAGGCACCCTGGGTAGAGCCATGATAGGCGTTGACGCAGCTAATGATCTCGCTTCGGCCCGTATACCGTTTGGCCACTTTCATGGCACCCTCCACCGCTTCGGTACCCGAGTTGGTGAAATAAACAATGTCGAGGCCGGGTGGTAGCGTTTCGGACAGTGCCTGAGCCAGTTGGGTTTGGGGAGTCTGAATATATTCGCCATAAACCATCAGATGCAGATACTTATCCAACTGATGGTTTATGGCTTCCAGAACACGCGGATGGCGATGGCCAACATTACTCACACCAATGCCTGAAATCAGATCGATATACGGTTTTCCGTCCGTTGAGTAAATATTTACCCCATCTGCCCGTTCAATTTCCAACGCTAAGGGGAAATCGGAGGTCTGTGCTACGTGTTGAAAAAATAATTGTCGGTGGGTAACCGCCTGCATCTCTTGGAATAACTTTGCGTCTCTTGATCTTAACACCCGTAATGATGAAAACAGTTCTTCTTTTGTTGCTTCTTTGCCCAATTTTGGGATTCGCCCAGGGGGTTAAGGTAACGGCCGAAGATTTAAAACGCCACCAATCGTTTCTGTTACTGCGCGATGGACTGGTTGTTCGCGGAAAAATTATTCGGGAAGATAGCCTGCTGATTACGGTCAGAAAACCGGGTGGCGAAATGACCTATGTGGAGCGGGAGCAGTTGATTGGTATATTGCCCATTCGCCCACGATCAACGCAGGTGTCGGCCACTTCATCGGTGTATACCGTCTTTGTGCTGAAAGATAGTGTGCGGATTGAAGGCCAGTTCGTTAAACGCGACAGTACGATGATTACTGTTCGGAACCGGAACGGTCGGTTAACGTACTTTGAGCCGGAACTACTGGATCATGTCGATACGGTGCGGGTAGACAGACGGGTGCTGGGCGATTCGACCCGGCAGGTTGCCAATCGGTTTTCGCCCTGGGTGTTGTTGGGGCAGGCAGCCTATAATCCCGAAAAAGGTCAGTTTTATTACCGGAATACCTGGTTGATGTATAATGAAGCTCAGTATGGCATCAATCGATTTTGGAGTGTTGGAGCCAATTTTCTCGTTCCGGTTCCCTATCTGAATTACGACGGGTATCTGACAGTCGGAAATTATCTGTCCAACAATTATCGACTTCAAACGAAACTTAGCGCCCCTATTGGTCGCAAAATTCAGCTTGGCCTCAATGTGGCTTATCAGCCCCAAACCAACAGCGACTGGAACCGACCTGGCATCTGGACGGCTCAGGCGTTGTTATCCCTTGGTAACCGGCAGCGAAATCTGACGCTGGGCTACGGTTTGGTCGATTGGGGCAGGCAGCGCGTTTATCAGTACTGGTCGTCTTATTATCCAACGCCCTATACCTACGAGCGGGCTCCCCGGCAATCGTTTCTTACGCTGGGACTGACGTATCAACTGCGGCCGGGGCTTACCTTGCTGAGCGATAATAAAATTAATCTGGGCAAACGCTATTATGCCTACGGCGACAATGGCGAACGGTCGCGGTTGTCGTTAGGGCTCCGTATTGACCGGCGCCGTCATGCGTTCGATCTGGGGGTTTATGGCCTGTTGTATCGAGACAATTACTACTGGAATGGTAAGAAAATCCATTTCTACCCTTACATAGGTTATAATTTGTTTTTTGGTCCTAAATTTCCGGCAAGTAAACAAACCGTAAAATAGGGGCTGTTTTAGGGAGAGAGTCCCGAGAAAATGGGTAAACTCATTGGAGGAATACTGCTTTTCTGTCTTATGCCGACACAGCAATTTTCAGGGCTGGATCAGGACCCTGTCTTCAGGGCTGTTTTGGCCAAACGGATGGTCTATCCCCGAATGGCCATCGGGGCAAAAGTTTTTACTAAAACGAGCTTATTTACCCACTTTAAAATCGATTCGGCTGGACATATTCAGGATATAAGAACACTGAACCCGAGTGAAACTGATTATGGTTTTGAAAAAACTATTAACCAGGCACTAAGGAAGTTACCGCCCTTAAAGCCAGTGTATGAGGGCAACTACATTCTACCCGTTCGGTTTTCTTTCCTGTATAGCAAAGGAGTTGTCGAGCAGGATACTATGCTGCACAGGACACTGGATTATGGCGCATTACAACTGTTGAAAGCACTGTATCCGGGGCAAACCATTCTAAAAGAACAACTTGTTGAAACCTACGGTTCACCAGCCTATAGACCCCGAAAATGAGGCCAGAATGGCTCGTTTAGCGAACAAGCCGGTCTTAAAATGGCCAGTAATATCCCACCTCTGTTTGCTTTTCGCGACTTATGAAGTATCTGTTGTTTGGTTGCTTATGGTTGATACCCTGTTTCGTTTGGGCACAGAACGAGTACTACAAAAAAAAGGATAGCTCTACAGCGTTAAAACGAACGTATGCTATTATTCTTAACGATGGCACCCAACTTCGGGGCGAATTAGTGCATCAGGATAGTGTGGAAGCGGTTATCCGAACGGGTAATCTGGGCGAAATTCGCCTGAGAGCCGATCAAATTGTTCGGATAGAGCAACTGGGTAGTCAGGCCCAGGGGGAGGTGTATCCTAATTTGTTTCCACAAACAATGCGGCTGGTGCCTACGGCTTTTTCGGCAGAAAGAGGGAAACTCTATTACCGAAACTATTATTTGTATATCAGTCAATTCGAGTACGGCGTTACCGATAACTGGAGCGTTGGTACTACATTCTATTCATTCCTGCCAACCAATTTATTTAGCGTCAATACCAAACTGACGGTTCCGGTTGGTAGCCAAAATCGGGTTAGGGTGGGCATAAATGCACAATATGCTGCTGTTCGGTTCGACGGAATACTGGAGGGCATTGGCTATGTACAGGGAATCGTTACAACGGGTGATCGTCAGAACAACACAACGTATGGATTAGGATGGAGCCTTTCGGGTGGCGAGGTTTCCCGCAATGTTGTTGGCACGTTTGGACTGGTTCGAAAAGTTAGCCCGAAACTTACCTTTATCTCCGAAAATTTTATCCTGATCGGGAGTGGGAGTGTCGATTTCGCCGGTGTATTATCGGCGGGTATTCGATTCGACCGACGGCGCCATGCGTTCGATTTAGCGGCCTATATCCCACTTATCATTGGCCCCACTATTTCAACACCTGTTACCCTGATTCCCTTTGGCAGTTATCATCTTCGCATTGGAAAATAACCGACCCGCTTAATTAAACCGGCATGGGTAGGTTACTTCTCGAAAAAACAGACCGTACCGCCAACCCAGTCTTTGTTTTTATTGAAGTTTACACCAATCATTTCGCCCCGGCTTAGTCGGCTCAGATTGGTGAGCAGAGTAGGGCGGGGGGCATTTTTAGGCCAGATAAACAGCATCCTGATTTCGGATTTGACCAGGCCATCGGGCGACTGGATCACGGGTTCATACCGTACTTTGCGCTGAAGCAGATAGCCACTGCGTTGTTCGGTTGGGATGGCGTTAAGGTCGGCCTGGCTGATATGAAGTTTTACGCCACTACCGGCAAACGAAAACAGCGGTTTCAGCACATAATTTTCCAGATCGGTTGGGTATTCGTTCAGATCCGACAGAAAATAGCTCGCTGGTACATACGGACTTTTCAGCAGGGGCAATGTGAATTTGCTGATTCGAAAAAACCAGTTTGGATGCCCAACCCAGTCAACATCAACATCGTCGGTTAACCGAAAGTCGGTTTTTAAGTCGGGGTAATTCTGTAAATCGTCGAAAATAAGCCGGTTGTAGATCCGTCGAATCGGTATTTGTCGTCCCTCTTTTTCGTAAAACAGTTGTCGACCTTCTTTTCTGATTTTGGTCAGGCAAACGGGTGCCACGCCAAGGTATTGCTGAGTCAGGGTAAAATCGATCCGGGTTTTCTGCTTTTCGGGATAAATTTCGAGCAAAATAACCTCTTCTGGCTTACAATCGCCTACGATCATTTGCCGAAGTTGTTCGAGATACCCGGCATTCGTCGAAACCGTAAACAGATGCGAAAGATTGTCCGGTATTGGATAGCTGGCCCGAAACTGATCGGCCAAAAAGGGTTGAAAACCGTATAACGACGGAAAGCCCTGTAGTTCAATAAGCTGCGGAGTCAATTGGCCGTCCATATCCCGGCAAACGGCAAAATCAACAGCCATAAATTGCGTGTGCGAATCTTCATTCGGAACGCGTTGACCTTCGGGAATAGCCCGTTCGGTAAGTGCCTTGAAATCGTCGCGCGTGATTACGTTCACGATGTCGTTGCAGGCTGCGAGCAATTTGTCGGTTAACACTTTGGGGACAAAAACGGGGGTTTCGGCCACGCGAAAGTCTAGCTGACCGGGGAGTTCGGTTTCTATTTTGTCCAAAAAAGCCCGGTAACGGTCCGGGCTGAACGCTTGGTTGAAGACTTGGCGAATGGATTGGATCATAGTTTTTTTGACAGGATTAACAGGATTTTCAAGATTACTTTAGCAACTATGTGATCGTGTCAATCCTATCAAGAAAAAGTTAAGACTGTTCGATATACTGATCCGTAGCAGCCAGCGTGGCAATAGCCTGATTCAGGAATTCTGGCAAAATAACCGATTCGGTCAGGGCAATTTTGTCGGGGTCCTGCAGGTAGGCCACCATTGCATCGTATTTTTCCTGACCGAAGTTCCGAACGATCTGATTCCGTTTTTCGTCGGTCAGGAAATAACGAAGCATCCCTTCATTATCGGCTTCCGGATGAAATTGAGTACCAATCACTTCGGGCGAAAACCGGATAGCCATAATGGCCCGGTCGAGAGGAACATGCGGCCGAATTTTTTCCAGACAAAGAATCGACGCGCCCATGTCATTCATGCGGTTTATGTTGGGCTCGGTGATCTGAAAATCGCGCGAATCGACGGCATAAAATGGATCGGGCAATTGCTGAAACAACGGTTCCGAACAGCCATCGTCGGTTTTATGGACCGGAAAAATACCAAAGGATGTTGATTTACGCCGACTCAGTTTGCCTACGCCCAGATGCCGGACGGTCAACTGAAAGGAATGGCAAATCAGGAACATATACTTTTTTCGATCGTTGGTCCGATTCCAGTTGAATAGCTGATCAACGAGAGCGAAAAAACGTTTTTCCCAATCGTCGTCGGTAGCCAGCGGACTGCCCGGCCCACCCGACGAAATATAAATATCGTAGTCCAGACCCGGAAGTTCGTTACTGGCCCGAACATTAAACACATCGTAAGATAGCCCGACCGATAAGTCAGCTTGTTGATGATTGCCCTGAACGTTTCGAATCAGTTGCAGAATACAGCGCATTCCCTCATTGGGATGGTTGTTATTCATGTCCAGAACAGCAATTTTTACTAAGCTCATAGTGTAGGACGGCTTCACAGCCGTATTGTTAACCTTGCGCGGCTTTGGGGCCGCTTTATTCAGAAAAAACTAGCTTATTCCGAAAGAAGTTTCCTCCACAATATAATCGACAACCTTCTTCAGGTCGTTGTGCTGCTGAAACACTGCCAACTGCCGGTCGGCGCCAGTACCCATTTCAAGGATTTTTAGCACGTATTCGCATTCGGCCCGGCTACCCAGTTCGTCGACAACGTCATCAATAAAATTGAGCAGTTCGTGAATCAGATGGTGCGTTGGTACTTCTTCCTGTTTACCAAAATCGATCAGTTTTCCTTCGATGCCGTAGCGGGCCGCCCGCCATTTGTTTTCGTTGATCAGAATGCGCCGGTAGGGTCGGAAATTCAAATTCTGTTTGTGCAGTTTATAGATTTTGGCAATCAGCGCCTGCATAATGGCTGCCAGACAAATGGTTTCATCCATGCGCATGGGTACATCGCAAATTCTGAATTCGATGGTATTGAAAAACGGATGCAGGCGAATGTCCCACCAGATTTTCTTGCCATTGTCGATGCAATTGGTTTTGACGAGCAGGTTGATGTACTCGTCATATTCGGCCGCAGAGGCAAAAAAATCGGGAATACCCGTTCTCGGAAATTTATCGAATACTTTGGAACGATACGATTTGAAGCCCGTATTGCGTCCTCGCCAGAACGGAGAGTTGGTCGACAGCGCATAAATATGCGGCAGGAAATACCGAACGGCGTTCATGATCTGAATACCTTCGTTTCGGGTATCGATACCTACGTGTACGTGCAACCCAAAGATCAGGTTCGAGCGGGCTACGTCGCGCATTTCGTCGATGAGTCGGTCGTAGCGTTCGTTGGGCGTAATGAGCTGATCCTGCCAGTCGGAGAAAGGGTGCGTTCCGGCTGCTGCAATTTTAAGGTTCTGGTTTTCGGCCAGCTCAATGATCATCCTGCGGAGGTAGGTTACTTCTTGCCGGGCGTCATGAATGTTGTTACAAATATTTGTTCCAACCTCAACGACTGCCTGGTGCATTTCGGCTTTTACGCGCTCCTGGAGGACGATCTGTCCACCATCAACAATCTTGGACATATGCGAGCGTAGCTCGCCCGTTACGGGATCGATCGTTTGAAACTCTTCTTCAATCCCAAGTGTGAATACAGGCATTCGATGAAAATATAAGTGTCGATGGGTTGGTTTTGTCAATAAAATCTGGACTAAATATACTTTTAAATCGAAAGAAATGTACTGCTTTTTTTATAAACTCAGCGTAAGAAAGATGGTTTTGCTACTGTATACAAAACAAGACGTATTGAACGATCAAACTGATGACTACCAATTCGCAACAACTGGAAGAGTTTATTCAGGATGTGCTGATTACGATTCATGCCAACATTCGTGACCTGGAAGAAAAAAAGAACTTTGCCGATCCTGAAGAACAGGACTACATCGACGGCCGCTTGTTTAGTTATATTGAAATGCTGGCCATTCTGCGAGCGTCGGCACAGGATACGGGAATAGACCCAAAATCGATTGGGTTGTAAGCAAAACAGCCGTGCCACTGTTAGGTGGCACGGCTGGAGCTGTACTGGAGAGCTGTTTACTTTTTTTGCTGTTCAAGCCAGTTCAGCGAACGGCGCATAAACAGCACTTCGGTTGGCACGTGCGAGCCTGTGGGGAGCGCCACCAGACTCAGGTTCGATGAACCATGTTGCCGCATCGATGTATAGGTCTGCTGAGACGTTAGGAACGGTATGATTTCGTCTTCTTCGCTATGAACCAGTTGAGTGGTTGTATGCGAGTCCCAGTTGGACAAGTCATTATCAGACAGTGCTTTACCGAAAGGCGATATGGGATTGGTGACATCGGCCCGAAACTGATCTGTACAAATCTGGTCGAAACTTAGGGCAATGGAACGGGCATTGTCGAGCGACTGGCCAATCTGGCTGGCATAGGGCTCTTTGAAGTAGTAGCTGACAGGATTATTCAGGCCATAGATGCGATCGTAGCTTAGAGTTTCCCAGGCATAGATGTAATTGGCAACACCGCCAACGGTCGGTTGCTGAGTCACATACTTGAAGAAAGCGGGCATGGCGTAAGGCCCGGCGCCACAACTTGATCCGGTTATTGGTAACTCATCCGAATATTTCTGTTCAATAAGTTGTTGGGCCGACATGGTTGCGTAGCCGCCTTCTGAGTAGCCCGCCAGAAAGAGCTGATTGGTCCACTCAATGTTCTGTTGGGCCAGAAAGCTTTTGGTGGCCAGCATCATGTCGACGGTGGCTCGGGCCAGTGTCTGGCGGTATTCGTAGTCGTGCGGTACATGGTCGGCTGCGCCATAGCCGATGTAATCGGGACAGGCAACGATGTATCCGTGCGTAGCGAAATAAATCGGATACGAAAAACTAACAACGCTGAAATCGGTTCCCGATGGGGCTTCGGCATCCGAAAACGCAGTTGGGTGCTGGAAGCTGAGTAAAGGATACTGTTGATTGGGCGAGTTTAATCGACTGGGCACATAAACGATGCCCGACGCTGTAACGGTTGTGCCGTCGTTTAGTGTGGTTTGATAGGTAATCCGGTTGATACTCAGTTCGTAATCGGCCGGTTCATACGATAGCGAATCGTTGGAAGTAACAATGCGATGGAGAATGCTATTGGTATAATAAACAAGCTGATTGGAACTGATCAGTACAGGTCTGGGGGCTAATGTGCTGGGAGTGCAGGCAGTAAGAAGCGGGAAAATAGTGAGCAGGTAGATAGCAGATAAGCTTTTTTTCATTTACTGGTGGAAGTAACTGTATCTGATGGTGGTTGTATTCGAACATCAATCCATGCAACCGGTGACACAGCCAGCAAAATAGTGGTTGAGCACAGATTGTACCCCCGTAAGGAGGAGAACCCTACGGGGGGGGGATAACTAGTAGTCAGGTTTTATTTTTTTTGCTTTTTTGGTTTCTCTTCCTTATCAACCTTAGGGCTCTTCTCGGCTTTGGCAGGTTTTGCTGAAGCAAAGGGTTCGCCCATTACCGAATGCCGCACAAACGTTCCCCAGGTTAGGTTGTCCTTGCCCTTTTTAAGTTTTTTGGCCCGTTCGATGGCCATGTTAGCGGCCGCTTCAACAACCCAGTCGAAATTTTCCTGACCAACCGAATGAATATCGGCATCGGGCGCAGGATTACAAAAGTCGATAGCGATTGGAATGCCGTCGCGTACGGCAAATTCAACCGTATTGAAATCGTAGCCGAGTCCGTGGTTGAGTTTCAGCACGTAGTCGGTCATTGTTTTCAGCAGTTTTTTACCCGCGTCGCCAGTTGTTTTCATTTCGGCGGCATAGCGCAAATGATGCGGATTGCGCGGTTCATAAGGCATAATCCGAACATCTTTCCCGCCAATGCAGTAGCACCGGAAATAGTCCGTAAAATCGATCGCTTCCTGATAGAGCATCACCAACTGGCCGGTTTCGTCGTAGGCTCTGAACATCTGCTCTGGGTTATCGACTTTATAAACACTCTTCCAGCCACCGCCAGCGTGGGGTTTCATGAATGCCGGGAAACCAATATGCTCGAAAATAGCATCCCAGTTCATGTGGTTAAGGTTACGAAACGAGTTATGATTGGTATCGTCGGGACGCTCTTTGGAGGGAAGAAGAATTGTTTTGGGAACCGGAACGCCCAATTGAACGGCCAGTGCATTGTTGAAAAACTTTTCGTCGGCGCTCCACCAGAACGGATTATTGATAACGGCAGTGCCCGTCAAAGCTGCATTTTTTAAAAATGCCCGGTAGAAGGGAACATCCTGAGAGATGCGGTCGATAATGACGGCATAGTCGGTGGGAACGCTCTGGGTAACCTGGTCAATTGAAACAAATTCGGCCGGAAACGTACGCTGTTTTTCATTGACCCGGTCAACGAAAGCCTGTGGAAATGTGTTTTCCTGGCCAAATAAAATACCAATCTTAGTAACTGTGCTCATGGTTTTAGCTTGTAAAATCGATGCAGTCGTACAACAATCGGACAACAATTTATGACAGCACTCTTCTTTTGGAATCTCAAACTTACAAGGTTTCGATGATGTTTCAACAGATGTAGGATAGAGTTATTCCGAATGGGTATCCGGTTTGGGGTGTTCTGTTAATGCGATACCGTCACAACGCTGGCTGGTATATTGCCAGCGCATTTGCTCCTGGAACCTGGCCAATAACTGCACGCTACTCCCCCAATTATAGGCAGGAGCGACTGGAAGCAGGTTTTGTCTAGCCTTGGGTAAGCTTTTCTTAATCGCCAGGAGGAGTAAATAAATACTGTTTTCGATTGTACCTTAGCCATACGATGAGCAGCAATTACCATGTCAGTGCGTTTTGGAATTGATCTTTTCCTGGAAGAGGCATCCGCTTATGCAAACAGGAAGTTGGCCTTTGTTACCAATGAGGCGGCCACCACAACGGCCTATACGCCCTCGCGGCTGGCCTTGTTGCAGCGTGGTTTTGCCGTAATGAAACTTTTCGCACCTGAACACGGCCTGGAAGCAATTGGAGAGGATGGAAAACAGATGCCCGATGGCCGCGATGTTCTGACCGGATTGCCAGTCATTAGTTTATATGGCAATAAGCTCCGACCGGCTACTATTGATCTGGTCGATGTTGATACGATAGTTGTCGATCTGCCCGATATTGGTTGCCGTTTTTATACCTACCTCTGGACATTGTCGTATTTGATGGAAGCCTGTTGCGAAGCTCAGAAAAAGCTGATTGTCCTCGATCGGCCGAACCCAATTTCGGGGCGTATGGAACTGATTGAGGGGCCAATGCTCGATGAAGCATTCTGTGCATCGTTTATTGGGCGCTGGCGTATGCCATTGCGGGCCTCATGTACGATGGGCGAACTAGCCCGGTTCTGGCAAAATACACGGTTTCCTGCGTTGACCTTAACGGTAGTGCCAGTTGAAGGGTGGCAGCGTTGGCAGTTTGCTTCCGACTGGCAACCCTCATTTATTCCTACCTCGCCCGCAATGGTTAGTGCCGAAGCAACCCAGCTCTATCCGGGACTTGGGTTGCTGGAGGCTACCAATCTGAGCGAAGGCCGTGGAACGGCTACGCCCTTTCAGATTGCCGGTGCGCCCTGGTTAAGCGGAATCTGGATTGCCGAAGCGTTCAACGCGTTGCGGTTGTCGGGGGTGATTGCGCGGGCCATTACGTTTACCCCACTGGCGGGCCGATACAAAGATCAGCTTTGTGGAGGTTGTATGTTTCATGTTACGGATAAAACCCTGTTCCGGCCAGTTTGGTCAATACTACTGTTTATAAAGCTGGTGGCCGATTTTTATCCCAATGAATTTGAGTGGGCAACTTACCCAACCCATGTAAATTCCAGTGGAACCCATCATCTCGATAAACTGCTTGGCATACACGAATCGGAGGCTTTGTTTGCGATGCCCATGAACCGTTTTCAGGAAAGGGTTTCGTCGTTGCTAATCTGTACTGACTGGATCGGCCAGATTGCCCCGTTTCTGCTCTATTGACGCACAGACCGATTATAACAGCGTTTTGAGGTGATGTTCCAGGTGTAGTACGTAATCGTCTATAAGCCAGTGGAGTGTTTGAACAGGTTTGTCAGCGTTCTCAAATTGAATGGGTTGGGCTAGCTGTTCTGGAGTTAGTGCGTTGGCAACATAGTAAATCTGTTGGTTAAGGCTGCTCCAAAGTGTAATAAGATGAGACAAGGGCAGCATCTGATACCGGTTGGCAACTACTAAAGCATCCTGATTGTATCCACAAACCAGATACGGCTCACTGGCGAATGAGGCCTCAGTAAAACGTTTCAGGTTATTAATCGCCGAATCGGTCAGATGGCCCAGGATTTCTTTTCGTGACCATTTGCCGGGAGGATGCTGTATCAGTTCCTGTTCAGATAAACCGCTAAGTTTAGCGGGGATTTCGGCACTATGGTTCTGGAGTCGATCAAGTGTAGTCACGTTATATAAATATGCTGTATGACGTTCAACTATCTCGTG
The DNA here is from genome assembly GCF_037201965.1 of Spirosoma sp. SC4-14. NCBI lineage: Bacteria > Pseudomonadati > Bacteroidota > Cytophagia > Cytophagales > Cytophagaceae > Spirosoma > Spirosoma sp. SC4-14. The sequence continues at coordinate 3,912,969 of NZ_CP147518.1, read as the reverse complement.
TCTTCTGCATCAAATCATGCTTAAATACCTTGGAAACTGATCTTTCCAGACCGGCCAGTCGTGATTACCCCAGGGCGTTACATCGAGTTTATGGTGAATGCCTTTCCGGCTTAAAATTCCCGACATCCGGTAGTTATCGTCTTTACAAAAATCATATTCCGACGTGCCCAGAACGATGTTCATGTGGTAGAACTCGGGATTCTGAGCATTGGGCATAAAATCGGGGGGATTGTTGAAGTAGACATTTTCATCGTAGTAGCCTCCCAGAAACGATTTGATATCGAAGGCAGCCCCCATGGTTAGGAGATGGCCGACCTGTTCGGGGTGCCTGAAGGCAAAATTCAAGGCATGATAGCCCCCGAAAGAAGCGCCTGATACGCCAATTTTTCGAACATTGCACTCGCGTTGTATTCCCGGTACCAGTTCTTCATGAAGAAATCGGTCGTAGAGTACATGGTTCCAGATGCGCGTGCCCGGGTGCAAATGTTTGGCATACCAGCTATCCCGGTCAATACTATCGATGCAAAAGAGCTTCACTTTGCCGGTTTCAACAAACCAGCGGACGGTTTCAATAAAACCGAAGTCTTTGTATTCATAGTAATGCCCCATCGACGTTGGAAATAGCAAGACAGGGTAACCCCAGTTGCCGAAAACCAGCATCTCAATATCGCGACCGAGGTGGTGCGAATACCATTTTCGATAATCCTGCTGCAACGTGATAGCTGTTTAAAAGTAACCGATTTTTACGACTGAAAAATAGATGAAATAGCTGGTAACGGCAAAAAACAACGGCCTCTTGCCAAAAAAATCCCTACTTTGCAGGTTGTGATACCATTACTTGTGCTATTTATTACGTTTATGGCTGATCATTCTCCGGCCTTTTCTTCTGCTGAACCACCGGCCGTTTCGGTTCGGCACGACGACTCGCTGGTTTCGGTTCCACTACGGCGCACCGTCCATCTGGATATTATGCTACCACCGGGCTATGAGCAAACTACCCGTAACTATCCTGTGCTTTACCTGAATGATGGCCAGGATTTGGCACGTCTTCGGATGATGGAAGTGCTCGACTCTTTATATCAGAAACAGGCAATTGAGCCGTTTGTTCTGGTAGCTATTCATGCGGGGGATCGTATTCAGGAATACGGAACGGCGGCTCGTGCCGATTATATGCACCGAGGTAGTAAAGCCGGGCTCTACACTGATTTTGTGCTGACCGAATTATTACCATACATAAAAAAACATTATCGAGTGAGTAGTGAACCCGCAACCTCTGCCTTTGCTGGCTTTTCGCTGGGTGGTTTGTCGGCCTTCGATCTGGTTTTTCACCATCCCGACCAGTTTGGGCGGGCTGGTGTGTTTTCGGGATCGTTCTGGTGGCGTAGCAAAAGCACTGAAGATGGTTATCGCGACGAAACCGACCGGATCATGCATGATCTGGTGCGGAAAGGTTCGTATGCGCGTAACCTCAAATTCTGGTTTGAAACCGGAACCGAAGACGAAACCAGCGACCGGAATAACAATGGTGTTATCGATTCCATCGACGATACGCTCGATCTAATCAGCGAACTGGAAAAAAAAGGCTATCGGTACTCCGCCAACGCACCCTGGTCCGACATTCGGTATGTCGAAATAAAAGGAGGCAAACACAATCAGGAAACCTGGAGCCAGATTATGCCCGATTTTCTGATATGGGCGTTTTCTAAAGAGTGAAGGAGCGGGTCAGTGAAAGGCAAAACGGGCTTCCGTAGGAAATGGTTGGATAAATTAGATGGTTTATGCTCACGATGAAAACAGTAGTTTTTACAAGTTTACTGACGCTTACGGCGTTGCTGGCTTTTAAAGCACCTGATATAACGCTTCCGGCCGATTCGTCGGCCAGATCGAAAGCCTACAAGCTGGTGTGGTCCGATGAATTCGAAGTGCCGGGTTTGCCCGATGCCAAAAAATGGGGCTACGAGGTAGGTGGGAACGGTTGGGGCAACAATGAACTGGAATATTATACCGACCGACGCCCGGAAAACGCCCGCATTGAAAACGGCAAACTGATTATTGAAGCTCGAAAAGAAGACTGGCAGGGCAACTCCTATACATCCGCCCGATTGGTTACGAAAGGCAAAGCCGAGTGGAAATATGGCCGCATAGAAGCACTGGCCAGGCTACCCAGCGGTCGGGGCACCTGGCCTGCCATCTGGATGCTCGGGTCCGATATTTCGAAAGTTGGCTGGCCGCGCTGTGGTGAAATCGACATTATGGAGCACGTAGGGTTCGATGAGGGCGTTATTCATGGCACCATTCATACCGAAGCCTATAACCACGCGAAGAAAACGCAGAAAGGGCAGGAGGTACCCATTAAAAATGCAATCACCGATTTTCACCTCTATGCTATTGAATGGAATACCAACAAAATCGATTTTTTCGTCGATAACCAAAAATATTATACCGTCGAAAAAACGGTATTAGGTAATGATGTAGCGCAGTGGCCGTTCGAGCAACCCTTTTTCCTGATTCTGAATGTTGCCGTTGGAGGGGGCTGGGGCGGACAGAAAGGCGTTGACGAAAGCATCTGGCCGCAGCGTATGGAGGTCGACTACGTACGTGTATATCAGTAGGATTAGGTTATCGGCCAGGGAGTATATTCGTTTGGTAAGTAGTCAATTCTTGGTTTACATAGCCGGAAAATGGCCCAAACGAATTCTGTTGGCTCTGTAACGAACAGAGCCATTGACGAATGGCTAAATCAGAAGAAATCACTGATTGCTTCTTTGATTTTATTCGTTGAAACAATGAATGGTTTTTTGGTAATCGTTACAGAAACAGGCGTTTGGGAGCCTATTGGTGAACCTACTTCGTAAGTGCCTTCTACAGCGCCGATCGCTGTTTTAATATGAAAGATCCCTTTATATTCGTCGCCGTCGAAACTACCTCCTTTGCCCTGAATGGCGTTGCCTGCTTTTGCCGTGAATTGGCTGGGAGTTCCTGGGAAATCAATCTGAAATGTGCTCATGGTGTTATATTGAAACCGCTCTTGTTTGGTGTAATAATAAAATCCGGTATTGAGACGAAATTGTTTCAAGAGGTAATCCGTTCTTAATTTTTTAATCGGAGTTGAGCAAATAAAAGATCGAGTCTCAGGCTAACTAATCCCTGGTGATATTATACATCGTATGCCGGGTTTTGGTTGAAATAGCAGGCTATTAGAACGATGAAAACGGCCTGTCCATTTTCACGATTAGCGAAAAAGACCTGTTTTTGCAAGGCTTTTCGGTGAAAAGATAATCCTGTTCATCCAAAGTTTGCAAGTGACTCCAGGCCTGATCGATAAGCAGGATACCTGAGCCTGGAATTCGTAAGCAATGAGACGTTAAGTGAGCCGAAGAGTTGATTGGAAGAACGAATTAACTTAAAGCAAAGGCCATGATCTTAACGATACAGGTGTTAGGGATGCTATGTTCGAAAATGGGCTTTGGCCTGTAAAGTGATGGCACAAGGGCTACCCATTGACCAAAGAGCAGAATTTAACCCGCAAGAGGGGCAACACATATGATTTCAGAAGCGGCAAAGTTACAATTTCACAAGTGGGAGAATAGGCCAGGCTCTCTTAGCAGAGGTACTGATAAGCTATACCTAAAAAAGCTGATCGCCGTATAAGCGTCTGATTTTATCGCGGGTGCGCTTTAGTCGCATTTTTACGGCGCTGTTTTTTAGCCGTAACTGCTGAGCCATTTCGTTAATATCCAGCCCTTCGTCATATTTCATTCGCAGCATCTGGATTTCCTCGGGCGAAATGGTACCCATTACCTGATCGAGGTGCTGTAGCTGGCTTTCCCGGTTTTCCTGATCAGACGAATCGGGAAAGATGAAATCCTGATCGTCTTCCAGAGAAACTGTATTCGTTCGATTATTAACCCGAATCTGATCCATACAGTAGTTATACGAAATGGAATACAACCAGGTCGAAAAGGCCGAATTTTGTTTGAAGTTGATAAGGTTACCGTATACACGAAGGAAAATGTCGTGCGTGTAATCTTCGGCTCTTGCCGAGTCTTTTGTTAGCGACAGGCACCGCTTGTAAACTTTGGTAACATAACGTTTGTATAAGGTCTCGAAATAATCATTTTGATGAGTATTCAAATACATTCGTATCAGTTCCTCATCTTTCAGTTGATGATTCATGGATTAGGCTAATAGTTCTGAGCATGGTTAGGTTTTTATTTTGAGTTACGGGACAGATGTAAACGAGCTGTGGACCCTCAGTTTGCAATAAGACATTTAAACCTACAAAAGGCTAAATTAAAAGTATAACGTAGCCGTACTAACAATATACTAAGGGGCTTTTACTCAGCAAAATACCACGATTCATGGTAACAGCCAAGAACATAAATCAGATTTTTTATAAATAATATATTTAACGGCAATTAAACTTTTTATTTATTTGCAAATGTTCAATTTTGTTAATAAAATATTTTATTTAGTCATTTATTTAGATAAGATGAAAATAAATTAGCGTCGATTTTTGTTTATCTGACTGTCTTTCTTGATTCCTATATAATATCCGGTGCAATTTGGATATAAACCGCCAATATCTGTGGCTAAAGAAGCGTTTACCGTTACACCTCCCAGAATATATACTGGAGCACTAACGTGGAATAATCCCGAAAACTGGTGCACCGGCGTTTGAAAGGGCACTTCGTAGGTGCCCAGATTTTGGCTGTAGGATGCTTTTAGCTGAAAGCTGAAAAAATCCAGCACGTGGCCCGCCATACCCACATGCATAACTGCCACCCGGTTGTTATTCGTAAATGCATACCGGGGTAAATCACTACGGCTATCTGCCGAAGGCGTAATAAAAGGAGTGCCAATTGTCATTCCATAGCGCGACCAGCCATCCTGATATTGCGAATGATTAAAATAGTTATCGCGGCCATGTATCTTGAGAATATCTGAAAAAATAGAACCGCCCTGGTTTTCCGTATATAGGTATTCGAATAAAACAGATTCAATCTGTAACCTTTGGCCCGTATGTGGCCGAAGGTTACGAATACGTAATCCGTTCAGGCCATCTTTTATATTCGCCAGGTGGAACAGAGACCCATCTTCATAGATATTCTGCCGATAGGCAAAAATCGAGAAGGTGTGACCCGTGTATTCAAATCCCAGATCAACCGTTCCCAGGTGGTTTCCAATACGGTTTTCGCGATCAAACTGGCTGATCCGGTTGGTATCGACATTAGCCCGGTTGCTTAACGAACTGGCAGCTACCACATCGATATAGTCCCGGAATGTTGACGGCAACAGGTTATTTTTGATGCGGGTTCCCGGGAGTTGAGTAGTAGTTCCTCCCCACATCACCTGATGATTCATGCCTCCATATAGTTTTAGCCGTGAGCTGGGGCGGCCTATACGTACATATAACGCTTTTTGATGAAGCATTGTATTCTGTACGAATCGGTCCCGTTCAAACCAGCCATGAGCATAAAACCCTTTTATGGCGAACAAGCCATTGCGAGGAGTAAACTCCGGAATCGCTATCTGAAATTTCAGCATGGGCAAGGCATTGCCCGATACACTATAAGAGCCCGAAGTGAGGGTTGAATCGACCAGACCAACAATTTCACGACGGCGGCCTCCCCATAGTTCAAGCGATCGGATGCGAACTTTTACATACGCTTCCGGGATGAGTAACTGAACATTGTAGCCTGCATTCACAACAGCTTCGGCGTGCCATCCCCAGTCAACAACCCGGTTGGTTGCCCGTAAACTATCTAACTTTGTTTTTGGGGCATCATGATAATCGACATGAACGGCCTGTCGTACGGTCATAGTCGAATTTTCCATGGGCACAATGCCATATTGATTGGTTCTGAGCCAGAAAGGGTTCTGCCCAGATGATGACAGGAAACTGCCTACTTCCGTATTCAGACGAAGGGGTTTTTGCACTTGGCCGAAACAAATACCCATTGAAAGCAGACATAGTGACAGTAGTATAGGTTTAGGCATAAGCGCTGACTTAACACAAGGACCAACAAACTATTAGATTGCCTAAAATGACTCTAGTCACCTGCTAGACCAAAAATCATAGGCATCGGCAATTACTAAGATTGATTCTATGTGCACTTTTTATGCCAATTCGTATAATATGTATGCTGAAAAAGTAGGTGAAGGGGATGAATTTAGCCGCAAAGAATGGTTACCCCCTGCCCGAAGGCTATAAAGCCGAAAAGAAGAATACATAAATTCTTAGCCGGAAGTCGGGGATATATAAACTTTGCTTAAAATTGATCGGGAGGATTTTAAAAACACCGTCAATATTGACGTACCTTTGCAGGCGATTTGGGGACTCGTTTAGCCACATCAGGCCCAGGCAGTTTTTTATACTTGTTGACGTTACCGACAGCAGGTTGGTTTTTCAGCCTGTCAGGTTTTGAGCAAAAATGAGCGTTCCCTAAACAAATATCCGATACAGCAGTAGTAAGAAGAATAAGAACACGAAATAGAAGTTATCAGATCCCATACTGTTCCTGAGTACAGATAATCGGCTAGTGTCTTAAACGCGAAACGCTGTGTATCAACACGTTTTACTATTTTGAGTTTATTACCTATGGTTCCAAACGACGAACTTATTCGGATCATCGATCTCCTCAATACAACTTATGAAAGCGAGGAGGCCTGGCACGGTCCATCGGTGGTTGAAGCGTTACGGGGAGTGACTCCCGATATGGCTGGCCGACGCATTTCGCCTAATACCCATACCATTGCAGAGCTGGTTTTCCATATGACGAGCTGGCGTATTTTCTGTGTGAAGAAAATGCAGGGCGATGCTACATTCGATATAACCACCCCCGAAAAAAACTTTGGCGCGCTGCCCGATAAAATTGACGACTTCGAATGGGAAGCCCTCGAAATGGAACTGAGCCTTAGCCAGGAGGAACTGGTAAATGAACTCGATAAGCGCGATGATGATGAATTTCTGGAAGATATTGTGCCCGGTCGTGACTATACTTATTACGATATGCTGCATGGTATTGTTAATCACGATTTGTATCATACCGGCCAAATCATGATCCTTAAAAAAGCACTGGCCTTTAAGAGTGCAGGCTCCCGTTTTGATGATGACGATGAAGACGAATATGGCTCACATTACGGAAGTAGTCATGAGCAGGATGATTATTATTGATCAACGAATAGTCGTGTCTTTTTAGGTTGATTGTCAATTGGTTTACAGCGTTAACTCCCTGCCGGAATCTGTTTTCAGGTAACCCCTTCCGCTGCTTATCTAATTAGTTTTTTCATTGAACTACTGGCTTGTTAAGTCCGAACCCGACACCTACGGGTGGCATCATTTTCTAGAACAGGGCCGTGCCATATGGGATGGGGTCCGTAATTATCAGGCCCGTAATAACCTGAAGGCTATGCAAACTGGCGATCAGGTTCTGTTTTATCATAGTGTTACAAACCCCGCCGTTGTGGGGCTGGCCAGAGTTATTCGGGAAAGTTATCAGGACCCTACCGTTCCTGCCGATCCGCGCTGGGTAGTGGTTGAACTGGAACCCGTTATGGCTTTCGAGCAGCCAGTTTCACTGAGCCAGATCAAAGCCGAACCCATGCTGGCCAACATGGCTCTGATCAGACAATCCCGATTATCGGTCATGCCCGTTAAACCCGATGAATTTGAGTTGCTCCTTAAAATGGGGCAAAAAAGTAGTGAGGTTTTTTAGTGAAGAGTGTAGAATAATTTCACTGATGCGTAGCTATTCTTCACTTTTCACTCTACACTAAAAAACCTCACGGAAAAAACGTATGGATACCATTCAACTGATTACCCCGGCCCCCTGGACAGATTATGAATTAATCGACTCCGGCAATTTTCAGAAGCTGGAGCGGTTTGGTCAATATGTGCTGGCTCGACCTGAGCCGCAGGCGATCTGGGATAAATCACTGTCGGACGCGGATTGGGAGCGACGTGCGCATGCGGTCTTTCGACGCGATCGGCAGTCGCCCGAACGGGGCGACTGGCAAACCCGGCCCGATATGCATGACCCCTGGTTTGTTCAATTTCAACAGGGCGGCTTGTCGCTAAAGTTTAAGCTGGCCTTAACCACCTTTAAGCATGTAGGACTGTTTCCGGAACAAGCCGACAACTGGATTTATATTCACAACAAAGTGAAAGCGCTTTCAGCTCAGGCTGGGCGACCACGAATACTGAACCTGTTTGCCTACACAGGCGGGGCGTCGCTGGCCGCCCGACAGGCCGGAGCCGACATTACGCATGTCGATGCCGTTAAGCCCGTTATTAACTGGGCGCGCGAAAATATGGATCATAGCGAACTCGATAATATTCGCTGGATAGTTGAAGACGCCGTTAAATTTGTCCGTCGTGAAGTACGACGTGGGAATCAATACCAGGGCATCATTCTGGACCCTCCCGCCTATGGGCGTGGGCCGGATGGCGAGAAATGGGTGCTGGAAGAGAACCTCAACGACCTGCTAAAATCGTGTGCCGATCTGCTTGATCGTGACAATTATTTCTTTATTATCAATCTATATTCACTGGGATTCTCGTCAATTCTGCTCGATAACCTGATTGGGCAGCGCTTTGGTCATGTGCCGAATCCAGAATGGGGCGAACTGGTGATGAACGATAATTTCCGCAAACGACTGCCTCTTGGTGTCTTTTATCGGTTCGCATCCGTCTGAAATATGTACCTTTGCTGGAAAGGATTGACTAATTGATTGGCTGATCGATTGCGTAGTACAACGTTAATCGAACCTCGATCAATTCATGATACGCATGCGTCTGTTTTTGCTTCTTATAACCCTGTTCGTTACGCTTCTGTCCTGTGGTAACGACGACCGGCAGGTCGCTCATATTCCCGACTTCCCCAAGCCGGGCGATAGCAGCCGTGCCGAAGGAGCGTTACGCGCACTAACCAGGGCCATCAACCAGTCGTCGCCCACATCGGCCTATGCCAAACGGGCTGCTATTTTATTAGCTATGGGCCGCATTCGCGAAGCCCTCGACGATATTGATGAAGCAATCAGCCGTAACGATAACATTGGCTCCTATTACCTGACTCGTGCTCAGGTGTTACGGGCTTTACAACAGCCTGAAAAAGCGTTGGTTAATGCGCAGCGCGCTGAAATTCTGGGCGTCGATACACCGGAGCTCTATACCCTTCAGAGCGATTTACTCCAACAGCAGAATCAGTTCAGCAAAGCACAGCTATACATAGCAAAAGCCCTGCAAATGGCACCCTACGATGGAGAAGCTTATTTTTTTAAAGGACTGATGACCGCTAAACTGGGCGATACCACACAGGCATTGGCATTATATCAGCAGTCGCTCCGGTTAAAACCTCGTTTTCTGGAAACCTACAATCAATTGGCCTCCATTTATCGGACCCTGGGCGACCGTAATGCCGCACTGACTTATAATGAGCAGGCGCTCCGTTATTTTCCTGATAATGCCCGGTTGCAGTATAGTCGTGGATTAATCTATCATACCGCCGGTGAACTCGATAGCGCTATGGCCTGTTATCAACATACACTAAAGATACAGCCAAACTATTATCAGGCTTATTTCCAGATTGGATTGATAAATCAGACCTATCGAAATTTTTATACCGCGCTGGCCAATTACCAGCGCGTGCAGCAGCTTCGGCCACAATTTCCCCGTATCGATACCTATATTGGCTACTGCCACGAGCAGATGGGGCAATATGACCTGGCAATTGAGGCTTATACGAAAGCAACGAAGCTAAACGCAACCGATCAGCAGGCTGCTGCAGGATTATGGCGCTCGCAACGTAGGCAGTACTCACAAAACTCCTTATTTTTGCCGAATACGCCTAATGAACCGTTAACCCCTGCGCCAAGTCGTGCTACACTGGATACCAGCCGGGTCCGTGTGCTGACAATCAAGCCCAAAGCGCCGATAAGTACGGGCACTGGCGATTCACTCCGGCGAACGATTAAACCGATTGGACAAAATTAAATCAGTGAAGATTTTTTTAGTGAAGAATAAAGAGTAAAAAGTGAAGAATAGCTCCATATTCGTTTAAACCATTCTTCACTTTTTACTCTTCATTCTTCACTAAAAATAAGTGGCTTACAGTTGTAGGTAGGCTGCGGTTACCCACAAATAAAATAGTACACAAATGATTGCGCAGGACGAACAAATCCGCGTGACGCTGCCCGATGGGAGCGTTCGGCAGTATCCAAAAGGAAGTACCGGTCTGGATATTGCTACCCAAATTAGTGAGGGATTGGCCCGCAACGTGCTGGCTGCCAAAGTCAATGGCGTTGTGCAGGATGCCACGCGCCCTATCGACCAGGATGCTACGGTTCAACTCCTCACCTGGAACGATCCCGAAGGCAAAGCAACCTTCTGGCACTCGTCGGCCCACTTGCTGGCTGAAGCGCTGGAAGCTTTGTATCCAGGCGTTAAATTTGGTATTGGCCCCGCCGTCGAAACGGGATTCTACTATGATGTCGATCTGAATGGACAGCCGTTTTCGCAGGAAGACTTTAAAAAGGTTGAGGATAAAATGCTTGAACTGGCTCGGCAGAAACAGCAATATATCCGCAAGCCGATGAGCAAAGCCGATGCGGTCGCCTATTTTGAGGAGAAAGGGGATCCCTATAAGCTCGATCTGCTGGAAGGACTCGATGATGGAACCATTACGTTCTATACGCAGGGTGATTTTACGGACTTATGCCGGGGACCACATATTCCGAATACGGGTTTTATTAAAGCTGCCAAAATTATGAATGTGGCCGGGGCCTATTGGCGCGGTAACGAAAAAAATAAGCAGCTTACCCGGATATACGCCGTTACGTATCCGAAGCAAAAAGAACTGGACGATTACCTGTATGTGCTTGAGGAAGCCAAAAAACGCGACCACCGCAAATTGGGTAAAGAACTGGAACTCTTTGCATTTTCGGAGAAAGTAGGGCAGGGGCTGCCGCTATGGTTGCCCAAAGGTACCATGCTGCGCGAACGACTGGAAAGTTTCCTGCGGAAAGCCCAGATTCGGGCGGGCTATTCGCCAGTTGTAACGCCACACATTGGGAGCAAGCAACTTTACGTTACCTCGGGCCACTGGGAGAAATATGGTGAAGACTCATTTCAGCCCATTAAAACGCCAGACCCCAATGAGGAGTTTTTGCTCAAACCAATGAACTGTCCGCATCACTGCGAAATTTATAAAAGCCGGCCGCGTTCCTACCGCGATCTGCCACTACGGTTAGCCGAGTTCGGGACGGTTTACCGCTATGAGCAGTCGGGCGAGTTGCATGGGCTGACCCGCGTGCGGGGATTCACTCAGGATGATGCGCACATTTTCTGCCGCCCCGATCAGGTGAAGGACGAGTTCATGAAAGTGATCGATCTGGTATTGTATGTCTTCCGATCGCTTGGTTTTGACGATTATAGTGCCCAGATTTCGCTCCGTGACCCGGAAAATAAAACCAAGTACATTGGTTCGGATGAGTTGTGGGAAAAAGCCGAGGCCGCTATTATTGAGTCGGCTGCCGAAAAAGGGTTGCCAACCGTAACGGAGTTAGGTGAAGCGGCTTTTTATGGCCCTAAACTCGACTTCATGGTTCGCGATGCACTGGGCCGGAAGTGGCAGTTAGGAACCATTCAGGTCGACTATAATTTGCCGAACCGGTTCGAACTCGAATATATTGGCTCCGACAACCAGAAACACCGCCCTGTGATGATTCACCGGGCACCTTTTGGCTCGTTAGAGCGATTTATTGCCATTCTGATCGAGAACACCGCCGGGAATTTCCCGCTGTGGCTTTCGCCCGATCAGATTGCCATTCTGCCGATTTCTGAAAAATATGAAGACTACGCCAACGACCTGTTTTTTACCTTGCAGGAGCAGGATATACGGGGATTTGTCGACCTCCGCGACGAGAAAATCGGTCGTAAGATTCGTGATGCCGAAGTCAACAAAGTACCCTTTATGCTTATTGTTGGCGAAAAAGAAGCCGCCGACGGTAAAGTATCGGTTCGCCGGAAAGGCCAGGGCGACCTCGGTAGCATGACGATCGACGAGTTTGTCAACATCTTCAAGGCCGAAGTGAAGGTGTAGGTGGAACGGTTTATGGTTGCTCCGCCTTTCAGTATACATCCTGCTATGGCAGCGCAACTATAAACCATAAACTGTATTCCGCTTGCGCAGAATCAGTATTTTCAATAGTTTCCCGAACTTTTTAGTAGTACAAACGTTATCCAAGCGATTTTAAAAATTAGTTTCACTAAACACAATCTATGGCATTACCCCAGCGCAGACCACCCCGTCGTGTGGTTGAAGAACCGTACAAAGTTAATGAGCGCATTTTGGCCCGCGAAGTTCGGGTGGTCGGTGAAAATGTAGAACAGGGAATCTACGATATAAATAAGGCTTTAGCCATGGCTCGGGCTCAGGGGCTCGATCTGGTGGAAGTTTCGCCTAATGCTGTCCCGCCTGTATGCCGCATTGTGGACTACTCGAAGTTCAAATACGAGCAAAAGAAAAAACAGAAAGAAATAAAGGCAAATGCCACCAAAGTCGTTATTAAGGAAATTCGGTTTGGTCCGAATACCGACGATCATGATTTTGAATTTAAGCTCAAACATGCGATCAACTTTCTGAAAGAAGGCGCTAAAGTTCGGGCTTATGTACAATTCGTGGGGCGGGCTATTGTTTTCAAAGACCGGGGTACGCAATTGCTCGATCGGTTTGCCAAAGGGCTTGAAGAATACGGAAAGGTTGAATCGGAGCCCAAACTCGAAGGCAAACGGATGACAATATTCCTGGCCCCTAAAGTTGTCGTAAAAAAATAGCGATATATCCAGTCAGTTAAATCCGTTTGGGCCTATTCTAAAACTGAATTGCCCGAACGGATTTTTCATGCCCTGGCTTTTCATCTTTACCCTGTGGTTCTTCCTACGCTGAAATCAAAAAGCTAGTAGCGAACCTTCATTTTATTTTGTATCTTTGCGGCCTGTTTACTTAAATTTTCCATAAAAGCGGTTTACTGCAATGCCAAAAGTAAAAACTAACTCGGCTGCCAAAAAGCGTTTCAAGCTGACCGGTACCGGAAAAATCAAACGGAAGCATGCCTTCCACAGTCATATTCTGACCAAGAAAACAACCAAGCAGAAGCGTAATCTGGTACACGACACGCTGGTATTCCCAGCCGATGAGCGCCGGATTAAAGCGTTGCTGAACGTTTAATTGGAAAGAGTAGGTATAAGCCGCTTCTAGATAAGTGTGCATTATGCGAAAAGGAACAGGTCTGTTCCTGGTTTTAAGTTTCACCCGATGCCGGGCCTTAAGAGAATGATGAATGATGAATGATGAATGAATAGAAACTGAAGGGTATTCGTCAGTATTCATTTACCGTTTAAATTCCTTTCCGCCTATCGTCAAAAAACAAGTAAAAAATTATGCCACGTTCCGTCAATCACGTTGCCTCACGGGCGCGCCGGAAAAAAGTAATGAAGCTGGCCAAAGGCTATTTTGGTCGGCGTAAGAATGTTTGGACAGTTGCTAAAAACGCTGTCGAAAAAGGGTTAGGGTATGCATACCGCGACCGTCGTGCCAAAAAACGGGATTTCCGTGGTCTCTGGATTCAGCGGATCAATGCCGGTGCCCGGATCAACGGTATGTCTTATTCAGCATTGATGGGTGCTCTGAACAAATCGGGGATCGAACTCAACCGTAAAGTACTGGCCGATCTGGCCATGAACCACCCGGAAGCATTTGCAGCCGTTGTGGAACAAGTGAAGTAAACAGGACTTAAGTAATAGCAGCGAGGAGTAAGTATTGGGAGGGTTAACGCATAGAATAGCGTTTCTTCTGATAGTTACTCCTCGCTGCTATTGCTGCTTCTACGTCTGCACAATTTTAGTTTTCAATCCTGCCCGTTCGCCATCGGCCTGCCTGCCAAGCAGGAATACATCTAGTTCGCCTTCGCCCACCCGAAATACCTGCCGCCCGGTTAGTTCGGTTTCCAGGAGAATTTTGAGTTGCTGAAATTTTTCGGTTCGGGCTTTTTCTTCATCGCCATACCAGTCCTGCTCGGTGATAACAGGCTCCCAGAATTCAGCCTCGGGCATTTCGTCCACAAAAATTTCGGGCGGAAGCATCTGCCAGTCTTTAATCTGGCTTACAGTTAAAGGTTCAACCTGCCGGAGGTAACACGTTATATAGTCAATCGGCTCATCTGATTCGCTTGGGTAGAGTAAGTCCGTTAGCAAATCATTAATTTGTTCGCTTTGTGTTAATTTTTCGGGAGTTTCACCGCTACTTTTGGGGTCTTCGCTCGTCATAGGTAGGATAACAATTCACGGCAAGATAAAGGATTCACGACCAATTGATTGTCTGAATAGAACTAATTTTAGTGCGGGGTATTGTTGAACCTATTCCCGTTAATCAAAAAAAAAGAACCATGTTAGAAATGTTAATGAATCTGGTCCAGCAGAATGCGGGTCAGTCAGTAATCAATAACCCGGCGATCCCCAACAGCCAGAACGACAATGTAATGCAGACGGTTGCGGGCAGTATCATGAGCAGCCTGGGGCAGCAGGCTCTGGGTGGTGGTCTTGGCGGTTTGTTAGGGATGGTAACCGGCCAGGCTGCCAGCCATCCTGCAACACAGGATGTTCAGCAGAACGTGCAGCAGGACCTGATGAGCAAGCTAGGTATTTCGCCACAGGTGGCTATGTCAGTTGCCGGAGCGCTGGTGCCTATAGTTCTGAACAAACTCATGCATAAAGTCAATGATCCTAATGATTCCAGCATTGATGCCGGTAGCCTGATGGGAGCGCTGACTGGCGGCCAGGGCGGTGGCCTTGGTGGGATGCTGGGTAGCCTGTTCGGTGGCCAGTAAGAACCAGTGGATTGGCTGACAACGGTCGGCTCCAGAACACACGACGTCCCGTTGAGAGAAAGCTTGTAGAGCGTCTCTTAACGGGACGTCGTGTGTTCTGGAGCCAGGAGTTATTCCGGTTCATGCCCTGCAACTATTGTCATATTTTTTTTAGAGCAACTGCCAATAAAGCTCATTCTGGCCCATCTGCTCGGGTTTCTCTGCCAATCTGACAGCAATTTAAACAAGTTGACGCGGCTGGCATTTCTATTGTTAGATAACAGATGTCTGTCAGTCTACAACCTCAGCAGGTAAGACGCTAAACTCACAATTGAATTAAGTAATATGGGAAAGATTATTGGTATTGACTTAGGCACCACGAACTCGTGTGTGGCCGTGATGGAAGGCAACGAGCCGGTTGTGATCCCTAACTCTGAAGGGGCCCGCACAACGCCATCGGTCGTCGCATTTATGGACAACGGCAATGGTGAACGGAAAGTTGGTGCTCCGGCCAAACGCCAGGCCATCACCAACCCGAAAAATACAATTTCTTCGATTAAGCGTTTCATGGGTAAGCGCTTTAACGAAGTAACGAACGAAACGAAAAACGTCGCTTATGACGTTGAAAACGGCCCTAACGGAACACCCCGTGTTCGGATTGGCGACCGTCAATATACACCACAGGAAATTTCGGCTCTGATTCTTCAGAAAATGAAGCAGACGGCCGAAGATTATCTTGGTCAGACCATTACCGAAGCGGTAATTACGGTTCCGGCTTATTTTAACGATGCCGAGCGGCAAGCTACCAAAGAAGCTGGTCAGATTGCGGGTCTCGACGTGAAACGGATCATCAACGAACCCACGGCCGCTGCGCTGGCCTATGGTCTGGATAAAACCAATCACGACCAGAAAATTGCCGTATTCGACCTCGGTGGTGGTACATTCGATATCTCGATTCTGGAACTTGGCGACGGCGTATTTGAAGTTAAATCGACCGACGGTGATACGCACCTGGGGGGCGACGACTTCGATCAGGTCATTATCGACTGGCTCGCCGACGAGTTTAAGAAAGATGAAGGCATCGACCTGCGTCAGGACCCAATGGCGCTGCAACGGCTGAAAGAAGCGGCCGAAAAAGCAAAAATTGAACTGTCGAGCTCGAACTCGACGGAAGTGAACCTACCGTATATTATGCCGGTGAATGGGATTCCTAAACACCTGGTTCGTACGTTGAGCCGCGCCAAATTTGAACAACTGGCCGACTCGCTCATTCAGCGGAGTCTGGAGCCCTGCCGTCGTGCCCTGAAAAACGCAGGGTTGTCGGCTGGACAGATCGACGAAGTGATTCTGGTTGGTGGTTCGACCCGGATTCCGAAAGTACAGGAAGAAGTGGAAAAACTCTTCGGTAAAAAACCATCGAAGAGTGTTAACCCCGACGAAGCGGTGGCTATTGGTGCTGCCATTCAGGGAGGGGTATTGACCGGTGAAGTAAAAGACGTACTGCTGCTCGACGTTATCCCGCTGTCGCTGGGGATCGAAACCATGGGTGGTGTATTCACCAAAATGGTGGAAGCCAACACAACCATTCCGAGCAAAAAAGTGGAAGTGTTCTCAACAGCTTCTGATAATCAGCCGAGCGTAGAGATCAACGTGTTGCAGGGTGAGCGGCCAATGGCTCAGCAAAACCGTCAGTTAGGCCGGTTTATCCTGTCCGACATTCCACCCGCACCACGGGGCGTTCCCCAAATCGAAGTGACCTTCGATGTCGATGCCAACGGTATTCTGAACGTAACGGCAAAAGATAAAGGTACGGGCAAAGAACAGAAAATCCGGATTGAAGCATCGAGTGGCTTGACCGAGACCGAAATCAACCGGATGCGCGAAGAAGCTAAAGCCAACGAAGCGGCCGATAAAGCAGAACGCGAAACGATTGAGAAAGTCAATCAGGCCGACTCTATGGTATTCCAGACGGAGAAACAACTGAAAGAGTATGGCGATAAGCTGACTCCGGCAAATAAAACAGCGATTGAAGAAGCCCTTGGCCAACTTCGTACGGCCCATGGTTCGCGCGATGTGGCCGCTATCGACGCTGCGCTGGAAAAACTGAACACTGCCTGGTCGACCGCATCGACCGATCTCTATAATGCAACCAACGGCGCGGGTGCCCCAACAGATGGTGCCGGCTTCGATGGTAACGCCGATGCAGCCGGTCAGGGTCAACCAACGGGCGACAACGTATCGGACGTGCCGTTCGAAGAAGTGAAATAAAACAAGATCGTTAGCTACTCTGACGAGCTTTCTACAACGAAATGCCCCTGCTGGAAACGGTAGGGGCATTTCGTTGTAGAAAGCTCATTGGACAAGTGAACCGAATAATGCATTGACTTGGGCTATATGGAGTTATTGTTGAATTATTTTACTATTGCGTAACTTGTTGCTCAGGTATATGAATCCCCTGTTTATATGAAGAACTGCTACCCATTGCTAACCGGACTGTTACTTACCCTATCTGTGAGCGGATTTGCGCAATCGACACTAACAATCACGTCGCCTAACCGCGTTATTGGTCTAACGCTACAAAATGCGCCAACCGGGGAAATCCAGTACCAGATACAGTATAAAAAGAAACCTGTGGTTGAGCCATCTGCTCTGGGGTTTGTATTGAGCAAACCCCAGCTATCCTTGACCCGATTTCGTATTGCATCGGTCGATTCGTCACAAACCGATGAGAACTGGAAGCCAGTATGGGGCGAAGTGAGTCAGATCCGAAATCACTATAAAGAACTAGCGCTTACCCTTCAGGATCGGGGAAACTCAGGAATTAGTTTGCTTATCCGGTTTCGGCTATTCGACGATGGAGTTGGTTTTCGGTATGAGTTTCCGCAACAATCAGCGCTTAACCATTTTATTGTAGACGATGAACGAACCCAGTTCCGGTTGGCGGCCGATCATCAGACAATGTGGATGCCTGGTGATTATGACTCGAATGAATACCTCTACAATACCACCAAACTAACTGAAGTTGATGCCCTGAAGGCTGCCGATCGGGAGAAAGATACTGCGCTAAAATCGGTGATTGGCCCCAATGCCGTACAAACGCCCTTGCTTTTCAAAACGGCCGATGGCCTTTATATTAGTCTGTATGAAGCCGCCTTACTCAACTATCCGGTCATGCATCTGCAACTGGACAAGCAGCGACTAACGCTCACCTCGCAGTTGACCCCGGATGCGGTTGGGAACAAAGCTTACCTGCAAACGCCAGCTCAAACGCCCTGGCGCACACTGATCATCAGTGATAAAGCAACCGATCTGCTGGCTTCTAAGCTCATCCTGAACCTCAACGAACCGTCGGCCCTTACTGATCCATCGTGGATTAAACCGCAGAAATTTGTGGGTATGTGGTGGGAGATGCACGTTGGCAAGGCCACCTGGGAAAAGGCCGGAGGTAAACACGGTGCCAACACGCAAAACGTAAAGAAATACATCGACTTTGCGGCCAAATATGGGTTCGATGGAGTTTTGGTTGAAGGCTGGAACGTTGGCTGGGAAGACTGGTTTGGCAACTGGAAAGAAGACGTGTTCGACTTTGTAACGCCCTACCCGGACTATAATCTCGATTCGCTGTCGGCCTATGCGCAGCAAAAAGGGGTTCGGATCATTATGCACCACGAAACATCGGGTTCGGTTACCAACTATGAACGTCGTATGGATGCTGCCTTTCAGTATATGGTGAAGGAAGGCATCAACACGGTCAAGACGGGTTATGTAGGGCGGATTATTCCCCGTGGCGAACACCACGACGGACAGTGGATGGTCAATCATTACCAGCGGGTTGCTCAGAAAGCGGCTCAGTACAAAATCATGATCGACTCCCACGAGTCGGCCCATCCAACCGGGCTGCACCGCACCTATCCGAACTGGATGGCCAGCGAGGCAGCCCGTGGCAGCGAATTTAACAATGCACCCACGTTAGGAATTACGCCTGAGCACACGACCATATTGCCATTTACCCGATTGCTGGGCGGACCAATGGATTTTACGCCGGGCCTTTTTCGGTTTAAACTAAATCAGTTCGACAGTACCCGAACTCAGCGGGTACGCACAACGCTGGCCAAACAACTGGCATTGTACGTGACTATGTACAGTCCACTACAAATGGTTGCTGATTTACCCGAGAATTACGAAAAATACCTTGATGCGTTTCAGTTTATCCGCGATGTTCCGGTTGATTGGGACGATACCCGCATTCTGGCCGCTGAACCGGGCGATTATGTGGCGATTGCCCGTAAGAAAAAAGCAGGCAGCGACTGGTTTCTGGGCGCTATAACCGACGAAAATAGCCGCACGCTTCAACTGGATCTTGCCTTTCTGGATGCCGGTAAGACCTACGAAGCTATCCTTTACCGGGATGCCCCTAACGCCGATTGGGACACCAACCCGGAAGCCTATGTGATCGAAAAAAAGCGGGTGACTGCCCATACAACGCTATCGGTAGTTCTGGCGAAAGGGGGCGGGTGCGCCATTCAGTTTATCCGAAAATAGCCATCTGTCAGGAAGGCCAGGCATTCAGCAACCGGCGGATGATAATGATTTCGCCAACATGGTAAGCCGTATGATCGGCAATGAGCAGGGCTTCGCGGAGCAGATTCTGCCCATCGCCATGCGCAAAGGGTTCATATAAATCCCGTTTCGGATCGTTGATCAAAGCAAGGAAGGCTTCGCGATCCTGACGAACCTGATCCACTGCCTGCTGCCAGTCCTGGTCGTTAATGGGCGCTACCTCTTTAGACCAATAACCCGAGGGCCAGGGCGGAGACTGATGGGCTGGATTGCGCGAAAATTCGAGAATATCCCATTGGGCAATGCGAATATGATCGACAAGTTGCCAGATGCTGTAGGGAAGCTTCTGGGGTTTTATGCCACGCAGCGCAGCAGGCAAACCATGAATAGCTTCCTCAAACGGTTGATGCGCATTGCTTCCTGTTAGCAAAGCAATCAGTTGATTCCGAACGGCGGAGTCGATGGTATCGGGAGTAGACTTGATCGAAGCCATTGAGTATAGGAGTATGTGTTCTATAAACTACCGATGGCTACCCGAGTGTTTAAGGAATTGTTGATTTGGGCGAACAACCCGAATCCGAAATTAATGGACAGCTAGGGCTTGTCGGCGTTCGGCGAGTTGGGTAGGAGAAAGGCCAAATTGCTTTCTGAAGGCAAACGAAAAATGAGACAGGTCTTCAAAGCCTAAATCCAGGTAGATATCGGTGGGTTTTTCCGCCTTGTTGCCGATCAGAAAATACGCTTCCTCAAGGCGTTTGCGAACCAGCCACCGACTGGGCGTGTCGTGAAAGATTCGCTCAAAATCCCGCTTGAAAGCCGACAGACTCCGGCCTGTTAGGTAAGCAAACCGCTCCACACTGACATTGAACCGAAAATTACGGTTCATATACGCTTCCAGATCGATTTTCTGAGGATCGCTGAAATCGAACAGAATGGTAGCCAGGTCGGGGTTCGATTGCAGAAGAATAAGCAGCAGTTCCTCACGTTTGAGATCGGCAAACGTAGGGTTTATCCGGCCTTCACCCGTATAATAGGGTTCCAGCGAACGCAGAAAATTCGGTATCAGTTCATTCGGTTGAATGATGTAGTAGGCGTCATTGGCACAATAATTCGTCAGCAAAACGGGATGTTTGGCCTGATACGCCTTCAAAAAGGATTCATCAAACACAACCACTACTTTTTCGAACTGGTTATTGGCCTTATGCTTCGTGTATTTTACCAGATGATTTTTGCGAACCAGACTGCATTGGCCGGCTTGCAAAAGATGATGATTACTGCCATCGTAATAATCGATTGTGCCGTTAATCAGGTAGAGAAAGAAATGCTCGGCAACAAACTGTTCCGGCGAAATGTGCGGACCCAGGTAGCAGGACGTAATGGCTGATACATTCATAAGGCTCAAGTTATTCCATTTCTGCCAGAATTGGGCTAGCTCCTGTCAATATCATTTTCATAAGTGCGCTAACGAACAATTTATACATAACCAAACTGAATTAAGCTATTGGCTGCTGCCAGCAGGGCTTCTTCATTGCTACGAGGTTTCCAGCCGAGCAGGGTTCTGGCTTTTTCGTTGCTGGCAGTTCGATAGCGACTTAACATGGGCACCAGAGCCCTGGCTGTTGGATTCACTAAGGCGGCAAGCCGAACGACCCAGTCGGGAATGCGCTTCGTTGAAATGTGGTTGAGTGTATTGCCCAGCCGGTCTTTCATTAATTGAGCAATGTCAGGTAAGGTCATGGTTTCACCGGCAATAGCCAGAAACCGTTGGCCATTGCCGGCTGGGCTGGTCATGGCCCGGATGTGCAGATCGGCCACATCGCGCACATCGACAAGGCCCAGCGTCATGTTCGGAACGCGCTTCATGGACCCATCCAGAATCTGCTTCAGCAACTCAAAGCCACTCGACAGCTCGGGGCCCAGCGACGGGCCAAAAATGCCTACCGGATTAATGACCGTCAGTTCCAGCTTGCCGCCTTCGGTTTTCAGAAAGTCCCAGGCAGCCCGTTCGGCCAGTACTTTCGATTTGTTGTAGGCCGACAGGCCCGGTTCGTTGGGATTGGTCCAGCTTTCTTCGGTAATGACCTGGGTTGTATCGGTATGGCTGTAGCCAACAGCCCCAAAATTGGATGTCATCACCACACGCTTTACACCCGCATCGCGGGCGGCCCGGAGCACGCGTCGTGTGCCATCGACCGCCGGACGGATCATGTCATTTTCGTCTTTCGGAATGCTCAGGCCAATTGGCGATGCAACATGGAGAACAAAATCGCAACCGGCAACGGCATGATCCCAATTGGCATCCTCGGTCAGATCGGCCTCTATAAACCCAAGCTGGCTAAAATCGGTTAACCCTCCGTTTTCGAGCCTGGTGAGTACCGTGTTTTTTCGGTTCAATGAGCGGACAGTCGTTTTTACACTGTAACCTTGTTGCAACAGTTGCAGAATGCAGTGAATTCCAACAAAGCCACTTCCACCCGTTACGAGTACCGTTTTCTGGTTAGTTGTAGTAGTCATTTATGTTAACATTTGATGGAACAAAGTTCCGTGCCAGACAGGGAGATTGCTTTGTTGAAACGTCCAATTTGACTTTGTTGAAACGTCCAGTTGTGGGCAAGGTTCTACAGAGCCTGATCGAGCGGAGGGGCATTAACCGCACTGTTTCGGGGGGAGGGGGCGTTGCGGAGTCAAACAAAACAGGAGCGCAAATCAGTATAAACGGCATTTGTTCGTCTTACTTGTTTGGATAGCCCAAAACTTACCAATTTGTATTGATGACGACACGACGATCGTTTTTAAAGAAGGCCGGAGGCAGTGTGGCACTGGCTACCGTAACGCCGGCTGTTATGACCGCGGCAGCTCCTGTAGAAAGTACTAAAGCGCCGGGTGAAGATCTGTTTAAACTCGGAATGGCCGGATACACATTTGTGCATTTTAATCTGGACCAGGCGCTGGAGATGATGAAAAAAACGGATGTGCATTATCTGTGCATCAAAGATTTTCATCTGCCCCTCAACAGCACCCCCGAGCAAATTGCCGCCTTTCATGAGAAACTGGCGCAGTCGGGTGTGACGGGCTATGCCGTAGGGCCGATTTATATGAAAAAGACCGAAGATGTCGATAATGCCTTCGCCTATGCCAAACGGGTGGGCGTTAAACTGATCATTGGCGTTCCCAATACCGAGCTATTGCCCTATGTCGATAAGAAAGTAAAGGAATACGATTTTCGGTTTGCCATTCATAATCATGGCCCCGACATTGCGCTCTACCCCAATGCCGTATCGATCTATAGTGCTATTAAGGACCTGGACCCCCGCATTGGTTTCTGCTTCGACATGGGCCACGACAAGCGCAATGGCGATGACCCGGTTGCCGATTTGCAAACGTATGCTAAACGTATTTTCGACATTCACCTCAAAAACGTTACGGCAGCTACCAAAGAAGGAAAAACCTGCGAACTGGGTCGGGGGGTGATCGATATTCCGGCCTTTGTCGATATGCTGCGGAAGGTGAAGTACAATGGCTCCTGTAGTCTGGAATACGAAAAAGACATGAAAGATCCACTGGCTGGTATTGCTGAATCGGTAGGCTATTTCAAGGGTGTTTGCGACGCCACCCGAAAACGGAAATCCTGATGTCGTAACCAACTGAATGGATAAGTTAAGCAACCTGAAACGTATGGAAACAACCCGTAGAGAATTTATAAAGAAAGCGGCTCTAAGCACAGCCGGGCTAACCGTTGGCGGACTCGCCCCCGGTTTTTCGGCGAAAAGCTATGCCAAAATTATTGGCGCGAATGAACGGTTGAACGTGGCCATTGCCGGATTGGGTCGGCGGTTGAGCGCCTATTACGACCCAATTTCCCGTAAAGACAGTAATGTTGAGCTGGTATACCTGTGCGACGTGATGAAAAAACAGCGGGAGTCGGCCGTGCAGAAGTTTTCGAAATACATCGATTATAAGCCCAAACTCGAAAACGACATCCGCAAAGTAATTGCCGATAAAGATGTCGATGTGCTGTTCAATGCTACGCCCGATCACTGGCATGCACCCGGAACCTGGCTGGCCGTGCAGGGGGGCAAACACGTATATGTCGAAAAACCCTGTAGCCACAACCCGCACGAAGGCGAATTACTGGTCGAATTTCAGAAGAAATACAACAAAGTGATTCAGATGGGCAACCAGCAGCGCTCAGCTCCCGAATCGATCGAGATTATCAGACAGATTCATGATGGCGTTATTGGAAAACCCTTTAAGGCGGTAGCCTTTTATGCCAATGCGCGGGGCGAAGTGCCCATACCGAAAAAAGCCCCCGTTCCCGACGGGCTGGACTGGGAACTGTTTCAGGGACCGGCCCCCCGCCGGGAGTATACGCACGACACCTGGGATTACAACTGGCACTGGTATGGCTGGCTCTACGGAACCGCCGAAAGCGGCAACAATGCAACCCACGAGCTGGATGTAGCCCGCTGGGCGCTGCAGGTCGATTTTCCGGAATACGTAACCGTTGAAGCGGCCAAGCGATATTTTCCGGAAGATGGCTGGGCCGTTTATGATACGATGGACGCGACATTCCGATTCCCCGGCAACAAAATCATCAAATGGGATGGCAACAGTCGCAACGGCTATAAAACCTTTGGTAGCGACCGGGGTACGCTGATTTATGGCACCAACGGGACCGTTTATGTCGACCGCGATGGCTATACACTCTTCAATCGGGAGGGGAAAGTGATGAAAAACAGCAAATCGAATGGTTCCGAAGCGGGAACCGCATTGGGCGGTGGGGGCGATATGACAACCCGTCATGTTCAGAATTTTTTTGAGGCCATTCGGGGAAAGGAAAAACAGAACTCACCCATCGCAGAAGGAGCCAAGAGTGTCTTGCTCTGTCATTTGGCTAATATTGCATACCGGGCCAATAAGCCGTTTGCGGTAGATCCGAAAAATGGCCACATTCAGGACAAGGATGCCATGAAATTCTGGAGCCGGGAATATGAGAAAGGCTGGGAGCCTAAACTCTAAGGCCTGTTTATTGTGCCCCATTTCCTCAGAAATGGCGGTAAGGCAACCGAATCGGATTTACTCCCGGAGTAAATCCGATTTTTTTTTGTAAATGACTTGCTCATTAAATACCAATTGGTATATATTTGTGCCATGGTCGCTGTTGACGAAGAGTAATCAGGGTACAAAACCCGATTCTGTCCAACTAATAGCCAGTGGTAGGGGAGTGCCTGCCTGTTTTTAGCTTATTTTTTTTGCCTTAAAATATACCAATTGGTATTTAATAAAAATTAATCATGAAACGAATCATTCTTACCGGTAGCAGCAGTGGGTTTGGCTGGCTTACTGCACAAACATTAGCTAAACAAGGTCATATTGTTTATGCTACGATGCGCAATGTTTCGACTACCAACGAAGCTATGGCGCAGAAAATACAACGGTGGGCCAGTGAACACAAAGCCGCTGTTCATGTGGTTGATCTTGATGTAACCGATGATGCATCAGTACAGGCAGCTATCGACTGGATTGTTCGTGATGCGCATGGGCAAATTGATGTACTGATCAACAATGCGGGGATTGCCATTACGGGGCTGAACGAAGCGTTGAGTCCGGCCCAGGTCAATCAGTTATTTCAGGTTAATGTGCTGGGAGCCGATCGGATGATTAAAGCCGTTCTGCCTTATATGCATCCGCAGAAAAGTGGCCTTCTAATTCAGTTATCGAGTGGATTGGCCCGGTTGCATTTACCCTTTCTGGGGGCCTACAGCGCCACTAAAGCAGCCGTAGATACACTGGCCGAAACCTATCATTACGAATTACGCTCATCGGGTATCGATTCGGTGATTGTTCAGCCCGGTGCCTATCCAACCACCGATCTGATTGCCAGACAGGCTCAACCTGCTAATCCGGATGTTGAAATTGCCTACGGTGCCGATGTGGCACAAATCAAAGCGGGTATCCGTCATCTGTTTACACCGTCTGCCCAAAGTCCGGACCCACAGGAAGTGGCCGACCTGATTGCAAAACTGGTTGATATGCCTGGCGGGCAACGCCCGCTGTGGAATCCGGTTGGCATTGGGGCGTCGCAGCCCTACCTTGAGCAACTCAACAACGGAACGGGGCAATTGGCGGGAGCTGTATTAAATGCCTTTGGGGTATCGGTACCAGCCTGACAAACTAGCCTAGCCAGCGATCGTTACTGCCATTTTGTAGTTACTGATCGCTGGCTAGCCGAATCGTTGCCGGGTCAATTTGCAGAACCATCCACTCATTTATGCGTTGAAGTGTACCACTCACCTGAATCGGAACGGCAACGAATTTCAGGATACGATCGTTGATGGCATGTCCCTGTTGATCCGTTAAAAAAAGATAAGTAGCTACCCCCTCCTGGTTTTTTAGGACAAAGACAGGCGGTATACCTCCAGAAATGCACCGGATGGCACAGTCGCGGTGGGGTTTACTTTCGCCCGGTTTCATGGCTCCAAAATAGCATTTAGGATCAACAATTTCACCCGTTAGTTTAACCGTTCCGAGGATAGTTTTTTGTAAAGGCGGTAGGGGTGATGCTGTTTTTTTTATCGACAGCAGGGACTGCTCCTGATCGGTAAGTTCCAGAACCGTCAGGCCATCGTAATAGAGTAGCGTACCGCTCAGGCGGACTAGACTTTCTGATTCCGATACTCCTTTTTGCGTATACGCCTGGAGTAGTGATTCGGCCCCAAATTTAAGGAAATTGACAAGCAGGATCGATTTATACACGTTTTGACCATTGGCGTCTTTGCCGAGCAATACCCGTAGGGTAGGTACCGGTGAACGCAATAACTGGCCTTCCACTTCGGTAAGCGTACCATACTCGAACTGACTCGTAGAAAATCCCTGTTCAAAGCGAGTAAGGGCAAACGCAATAAGGAGCAGATCAGTCAGGAGAATACCGACGATCAACCGCATCGAACGGGCAATACCAGCCGGGGCATTGGGCTGGTAGCCTATATAAAATTCATCGTTTGACATTGGATTTAGTAGCGGATGGGTTCAACATAAGTACCTTCGGGTAGCGGTGCTGGATTTACCCAGACGTCGCTGCCCGATAAAGCCAGTTCATAGGTTTCCACTTTTTCGGGGAATGGCGGGGGCGAGCATCCATCTTCGGGGCGGTATTGATAACCGTGCCAGGGACAGGTGATACAGCCATCAATAATTTTACCCTCGCCCAGTGGCCCATTCTGGTGGCGGCACACATTCGATACGGCCGATAGTTTACCATCATAGCGGAATATGGCAATGGTTTCATCGCCAGCCTGAACAATTTTTGCCCGGTTATTCCGAATTTCCTGCAGTGGCCCCACGCGTATCCAGCCGGTCGTATCAATCGTGATTGGTTTATAATCGGTTCGCCACGCTTGCCAGCCAGCAGCCAGATGCAGACCGATGATCAGCAACATCCCAAGCCCCATAAAACCAATTAAAACAGGGCTTTTTTCCAGTTGAATAACCCCTAGTACCACATGGAGAACAATGAGCGCATAAGCCATGTAGATAAGCATATGCACTGATTTCCATATCCTGGGGGTTAGGTTTTTCAGCCAGAAATCGTGGCTGGTGGCGGCCATAAAAAAGAAAATGACCAGTGCAAGCAATCCAAGGGGCTGGAAGGGGAAATAAATCGGGCCCGGAAACCGACTTCCTGCCGTCAATACAGACACAAGCGGGTTGGCGTTGCCGCCTGCGTGAAACTGAAGGATGTTGAACAGGCCGTGTACGCTGGCAATGATAAACAGACTGACGCCCAGATGGCGACGATTATAAAGCAGGGGTAGAAAGACGGGATTCAAACGGGCCAGTGGGCCAATGCTTAGAATAATATGCAGCATCAGAAAGGCCAGGGTACCCGTAGCCCGAATAATCAATGTTTCGGTCGTAATGTTGGGATGCAGCCAGGCATGTAGTCCTATAAACAGTGCCAGATACGAAAGTATGCCGATGGCGATAACCGTATCGTAGCGTTTTTTCTGGCGATTCCAGAGAATACCTGCGTAATTGACACTCATTTAGGGTAGCGTTAGTGTTTCTCGTTCCTGTTGTTTGATGCTATCGTACACCTGTAGCGTTAAGCCAGAGGGAGTCGCCAGCGAATCTGGAAGGGTAAACCGATACAAGCCACGCCCATCAAGTTTTCCAAGCAGTATCCGGTGAGGCCTGGCGATAAACAACTCATTGGCAGCGCCCACCAGTGGCTTCAGGACCACTATCTCCAATTGTTTACGTCCATCGGATTGCTTGCGGAGGGTAACCAGCAAATCGTCGGTCTGACGGCTACTGATGGGTATTGGGTAAGCCATTGGGAGTGATTGGGGAATAGAACTGGCAGGAGTCGTGGGGATAGACAACCAGGCCCAGCCTACTACCAGCGGTAAGCTAATAGCCAGCCCCAGCCAGGTATAATAGTGTCGGCGACGCAGGGAGGTGATCATGATGCTTTCCGCCATTTGATGAATAAAGGAAGCCACAGGGCGACAACACCGGGCCAGATCAACAGCTTGAATGGCAGGGAAGTATGACGAATACCCTCATCGTAGGTGGCGATGCCCCGACGAAGCAGAAAAACGGACATAACCAGACCAATGGTCAGGTAGAGCCCAATTAGCAGCAGGATAAATTGAACAAATAGCTCCATAGACAGTATGAAATGAGTGAACCAGTAACTGATTCATTGTGGTTTATTTCCTCGGTTGGACTAAATAGATTCGGCGTGTTGGCTTAGGTAATCATGGTATGAATCGGTGTAAATCAGAATGTTATTCACTCAGTCGCTGATTCAGCCATTGTTTTCAACACCGGCGTAAGCTATACCCGTTAGCCGGTGCATTTCATAGTGAAACGTAGCGAGATCGTACGGGTTGAAATCGCTTAGTCGACGGTGGCCACAGGCGCGGGCCACTACGGTCATCAAGTCAGTAGCCGCTTCCAGGAAATTTTTCAATTGTTGGGCCGATTGGTCAACCAGGAGTCGGGCGCGCAGGTTTTCTTTCTGAGTAGCAATTCCAACCGGGCAGTTATTGGATTCGCAGGCGCGCATACCCAGGCAACCGATAGCCTGAAGCGCTGAATTAGATACGGCAATCGCGTCGGCACCCAGGGCCAGTGCTTTAACAAAATCGGAGGGTACCCGTAACCCGCCCGTAATGACGAGGGTTACATCACGAACGCCAAGGCGGTTCAGATGGCGACGGGCTCGGGCCAATGCCGGAATGGTTGGTACATTGATATGATTTCGAAGGATAATGGGAGCCGCCCCAGTGCCGCCACCGCGCCCATCGAGAATGATATAATCGGCAGATGCTTCCAGCGCAAAGTCGATATCGGCTTCAATATGACTGGCGGCTATCTTAAAGCCAATTGGAATGCCTCCCGTTTCGGCCCGGACCTGGTCTGCCAGCTGGCGGAAATCGGCTGGTGTATGCAGATCGGCAAACGTTGCCGGACTAATGGCTGCTTCGCCTGGTTGCAGCCCCCGTACCTGGGCAATTTCGGCCGATACTTTATGGCCGGGGAGGTGCCCACCGGTGCCTGTTTTCGCACCTTGTCCTCCTTTGAAATGAAACGCCTGAGCTTTTTTTACTTTATCCCAGCTAAAGCCAAACCGGGCCGACGCCAGTTCGTAAAAATACCGGCTGTTGGCTTCCTGTTCGGCTGGGAGCATACCGCCTTCACCCGAGCAAATGCCCGTACGGGCCAGTTCAGCTCCTTTGGCCAGCGCTAGTTTGGCTTCGCGGGATAGCGATCCAAATGACATATCCGACACAAAAAGGGGCATTGCCAGCAAGAGCGGCTTTTGAGAGCGTGGGCCTATACGAACTTGCGTATCAATGGGCTCGTGGTCGAGCAGGGGCTTTCGGGAAAGCTGTGCGGGCAATAGCTGAATGTCTTCCCACTTCGGTAGCGTATTCCGATCGACGCCCATGGCTGCTACGGCCCCATGATGACCGTAGAGCGTCAGGCCGTGTTGAGCGAGGTGCTTGATGTATGTCGTGTAAGGCTCCGTCGATTCGGGGTGAGTGTCGGAAAAGTCGCCCAGATAAGTCTCACTTTTGAACGGTTGCGGATGGGCTTGTTCATAGGCCCGGATTTCGGTCCGATCAACCAAAACATGGCCGTCCCGGATATAGGTTGTGAATTTATGGAGGGCTTCGGCGTTGTTATATTCGCTGATTCCGGTATCGATGCGATAGTCCCAGCGGTGCAGCCCGCAGATAAGGTTATTGCCTTCAACCGTTCCGTCGGCCAGCAGGGCGCCCCGGTGCAGGCACCGACCATACAGGATAGAAACCTCCTCTTCGTAACGGATAAGGACCAAATCAATCGTGTTGACTTTGGCATAGGTAGGCTGGCGGTTGGGTAGCTCATCAAAGCGGGCTATGGATATTAAATCAACTACGGGGGGCAGGGAATTCATAGATGGACTCAGGTTAATGGATGGGTGTATTGGTCGATCAAATCAGAGCGCCATTGGTCATGATTTCTACCAGGGCTGGACCTGGATAGGCAAATGCGTCTCTGAGTGCATTTTCCAGTTCATTCGGTTGACTAACCCGAATGCCAAGGGCACCGCAATTGGTTGCAAATTCGGCGAAACTGGGATTGTGCAGACTTGTCTGCCATACATCGAGTCGATCGGCGCGTTGCTCTTTCGAGATTTTGCCGAGCTCGTTGTTATTCAGCAAAATATGTTTGATCGGCATCTGATACTGAACCAGGGTCGTAAATTCGGCCATATACTGACCAAAACCGCCATCGCCCGATACCGAAACCACTGGCCGTTGCTGACCCACAGCGGCCCAGGCACCCATAGCGGCCGGGAGAGCAAAGCCAATGGAACCCAGGTAGCCCGACATTAGAAACGATTGGCCACTGGTTTCGAAATACCGTCCGAGGGAGTAAGCGTTGTTGCCTACGTCGACACAAACTACCGCATTGCCAGGCGTATGGCGGCTAAGTGCCTCAAAGACGGCTATCGAGCTGAGTCCCATTGTTTGATCGTCCCGTAGTCGGTTTACTTTTTCGGCCCGCCAGATGTCCCATCGGTGCTGAATAGCCGGGCGTTGATCAATGGCCTGACAGGTGGTAAGCTCTTGCCGGAATAGAGAGGCTGTGGTTGCAATTTCTCCCCAGACGGGTACGTCGATCGGATGAAATTTAGCCAGTACGACTGGGTCGAAATCGACCTGAATCGTCGGGATTTTCGGGCTTATGCCGGTATGATTGGCGAATGATGAACCAAATACCAGCAGGAGGTCCGCTTCGTTCATCATCCAGCTTGCAATGGGCGTACCACTGCGGCCGAGCACCCCACAGGCCAACGGGTGGGTATCCGGAATGAGTCCTTTTCCTTTGAAGGTTGTAAGCACGGGGGCATTCAGCATTTCGGCCAGAGCCAGAATTGGTTCCATACTAAACCTAGCTCCATGGCCTACAATGATTACCGGTCGTTTAGCCCGTTGAAGTCTGGTTAGCGCAGCCGTTATTGAACCGGGTGCGGGCGTAATGGCGGGCAGGCCCATGCGGTGATCGAGCGAACTGGCCTGGGCCGTGCCGGATGCGGGTAGTTTCTGAATTTCGTCCGGGAAAGTCAGGTGTGACACGTCGCGGTTCAGGAGGGCGTGCTTTACGGCCAGCACCATGAGTTCGGCATGTTTACTGGTCTGCATAACCCGCTGGTTGAAGGCTGCCACCGAACTGAAGGCCTGCACCAGATCGACTTCCTGAAACGCTCCGGTACCCACCACCTGTGTTTGTACCTGTCCACTGAGTGCAATCAGCGGTGCGCGGTCATTTTTGGCATCCCACATACCCGTAAACATATTTGTAGCTCCCGGCCCGGCAATGCCAAAGCAAACCGCTGGCCGCCCGGTCAGTTTACCGTAGGCCGATGCGGCAAATGCAGCTGCGCCCTCATGGCGAATACCAATAAATGTTAGTTTGCCCGCTTCGGCCAGCCGACGCATGGCATCGGCAAGGCCCAGATTCGAATGGCCGACCATACCAAAAACAGTATCGACTCCACAGTTGACCAGCGTCTGCATCATGATGTCGGATAGGGTAGGCTGATGCGGAGCCTCTGGCTGGATGCCAACATAAATGCCATCGGGGCGGATGTCGATGGGAAACGTTCGAATGCCGTCGTCGTGAAAGCCGGGTGCCTGCCCCGTTTGTGGGTCAAAATCCCAGCCATGCCAGGGGCAGCGCAGCAGGCCGTTTTCGATCGAACCTTCGCCCAGCGGACCACCCTGGTGTGGGCACCGGTTATCGAGTCCGCAGATTTTTTTGTTATAATGGGTCAGGCAAATACTCGTGTGATTTGCCGTGACAGTCGTTACCCGTCCTTCGGGGAGTTCGTCGACAGTGTTCAACACTTTATACCAAGTCAGGTCAGTGGTTTCGGGCATAGTCAGCTACGGTGAAATTAGGTAAAAATACTTATTTGTACGTACTTAGACGACAGGATGCTACCTTCGTCCTGATAGCTACGGTATTTTTTTTGCTGGTAACGATTTCCTGCCATTCAGGTGCATCAGAATAGCCTCCCGAATGGTGTCTGGGCGTCGCCAGGGAATGAAATGGTTCATGCCGGGTAGCAGGCGTAGGTTCACAGCCGCATGGGATAGCATCCGCTGGGCAAACCAGGCATTCCCCGCTGGCACCAGTTCATCGGCATCGCCCTGAATAACTGTCACGGGCACCCGAATGCTGGCCCAGAGCGGCAGCATAGCCTCCAGCTCGGCTTTGAGGGGCAGAATTTCCCGGTTGCTGACATCCAGTTCGGCTGGCAGCAACCATCGGATCGGTATGGCTGCGCCAACCGGTCGATACCATTCCTGCTTTTCCAGAGCAGGGTCGATAGAGGGAGCCACCAGAACCAGCCCGCCCACCCATTGCGGATAGTCCATAGCCAGCCGGGCCGCAATGGGCCCACCCAGCGAGTGGCCAACCAGAATAGGCGGCTTAATCTTTGATACCTGTTGCAGAATGGGGGCAATGGCTGCTGCCTGTCTGGCTAGAGAGGGTTCGGGGTTTCCCAACCCGGATTTGCCGAACCCGAGCCGGTCTACTGAAAGTAGCTGTGCCTGCTGATAAAGACCCGAATCGGCAAAAAACGAAATGAATGCATCCCAGGAACCCGGCGACCCATGGATAAACACCACGGGAGGTAAAGTATCGGCTCCAATGTGGGCATAATGCAGGCTACGTCCTGCTATGGCGATGTGGTGAAACGTTGGTTTGATAGCTTGTTTGCTGAAGTAGTTCTGAATGGCTGAATCGGACATGCGGAGGGTACACTGATTCAATAGGATGACGGGTAACAGGCCTGCTAAAACCAGGCTCCCCCAACGGATCAACCGACGTTTTATACGAGAGGGCTCCTTCATACATGCGAGAATTAAGCGGATGCCTATGGTGAACAAATCCGCTGCTAAACTGAGGAATTATACGTACGGGTTGAAATCGAACTTTTCGATTGTGTCGTTTGGCCGACATTCGGACTGAATTTTCGTTCACATAGCCTCTAATCGCGCTTCCTACTACTTCGTCAATCGAATTACTGTCCTGGCAGATGGTTACTTGTGCCTGATAGTTCGTCCAAGAACTGGTGAGTGCTTTTATGCTGAGTTCGTTTATGAAATATTATTTTTTGTCATTACTCCTTATTGTCAGTCCACGGGTTGTGCAGGCGCAGGTATTGTCGGATCAGAACGTTCAGCCCGTAATTCTGAAAGCACTCGACTCGATTTACGAGGGCAACTTTCAGGAAGCCGACCAGCCTATTGCACAACTTCGGGGGCGATACCCTGAGCATCCTATAGTTCCTCTGCTTCAGGCCATGAAACTCAAATGGCAGTTTTTGCCCATCAATGAAAACCCCAAAGCTGTTGCACAGTTTAAACTGGCCTGTCAGCAAAGTATCGTTCTGGCAGGCAAGCTGTTAGAACGGAATAAAAAAGATCCCGAAGGAACCTTTTTTGCCCTGACGGCCCATAGCTACCTGGCCCTGATCTTTAACAATGATGGGCAGACGATGAAAGCTGTAAATGAATCGAAAAAGGCCTATGGGTTCATGAAAACGGGCTTTTCGCTGATTGAGCAGAATCCTGAATTTTACTTTACCACGGGTTTATACAATTATTATGTCGAGCGGTATCCCCTCGACAATCCGCTCATCAAGCCGCTTATGTGGTTTTTTCAGGATGGGGATATGGCACTAGGCCTGAAACAGATGGATATGGCCAGTCGGCGGGCTGTGTTTACCCGGATTGAAACCTGTTTTTATTTAAGTCATATTTACCTTGAACAGGAAAGTCAGCCAGAACGGGCTGCTTACTATACCAGAATTTTGGCCGAACGATTTCCGCACAATCCGGTATTCGTACTGCGTCATGCCGAGAGTCTGATGCTGGCTGGTCGTTACCAAGAAGCTCAGACAATGGTAGAGCAACTAAAACACCTGCCTCATCCCATGCTCCCAATGCCCATTGCGGTGCTGGAAGGGCTATTGCTGGAAAAACGTGAAAAAAACAATCGGGAAGCCGCCGGGCATTATCAGGCTGCCCTGCACATGCCCTATGTGGCTAATTATACCAGAGAATATCACGCCTTTGCCGAGGCCGGACTGGCTCGTATTGCGGCTCGGTCGGGCGATAGCAAACAGGCGCAGGCCCATTATAAAAAAGCACTGAAGCCGGCTGAGTACAAGTCGACTATCCGCGAAGCAAAACAGTATATGGCCCATTAACCAGACGGAGGCTCCAGGGCGGGAAAAACAGTTTGGCTGTCGACTGGGAGCTTTTATAGTAGAACGGGCGGGTTCATCGTCTTTGAAAGAACGAATAGCCTGGTTCCCGGAAATGGGAACCAGCCAACGACTTCTGCTACTGTATGCTTGTCCTTCTGTCCGTTCTACAGACTTTTCTGGCTGCAACCTTCTGGCTTTGGCAATTTCTGGGTCGGTTACATCCATTGATCGTTCATTTTCCCGTAGCGTTATTGTGCGTAGCCCTGTTGCTGGAGGGAGTTGGGTGGTACCGAAAATCGAATCAGTGGCAATCGGCAGTTTGGGCCATGCTCTGGCTGGGTGCGGTTAGTGCCGTGTTGGCGGCTATTCTGGGCCTGATGCTGATCGGCCAGGATGAATACAGCGGCCAAACCGTTACGGTTCACCAATGGGCGGGATTTGCTACGGCTGCTTTGGCCGTGGGTACACTGCTGACAGCCCGTTGGGGAACGACCCGGCTGTATCGAACGGCCCTGGTACTAACAGGGCTAGGCGTTTGCGTGGCCGGGCACTATGGCGCATTGCTGACCCATGGCGAAGATTACCTGTCGAGCGTACTTCCCGGAAAAAGCAACGACGCTCCGTCAACTGCTACTCCTCCTCTGGCCTTTGCCAGCGTTAACGGACCGTTGACCGATAAGCAGGTTGAAGCATTGAATCTGGACGTACGGACCATTCTGGCGCATAACTGCTATAGTTGCCATAGCGCAACCAAAACTAAAGGCGAGCTTCGGCTCGATAAAAAAGAATTGCTGTTGAAAGGGGGTAAGAATGGCATGGTTATCAAACCCGGCCATCCCGACGATAGTGAACTGATCCGGCGGATCACCCTGCCAGCCGGGCATAAAGAAGCCATGCCCACCAAAGGCAAACGGCTGACCGATAAGGAGGTTGCATTGCTGGCATTCTGGATCAAACAGGGTGCTCCCTGGCCAACTGGGGCCGAGAAAAGTATATATCGGGTTGCAGCGCTGGCACCCCGATTGCCCGTTGTGCCACCCGCAACGGTCGATATCACGCAGCCCATCGACCGGTTTGTCAGTGCCTATTTTCAGCAGCATAAAATTGCCTGGAAAGGCGTTATCGACGATCGGACCTATATCCGGCGGGTCTATCTGGATGCCATTGGACTCTTACCGACACCAACCGAGGTGCAGGCGTTTCTGGCCGATCATCGACCCGATAAACGGGAGCTACTGGTGAAAAATCTGCTCAACCGAAACGATGCCTATGCTCAGCACTGGCTTACGTTCTGGAACGATGCGCTGCGGAACGATTACACCGGAACGGGCTATGTGACCGGTGGACGCGCCGACATTACAACCTGGTTATACGAATCCCTGAAAAAGAATAAGCCCTACAACTGGTTCGTGCGGGAATTGATCAGCCCCTCGAAACAATCGGCCGGGTTTATCAAAGGAATCCAGTGGCGGGGAACCATCAACGCAAGTCAGCGAACCGAAATGCAGGCCGCCCAGAATGTAGCGCAGGTTTTTCTGGGATTGAATCTCAAATGCGCATCCTGCCACGATAGTTTTATCAGCGACTGGAAACTGGACGATGCCTATGCATTTGCCAATGTTTTTGCCGACTCTACCCTGGAAATCAACCGGTGTGATAAGCCAACCGGAAAGATGGCCGGACGGCGGATATTGTACCGGGACCTGGGCGAAATCAGCATCGATGCCCCCACCGAGCAGCGTCTTCGGGAACTGGCCGATTTTCTGGTGCAACCTAAGGATGGCCGACTCTACCGAACGGTTGTCAACCGGATCTGGGCGCAGTTTATGGGGCGGGGCATTGTTGAACCCGTCGATGCCATGGATAATGAACCCTGGAGCCAGGACCTGCTCGACTGGATGGCCTACGACTTTGTTCAGAATGGCTACGACCTGAAAAAACTTATGTATGCCATCCTGACGTCCAAAACATACCAACTGCCTTCCGTTGGGGTAAAGGATGTGGAGTTACTGACGGCTCCGTCCTACACCTTTGAAGGCATGGTGCGTCGTCGGCTCACGGCCGAACAATTTGCCGATGCTGTGAGCCGGGCGTTCTATCCCATGTATCAGGATACGTCGGTGGTGGAGATGTTACCGAAGCAGATTCATCAGGTAATTCCGTTTCCGAGAGCTGCACTGGTTAAAAATGATCCATTTCTAACTGCGTTGGGGCGTCCTAATCGGGAAACGGTGAGCACGGGCCGAAGTTCGCAGGCGAACCTGCTTCAGGCACTGGAATTAACCAATGGAACAACGTTTAATGAAACACTCAAACGCGGTGCTGAGAAGTGGCAAAAACGATATCCATCATCGGAACTGCTGGTGAAAAATTTGTACTGGCAGGCGTTAGGGCGCGAACCATCTCCAAAGGAACTGGCCGTAGCCCAGAAGCTCATGGGGACGGTTCCCAGTGCCGAAAGTATTCAGGATTTGGTATGGGCCATTGCCTTACACCCCGAATTTCAGTTGATTTACTGAGGTATGGGTAGCAACGGATCGATTGA
Source organism: Spirosoma sp. SC4-14 (assembly GCF_037201965.1). Lineage (NCBI taxonomy): Bacteria > Pseudomonadati > Bacteroidota > Cytophagia > Cytophagales > Cytophagaceae > Spirosoma > Spirosoma sp. SC4-14. The sequence continues at coordinate 3,876,217 of NZ_CP147518.1, read as the reverse complement.
TTATAACAACCCACAGTTAGGCTTTCCGACTCTGGATCGCGTGTTTCGTCGATGGTGCCGACCAACGGGTTCGAAACAAATTTATAGCCGTAGTTCTGCAAGGTATTGCCTCATGGAAAATTAGTGAGGTTTACGAAATGGGCCTGTACTGAACCAGGCAAACGGGCGGCTCTATAGTAGAATATAGCGGTGAGGCTTCTTTGGTGAACATACCAATAATTGCGCAGACGGCTCAGCGAAGCCGCGAATTATCGACTAATTACGCTTATGAAACAGCGCTGGAACCGACGGACATTTTTGGCGAGAACAAGTGCCGCTACACTGGCTGCACTGGCTGCCGGGGCCCCTATACCGAGTCTGTTGTCGGGCTGTAGCCGAATCGGAAAAACAGCCTCCGTGCCAGGAACGGCCGATACCGTGATTCTGCTCTGGATGGCGGGAGGAATGGCCCATACCGAAACCTTCGATCCCAAAAAATATACGCCTTTTCAGACGGGTATGGAGGGCAACCGGGTGCTGAGTACATTCAAATCGGTGCCTACCGTGATCGATGGGATTCATTTCTCCGACGGTCTCCAGGCTATCGGTAACGTTATGGATAAGGGTACGCTGATTCGATCGTATGTTGCCGCCGACATGGGACATATCCTGCATTCGCGGCATCAATACCACTGGCATACCTGCTACGAACCACCACAAACCGTGGCCGCTCCGCACATAGGGGCCTGGATTGCCAAAGAGCTGGGCCCCAAAAATCCGGTAATTCCGGCCTTCATCGATATTGGCCAGCGGTTTACAGTAGGAGAGGGCGAAGAGTTAAAAGCATTCCATACGGCAGGTTTTCTGGGCAATGAATTTGGGCCCTTCTTCATTCCCGATCCGAGTCAGGGACTGGAAAGTGTGCGCCCGCCAGTTGGGATGGATGCCCGCCGGTTCGAACGGCGGAATCAGCTATACAATGACCTGATCAGCAATAGTCCGCTAGGGGAGTTTGGCAGCGATTACCAGAAAGAGTCGCTGCGTCGCTCGATGGAGCAGGCCTATCGATTGCTGAATTCGCCTGAAGCCAAAGCCTTTGACCTCAGTACGGAGCCTAAAGCGAGTTACGATAGCTATAATACCGGACGGTTTGGGTTAGGATGCCTGCTGGCCCGTCGACTCACCGAACAGGGAGCCCGGTTTATCAGTGTCACAACTGAGTATGAACCTTTCAAAGGCTGGGATACCCACGAGAATGGCCATACGCGCCTGGAAGCTATGAAAAAACAGATCGATGGCCCCATTGCGCAGTTGATCAAAGACCTCGACAAAACCGGCCATCTGGAGCGGACGATGGTGATTGTGGCCAGCGAGTTCAGCCGTGATATGATGGTGGAAGGGCGTCCCGATGCCAAAGTACTCGAACAGGTTAATCAGCCTGATATCCTGTCCGATCTGAAATTCTACGGAATGCACCGGCATTTTACCGACGGCTGTTCGGTGCTTATGTTCGGGGGCGGCATAAAAAAAGGATTTGTTTACGGCAAAACCGCCGACGAACGACCCTGTAAAACCATTGAAAACCCCATTCGTATTGAAGGAATTCACCAGACCATTTACCATGCGCTGGGTATTCCGCCCGATACGCAGTACGAAATTGAAAAACGACCCTTTTACACTACGCCCGATGGAAAGGGCAAAGCGGTGGCGGACCTGCTGGCTTAATTGAATGGCTGGTTTTTCCGGCGAGCCGATTTGTCTTTGACTCCACTGCTGTCGGCAACGGCCTGTTTAGAGGGAGTCTGTTCATTCGCCGAGCCTATCGGCGAAGCCGCCCGGTTCTTATGCGTAGTGGGTGGAACATACATATACGCACGGGAAGCTCCTTCGTCGTCGATAGTCATGCTGTTTGGATTGGTAGTCGCCGGGCGCTGGCCTTCCGTCAGGTAGCCGGTCCCTGTTGATGCCGTTGAGCCGCCACTCTTTCCGCCCGTAGTCGACTGCGCCCAACTTGTTTGAGCAACGCCTATTGTCAGCAGCAGGCTGGTAGTCATGCATATCGTTTTCATAGTTGTATCCATTTTGGTAGAACCCGCGGTTCAACAACATAGCGTTGAACCACCCGTAGGTAGTAAACCAGAAAATTCAGCATAAGTTTTCAGGAGCGTTGGCAATGTTAAAAGAACCAACGGACAAAATTCTATGTTTTCAGGACAAAATTCTTAGCTTTGCCCCATGATCGTTCAAGACCGCACCGCTCTCGTATTTTCGGCGCTCAAAGGTGTGCCCGCAACTCGGTTCTTCGAGATTGCTGACCTCACTGGCTATAAACGCGAACAACTGGCCGAAGTATTCGATACTTCGCTGAAGACTTTTCAGCGTTATGAGCGGGAGAAGAAAAAACTCAATCCGCAGGACAGTGAGAAGGTGCTGAAAATTATGGCTCTTTTTCAGACCGGAGAATCTGTATTCGGGTCGGCCGATGCATTCCGGCGGTGGATGGATAAACCCGCTTACGGACTGGGCAGCCAACTGCCCTTCGATCTGCTGCATACATCCGGCGGCATCGACCTGGTGATGGATGAACTAATTCGGATCGAATACGGCGACCTGGCCTGATTGGTTCGGCGCGCGAGTCGATGATTTTATGGGCGAGAATGAAGCCGATTGGGTAGCTATTGGCAGGGGATGATCGTCTAAGGAAAAATAGATTGTAACACTCCCCTCCATGAAACAACAGAATTTTTCGAATCACGCCCGTTTCGTTCCGGGATTTCATTTGCTTACGTCGGCCTTAATCCTGTTTCTGCTCGTTCTGGCCATTGTGAACCTGGTGGAGGTTGCGGGCGACCCTCACTGGATGATCGCCGGTCTTTTTCCGTTAGGGGTTGTGGTTGCGCTGGGGTTATTATTTTTCTATACTCGTCAGTTTCCGAACAAGGTTCAGGATCGGGCAATACGGGCGGAGGAAAATCTGCGCCATTATGTGCTGACGGGTAAACTGCTGGACCAGCACCTATCCGTAGCGCAAATCATCGCGCTGCGCTTTGCATCGGATGCCGAGTTTGTTGCTCTGGCCAGTCGGGCGGCAGCGGAGAATATGAGTCCGGACGAGATAAAAAAAACTGTACAAAACTGGCGTGCCGATCATCATCGGGCGTAAGCTTGATCGGACCGCCTGCATCACCCGTTGCGAATGGTTGTGTATCGAATAACCAAAGCTGTGTATGCCGACCGGTTAGTGGCGTCGGGTGGGGCTGCGCGCTGGAATGCCCGTGGACAGTTTGTGCTCTACACAGCGGCTACCCGCGCCCTGGCCTGCCTGGAAAACGTGGTTCACCGCAGCGGAGAAGGATTACTCGATCTGTTTCGGGTGATGGTGATCGAAATTCCCGATGGCCTGCTGGTAGAAACCATTGACCCGGCTAAACTGCCGGCCGACTGGTTTGCTTTTCAACAGTATGTTATCTGTCAGCAATTGGGTGCCAACTGGCTGCAGCGTGGAACGTCGGCGGTGTTGCGGGTTCCGTCGGCTATTATTCCCAATGAATGGAATTACCTGCTAAACCCTGCTCATCCCGATTTTTCCCGAATTCGACTAGTTCGAACGGAGCCATTCACGTTTGATCCCAGGATTAAATCATAGCCAATCGGCTTTGGTGACCGGGCTGATTATTGAGCTAAAAAGGACTGCTGGAAAGTATGTTTGAGATGAAATAGAATTGTATTTCATCTGGGTAATAGCCCGTTCAGGAATCAGCGATTATTCGGGCTGCATCTGGTACTATTTTAGGGTATCTAAGCCACTTTAGGCAGTTTTCACGGGATTATTTCGCTTTTGTCCTGAAAAATTTGTATATTTGTCTATAGAGCGGTTCACGGATAGAGCGTGAATCGGAATAGTAATTTTCTGCGAAACTCCAACTTGAACATGGCGGACGAAAATCCCGACCTCGAATCCCCCAGTAACATCATTCCCATCAACATTGAGGACGAAATGCGCGGTGCCTACATCGATTATTCGATGTCGGTTATCATTTCGCGTGCGCTGCCCGATGTGCGCGACGGTCTGAAGCCGGTGCACCGCCGGGTCTTGTTCGGAATGGCTGAACTGGGCGTTAACTACAACAAACCTCATAAAAAATCGGCCCGTATTGTGGGCGAGGTATTAGGAAAATACCATCCACACGGCGATGCATCCGTATACGATACCATGGTTCGTATGGCCCAGGACTGGTCGCTGCGGTATCCGCTCGTCGACGGTCAGGGAAACTTTGGTTCAATCGATGGCGACTCTCCCGCAGCCATGCGGTATACTGAAGCGCGGCTGAAACGGATTGCGGAGGAGTTGCTGACCGATATTTATAAAGAAACGGTTGACTTTCAGCCTAACTTCGACGACTCGCTCGAAGAACCAACGGTGCTCCCGGCTAAACTGCCCAACCTCTTGCTGAACGGTTCGTCGGGTATTGCCGTCGGGATGGCGACCAACATGGCTCCGCATAATTTGACCGAAGTTGTGAATGGTATTATCGCCTATCTGGACGATAACGAGATTACGGTAGAAGATCTGATGCAGTATGTGAAAGCGCCGGATTTCCCGACCGGAGCTACCATCTATGGCATGGAAGGGGTTAAATCGGCCTTTAAGACCGGACGTGGGCGGGTGGTAATGCGGGCAAACGCGACCATTGAAGAAAATCGGGGCAAAACCCAGATTATTGTAACGGATGTGCCGTATATGGTGAACAAAGCCGTAATGCTTGAAAAAACGGCCGAACTCATCAATGAGAAGAAAATAGAAGGGATCACGGCTTTTCGGGATGAATCGGATCGCGACGGCTTACGGGTTGTTTATGACCTGCGTAAAGATGCCATTCCGAACGTTGTTCTCAATAACCTCTATAAACACACGGCACTTCAATCGTCGTTCAGCATCAACAATGTTGCGCTTGTGAAAGGGCGGCCGATGTTGCTGAACCTGAAAGATATGATGAAGTACTACGTCGAACACCGATTCGAGGTAGTAACCCGCCGTACGCAGTATGAACTCCGTGAGGCCGAAAAACGGGCGCATATTCTGGAAGGGCTGCTGATTGCACTCGATCACATCGATGCCGTTATTGAATTGATTCGCTCATCGCGCGATCCGGAAGTTGCCAAAACAGGATTGATGGAGCGTTTTCAGTTGAGCGATGTGCAGGCCAAAGCAATTCTGGAAATGCGTCTGCAGCGTCTGACCGGTCTGGAACGGGATAAATTACAGGCCGAATACGATGAACTGATGCGCGAAATTGCCGAATACAAAGCAATTCTGGCGAGTGAGGAGCGCAAACGCGAAGTGATCAAAGAGGAACTGATTGATCTGCGGGCACGCTATGGCGACGAACGTCGTACGCAGATCAATGCGCTGGGCGATGGTAATATCAGCGATCTGTCGCTGATTGCCGATGAGGATATGATCATTACCATCTCGCACGAAGGCTACATCAAGCGGACACCAACCACCGAATACCGGTCGCAGAGTCGGGGAGGAGTGGGGGCTAAGGCCGCTGCCACCAAAGAGGAAGATTTTACCGAGCACCTCTTTACGGCCACGATGCATAATACGTTGCTGGTGTTTACGAAGAAAGGCCGGCTTTACTGGTTGCCGGTTTATGAGTTACCCGAAGGATCGCGTACGTCGAAAGGACGCCCCCTGGCCAACTTTATCAATATCGAATCCGATGATAAGGTACGGGCGGTGATCAATGTGACGGACCTGAAAAATGAGGACTACATCAACAATAATTACATTGTGATGTGTACCCATAAGGGCACGATCAAGAAAACGATGCTGGAAGCGTTCTCGCGTCCGCGTCAGAGTGGTATCATTGCCATCACCATTGACGAAGGGGATCAGTTGATTGGCGTGTGCCTGACCAATGGCGACAACGATATTGTGATTGGGTCGAGTGCGGGGAAAGCCGTACGGTTCCACGAAAGCCGGGTACGGCCCATGGGGCGGACGGCTGCGGGTGTTCGTGGAATTTCGCTCGATGAGGACGATGCGACCGACCATGTTGTGGGTATGGTTTGTATTGCATCGGCGGAGGCTCAACTCCTGGTCGTTTCCGAAAAAGGATACGGTAAGCGATCCGATATCGACGAGTACCGGATTACGAACCGGGGCGCTAAGGGGGTCGGGACGCTGAAAGTGACCGATAGAGTTGGGCGGCTGGTAGCCATTCTGGATGTATCGGATAGCGACGATCTGATGATTATCAATAGATCGGGTATTGCCATCCGGACCCCGGTTAGTGCCCTCAGTGTAATTGGTCGCAATACGCAGGGCGTTCGGCTGATCAGCCTGCGCGATGGTGATGAAATTTCGTCCGTTACTAAAATTAAGCAGGAGGAAGTCGATGACACTTCTGCCGAAGAAACCCCGGAAAGTGCTGAATAAGCTGACAATAAGCGACTAAGTAGAGCCGTCTGTGCTGATATCTTTCAGCGGGGCGGCTCAAACAATTTATAGTTGGTCATGCTTATACAGACAGATTCCGTAATTTCGTTCCTGAATATTAAAACACAACCCCATTTTACACATGAAATCAGTTTTTGTAGCTCTCGTTGCGTGTTGCCTGTCGGTAGGAGTACATGCTCAGAACCAGGGTGGAGCAGCCTCTACCTTAGACGCAGCCGCTATGGATGCGACTCAGAAAGATAAGGACAAAAGCGACAAAGCGATTACCGATGAGAAAGCATCGGCTAAAGCTAGTACATGGATGGATCGGGCTAAAACCTATCAGACCATTGCCGCACAGTATATCAAGCTTGATTCGGCGGCTGCGACTACAGCGTATGAAGCCTATAATAAGGTAATTGAACTGGATAAGGATAAGAAAGGTGGTCCGGGCCGGTTGGCCAAGGAAGCGCAGGAAGCCCTGAAAAGCCCAGCCCTCTATAGTGCATTTATGCAGCAGGGCGTGGCTAAATTTCAGAATAAAAACTTCCCGGATGCGGTGAAAGCGATGTCGATGGCGGGAGAAATTAACCCTAAAGATACCCTGGCCCCCTTGTATACGGCAATCGCTGCTCAGCAGATAAAAGACAATACCACGGCTAAAACCCAACTGGAAAAGTACATGGCTGCGGGGGGGAAAGATGCTACGATCTACGGATCACTGGCTATGTTATACAGTGCCGATAATGAAATTGATAAAGCACTGGCTACGCTGGATAAAGGCATAGCTATGGACCCTGGCAACAAGGATCTGGCCAATGAGAAGATCAATATCATGCTGCGGACCAACCGGATGGATGAGGCTGTACAGGGGATGAAAGCTATGGTTGAGAAAGATCCAAACAACGTTCAGAATCTGGTGAATCTGTCGATCATTTATAACAACATGGCCGACAAATCGAATCAGGAAATTCGGAAACTGGAATCAGAAACCAAGAAGAGCGGAAATTCAGAAAAAAAACTGGCGGATGCTAAAGGAGTACAGGATACCTATACCAGTGAAGTAACCCGGTTGAGTGGCCTGATTAAAAAACAGCCCAAGAATGCGGAGTTGAAGCGTCAGTTGGCTGATGTGCAGAAGCGGTTAACGGAACAGAAAGCGACTGTTGCCCAACTGGAAGCTGACGCCAAGGCGGCTGCTGCCGATGCATCGGCCAATGCCGACAAAGAGAAGCAACTGGCGGAGTATAGGAGCAAATATGCTGCTGACAAGAAAATGGAAAAGGAGTATCTGATGAAAGCCATCGCTGTCGATCCTAATAACTACGATGCCAACTTTAACCTGGGCGTATTTTATTACAACGAAGGGGCTGAGTTGAACAAGGGGCTGGCTGCCATGGATATGAAAGAATATCAGGCAAAAGGAAAAGAGATCGAAGGAAAAGTATGTGGCAAGTTCAAGCTCGCGTTACCGTATTTTACGAAAGCCAAATCGATCAAAGATGAACCCGAAGTAACGGATAATCTGACGAACCTGGAGAATATTCTGAAGCAGTACGAAGAGAAGAAAGTAGTTTGTACAGAATAGATAAATGAGGGTCGGTGAGAATCGACCCTCATTTTAGAAAACCTTACTTAACATAATATAAATTATATAACAATTTGTATGCTGCTGATTTCTGTGTACAGTAAATTGGTAAGCTTATGTATATTAACATAAATAATGGATAGTCATTCATCTAACTGGTTGGTGTAGGCAAGTAGATTTGTAGTGCCAAATAACAAAACTGCCTATGCTTCGTAAAGATAAGGCTCTAAAGCTAATCGAGATCTTCATCACTTTCCCAGCAACAAGTGCTGGTCAGGCTGGCCGTGGTAAGTCGTCAATGGGCTGATTCTTTGGCCTAAAAGCGCACGTGGTCATCAATCAATCAACTTTATGATTACGCCCGGTACTGTGTCAGAGGGCAGTGCTTTGGCGACCGAGCCCGCCAGGCGGTTATCGAACAAAGCTGTTTGCTGAATTTTATCAGCGAGGGCTTCAGTTAGTCCACCAAGGTTGGACGCCGGATGAAAAATCTGTCGATTGTTTCGGGGCGGCCTGTGCGGGCCGAGTAAGACAAACCTGGTATGCGGCTACTAGGCAAATGGAAAAAACGAGCATCCAGACTGACTGCGGTAGACATACTCAGCAATTCGCTGAATCGACCTAACAGACTCTCACGTCAGTTGGGTCGTTCCCTATCTGGCTGGTTAGGACTTCCCGTCGCCTTTCGGGGGGGGCCAGCTTTCGCTTCTTGAGTCCTCCTCTTCCCACCGCATTGTCATCTATCGTTAGGTATGGATGGCCCATAGCTGGTTTGAAGATGACCAATAAAGTGAATGAAATAAGGAGAATTAATACGGGGCCAACAAATAAGTAGTGTTTAGCATGAAATTATATGAGAAGCCTTTAATCATTAGTATCACCGTACGAAATTCTGTACTGTTGTGTCGATCTGTATAATTAATCGGGTGGTCGAAATGGAGAATCAAAATGGCATTGATCTCAGTTCTTTCCACACATTATCCACAAGTTATCCACGTGGAACACTAAAGTATTGCTTTACAACGAGTTAGGGCAAAAACTGCCAAAATGAGGTATAAAAGGCGTTTTTAGCCGTTGAAAACGTGCTGCCAATGGGCAAATTTCTTACATTAAGTAATACTTTATGACAAAAAAAAGAGGTTCCATAGCGTGTACACGTCACGGAAATCAGGAGGTATAATAACGACTTGTTAACCTGTTAAATGGGGTTAAAAATTATTTTTATTAAGTCTAAATAAATATTTATAAAAAATAGTAAACCAAATGAGTTGCCTTCATGACTAAATGAGCTGGCAGAATGTCATAGTTGTGCAGCTGGGAGAAATTCCCGGAATGAGCCATCTGAATAAAAAATAAGAATTCGTTCTACCTTCTTTTCCGCAGTGGCTGTAGCAGAGTCCTCAAGCGGCACCGCTGATGCGGTACTGGCTAATGGAGCACTGGGAGGAATTTCGTTGCGTTGGCTACGAGCGCCGATTGGTTGAGTGGTTGCGTAAGAGATGCGGGGCGTAAACGGATCCGGTTTTTCTACTGTAGATCGAGTAGAGGGACGACTGGAAGGATAACTCGAGCCAGTGGGTTGCGCTGTGGCAGGACTACTCTCCTCTTCCATAATCCATTCATAGCCTAGCTCTGGAAACCGACGGATTATTTTTTGGATAATATCAAAACTGGGTCTGTTTCGGCCAGAAAGAATATGCGAGATACTGGAGCGCTGAACGCCTATTTCGTCTGCGAAATAGGAAGGAGTCAGGTTCTTATCGATCAGAATCTGTTTAATTTTGTCATTTATAGTCATATGTTTTCGGATAACCATAGCCTTTGATACAAATATACATGTAAATATAAGATATTTTAAATTACATTTGTATTCAATGTAAATAAATAAACCGATTGATGATTGTCAATCGGTTTATTTATTTACATGCGTATGTGTCAGATTGTACTACACAAAACTAAACAGATACATTGTTATCGCGTAGCGCATCGTTGAGTGATGTTTTTAAATCCGTAGATTCTTTTCGCTGGCCGATAATAATAGCACAGGGAACATGAAATTCGCCTGCCTGGAATTGTTTAGCATAGCTTCCGGGAATCACCACCGAATTAGCAGGAACGAATCCCTTATATTCGACGGGTTTAGCACCGGTTACGTCGATAATTTTAGACGAGCCGGTAATTGTTACCCCGGCTCCCAACACAGCCCGTTTGCCAATATGAGCTCCTTCAACCACAATACAGCGTGATCCGATAAACGCACCGTCTTCAACGATAACCGGTGCAGCCTGGGGTGGTTCCAGTACACCACCGATTCCAACTCCCCCACTTAGGTGAACATCTTTGCCAATCTGGGCGCAGCTCCCGACAGTTGCCCAGGTATCAACCATTGTACGCTCATCGACATAAGCTCCAATGTTTACATAAGAAGGCATCAGAATAACGCCGGGAGCCTGGAAAGAACCATACCGCGCTACGGCAGGTGGAACAACCCGAACTTTTGCTGTTTCGAAATCAGATTTTAATGGAATTTTATCGTGGAAAGTAAAAATGCCACTTTCCTCAATTTTCATTTGCTGACTGATAAAATAAAGGAGTATGGCTTTTTTTACCCATTCATTCACGGTCCAGCTACCGTTTTCATCCGTTGGTGGATTGGCCACCCGGAGCACTCCCCTATCTAATTGATTTATTACGTCCCGAATTGTCTCCAGTGATTTCGGGTTATTCAGCAACGCTCGGTTAGCCCAGATTTCGTTGATTTGACTCGTCATTTAATTGAAGTAAAAGTTAATTTAAAATACTATAACTATCTGAATATCAATAATTTATTTTTTTGAACAAAATTATATTTTGTCGTATAAGAATATTATAGTTCAGTAGCTGCATGACCTTTCAAAGGTAAAAAGAACACACGTATAGTTGAAATATATCCGCTTTATTTTTGAAAAATATTTTGATGTGTACCGTCTACAGGCATGTATAAAGCATAAATGATGCCATAGACTCCATAAGCCAGTTCCTGGATCTACTATCTACTTAATGCGGAAGAAATCGGGCGATTGTTTCATGGATAGCCAAAGAGAAAGGCAGCAGGCTACTGTACTACCTTGCTTTATCAGAGAAGTCCAAGAGCAGATACTGGCGCCCTTGCTTGGCGTTTACGGTTAGATAAATATATAGCGTACTGGATAAACATTATGCTATGGGACCTGACAAGATGGGCCTGGTAAGATCAATGGCATGTATGATGTATGCTACAGACCACTGGGACTATAGCTTCGCCCCTTTAGTGCTACCCGACTAGCGTAACTAGCGTATCAATAGAATGCCTATCACCATAGTTGCTAATATAAGAGTATCAAGACTATCCATTGTTTCTGTAATCGCCTGAAGAGAATTTATTCGTTAGATAGAATGATTCGATTATAAGGAGATGATAAGCAATCAATGCTAAAAGAAGCAAATATAGTCTATACTAAACATTCCTTAGCATTATATTTAGCAGGATTTTAGTATAAATTAGTAGTAAAACTAACTTTTTAGCAAATATACTAAATAATACTAATAATAATTAGCAATTTTGCTACTAAATACTAATAAAACGCCTATTTTTACTATATTTTACTAAAGGCCTCTTCTCTTCTGCTAAAAAATATACTTTTAAGGACATCCTTATTAATACGTATATTTGCCACCCGAAAACAAACCAATTATTGTACATGGAAAAAATACGTGTTGCTATCAACGGCTTCGGTCGTATTGGACGACTCTCATTCAGACAATTACTTTCTAAGGAAAACATTGAGGTTGTTGCTATAAACGACTTAACAGACAATGCGACATTAGCACATCTGTTAAAATACGATTCCGTTCATGGCAAATTTTCAGGCGAAGTACAGTCTGACAACGAAAGCCTAACCGTAAATGGAATACGAATCAATGCATATGCAGAACGAGATCCTAAAAAACTCCCCTGGAAAGAACTGAATGTAGACGTGGTTCTCGAATCGACGGGACGTTTTGTTGACGAGGCTGGTGCAGGCCAGCATCTGGAAGCTGGTGCTAAAAAAGTTATTATCTCAGCTCCTGCTAAAGGTAATATCCCAACCGTCGTATTGGGTGTAAATGACGATACCCTCACCGGTGAGGAAACCATTATTTCGAATGCATCCTGTACTACCAACTGCCTTGCTCCTATGGCTAAGGTACTAGACGACGTATTCGGCATCGAAAAAGGCTACATGACAACGATCCATGCCTATACGGCCGATCAGAATCTTCAGGATGCCCCCCACTCTGATCTCCGCCGGGCCAGAGCCGCAGCCTTATCAATCGTTCCAACTTCAACGGGAGCAGCGAAAGCGGTTGGCCTGGTTTTACCCCAACTGAAAGGAAAGCTCGATGGTAATGCTCTGCGAGTACCTACACCCGATGGGTCGTTAACTGACCTGACCGTAATTCTGAAACGCGAAGCATCGATCGACGAAATTAATAACGCTCTGAAAGCAGCCTCGGAAACATCGCTGAAAGGCATTCTGGAGTATTGTGTTGACCCAATCGTTTCTATTGATATCGTTGGAAACGCTCACTCCTGCATCTTTGATTCAAAATTAACCGCTGTAAATGGCAACCTGGCGAAAGTAGTTGGCTGGTACGACAATGAATTTGGCTATTCAAGCCGTGTCGCGGATCTAATCGCAAAACTATTTTAATTCAGTGAACAATTGATTTACTGATTAATAATGTAATCTATATACATTACTAATCAGTAGTTATGTTAATTTACAAATGGGTGCGATTTATAATATCGCACCCATTTTGCATTGTAAATAGTTTATTGTAAACCCTTTGTCGAAAAATAATTGTTCGTACTTTGTTTTAATACCAAGGTGAATTTGATTCAGCGATGACTGATACAAATCTGTTGTCGATTGTATATCCTGACAGCCAACTGAACGTACCTGTTCCAGGCTATATGCAAATAGTTCCGGACTATCCGTTTTCAGGTGAAGTGTCCCCCCTGGTTTTAATAACTGTTTATAAATGGCCAGAAACCGAGGATGGGTCAGGCGATGCTTTTCCTGTTTTGGCCGGGGTTGAGGATCGGGAAATGTAATCCAGATTTCATTCACCTCGCCTGCGGCAAAGAATTCCTGTATATAGTTTATATCTGTACGTAAAAAGCCAACATTGGCTAACCCCAATCTCTGGGCAATTTTTGATCCTCTGGCAATACGGTCACCTTTTATATCGACACCAATAAAATTTCGATCGGGAAAAGCACTGCCGAGGCCAACCGTATACTCCCCCTTACCGCAGGCAAGTTCCAGTACAATGGGATTATCGTTATGAAAATAGTCGGTACGCCACCGACCTTTTATTGTCTTGTAAAGCGGTTTACCAACTTCAATAACATTTTCACTGTCGGCATTATGGAGAAAGAACTGGTGTTTACGACGGGTCACGATTATAAATTTGTTAATTCAGCAATGTGATAATTACTGCCAGTAATGAGAATAAGATCATCGGGTGAGGCTGCTGCTATAGCGGCTTTGGTAGCCTCGTTTACATCTGTATACGCATCGCCATAGAGCCCAATAGCCTGAGCTTCAGCCTGTAATTGATCCGATGGTAACGATCGTGGTGAACCGGCCTGGCAAAAATAATACAGGGCTGATGGAGGTAGACTGCCCAAAACCTGGTCTCGGTTTTTATCGGTTACCAATGCCAATATAATATGTAATTTTGTAAATTTAAGCAAATTTACAGTTGTAAATAAAGCTTGTAAACCGGGAAGATTGTGTGCCGTATCGGCAATAACCCGAGGGGATTCCTGAATCGTTTGAAAACGCCCTTTTAATCCTGTCAGGCGTACAACAGATTGTAGAGCCACTCCTACCGATGCGGCTGCAACAGGCAGCAATGGCTGTAGTGCCTCAACCGTAGCGAGCACGGCCGGTAAATTCTGTACCTGATAACTACCCAGTAAATCGAGGAAATACGAAGCCGCTGCACCTGACCGGATAATCACCCGCCGTAAGCCATTGGCAATGCCACCATCCTCAGGGCGAAATGCCTGATCAGCGAAACGGATGGGGGCCTGTAGTGATGCGGCAACCTCCTCAAAAACTGGCTTCGTTTCGGGATGGGTCTCTCCTACCAAAACCGGTATAGCGGTCTTGATGATTCCGGCTTTTTCACGGGCAATTTTTGCTAACGTATCCCCCAGTATATCCGTATGGTCGTAGCCAATGTTTGTAATGACAGACGCTACTGGCGTAATAACATTCGTAGAATCCAGACGTCCCCCCAGGCCCACTTCAATAATGGCTATATCGGGCTGGTGTCTGGCAAAGAAATCGAAGGCCATAGCCACCGTCACCTCAAAAAAGGAGGGCTCAATGGATTCGATGAGAGACCGATGCTCGGTAACAAAGGCTGCCACCTCGGCTTCGGCAATGGGCTCGCCATTAAGCCGGATTCGTTCGGTAAATGATTTCAGATGGGGCGACGTGTAGAGGCCTACCCGGTACCCGGCCGACTGGTAAATGGCCGCCAGCATGTGGGACGTACTGCCTTTTCCATTTGTACCCGCAACATGGATACTCCTGAATTGCTGCTGGGGGTTCCCCAGGGCTTCGCATAGCCGAAGGGTATTGGTCAGACCTGGCTTTAGCGCCTTGGGGCCTATTCGATGAAAAACGGGGAGCCGGCTATAGAGATAGTCGAGCGCTTCCTGATACTGCATTTCGGTGATCGGTTTATGGTCATCAGGTTTCTGATGACCATAAACCCTATTTGGAGGTAATGATAAAGGTAATCGTTCCGGTAGCGGTGGGTGGGGTGGCTCCCCCTTTCGGGCGCAGCCGAAGCCGTTGTACGGCTTTTCGGTATACGTCAACCACCGCCGGACTGACGGTCGTCTGCTGGGTCTGAACCCGAACGATGTCCCCTTCGCTATCAACGGTAATCTTAAAGACAATTTTTCCCGTCTCGTCTGAATCGTCGTTTACATTGGGGCGACTGGCCAGCGACCAGCCCGATACGTCAAAGGCAACGCCGGTAGCAGCTCCGCCGGGAGTACCATACAGGCTCTTGGCATCGATCTTCCCGTTGGGATTCCCTTTATCCCCGACCCCACTGGCATCATCCCCGTTGTTATTGCCTCCCGTACCCGAGGCTTTCCCCACGGTTCCGTTTGAGCCACCGCCCCCCGACGATTTTTTAAACAGGGCATCGTTATTGACGGTCTCCACTTTTTTAGCCGGAACGGGGGGGGCTGGTTTTTCGGCCGGGGCTGATTTACTGGTTTCAACCCGTTTGGGTTCAGGCCGCTCGGGAGTAGTTACCGGGCTTTCGGCTTTGCTGGCAATGATCGGTTTTTCGGTAGCCACCCTGGCCGGTTTGGCATTGTCTACTTTAGGAGCGGGGGTCGCCCGCGTTTTCTCTAACCGGGGCGTTGTGTTTACCTTGGGATTAGGACGTTTTTCGGCCGCTTTTACGTCCTCCCGATTGGGCGAATCAGACGCTTTATTGTAGGTCTGGATGCGGCCACTTCCCCGCGAGTCGGTTCCGAAGTTGACCTCCACAAATTGAATCGGTGGCGGATTGGGAATGGTTTGCGATAAGTGAACCAGTAATAAGATAGCGATCAGGATACCATTGATGACAATGGTCCCGGCTAAAGATTTCACCCGAATTTCACCTTCGTTATCGAATGTAATGCGGTTCATGCCGTTGGAATGGTTTTCGTTCTCTATAACGCAGAGAGTGTCAGCTTCGTTTTTTTCTGGCAGGATTTACAGGATGAACAGGATTATTTTTCAAAAAAAGGGATTAAATCCTGTTCGTACTGTCAGAAAAAAACAAAGTAACATAAAATCTGTCAGACAAGGCCATCTCCATCCCCGTTCCATGGTTATGTTTGTAGCCCCTAGTCCGATTATCGCCTATGCCGATTCTTCAGCCTATAGTTAACCTGACCGAACTCCTCGTTCAGCAAGGGATTACCCATGTCGTTGTTTCGCCGGGTTCCCGCTCCGCTCCCCTCACACTGGCCGTAGCGCGGCATCCTGAGCTACACGTCCGCGTTATGGCCGATGAACGGTCGGCTGGCTTCGTTGCCCTCGGCATGGCTCAGCAAAGTGGTCGGCCGGTTGCGTTGATCTGTACCTCGGGTAGTGCCGTGTATAACCTGGCTCCGGCGGTGGCCGAAGCTTTTTTTCAACAGGTTCCCCTCCTGCTGCTTACCGCCGACCGACCCCATGAATGGCTCTATCAGCAGGACGGACAGACCATCGACCAGGCCAATCTGTTCCGTTCGCACGTTAAACGAGCTTACGATCTTCCGGCTGATTATAGCCACCCGGATGCCCGCTGGTTTATCGAACGAACCCTCAACGAAGCCATTCCTCTCACAAGACGCGAACCGGCTGGCCCCGTCCATATCAATGTCCCCCTGCGCGAACCGTTTTATCCAGGCCCCGGCGAATTGCTTCAGCCCGAACCAGTACGCCGGATTGATATCCTCCCCAGCCAGCCAACGCTGTCGACCGAAAGCTGGCACCAGCTCGTCAGGGAATGGGAACGCCAGGAACGGATTCTGATTGCTGTGGGACAGATCGCCTATAACCCTCCTCTCATTGCGCTACTTCGGCGTTTTTCCGAAGAATGGGGTATTGTGGTGGTCGGCGAAATCGTTAGCAACATCCCCCGAAATGAGCTGTTTATTACCCATACGGATTCTTTTCTGGCCGGAATCGACGCCGAAACGGCAGAAAGGCTGCGCCCCGATCTGCTGATAACCCTGGGCAAGTCGTTTCTGACCCGAACCCTGAAAACCTTTTTCCGACGGTATCCGGCCCGGCAACACTGGCATATTCAACCCGCTATCGACCGGATAACCGATTCCTTCCAGAGTCTGACTACCCTGATTCCGGCTGAACCCATGGCGTTTCTGGAAAAACTGTTTTCGGATATGGATTTTCAGCGTTTTTTGCAGGGCGACGACCATGACGACGAACCGCACGAGTATCTGCAACGCTGGCAAACGCTGGATCGCCGGGCCACGCGCCTGGTGCAACAATCCGTCGGTGACCCCAACGGTCCACTCACCGACTGGTCGGCTACGCTGGCAGTACTGGACCTGTTGCCCGAACAGTCGCAGTTGCAACTGGCCAATAGTATGCCCGTCCGGTATGCCAATCTCTGTGGGATCGATGAACGGAAACAGATTTCGGTTTCGGCCAATCGAGGGGTCAGTGGAATCGATGGCTGCCTGAGCACGGCTGTGGGGGCTGCCCTGATGACGACCCAGTTGGTGACGCTGCTGATTGGTGATGTCGCCTTTTTCTACGATCGGAACGCGCTCTGGTCAGCGCCTGTCCCCCCCAATCTGCGTATTGTTCTGCTCAACAACGATGGTGGACATATTTTCCGGATTATCGACGGCCCCAGCCAACAACCCGAACTGGAAACCTATTTCGAAACCCCGCATGGCTATACGGCCCGGCGTACGGCCGCCGATGCCCAGCTTGACTACCTACAGGCAAATTCACTGGAATTGGTGCAGACCCTCCTACCCGATTTCTTTGCACCAGGACCAAACGCTAAGCTTCTGGAGATCGTCACGGACAAACAGCTCAATCAGCAGCAATTTTCTGCCTATAAAACCCGAATAAACGAATTGTTTTCAAAATCAAACAACTAAAACTATAGTTATAGTTATAGAATAAAATCGTTTTTATGATCGACGTACAGCTTACGTTAAACCAGAAGGGACACGGTTCTTTTTTCGTGGCGGACGCAAACGGTGAGAAAATTGCCGAAATGGTTATCAGTGTATCGGGCGATCAGTTGACGGTCTACCATACTGAAGTTTCGCCCAACGCGCAGGGGAAAGGGCTGGCAGGCGAACTGCTAAAGACGATGGTTGCTTACGCCCGTGCGCATCAGTTAAAGGTAATTCCTCTTTGCCCCTACGTACACGCCCAGTTCAAACGCCACCCGGCGTTATATAACGACATCTGGAAACAATAAATCCGAACCTGCCCCCGTCTTTTAGGCGGGTCAGGAACCAATCAATGTACCACATTATGAATTCCGGAGAGTAGAAAATCCCCCTTTATTAGTTCGTTTAGTAACTAACCGTTGATTCCTTAATTACGTCGCTCATGAAAAAAGACAATCGGGCTTCCAGACGTCACTTTCTGCAACAGATTGGCGCAACCAGTCTGATAGCCGCATCCTCGCCCTTATCCTCGCTGGCGGCCCAGGCTAAAGCCGAAGAACGCATCTTACACTATGAAAAGCCAATTTCCCCCAACGATAAAATCCGATTAGGTGTGATTGGCTATGGCGTCCAGGGCCATTTCGATCTGGCTTCGGCGCTGAAAGTGCCTGGGGTTGAGCTGGCCGGTATCTGCGATCTGTATACGGGTCGCCTGGAAAATGCCAAAGAACAATTTGGCAATGAGCTCTACACTACCCGGAATTACAAAGAATTACTGGACCGTCCGGATATTGATGCGGTGATTATTGCTACCCATGATGTCTGGCACGCCCGTATAACCCAGGACGCCCTGGCCAAGGGCAAGCACGTATACTGTGAAAAGCCGATGGTTTATAAAATCAGTGAAGGCTATCCGGTGATGGCAGCGGCCAAAAAAGCAGGCAAAGTCTTACAGATCGGCAGTCAGCGGGTTAGCAGTATTGGGTATGCCAAAGCCAAAGAATT
The DNA here is from genome assembly GCF_037201965.1 of Spirosoma sp. SC4-14. Taxonomy (NCBI): domain Bacteria; kingdom Pseudomonadati; phylum Bacteroidota; class Cytophagia; order Cytophagales; family Cytophagaceae; genus Spirosoma; species Spirosoma sp. SC4-14. The sequence goes on along the minus strand of NZ_CP147518.1, from coordinate 3,857,470 downwards.
GCTGGCAGCCGGAGAAATTGGCAAACTGAACATGGTCAATGCCATTTATGACCGGCAAAGCTCCATCGGAGCCTGGGAATACACCATCCCCGATGATGCCAATGCGATGACAACCGACTGGGATCGGTTCATCGAGGTGACGGCTAAAATGCCGTTTGATGCCAAAAAGTTTTTCTGGTGGCGGGCTTTCAAAGAAGTTGGGACGGGCGTAGCGGGCGACTTGTTTATTCATCTGCTGAGCGGTACGCACTTTATCACGGGTTCCAAAGGCCCCAACAGTATTTACAGTACGGGACAGTTCAGCTACTGGAAAGATGGACGAAACATGCCGGATGTGATGTCTGGGGTCATGCAATACCCCGATAGTTCGGAACACGCTGCGTTTCAACTGACCCTACAGGTGAATTTTATCAGCGGTACGGGCGGGCAGGAGGTCATCCGCCTGGTTGGTTCGGAAGGGGTCATGGATGTGATGGGCAATAACCTGAGTATCAAACACAGCATTCTGCCCCAGGCACCTGGATTTGGCGGCTATGATTCGCTGTTCACCTTCTCCAAAAGTATGCAGGAGCAGATGCAAAAAGAATACGATGCCAAATGGACAGCCGACCAGCGGAAACGACCCATCAAAATGGATATTACCTATAAAGCACCTGAGGGGTACAGTGACCATGTAGATCATTTTACCAACTTCTTTGATGCGATCCGGCTAAATAAGCCGGTAGTGGAAGATGGCCAGTTTGGCTTCCGGGCTGCGGCCCCGGCACTGGCCTGTAACGAAAGCTATTTTAGTAAACAGATCGTGCATTGGGACCCCACGACAATGAAGCTAACGTAAACCGTAATTTCCTGGCTGAGAGTCAACGATGGCCAATCGACTGAGTTTCTCGGTTGATTGGCCATCATTGTCGGTTACCGGGATGCCCCTCCCCAAACGTATGGTGGAACCGATGTTCCAGCCAATCAACGCCCATGACAATGAAGCTTCCGCTGCTGCGAAGCCTGGGTATCGCCAGCCAATTCGCCCCGGTGCCAGGCTTCGCAGGCTTTTGTTTTATCTCCCCCCTCCCATTCGGCCGTTCCAAGGTAATAATACAAAGCCTCGACCGAGGCATCCAGTTTTTCGGCCTGCTGAAATTCGTTCAGAGCCAGGCCAGCCTGTTTCTGTTTCAGGTAGTAAATTCCCCGGGTACGGTGAGCCCAGGCATTGCTCCCATCCAGCCGTAGCGATTCATTCACCAGGGGCAGCGCTTCGGCGGGTCGGTTCAGCATCAGTAACAGATAGGCTTTGTTGTTGAGGTAATAGGGCTGATTGGGTTTAGCCGCCAGTGCCCGCTCCACAAACGATAAGGCTTCGGCATACTTTCCTTCCTGTGCCAGCAGCAGGCTTTGGTTATTCAGGGCTGCATCCTGCCTGGGGTTAAGCTGTAATGCCTTTGCAAGATCCTGGCGGGCTGCCGCATACTGTTTCTGGCTAAAGAACAACGCCCCCCGATTGGTCAGGGCTTCTACGTTATCGGGCTGCAGTTGCAAAGCCCGATCGTAAGCGGCCTGCGCCTGTGAAAGGTTGTTCAACCGCACGTAGGTATCGGCCAGCCGCGTCTGGTAAAAGGTCGAATCGTTATACTCGTTGCCGATCCGCTGAAGATCGGCCAGGCTTCCGGCCGCATCGCCGGTTTCCAGCAATACTTCCGCCCGGTTCAGGTAGGCAGCACCAAAATCAGGGTCGGCTTCGATGGCTCGCGTATAATCGGCCAGGGCCCCCTCCCGGTCGTCGTTCCTGAATCGGGCCAGCCCCCGGTTATTATAGGCATCGGCAAAATCCGGTTTTTTCTCCAGCGCTTCGGAATAAAACCGAATGGCTTCCCGATATTCCCGTTTTTGCAGTTGTACATTGCCCCGCAAAAAAAACTGGGCAGCTTCATCGGTTGTTTTATGGCAGCCAGCAAGGGCCAGCGACAAAATGATGCATAGGCCAATAACCGGTTGACACTTTCTGTTGCCTATCTTTGCCTTATTGCTGCGAAAACAGTAAAAACTAGTCATAATTCATCCTTTATCATTCCCAACGTGCGTTTCGTTCAGGATATTCCACATCCCCAGTTCCGCATTGGTCTCTACGCCTGGAACAACAAATATATAGTCAAGATTGAAGCGGGTCCGTACGAACAGACCTATAAAATCAGCGAAATGGACATTACCGCTCCCGGCGATGTCCATTCCATGCTCGACGAATCCTTTCTTGCCAGCGTAGCCCGCCGGTTTCAGGATATGGACACCGACTGGCAGGCCACCGGCGAGCGAAATGGGGTGGTGTAACGTTTACGGTGGCTCCGCCAGAGCGAGGTTCTAAACTAGGCGGAGCCACCGTAAATTGAAACCGATCAATTTGTCGGTTTGTCGGGGACGGGGGCCGATGCGTGGAACTCGGTGTAGATTTGATGCATATAGTCATCGAGCAATTGCTGCACACGGTCGGGCGATTCGGAACGGACGATTAAGCCAATGTGGTATTCGCGGTTCATGCGCCACCAGATTTCGGGGGCCGTAAACCCCGACAGGTCGGGCCATTGCTGCCGCGCCAGCGAGATGATCAGCCCCGCATACTGGGGATGGTGAGCGGGTACCTCGTAAGGCAGATTGAGCGCAACGGCGTTTTCCAGCTTCGCCCATTCCCGCCAGAGATTGATTCCCGAGGCTGCTTCTACCATTTCGGCAATATGTGCGCCACCTACCCGCGATGATGTTTCGAGAAAATAGAGTTCGCCATCGTGATCCCCTCGTATGTACTCCGAGTGCGACGCACTGTGCTGCATTCCGAAAGCGTTTAGCACGCGCACATTGATCGCCTGCAGCGATTCGGTTTCGGCCGTATCGGTGGGTAAGCTCATCGTCCGAAATACTCCTCCGCCGTGCGCCACTTCCATGGGGGTAGCCAGGTAATTACTGGCTCGGGTAAACACAATCGTTCCGTTGTAGGAGATCGAATCGACGTGATACACCCGCCCCGGTTTGAACACTTCGATCAGGAACTCATGCCGATACTCCTCCAGGGAATGAATTACGGCCCAGGCTTCATCCAGCGAATTCACTTTTCGGATGCCGGTTGCCGATGCTTCCGAGCGGGGTTTAATCAACCAGGGCCCTTCGGTCGAGCGCAGGAATTCCGTAATGGTTTCGTCATGAAACAGAGGGCTAAAGGCAGGTACCCGTATTCCTTCGGCCGACGCCCGCATCCGCATGGCCAGTTTGTCGCGAAAGAACCGGGCCGTCGTCTGCCCCATGCCCGGTATTCGGAACGTTTCCCGAATGAGGGCTCCTTTCTCCACATCGAAGTCATCGAGCGCCACCACCCGATCGATTCGCCGGGAACGCATCGCATGAGCCAGTCCCAGAATCATCTGGTCCAGGTTTTCGGTTGCATTACTCGACGAGGGCAAAAAAAAGAACTCGTCGATGGCTTCGCGTGGCCAGGGCTTGTCGTCCAGCTTCTGGTCCGTCAACAGGTACACTGTATGCCCCAGCGCCTTACAGGTCCGCATAAATTCTTCGCCCTTAAAAAAAGTGGCAATACACAGGAATGACAACGAGCTCATGGCAAATCGGTTTATGGCGTATGGTTTATAGGTTATGGATGATAAGAGCGCGCAGGATCTGATCTAACCAAAAACCATGAACGACGAACTAGCTCCTCGGCGCACTCGATTGCTGCAAATAATCGATTAAAAGCCGGATACCAAAGCCCGTTGCGTTTTTTTGCGAACCAAATTCGGTATCGGCAAAGGCGGTTCCGGCGATGTCCAGATGCGCCCAGGCAGGATGGGGGGCCGCTTTACCGGTCAGATCGTCGGTTTGTTCCGTAAACACTTCCAGGAACTTGGCCGCCGAGATCGAACCGGCGACGGGTTTGCCGCTAAAGTTTTTCACATCGGCCACATCCGATTTAATATCTTCGGTGTAGACATCCCAGAGGGGTAGCCGCCACAGGCGCTCACCCGTTTTATCGGCCGATTTAACCAGCCGGGCCGCCAGCTCGTCGTTCTGCGTAAATAAGCCTGCCGCATGGTATCCCAGGGCCGAAATAACGCTCCCCGTTAAGGTTGCCAGATCGATCAGTACATCGGGCTGGAAATGGCGCACCATATACCCCAGCCCATCGGCCAGAATTACCCGTCCTTCGGCATCGGTGTCGATTATTTCAATCGTTTTCCCCACATACGATGTGACCACATCGCCGGGTTTTGTCGATCGCCCATCCACGCTATTCTCGGTCGACGGCACAATTCCGATGACCCGAACCGGCAGCTTCAGTTTGGCAGCTACTTCCACCGTACCCAATACGGCAGCCGCTCCGCCCATATCACTCTTCATCAGGTGCATATTGGTCGACGGCTTAATCGAAATTCCACCCGTATCGAAGGTAACGCCTTTTCCCACCAATCCGACCGTAAACAATGCGGCATTCGGTGCCGGGGGGGCCTGTGCATGACCGGCTGCGCCGGGGTTGTAGTCGGCAATGATCAGAACGGGGGGAACCGGACTCCCCTGACTCACACTAAGCAATGCACCCAGCTTTTGTTGTTCGAGTTCGGCTTTATCCAATATAGTAACAGCGTATCGATACGTTTGGCCCGACTGTGCGGCCCAGTCGGCCAGCGTCTGGGGCTTTTTGTAGTTGGCCGGAGCATTCATCAGGTCGAGCATTTCGCGTTGCGTTTGCGCAATTGCTTCAGCTTTTTCCAGTGCTGTTTGCGCAGCCTCCTCGCTCGCCACATCCACCAGCAACGATAACCGACCACTACGGGTATAAAAAATCGGGATTTCGGGCTTATTGGTCTGATAGAGTCCCAGATTATATCCACCCGCCCGTATACCCAACACTACCGATTCAACGACCTCGGCCGAAAAGCCACTCAGATTCACGTCAACCTGCTCAGACAACCGATTTTTCTGGGTGAAGAAAAATTTCCGGAATGCGTTGAGCCAGTCTATTGCCCCTGGGTTTGTGCCGAGGCCAAGCAGGTAGGTACGCTTCCCGTCTGGTTGGTAAATCGGTAGAATCTCTTGCAACCCGGCCTTGAAATCTCCCTGCAAAACGGAAGCCGGAAGGCCCAGTTGGTCGGCCAGTTGCGACAGGCGTTCAGGCAGGCCATTGGTTTTCAGGATGGGAATAATCTGGCACTCCAGTGAGCGCCCTGCTGTCTGTATTGCGATCTGCATCGTGTTAGTATCCATCTATATTTCAGCGTCCAGTAGCTAACGTACCGACAAATTAATAAAACAGCCACTACCGAGCGTTGGGAAATTCACGTCCCCAGCACCATTCGCTGTGTCGTCTCTGGGGATCGGTGGGTATCTGTACGTCAATAGGACGATCGATACGGTTCCATGAAAGCGTATGAACGAGCTGATCAGCCCCTATCGAACTGCCGCCTATACCTGTCGTAGTCGCTTCGGGTTTTGTCCGAAACGTTCTGTCGATTAGCGGCTTCAGGTTATTTATACGGACCCTCCTTACTCATAAAGTTAGGGCGGGTCTTTCCAACATAACGACACACCCCGCCACAAGGACTTTTTATCATAACGGGAAAGTGCCCAATCTCCATTGAATTTTAGTGGACAGAGAGTCCAGAAATTAATACTTCCAATATGAACTTCTTTATCGCTTGATAGAATAGCTACTTTTATTTATAAATCAGCAACCGCCTTTGCGAGGGGCACGTTTATAAATCATTTTACTATCTCGTTCTACATAGTCGCCCGATACGATTGGGTATGAATACTTGGGCGCGTGCGATACACTATGGCTTCTGATAATTATTTTGTCGTTAACTTTCAGGCTATGCAACTGCTGAAATTCATTGTTAACGGTCAAAAAATTCTTGTCAGATTTTTCCGGTCCAAAACTAAGAATATAATCGTCACCATTAATTCTGACCATCACTCCGAACCCTAATCGTGTACCTGGCGGAAGAGAAAGAGACGTTACAACAGCCTCCATATTGGTAAAAGCACGTAGATGCTTTCTTATTTTAGCTTCACCGGCATACACTTTTTTACCTTCGGGAGACGCTTCCCATTTTTTGTACTTTATACCATCTGGGGTAGCCAACCATTTTTTCAATGCAGCTTCCCTTTCAGCAGCAGAAGGCGGCTTTGAGGTTGATTTTTTAGATGCTTCCCTGTCGATTTCACGATTAGCAAATACTAGTCCGCTTACCACAACCAGTGATAAGATCAGCGCATAAATTATTTTTTTCATCTTTTCAGCAGGTTTAATGAACATAAATCTATCTTCTGATAAATCCGATTTCAAGGATTTCAACCTTTGCGGTAGGTCGCAAAGGTAAAAGTTCCTATCCTGTCGTCTGTTAATGACCTGTAAAAGAATGTTAACGAAACGTAAAAGCTGCTGTTAGACTGCGGTAGCTTTTTTGCGCCTAAACAGGTGGGCATCTTGAATACCTATGTTGCCTATAGAATGGTCTCACGAAAACGTTCGCACTTGAGACAAGTTGCCCATTCTATTTGATATACAACCACTTGTTATACAATGCTTTCTGATCAGGCGTCTGATTGGGAAGCGGTTCCAGCCGATAGCTTACTAATGGGTTTTGGGTCAGCGTTACGGGTATTTCACGCAATAGTCCCGCCCGGTTTACCAATACCTTTATTGTTTCACCAACCTGCCGACCGCTGATCAGTCGTAAGAGATCGTCGCCAACCCGCACACTGTCGACGGCCAGAATTTCATCGCCCACGTTTAGGCCATCCCTATAGGCAGCCGAACCACGCCGGACACTGGTAATGGTTGCTTTCCCACCACTGGCGGTGGTAGCCGTTCCCAGAAATCCGTCCTGCGTTTTGAGCGCTACGTTAGTCAACCGGAGCCCCACGGGCTCAAAATAGGCGTTGTAATTGATCGGATCGGCAGTGTTGACGGCGATGTTGAAAAAATCGTCGAGCTTCCGGCCGGCAATTTGCTCGGCGGCCCGCCGAAATTCCTCGTCCGTAAAGCCCCGTTTCTGCTTTTTATAGTATTCGGCGTAGAGATACCGCATCAGGTCGTCCATATTGCGTTCGCCGTTACTACCAGCCAGGATAGCCAGATTCAGCAGTGTTCCCAGCACACTGCCTTTACTATAGTATGAAATGGTACTATTCGAGGAGTTTTCGTTGGGCCGGTAGGCTTTGATCCAGGCATCCCAGCTCGATTCGGCCACTGACTGAACCCGAACACCCGGCTGATTTTCGATACCGGTAATGTCGCGGGCTACTATCGACAGGTAAGCTTCGGGCGTATGAAATCCGGCCCGGCGCAGAATATAGTCTTCGTAGAACGACGTACAACCCTCCGACAGCCAGAGCATGTGTGTATAGTTTTCGTTCTCGTAGTCGAAGGGCCCCAGCGCAATGGGCCGAATCCGTTTCACATTCCAGAGATGAAAATACTCGTGCGCTACCAGCGTCAGGAAGTTTTTGTAGTTGGCTTCGGTCGAATAGGCCGTCCGGTAGGTTTCGAGGGTGGTTGAATTGAGGTGTTCGAGCCCTCCCCCGCCCTGCGGAATATGGTGAACGATAAAGGTATAATGCGTGCAGGGATGTTCGCCCACAACGGTAGCGGCTGATTCACAAACGCGCTTATAATCGGCAGCCAGTTGTTTTTCGTCGTAGGTCACATCGCCAAACATGGCCACCGTATGCGGAACGCCCGAAGCCGTAAACCCAAACGTATGCTGATTACCAATTTCGATCGGCGAATCGACCAGCAAATCGAAGTCGGGCGCTTCGTAGGTATATTGCGTACCAGCAACAGGTTCGAGCGCCGTAGTTACGGTCTTCCAGCCTTTATAGGGCTGAACGACTACCCGAAGCGGTATCTTTTTGAGAGCATCGTGGTACATGAACATACTGGCGGGCGTTACGTAGCCATGATCGATATCGACAAAGCTCGTCCGTACCGTCAGCTCGTTGGCATAGACCCGGTAGCGGATGGTCAGGTTTTCGTCGGTTGAGGGTATTCGCCACGCATTTTTCCGTATTTTTTCACTCGGCACGGTTTTGCCATCGACCCAGGCCGTAAAAGCCTCCACATTTTTGGCATATTCCCGAATCAGATACGAACCGGGCGTCCAGACGGGCATTTTTATATCGATATAGCCATTTTTCTTGGCATTTGTTGCCAATGCTATATTTTTGAGCTGCATCTCCACCTCGAAGTAATGGGTCTGTGGCTCCGGCATCGAGAGGATGTAGGTGATTGACGGAGTAGCCGCCGGTGGGGTATCATCGATCCGGCTCGATTTAGCTGTTGCGGAAAAAGTGCTAAAAAATGTCCAGACAGTAAGTAAATACAGGAGCCGGGCGTTTTTTTTCATACGGAAACAGGAATACCTTCGTTTTTTTATCCAGAATTGACGTAAGATTTGCCAATTTACTGGCGAAGCTACGACGCAATCCAAGCATTCACAACCGTTTCTTTCGTTTATGCCCTATTCAGATACCCAGCAGGGTCAGCAACGCAGGCTCCGATTTACACCGGACCCACTGCTGTTTACCCTGGTTGTTGGGTTGTTTACCGTGCTGTCGGCTTCGGCCCAGCGAACCCTCAGTTACGCCGAACCAGACTACCATTACCGCAATGGTCTGGAACTTTTTGAGCGCAATAATTATGCGGCCGCCCGCTACGAATTCCGGCAATATCTGGAGCCACGCCGGGGAAATGGCACCCAAACGCTCCTCAACACCAGCGACCAGAATGCCGTAGAAGCCGAATACTACATCGCCCTCACTAGCCTGTATATCGACGAACCCGGCGCCGAAGTGCTGGTCGATCGGTTTGTCAAAAACCACAGCGAACATCCTAAAGCGGGCCAGCTCTACGGCGACTTAGGCACCTACTATTACACCCGTCAGGACTATGCCAAGGCCATTAATTTTCTGGAAAAAGCGGTAGCACAGGGGGGAAATGGAAGCCGACAGACCACCTACAAATTTCAGTTGGCACTCTCCTACTACAACACCCAGAACCTGCAACAGGCGCTGCCGCTGCTCAACGACGTCAAGCTCGACCCCAATTCGCCCGATGCTCCAGCCGCATCGTACTATGCCGGGGTGATCAACTTTCGGAATAAAAACTTCAGCGAAGCGGTATCGGATTTCCGGCGGGTCGAGACCAACCCTACCTACCAGAATCAGGTACCCAACTGGATTGCGCAGGCCCTCTACCGCCAGCGCCGTTTCGACGATCTGCTGGCCTATTCCGAACCACTCCTGCGCCGGAATCACGGCGCAGACCTGAGTGAGGTGGCCCTGTTTACGGCCGAAGTCTATTACCAGCAGAATCAGTTTGCTAAGGCGATTCCGTATTACAAGCAGTACATCAACACGGCCGGTGGCCGAACCCCCTCGGCGGTTAAGTTTCGGTACGGCCAATCGCTGTTCCGTACGGGTGCCTATCCCGACGCCATCGCTCAGTTGAAAACGCTGGCTGGTGGCAAAGACACCACCGCTCAGTATGCCGCCTATACCCTTGGCGTCAGTTATTTGCAGACTCAGAACCCAACCTATGCCTTAAATGCATTCGATCAGGCCGGTCGGCTATCGTTTAACCGCGACATTCAGGAGGAAGCCCGGTTTAACCATGCCAAACTCCAGCTCGACCAGAACAACGGGGCCGACGCGGTGAAAGAACTGACGGCATTCCTGAAACAATATCCCGACAGTAAGTTCGAGAACGAAGCCAATGAACTGGTTGGCGAAGCCTACTACGCGTCCAATAATTACCCGGCTGCCATTTCCTACATCGAAGGACTCAGACGCCGGACGCCCAAAATCAACGCGACCTATCAGCGACTGACCTACAACCAGGGCGTTAACGATTTCAACGGTGAGCGCTACCCGCAGGCGGTTGCCAATTTCGACAAATCGCTGAAATTTCCGGTCGATAACGACCTCCAGCAGGGTGCCCAGTTCTGGAAAGCGGAAGCGTATGCTGCCGGGAAACAATACGACACGGCGATTCCGCTGTATGCGGCTATTGCCAAAAATGGCTCAGGTACCTATGCTGCCCGGAGTTTATACGCCCTCGGCTATCTATACTACAACAAAAAGGATTATGCCCGGGCACAGACGTACTTCCGCGACTTTGTTGGCCGGGGCAATTCGGGAGGCTTGGCCGCTCAGCTTCAGGATGCCACGGTGCGGCTGGCCGATTCGTATTTTGCCCAGAAACAATACGAAAATGCCATGCGCTATTACGATCAGGCCATTGCCCAGAACTCGCCCGACAAAGACTATGCCTCCTACCAGAAAGCGATGATTCTGAGCTATGTGGGTCGGGATTCGGAAGCAAAAGCCCAGTTCGATCAAATCCAGCGGCAGTATCCCAACTCCCGGTTTGTCGATGAATCGCTGTTTCAGACGGCCAATGTCGATTTCGAAAAAGGCGCCTATCAGGTGGCCATTCGTGGCTTTTCGAAACTCATCGATAGCCGTCCCAACAGCCCTCTCATACCGGCCGCTTTATTGAAACGGGCTATTGCCTACGGAAATATTCAACAATACGATCCGGCCATTGCCGACTATCGGCGTATTCTGAACAACTATGGCGATTCGGAACAGGCACAGAGTGCATTGCTGGGGATTCAGAATACCCTCAACGACGCCGGCCGCCCTGAAGAGTTCTCGCAGGTGCTGGGCCAGTATAAAAAGGCGAATCCCACCAGCAGTGATGTAGAACGCGTGCAGTTCGAAAACGCCAAGAATATCTATTTCAATCAGAACTACCAGCAGGCCATTCAGTCGCTGCTGACCTTCATGCAGGAGTATCCGGCCAGCCCCGGCACCAACGAAGCCCGGTACTACCTGGCCGAATCGTACCGACAAACCGGTGATGCTGCCAACGCGCTGCGGTATTATAACCTGGTTATTGCCGACAACAAATCCGATTTTCTGATTCGGGCCGCAACCCGGGCGGCTGAACTGGAGAGCCAGCAGAAGAATTTTGCCAGCGCTATTCGAAACTACCAGCTCATAATAGCCCGTGCTTCCAGTAAAGCCGATCAGGTAGCCGCTCAACTCGGTATGATGGATACTTATTTTGCGATTCCCAAGCTCGATTCGGCGGCTACTGCTGCCCGCGAAGTGCTGACGGCCGGCAATGTTGTACCCGGCGCTCAGAACCGCGCTCAACTGATGCTGGGTAAAGTAGCGTTCAGCAAAGGCGACTACAAAACGGCCCAGAGTGATTTTGACAAAACCATTGCCCTGGCAAAGGATGTCAATGGAGCCGAAGCACAGTACCTGCTTGGCGAGATTCTGTACCGACAGAAGAAATATAAAGAATCGGTAGCCAGCCTGCTGAAATTCAACGAGCAATTCAGTGAGTTCGAGTACTGGAAAGGTAAAGCCTTTTTGCTGGTAGCCGACAACAATGTAGCACAGGACGAACTGGCGCAGGCCAAAGCTGTTCTCAACTCCATTATCGAAAATTCAACCAACGAAACCATCATTGCCGAAGCCAAACAAAAACTGGCGGGGCTTGAGTCTAAAAATTAATGATGAGTGATCAATGATGAATGATGAATGATAGATGATGAATGATAAATGATGAGTGCTCCCAAAACAGGACGCTTACTCATCATTTATCATTCATCATTCATCATTCGCGTTCGTCGTTCGTCGTTCGTCGTACATTCACTATGAAAGTACGTCCCCTACTTACATTCTCTTTGCTGGCCCTGTCGACTCCCCTGCTGGCGCAGCAGCCCAAACCCACCCGGGTCGGCGAAGTCGATAATCAGGAAATTACGGTTGAAAAAAGCCGTAAAATCGAACTCCCGCCCGCCAATCGGCTCTTCGATAAAATCCCGTCGGTGAAACCCTCGGCCGAACAACGTAAGATGACTTACGAATTCGAAGACCGAAAACTAACCGTAGGCGATCCACGCATTACGCCAGGAGTGCTGACGCCAGCCGCTGGCCAGGCCGACGATAATCCAGCCTATAATAACTACGTAAAGCTCGGCGCGGGTAACTACAGTTCGTTCTACGGCGAAGGGTTTGTGGGCGTTAATACCCTGTCGAATCTGTCGCTGGAAGGCTCCTTACGGCATCTCTCCTCGGGCATTGGGCCTGTCGATGGAAAAAATTCGTCGCAGAGCGATACCCGACTAAAAGTTACGGGAAAATACCTGACCAATTCGTTCAAACTACAGGGTGATCTGGGTTTTGACCGGAATGCGTATAACTTTTATGGCTACAGCCGCGAGTTTGCCGCATCGCCCGACTTTAACCCCGACAATATCAAACAACGGCTCAATACGATCAATTTCCGGGTAGGCATCGAAAATGCCAACTCCGACAACGCCATCGACTACTCGTTACGTACAGGCATTACCTCCCTGCACGACCGCTTCAATGCTTCGGAGGTCGACTGGGGAACCAATTTCAATGCCTCTCTCGGCATTTCGGACAATTTCTTTGCGCTGGTAGCGGCCGATGCCTTCGTTACCCAGCGTAGCGATGGGTCGATTGTCGATAACCGGAATCTGTTTCGGGTAAAGCCTACCTTCAAATATACCTCATCGCTGTTTACGATAACGGCCGGGATCAATGCAGTAAATCAAACCGACCAACGGCAGGGTATCAACAACACCCGGGCGTTTCCGGTACTGGATATCGATGTGGCGCCCGTCAACAACATTCATTTCTTTGCCGGTGTTGATGGCGACATCAACCGAAATACATTGCGCTCATTATTAAGCGAAAACAAATGGTTAGCTCCACAAGTACTTTTAGTTAACACTGTTAAGACACTGGATATCTACGGCGGATCGAAAGGTAGCCTGGGTGGCGGTTTTTCGTACGAAGGAAAGGTTTCCTATGCCAGTTACCGCGATTTTTCGACTTTTAACAATACCTACCCCGATACAACTAAGTTTTTTGTTCTCTATGATGGGGGCATTTCGCGGGTGTTAACGATTTCGGCACAACTGGCTTATACGCAAAAAGACAAGTTCCGTTCTACACTAAAAGGTGACTTTTTCCGCTATGGACTCGACCGGCTGGAGGAAGCCTGGGGCCGTCCGCGTTTTGCCGGAACCTGGTCGAACTCCTATATCCTGAACAAAAAATTATTTATCACGGCTGATTTGTATTTTTATGAGGGAATCAAAAACAAAAACTTCACTTCCAACGTCGTCTATACCCTAAAACCCATCTACGACGCCAACATTAAAATTGACTATTTCCTAGGGAAACAGGTCTCTGCGTTTGTTTCGTTAAATAATATCTTTAGCCAGAATTACCAGCGATATTTGTATTATCAATCGCAAGGCCTTAACTTTCTCGGAGGAATTAGTTATTCATTCTAACCTCCGCCGACACACACTATGGCTTCCGTCAATGACTATCTCAAAAAGTTGCTGTATCAGTACGACTGTGTAGTTGTACCAGAACTGGGTGCTTTCCTCACCCATTACCAGCCAGCATCCTTTACGGAAACCAGTGGGTTATACCTTCCTCCCCGCAAACGGGTAGCTTTCAACGAAGCGCTTCGTCTCGACGATGGTATACTGTCGAATTATATTATGCTTCATGAGCCCGTTACCCGTGAGGGTGCTCAGCGGCATATTAGCCAGTTTGTCGGTGAGCTCCGGCAGCAGGTCGACTATACCGGTCGTTTTGAACTGGATGGTATTGGTACCTTTACCCGGAATGAAGAAGGTCGCCTTCAGTTTGACCCGAGCCTGCGGCATAATTTTTTTGGGGAGGCTTATGGCATGAGTGCTATTTCGGCCCAATTGGTCGACAGACTGGCCAAACCAGAACCCGCCATCGAAGCCGTACCCATTACGGCTGTTGGCCCCGTTCTGGTTCGCGAAGAAGATACCGTTATTGAGCCCCTCCGCCCCTCCCGTTCTTACTGGCGTGTTGCGGCAACAATGCTGTTGATTGGTTCGTTAGGCCTGTTTAGCTATTCATCCGTTGTGCAGCCGGGGCAATCCTTACAAAGCAGTCTCGATCCGTCTAACCTGTTTCGGATTCCAGCGTCTTTTTTTGAAGGAATGGCTCAGGTATTTGAAGCCGACAAACCCGCCCCTTCGCCTGCTGCAACACCCGTTCGGGTAATCCCCGCTTCAGAGAAGCCAGCCCCTCAACCCATTCAGCCAGCGGTTGTTGCCAGCCCGGAGCCTATCGTTGAGAAAGCGCCTGAAACGGTTCCCGTTGCGAAACCCCAGGTGGTAGCGCCGGTTGCCGAAGCGAAACCAGCTCGACTTACGCCTTACTATACAGTTATAGCTGGTAGTTTTTCCAGTAAACAAAATGCCCTCCGATTCAGACGTCAACTCAAAAAAGCGGGCTATACTGATGCTTACGTAATTATCCCCAGCCAATCCGGGCAATTGTATAAAGTAGCGGCTGCCGGATCAGCCATTCGCGAGGAAGCCGTTGCCCGGATGACTGCCGTTGGTGCGGTAGCGGGTACCGAGCCCTGGATTTATAAGCATTAAGCCAACGGATACTGTCAACTAAAAAAGCTACCGCTGAGCGGTAGCTTTTTTAGTTGGATAAAACGTACTACTTCGTAGCCAGCGACTGACCAAGTCCGTTGTTATGGGAAATAATTGCCCCTGGAGCCTGCAACGATTTTTTCAGCACATATTGAGCCAGTACCGGAAAATGATCAGAAAAGGAGATTCCGGATAAGGTCTGGCAGGTTTTTATATACCAGTCAGCGCTAACAAACTGCTGATCGATACGAACACAATATGGATGACGATTCAGGGTAAAACCCAACCCCTGCCCGGCTTCCTCAAACGCATTTCTAAAATTCCGGCTAAGCTTACCGTAGGAATACCCAATGGGCGTTTCGTTAAAATCGCCACAAATAATGACAGGATAGCGGCTGCCAACGACGTAAGTTTCTACCTCCCGAAACTGTTCGTTTCGATGCTCGAACCCTTCTTTCAGCCGTCCGAAAGTGTCCATCACTTCATACGCAAACCGGCGCAGTTGACCTGCCTTCAGCGCGGCAATTGCCTGGTTAGTCCGTACACCCATCGACCACAAATGGACATTTACGACCCGAATCGTATCGGTTCCATAAGCAATATCGGCGCACAGAAACCCATTAATATCGGGGCCCTTCACCCGATTCCAGATGTGCCCGTACTGGTTTATGATTGGGTATTTTGAAAATAACGCCAGCCCAATCTCCCGATCTTCATCGAAACACGTTAGTTTTTCGACTTTATCCGCATACTGGCTTTCAATCTGACTATTCGGTGAATACTCCTGAAAGCAGGCAATATCGGCTTTGAGAGCCGATGCATCGAATTGCTTACTGGCCTCTTTCGGAAACGTCTCACTATTAAAACTCAGTACATTGAGCGTCTGTTCCTGACTGATTTCCACATCCCCAGCCCGCATACCCACCAGCCGTTTTACGACCAGAAAGGAAAACAACACCCAGATCAGGCCAGCCGTTGCTACCATATTCTGGCGTTTATAAAACAGATATCCACTGGCCCACAATCCGCAGGGAATTGCCAGTGGCAGGCTCATCATAACGAATCCGGTTAACCAGTGGCCAACAACCGGATAGTAGCAGAAAGCGATGGTAAAGTAAAGATAGCTGAGTGCCGTATAGGCAATTGGAAACTGCCGGTATTTGCCATACACCAGCCGGGCCCTATTCCCTGCTGTTTTCCAGAACAAGTGCAGAATCGGCGTAATACGTTCTATAAGTTTATGAAAGCTTACCATAGGCTGACCGTTGAGTGAATAGATATGATTCCTAACTACGATGCGTTTATTTTACGTCAAAACGCCCGTCGCCAATCTGAAAACCTTCGGCATATAACTCCACCGTATACGCACCGGGCTTGTAAGCCGCATCGCGCCGAAAATAGATATCGACCTGCTGATCGTTATTCTCAAAAAGCACAGCCTGGTGCGTACTGTATCCAAGTTCGCGCCCTTCATACCAAAGTACGCCACCAATACCGCTCTCGCTGACAACGGCCCCGTTGGCATCCAGAATCCGAACGTAGATATCTTTATAGTTTTTGGCGGCAACCGGATTGGCAGGCAGTATAAATGAAATTTTCAGCCGATCAATACGCGATGCTTTGAAGGCACTTCCCCGGCGTTCTTTTCCGTTGGCGGCCAGTGCGGTTAGCTGTACGTTTACCGCTTTCAGGGCCGAAGCCAGGGTTACTTTATTTTTTAGGTCAGCATTCTGAATCGAATAGTCCACTACCGTTTGAGCCAGCGCTTCTTTCTCATGTTTCAGCCCCTCATTCTCGCTCAGAATCGTTTCTTTTTCTTCTTCAAGAGCCCGCGCCCGGCTACGTAGCGTACCATTTTCGTCGCGAAGCCGACGAATATCGGCTTCGTTCTGCGCCAGAAACCGTTTATAATCCTGAATCTTTAAATTGTATTGCTGGATGGAAAAACTCAGATCGTATTTAAGTTTTTTCTTATCGTTGTTAAGCTGGCGTTTGATCCGTTCCAGTTCAGCAATATTTCCTCCGAGCTGACGAACTTCAATAATTTTTTCGTCCAGTACGTTCGCTATGGAATCGAGCTTACTTTGGGTTGCAGCAAATTGCTCAACTTTGGATGTCAGAAGTTTCTGAACCTCAAGGGTTTCGTTTCGGGAGCCAATAAACAAATAGGCCAGTAGCGCCAGAATACCCAGCAATGCCCCAATGGTCATATTGACAGCTCCCTGGCGGTTGGTTGTTACTTCGGCTTCCATAGTCCTGCGTTATCGTTCGTCTGCAAAAGAACAACAGCAAACTTAAGGACGACTTAAGCTGACTTTAAATTTACCTTAAAATGCGGCTGCACTGGTCAGCGACAGCAAAAAAGTAGTGCCTTCGGGCGTTGAGCGAACCGAAATAGTCCCCTGATGAATCTGAACGATCTGCGCAACAACGGCCAGGCCCACGCCATGCCCCTTGCTGGACAGGGCCGTGGCATAACTCCGAAAAAAGGGCTGAAAAATATAAGGCAAATCAAGGGCTGGAATCGCCGGTCCTTCATTGAAAACAGCAATCGTAAGTTTGCCCGCCCGGGATCGAAAATCGACTTTCGCTGTTTGGGTCGGCGAAAATTTACAGGCATTATCGATCAGGTTTGTCAACAACACCCTGAGCGCAGCCCGATTCCCCTCTACAATCAGATCGTCCTCATTGTCAGAAAACTCGGGAAAGCTGAGTTGTACCTGATAATCTGCGTGCCACTCCAGGACCTGTATTTTTGTTTCCCAGAGCAGTTCATCCATCCGAACAGGTTCAAATTTCAGGTTTTTAGCCTGCACCGATGTGTTTGCCAGTTCCAGCAGGGTATTCGTTAGCTGAGTAAGCGTTCGCATATCCTCCTGCAAAGACTGTAGCGTTCGTTGATAAGCCTCTGGGTTCCGCTTCTGAATCAGGGCTACGTCGATCTGCGAGTTAATTTTTGTAAGAGGGTTTTTCAGTTCATGCGACACATTGGCGATAAACATTTTCTGGGCATGCATGGCCTGCTCGATACGGTCGAGGAGTTGATTGAAGGTGGCTACCAGCAAGCCAATTTCGTCTGTGCGGTTCGGGTGCTCGACGCGCCTTCCGACATTGGCCGGAAATATGGCATTTACCTGCTGGATAATTCCCGACATTGGGGCCAGCGCCCGGTCGGCAAAAAACCATCCCGACACACTCAGCAACAACACAGCAGCCAGAATCATAATGATCAGGATTTTCCTCAGGTCGTCAAGCGCATCCAGCCCGCTTTGATCGATGCCACTCACAATCACCCAGTTACTATCGTTACCCCGCGCCAAATGAATGGCCACAATCTGATAGTCATTCTGGTGCAGGTAAAGTGTCTGCGCTGTTGAATCGAGCAGTGGAATAAACTGAGCGTGAAATTGAGTATTGGCCGGATTTGTAGAAAACAGCACTTCTCTGTTCCGCTGATTGTAAATCGAAATATTTTCGTTGAGCAGTGGTTCCTTATCGCCCGCATCAATCAGCCGCAACACCGTACTGTCGGTTTGCTGCAAATCGAACAGCAACGTAGTAGTCGTAATAGCCCGGTCCTGAAGCCGCTTGAAAAAGCGTTTTTCCAGGTATAGCTTACTGAAAAAATAAACCCCCAGTGAAAAAACAAGCAGAATAAGCGTTACCAGTACGACAAACTGGTAAGTGAGCCGGGTACGGATATTGACCATCACGACACTAACTTAACGACATACCCCATACCAATTTGTGTATGGAGCAATTTAGGCTCAAAGTCTCTGTCTATTTTTTTGCGTAGAAAATTGATATATACCTCAATGATGTTGGTTCCCGTATCAAACGTCAGATCCCAGAGTTTCTCCGCCAGTTCAACTTTTGAGATTACCCGGCCCTGATGGCGCAAAAAATATTCCAGCAATTGAAACTCCTTGGCCGTCAGGGAAATTTCTTTGCCCGCCCGCATGACCTGCTTCGTATCTGGGTTAAGTTCCAGGTCGGCAATCTTCAATAAATTAAATGGCGTTGCAGGAGCCAGGGTATTTGTTCGACGGGTCAGCGCTCTGACCCGAGCCATTAACTCCCTGAATTCGAATGGCTTAACCAGGTAATCGTCGGCACCGGCATCCAGACCAATAATTTTATCGTCGGTTGTTCCCAGGGCCGTTAGCATCAGAATTGGTGTAGTCACCTGAGCTTCCCGCAGTTTCCGGCACAGCTCCAGACCATTCATGCCGGGCAGGATTATATCAGAAATGATCAGTACATAAGGCGAGCGGCTGGCAAGCTGGAACCCCATCATACCGTCGTAGGCAACATCGACCTCCCACTGATGTTCCTCCAGCCCCTGCTTTATACTCTGAACGGTTTTAACCTCATCTTCTATAATCAGTATTTTCATCTTGCATCGGGTTAACCCTTCGAATTTATAGAAATAATACAGTATGTAGATTTTTTCTTAGCCAGGAACGGGCTATCGTAACAACCTATCATCCTTTGTTCTAAAATAAATTCGAAAAGGTCAAAAACAACAAAGGCCCCCACTTGCGCAGGAGCCCGTGTCACACATACAAACAGGATCATTAACCAAGATACGTTTTCAGCGCTTTCGACCGGGAGGTGTGGCGCAGACGACGGATGGCTTTTTCTTTTATCTGTCGGACCCGTTCGCGGGTCAGGTTGAATTTTTCCCCAATTTCTTCGAGCGTCATGGCATGTTCGCCATTCAGACCAAAGTAAAGCGTAATAACATCGGCTTCACGCTGGGTTAGTGTCGAGAGTGCCCGCTGCACTTCTTTACGCAACGAGTCGTTGATCAGGCCTGAGTCGGGTTTGTCTTCACCATCGTTTTCGAGTACGTCGAGCAGGCTATTTTCTTCTCCCTGAACAAACGGAGCGTCCATCGACACATGGCGGCCCGAAATTTTCAGGGTATCGACTACTTCAGCCGCCGAGATTTCGAGCACAGCCGCCAGCTCTTCGGGCGAAGGCTCGCGCTCAAACTTTTGTTCAAGGTCCGAAAACGTTTTCGAAATCTTATTCAGCGATCCGACCCGGTTCAGTGGCAAACGAACAATCCGCGACTGTTCGGCCAATGCCTGCAGAATCGACTGGCGAATCCACCAAACGGCGTACGAAATAAATTTAAATCCACGCGTTTCATCAAACCGTTGAGCGGCTTTGATGAGACCCAGGTTGCCTTCATTGATCAGGTCGCCCAGCGAAAGGCCCTGATTCTGATATTGTTTAGCGACCGACACGACGAAGCGTAAGTTAGCCTTCGTTAACCGTTCCAGCGACAGTTGATCACCTTCGCGAATTTTCTGGGCCAGCGTTACTTCCTCATCAGGCGTAAGCAGGTCTACTTTACCAATTTCCTGCAAGTACTTGTCTAACGACTGGCTCTCGCGGTTGGTAATCTGTTTTGAAATTTTTAGCTGTCTCATGATACGTTGCCCCGATTTGGGTGGCTATATAACGCTAACTTTTGACGTTGCATTACACAAAAAAGTAACAATCACTTAAGCATTTTTGTTCTCCGGTTTTGGAAGAAGAACTTTACGTGATAAACGGTACTTTCCAGTCTTTTTATCAATGTCAATCAACTTTACCGTTACCTCTTCCCCTACCTGCAGGACGCCGTCCATCGATTCTAGGCGCTCCCACTTAATCTCGGAAATGTGCAAAAGTCCGTCTTTGCCAGGCATAAATTCAACAAAGGCGCCAAAGGGCTGTATGGTCTTCACCTTACCCACATATACTTCACCAACTTCAGGTACAGCCACAATGCCTTTCACGCGGGAAACGGCTTTGTTCATACTCTCTTTGTTATTGGCAAAAATGCTTACCCAACCCGCATTGTCGTGTTCGTCGATGTTCACAACGGCACCCGACTCTTTCTGAATATCCTGAACCACTTTACCACCCGGTCCGATAACGGCACCGATCTGGTTGGTTTCGATCTTGATAACGATAGCACGGGGGGCATGTGCTTTCAGGTCCGGACGAACTTCGGCGATACCTTTGGCCATTTCGCCCAGAATATGCAAACGTCCCTGACGGGCCTGCTCCAGTGCCTGAGCCAGCACTTCATACGACAGACCGTCAACTTTCAGGTCCATCTGGCAGGCTACAATGCCTTTTTCGGTACCGGTTACTTTAAAGTCCATATCGCCCAGGTGATCTTCATCGCCCAGAATGTCGGACAGTACAGCATACTTTTCGCCGTCCGAAATCAGCCCCATCGCAATACCGGCCACGGGTGCCTTAATTTTTATACCGGCATCCATCAGTGCCATCGTTCCGGCGCAAACGGTTGCCATCGACGACGACCCGTTCGACTCCAGTATATCCGAAACGATCCGTATCGTATATGGATTTTCGGCTTCTGGTGGCAGCACTTTCTTCAACGACCGATGCGCCAGATTTCCGTGCCCAATTTCCCGGCGGCCAGCGCCCCGGTTTGGTTTCACCTCGCCCGTTGAAAAGCCAGGAAAGTTATAATGAAGCAGGAATTTGCTGTAGCCCTGGAACATGGCCTGATCGACAATCTGCTCATCGATTTTCGTACCCAGCGTTACAGTCGTCAGCGACTGGGTTTCGCCCCGTGTGAAAAGAGCGGATCCGTGTGGGCCTGGCAGATACCCGGCTTCGGCCGAAATAAGACGAATCTGATCGAGTTTCCGTCCGTCGAGCCGTACCCGTTCATCGAGTACCAGCCGCCGGGAGGCTTCCCAAACCAGGTCGTGGAAATAGGTTTTCACCAGCGCCACATTTACGTCCGACCCTTCGGGGAAAGTTGCCAGGTAATCGTCCTGAATCGCCTTAAATCCTTCCGAACGAGCTTTTTTACTCGGATTCTGCTGACGGGCTACGGCATAAATTTTATCGTAGCAATAGGCCCGAACAGCCGCACGCAGTTCTTCGTCGTGTGTTTCGTGATTGTATTCCCGTTTTGCGGTCTTGCCAACCTTGGCTTCCAGTTCTTTCTGGGCCTGACACTGTACTTTAATGGCTTCGTGGGCGGCTTTTAGGGCTTCGACCACTTCGGCTTCTGAGCATTCGCTCATTTCGCCTTCCACCATGCAAATATCTTTTTCGGTAGCGGCAACGATCAAATCGAGGGTAGCCCGTTCAATATCAGCCGTTTTTGGATTAATAAGATATTGTCCGTCGATTTTTGCCACCCGGACTTCCGAGATAGGTCCGTTGAAAGGAATGTCGGATACGGCTAGTGCCGATGAAGCGGCCAGTGCCGCCAGTGCGTCGGGCTGCACTTCCGGATCGGCCGAAATCAGGGTTATAATAACCTGTGTATCAGCGTGGTAATTATCGGGAAAAATGGGGCGCAATGCCCGGTCAACTAATCGGCTAATCAGGATTTCGTAATCGCTCAGGCGTCCTTCGCGCCGTTGGAAACTGCCTGGAATTCGGCCGGCCGATGCAAATTTTTCCTGATAATCGACCGACAAGGGCAGGAAGTCTACACCTTCTTTAGCATCTTTACTCGAAACGACAGTCGCTAACAGCATTGTGTCGCCTAGTCGTACTACCACCGCTCCGTCGGCCTGGCGGGCCAGTTTACCCGTTTCGATGGTTATTTCCCGCCCATCGGGCAGCGCAACTGATTGCGTTGTGATTTGAAACATACAACAAATTTTGAATACGCCCTCTACAGCTTTACCGCTATGGCAGACCAGGATGTTCCTGGTCTGTACTTAAAACCTCATGACTTAACTCGTCCAGAAACCGCTTTTACTACCGCAATCACCGACTTCATGAATAACAATGAAATCACAAAAATGAGGGAATCTACTGTTTAGCAGATTCCCTTTTTCTTGCATGGTCTGGTTTATTTTCTCAGACCCAGCGCAGCCAGAATGGCCCGGTATCGTGTGATGTCTTTTTTCATCAGGTAATTCAGCAGACGCCGACGCTTACCTACTAATTTTAAAAGACCCAGTTGGGTGCCGTAATCGTGCTTGTGAACTTTCAGGTGGTCGGTCAAATGGTTGATCCGGTACGTGAACAGCGCGATCTGGGATTCGGCCGACCCGGTGTCCGTAGCACTTTTGGCCTGACCCGAGGTGGAGAAAATCTCCTGTTTCTTTTCGGTCGTTAAATACATCTTCAGACAGCTAACAATAAAACAAAAAAATAAATTCGGGTGCAAAGATAGTAAAAATAGTGATTAGCCGGTACCGAATACGCTATAGTTTTTTATTAAACCGCCAACAAACCTGCATCAGGATAGTGCAGAGGGTGTCTTCTGACGAAATTCAGCCCATTTTCGTTTCAATCGATCCCAGGCAATCACGTAAACATCCTTATCAAACAGCCGCGAATCGTGTCGGGCCCGCTGCATCAGAAACAGCCCCACCGGAAATAAAACCAGATTGGCCAGCCAGGCACCCAGTGGTACGGCGATCAGGCCATCCTTGGCGTATTTATCGCCCTGCAGGGTTAATACATACAGGAATATAAAGAAAACAATGGATACCAGTACCGGCAATCCAAAGCCTCCTTTTTTTATAATCGCACCCATCGATGCCCCAATCAGAAACAGGACAAAAACCGAAACGGCCTGCGTAAATTTATGATGGCTTTCTAACTGATATTTCCAGATATTTTTTTCTTTTTCGGCCAAAAAGTTCACATTCGAGGTGGCGTAGGAGAGCATATTCTGCGCCTGACTTAGCGCACTTTGTGCGAAATCGATCGGAGTAAGTTTCTGCTTTCGAATCAGCGAATCGACCCACTTGCCATCTTTTACGACCTGGGGCTGGGCAGCCACTACGTTCGGCTTAAACTGGTAATTAAAATACTGCCGTGAGGTATTGGCAACACTGAGCCGGGTGGTTTTGTAGTCCCGGCGCAACGAGTCGGTCAGGGTCGAGAGTTGCTTCAGATCTTTCATGTACTCGTGGTATTCGAACTGGTTCTCATCGGTTCGCTTAATTCCGAACGATTCCAGACTGATCACGAGCCGATAGTTTTTAAATCCATTCCGAACAAATTCGGCTCCACGGCTTGCGCCCGAACTGGCATAGCTTACGGTACTATTGCCCGAATACTCCTGATAGTCGTTCCCATTGAAGAGTTCGAAAACCAGATAGGTCCGATCCTTATCGGTGTACATCCGCCCCGAATCGGCCAGAATAATCTCCCGGTTTCCGGTTTCAATACCACTGATTGGGTGTTTATAGATGACGAGTCCTTTCAGCAGATCGCCCGTCGTACTTTCTTTACCGGCCTTAATTTTCTGATCGACCTTGATGCTATAGCCGGGCAGGTCATTGTAGAAAATTCCTTCCTTAAGGCTTAGCGTTGCCTTGGCCGTTTTAATATCATAGAGCAGGCTATAGCCTTTCAGATTAGCCCAGGGCGATACCGTATTGTTGAACCAGAACGAAAACGCACTGATTCCGATGGCTACCAGTAACAAGGGGCGCATGGCCCGGGTAAGTGAAATGCCGGCACTTTTCATGGCGGTCAGTTCAAAAAACTCACCAAGGTTCCCAAATGTCATCAGCGATGACAGCAAGATGGCCAGCGGAAGGGCCGTTGGAATGGTTAGCAGCGCAAAATAGAACAGGAGACGGCCAAAGGTGGCTAAATCGAGGTCTTTAGAAACAAAATCATCAATATAAAACATCAGCAGCCGCATCAGAAAGATAAAGATGACGACGCCAAGCGTAAGGAAAAAAGGGCCCCAGAATGATCCGAGAATTAACTTATCAATTTTTTTCATTATCACCAATAATGAACAAGTGCTAATGTGCGCAGACTAGTTGTATAACGTTAACCTCATTATACATTGTTCATTATACACGGTTTGGTATTGGTTTCAGGTCGCTGATTAACAAAATTTAACTACCGACAATTTCACGCAGTTTATCCATCAATCCATCCCAGAGGTCCCGCAGTTCTTCTTCGTCGGTCGTTGATGAATAGTCGGTAACCCGCAGAAACGTTGACTGGGTCAATTCCGACTGGTCGACCCGAAAGTCGATATAGTTATTATCTGAACCATTTTCGGCAGTGTCAAGAAATTCGAAGCGAACGCCTTTGTTCTGGCGCATGGACACCTGCCGCGCGATGTGGCTCTCATTATCCCACTGAAAGTCGAACCGCTGCTCGGGCATGGTATTGACCTTATTGGCAAACCACTGCGAGAGGCCGGACGCCGTACTGATATAGGGGAATAGCATTTTGGGGGATGCCCGGAGCTCATATTCGGCAACAAATTTCAATTTCTCCATGTCTTCTAATTTAGAAAAGGCACTAGGGCTAGACACCGGAACGTCAGCCCATTATCCATGCACTAACAAACAAAGTCAAACCGGTCTGAGCAAAGGTAAACGATTTTTTTTGCGAAAGTCAACGTACTTTTTTGCTTCAGGCTAATTTTTGCTTACTTTTGTGGCATCAAACAAGGCGGGGTAGCTCAGCTGGTTAGAGCGTAGGATTCATAACCCTAAGGTCGGCAGTTCGATCCTGCTCCCCGCTACATAGATAATGAGGCCGTTACAGATTGTGACGGCTTTTTTTATGCATTCAGATGGTATGACCGCTACGGTGACTCCGATACAGACAAAACGTGTCTCCAAACTCCCCGGCGACGTTTTGCCATCGAGTTATGAGAGACACGTTCGATTGACTGGACTGCCCAATTACTGAATCACAACCGGGAAACTGGTGTCTAAATCCGATGATCCGGGATTCGGTGTACCATCTTTCACATTCGGCTGGTGTCGTAAAACCACGTTCAGCGTACCCGTACCGGCCGCGCCCGTCTGCATGTCGGTTGACAATCCAACGGGATAAGGCCCTGGTGCCGGATTGGTGTCTTTATCGGTTATGGTTACGATCAACGCATTTTGGCTGCCCGATGTGGCCGAATACGTGTAGACGAATAAATGCTCATTCACCTTTTCTCTGATTTCTTCCGTAGCATCGACAACGGGTGTTTTTGTTTTATCCAGTAAACCAATCGTGCCCGTATAGGTCGTATTGGCCTTCAGATTCAGCGTCGCTTTACTAAAGTCGGCCGTCGTATTCAGGTTTTCGATAGTCGCCCGCACCGTATCGGTCGGAACCGCTTTGTTGACCAGGGTCAGGGTGGCGGTTGTAATGGCTTCATTATCATCCGTTGGAGCCACATTCTGCTCATCTTTGTTACAGCCACCAACCAGCAGGGCAACCATACTCATCCAGGCAACCGGCATTTTCCAGGCATTCATAGCGTTTTGTAAGTAAGTAGTAAAACAAAAAACAGGGTGTAAAAGCAATCAGGGTCGTTTGGGAAACGATAGAGGCAATTTGAGTTTCAACATAATACTACGTCCCGGCTCATCGGCGAAGTAGCGAAAGCGGTTCAGGTAATCGCGGTAAGTAACATTAGCCAGATTGGTCCCGCTCAGGATCACACTCATCGACTGTTTACCCAACGGGGTGGTAAAACCAACTTCCGCTCCCAGAAGCCAGTAGGCCGGTGGTGGTGGGGCAAAATCGCCGGTAAAGATGATCTGCCCGTTTTCTTCCTGTTGCGTTACAGCCGGAGCGCGGTTCTGCCGGGCCACATACAATCCATTCAGGGCGATGTAGGCATTGGTTAGTTTGCCCCAGCGCTCCCAGTCATACTGCAGCCTATTATCGGAGCGATTGGGGGGAATAAACACCAGATAAGCACGGTCGGTCTGATTATAGGCCCAAAGCAGTGAGTTTTTGCTGGTCAGCGCGAGCTGATCCGTAAACTTATAGGTCAGCGTCGCATCCAGTCCCCGAAAGGTTGCGCGGACCTGTGTATACGTATAGGCCGGGAAAGCCCCCCGCTGACGCACCAGCGGTACCGAATCGGGCTTCAGATAAATGTAGTTGTCAATCAGATTGTTATATAGGCCGATTTCACCACTGAACCGATGGCCAGCATACGCCAGCACCAGGTTGCTATTGTAGGCCTGTTCGGGTTGCAGATTCGGATTCCCCCGCTCGTAGGCTACGGCACTTTGGTGAAGGCCGTTTGAGTATAAATCGGCCACGTTAGGGGCCCGCCACGCGGTGCTGACATTGGCCGTTAGCGTCAGATCGGGACGTAGCTGATAGGCCGCGCCGAGAGAGCCATTGATATTCTGCCAGTTGTGGGTTGTGTAGTAGACCTGTTTCGTAACGTCATTCAGGAAGTAGGCTCGCAGCCAGCGATAATCATAACGCAAGCCGCCTTCCAGTGTCCAGCGATTGGTGGCATAGCGTTCGATAGCAAACAAGCCCGCTCCGTAGTTTCGGAAGTTGGGAATCAGGAACAGATACTGCCGCACATTCCCCTGCGTGATTCCATTGAAGCCCGCACTGCCCGACCACTGACCACCGTTGGCGGTTTTCGTGGGCCGACGTTCCCAGACCAGATCCAACGTGTGCGTGACAAGTTTGAGATACAACTCGGGCGTAAGAATGCCACTGAACGACACATAATCGTATTCGCGACGCGTGTTTTGCTGCCGGGCAAACGTGGCCGTGAAGGTTCCGGCCCGGCCAGCCCGGAGATAGGCTCGTGCTTTAAACAGCTCATGCTCTACGGCCTGGTATGGCCGCCCGAGGTTGTACGAAAAGCCCGGCTTTACGAGCGGCTCCGACCGACCGATAGCCGCATATAAATCGGCCAGACTACCGACCTGAGCGCCCGTAAAAAGGCCAATTTTTGTATCGAATCGGCTATAGAATACTTCGGCTCCCCAGTTGTGATGATCGTAATGTATATCGCCGGAGAAATTTTTCTCCCGATAGCTTGTGTTTTCGAGGTAATAGTGTGGTGTTTTTACGTAGCCCGACTCTTTAAGCGTGCCCTGAAGGCGCCAGCTTAACCCAGTCAGTTTTTTACCAAATGCACCTTCCAGCATACCCGACGCCACTCCCAGCCGACCATTGGTAGCGCCCACCAGATTCAGTTCGCCCCCCACACCCGGTTGAGTGGGCATGGCTTTGGGTTCAACCAGAATAACCCCACCAATGGCATCGGAACCATAGCGAATGCTGGCCGCTCCTTTGATCACCGTCAGTCGGGACGCTAAAAACTGATCGACCTGGGGTGCATGTTCGGTGCCCCACTGCTGGTCTTCCTGCCGAATGCCGTTGTTCAGGATAATGATCCGGTTACTGTATAAACCGTGAATAACGGGCTTGGAAATGCTAGGCCCTGTCTGAATGGAATATAACCCCGTTATGGCTTTCAGGCTCTCCCCCAGCGATTGGCCACGTGTCTGGTCGAGCGCATTTCCTGATATACTGCTCTGAACCTGTAGCAGTTGCTGCGCTTCCGACCGGTGTTCGGTTACAACAACTTCCTGTAACGTCTGATTATCGGGTACTAACGACACGGCTCCAACGGTAGCGGAGCCACTGGCTCCAACCGACACCGAAGTGGTCAGCGTTTTATAACCAACGAACTGATAAACAAGTGTATACTTACCAGAACAGAGATTCGACAGCCGAAAATTTCCGCTTGAATCTGTAACGGTACCGGTTGACAGTTCCCGTACGTACAACGTTGCCCCTACGAGTGGGGCACCGGTATCCTGCCCAACAATTCGACCAGTCAGGACTTCGTTACAAACGCCCGACTGACTCCACGCTGGCGACACCGAATAACCGATCAGCCCTACTACCCACCAAATTTGTACGAGCTTTCGCATCAACTCTTTTATTCTGCACCTGCTAGTGCTTTTATTTATGCAACAATGTTGCAATAATAAAAAAAAGAATTGACAGCTACTAAAAACGAGCCGTTTTTATCGGAAAATCGGCCATTATCATGAATAAGTTAAAGTTAGTAGCGATTCCATTCAATCTCATTTATTCCAATGCTCAAAGCCGCTGTGGGCTCACAACGGCTTTGAGCATTGGCAACCATTTGCCAAAAAACGATAGGGATTAGTGTAACACCTCAAACACTAGTTCACGCAGGATATCGCCTTCATTCATGGTTGGTGTATCGATGCCCTTACTACGGGCATCGGCCCGACGGATGGCATGAAGAATATCGGCAACCTTGGGCAAGGGAAAAGTTCGAGCGGCTGACAGGTAGTCTTTGACGAAAAAAGGATTGACCCCTAACAAGGGAGCCAGCCCTTTATCGGTCTGGTCTTTCGATGCCTGCACCAGCAATACTTTACTGAAATAACTAAAGAGCTGGGCCAGAATGACAACCAGTGGATTGTCTTTCGGATTATGGCCGAAATACGCAACAATCTGGTTAGCCTTTACAATATCGCGCTGAGCCAGCGCCTTTTGCAGTTCAAATACATTATATTCCTTACTGATACCCACCAGCCGTTCGACGGTTGTTGCCGAAATTTCTTCGCCAACGTGTAGGTTAATCAGAATTTTATCGATTTCACCCGCCAACCGTTTCAGATCGTTTCCGATATGGTCGGCCAGCAGTTGACAGGCTTTCGGACTCACCTTTGCGCCTTGCTCCCGGCAGTACATCCCAACCCAATCGGGAATTTTATCGTCATACAGTTTTTTGATACCCAGCAGTTTCCCTTTGGCACCGAAGGCTTTTACCCACGATTTCCGTTCGTCGAGGGCTGGCTTACCCTCTTCCCGCGTATAACAGATCATCAGAATCGTACTATCGAGCGGATTCAGAGCGTAGTCTTCGAGCAGTGTTAAGGCCGATTTATCGGTAATACCGCCCATTTGCTGGGCTTCTTTCACGATAACCAATTGTCGTTCGGCCATAAACGGATACCGCCGGGCGTAATTCAGCACAGCCCCCACATCGGTATCTTTCCCGAATAGTATAAACTGGTTAAATCCACGCTCGGCAACCGGAATAGCAATTTTTTCGAGTTCTTCAGCTATACGGTCCAGATAAAATGGTTCATCGCCATGAATCAGATAAACAGGAGCAATCCGCTTGTTACGGATGTCTTTCAGCAGCGCATCAACGGCAGGAATCAAAGTGGTATTCGGTTTATGGTATTCGGTTTACGGTGTGACGGAGGTTCATTCCAGCAGGGTTGACTCGTCATTTCTTACCGTAAATCGGCCACAAAAATAAGCATTCTGCCGTAGAAACAGCTTAGCTAGCCATTACCGCCGAATTAGCACACCCGGCCGCGCTCCCGTAACCTTCCGGTCTTTATAAACCAGTTGGCCAGCGACCCAAACTGCTTCGATGCCTGTAGACAAGGCTTTATTGTCGCCAATCCGGGCGTTGTCCTGAACGGTGTCGGGATTAAACAGAACCAGATCAGCAAAATAGCCCGGCGCAATAATACCCCGGTTTTTCAGGCCAAGGTGTTCGGCAGAAAGGCTCGTCATTTTCTGGATGGCCGTTTCGAGTGGCATTAGTTTTTGATCTCGCACATACCGGCCCAATACCCGTGTAAAAGCGCCGTAACCGCGCGGATGCCCATCATTAGCCCCATCCGAACAGATATTGGTATGGGGCCAGGCCAGGAAATTTTTCACATCGGGCTCATCCATCGATTTCCCCATAATACCTTCAATACCACCGGCCTCAGGATTTTTTTCGGAGAAAGCGGCCGCTTCCGCAACCAGCCCCATCAACGTTTGAGCAGGCGTTTGCTGACGAAGCTGAGCTATGCCACCGACCGTTTTTCCGGCATAGGTCGGGTTGGCCGCAAACCGAACCAATACCGACTGAGAGGGGTCAAATAGCTGCTTCACGGCAAAATCAGCACTGGCCAGATTGGTGTAGTCGCGTTTGGGGAATAAGACCCGCAGGGTCGACATCCAGTAATCATACGGATAGCAGTCGGCAGTGATGGTTACACCTTCTGCCCGTGCCTGTTCCAGTTTGGCCAGTACACTGGCCGATTGTCCCCACTTGTCGCGCAGGGCTATTTTAAGGTGCGAGATCTGAACCGGCATTCGGGTAATACGCCCAATCTGGATAATTTCATCCAGTGCCTCATCGAACGTAATGTCTTCGCTACGGATGTGGCTGATATAGCGCCCACCCGAATCAGCAACGGTTTGCGCCAGTTGAATTACTTCATCGCGGTTGGAGAAAAAAGCGGATTCATATTCCAGCCCGGTCGATAAGCCCAGCGACCCTTTCTGCATTTCCCCGCGCAGAAGTTCGTTCATCTTTTTCAGTTCATCGGGTTTGGCCGTTCGGTATAATCCGTTGACACCCATAGCGCGCTGGCGAAGCAGGGCATGGCCCGTATAACTGGCTACATTGACGGCCGACGGTTGTCGTTGCTGACGGGCAAGCAAACTATCGAACGGCATACCGCCCCCATCCTGCCCTATTACAATCGTTGTAACACCCTGATTTAAAACCGGTAATGCATCTGGCCGTGCACTCAGGTCATGATGACTATGGCTATCGATAAAGCCGGGCGATAGTACATACCCACGTCCGTCGGTTACAGATTCACCAGGAAATGGAGTCAGTTCCCCAACCTCCCATATCCGATCATTTCGCAGGCGAACAGCAGCCTTTCGGGCCGCCGTTCCGGTACCATCAATCAGGCGAATATTCGTGATTAGTTGCGTTGCAGGAAGTTGGGTTTGTTTGCCCTCCAGAATTTCCCACGAAATCCGGCCAGCCGCATTAGCGCCGTTTGTCAGCACAATCAGGGTCTGTTTTTTATCTGTATAACGAACAATCAACGTTCGGAAACCAACCCAGCTACCGGTGTGCATCAACACCTTTCCATTGTTCTCAATCATCCAGCCGAAGCCGTACGGATACGTTGATCCGTCGTTCAGTTTGGTGGGTGTAAAGGCATCCCGCAGGGTAGTGGCTTTTACTAATTTTTCGGTATACAAGGCCTGGTCCCAGGCCAGCAAATCCTCGGCCGACGCATACACATTTCCATCGCCAACAACACCGTCCAGTCGAATCAGATCGTCGGGCCAGTTTTTACCATTCTCCCGTTTAAATCCAAACACCCGATTTCGGGGTGTAGTATGGCTGTTATGGTAGTATACATAGGTATGTTTGAGTTTCAGGGGTCGCGCAATCTGCTGATCGAAAAAATTCTCGACGGACATCCCGCTAACGCTGGCTATGAGTGAACCCAGCACTACATAGCCCGTATTGCAATATTCCCAGCGATCACCGGGCTGGAAAACGAGCGGTGGCTTGTACTGATGCAGTAACTGCAGCATACCATCGTTCGTCAATGTATCGAGTGGCCCCAGATACCGCTGCGCCAGATCGAAGTATTCGGGCAAACCGGACGTGTGATTCAGCAAATCCCGAACCGAAATCGTTTCATAGGGGAATTTGGGTAAATAGGTCTGAACGGGCTTATCGTAGCTCAGTTTTCCACGCTCCTGCAACTGCATGATCATCATGGCAATAAACTGTTTTGAGACCGACGCCAGATTGAAGGCAGAAGCTGTTGTTAAGGGCTCATGAGTAGCCACATTGGCGGTACCGAGAGCTTTTGCATATCGAATTTTGCCGTTTTCAGCCACTAGAACGACTCCGTTGAACATGGCCTGCTGGTGTAGAACGGTCAATACCGAGTCGAGCGTTTTCAGCCGGTCCGATACTCGCTGGGCACGCATTAGTTTAGGGCAGACCAATAACAAGAGGACGACTCCGATACGAATCAGATGGTATTGAACTTTTGGCATAGTACAGAAGAAAGTTAGGCCAATATACGGCATATGGCGTGGTTTATTTCGCCAAATTTGCCATCTTAGCCCAAAAAGTCGTTTACCTTACACGTTATGCTGAACAATCGGGCCCTTCTGCTTACCGATGGCCTATTATCGACCACCGATGCTAAAACTGCCCACGGCCTGATTCGGGGTACCGAACGCTATACAATTGTTGGGGTCGTTGATGCACCAACCGCCGGACAGGATGCGGGAATGGTACTGGATGGCAAGCACCGAAATATTCCCATTTTCGCATCCGTTGCCGATGCTCTGGCCCACCTGGAGTCGGTGTCGTTTGCCCTTGTCGCCGTCGCTACCAGTGGTGGCGTTTTACCCCCAACCATGCTGACGGCAATCAGGCATGGTTTGCAGAATGGACTATCTATTGTTAATGGTCTACACGAATTTCTGAACGAGAAACCAGATCTGGTCGAACTGGCCCGGCAACATGGCGCAAAGCTCATTGATGTGCGCCAGCCGAAACCTCGTCATGAGCTTCACTTCTGGACCGGCGAAATCCATTCGATCACCGCGCCAATTATTGCCGTTCTGGGAACAGACTGTGCATTGGGCAAACGAACCACAACCCGACTTATTCGCGAAGCCTGCAAACGCAATGGTATCAATGCACAAATGATTTATACGGGACAAACGGGCTGGCTTCAGGGCGGGAAATATGGGTTTATTTTCGACTCAACACTTAACGATTTTGTTTCGGGCGAACTTGAACATGCGCTGGTATCCTGCTGGCGCGAGACTGGTGCCGATGTGCTCCTGATTGAAGGACAGGCTTCGTTACGAAACCCCAGCGGCCCTTGTGGTTCGGAGTTTCTGGTATCGGGCAATGCCCGCCATGTGGTGCTCGTTCATGCGCCCAAACGCACCTACTATGACCACATTCCGGCCTGGGGCGAAATTCCTTCCGTTGAATCGGAAATTGCCCTGATAAAAGCCTACGGATCGACTGTTATTGCACTGGCGATTAACACCGAAGATTGTAGCCACGACGAAGCCCTTGCTTTCCAGCAGGCCTATGCCGAGCGCCTTGGCATTCCGGTACTCTTACCACTGACAGAAGGGGTAGCCCCTATTTTACCCATTCTGCAAACGCTAACTGTCAGCTCCCATGCGCATTAAAGCCATTCGAAGCTACCGCCAGAATCTGGCGCTGACGAAACCCTATACCATAGCCTACCAGACCATTTCATCCGTGGAAAATGTCATTCTGGAAATTGAACTGGACAATGGAATGGTCGGATTGGGAGCCGCCAATCCTGACCCGGATGTGGTGGGCGAATCGCCGGAACAAACGTTGCAAAACCTGCAAAGCGAATGGGTAAATAGCCTGACGAACTCCGACATCAGAGCCTTTTATGGGCTACTTAACGGTGTTAACCAGCAATTTTCAGCCGCTCCGGGTACCCTGGCGGCTGTCGATATTGCCCTACACGATGCCTTCTGTCAGTATCTGGGTATACCCGTACTGGCCTTTTATGGGCAAAAAATCCAGTCGTTGCCTACCTCCGTCACCATTGGCATCATGAATGTAGACGACACGCTTAGTGAAGCAGAGGGTTATTTTCGTCAGGGGTTTCGGGTGCTTAAAGTCAAAACCGGGTTGAACGTTGCTGAAGACATTGAGCGAACGCTAAAACTTCGGGAGCGATATGGCAACATGGTCACAATTCGCGTTGATGCCAACCAGGGATACACCCTGACGGATCTGACCCAGTTCGTAAATGCTACACAATGTGCCAATGTTGAATTGATTGAACAACCCCTACCTGTTGGTTTGGAACAGGATCTGTTGTGTTTGCCAACCGAAATCCGGCAGCGGCTGGCAGCTGATGAGTCGTTAAAAGGTCCGGCAGCGGCTATAACACTGGCTCATCGACCCCACCCATTTGGCATCTACAACATTAAGCTAATGAAGTGTGGCGGAATTCGGGCCGCGCTCGACATCGCAACAATTGCCCGTTCGGCAGGCATCTCGCTTTTCTGGGGTTGCAACGACGAAAGCCGGATCAGCATTACGGCTGCCCTGCACGCTGCTTTTAGTTGTGCCAATACCCGGTATATTGACCTCGATGGCAGCTTCGACCTGGCCGAAGACATCGTATCGGGTGGATTTACGCTTAAAGATGGGCATCTTCTGCCTTCTGGCGGCAGCGGACTGGGGCTTAGTAACTATCGGTAAACTGTATACCATTATCTTCATGTTGCCTTATTTCCCTTTCGGCCAGCGGTTTAATGATAAAATGGGCACAATATCGATGACCGATGCCGATCGGCTCATTGAAGTAGATGCTGATTACCAATCGGACGTTGCTCGCAAGCGTGCGCTTTTGGATGAGTACCCGAGGTACTATTTTCAGGCCCTTCCTCATTCAGAAACGGCCCAATGGGATGCTGTTACGCTGATTCTGAACAAGTTAATCCGAAGCTATCCCGAGTGGTTTTCACTGAAGCAGACCGGTACCAACTGGCTCTGGCAAAACAGACTATTGAATGAAGAGACCTCGTTCAGGCCTGGGATTATAGATTCGCTGCCTCTGGCTCCCCTCGACTGGGTTGGTCGGCAGGTTCAGGAAGATTTGGTAGTACTATCGGGCAACGACATAACCCTGATAGCAGGTCAGCTATGCTTTGGCAACGGCTGGTGCCTCGATGAAAAAATAGGACTTCCCTTCTGGCAAATTCATGCGCCCATTGTTCCAATTGTAGAACCAATGATGGTGGCCTCTCAAAAACTCATGCAACGGCTACCCGCCGAACGTCCGGTCTGGCGATTAAACTGGAGCATCAAACATACCGATCAACTCGACATGACTTGTCGGCATACTGAATCCCTTAACCAGCTTTTGGCCGACCAACTACCCACGATGACAGTTGAGACGATCAGCAAACAGCTTTACCTGCGCATTGAACGGCAAACATTAACCCGGCTACCAAATTCGGGGGCAATTTTATTTGGTATCCATACTTACCAGAACCGGCTTGATCGTGAGCTGGCCGAACGACCCGAAGCAGCCCGGCAACTTCTAAACGTACTCCGCACGACTCCACCTGCAATGATTGCCTACAAAGGTATTGCCCACTACCTGCCAGTATTAATCAATTACTTGAATTCAACAACGATATAATAGTATAACACAGTCATTTACACTAACAACAGCAAGAACAAAATTTTCTTAACCATATGATAAAACTTGCTCGTAGCATTGCGCTTCGTCCAGCCATTTTACTGGTTGTTAGTGGCATAGTTGGCTCAGGCGTGTTTAAAAAAGTAGCCCCGATGGCTGCTGAATTAGGTTCGCCGATGCTAGTGCTTGGCTGCTGGGTTGCTGCGGGCATCGTTAGCCTGGCTGGCGCATTGACGTATGCCGAGATGGCCGGTATGTTTCCGCAATCGGGTGGCGAGTATGTCTATTTCAAACAGGTTTACGGCCGCTTATTTGCATTTCTGTACGGTTGGGGTGCTTTCACTGTGATGCGAACGGCAACCATAGCTGCGCTGGCGCATATTTTTGGGCAATCGTTGTTATCGCTGACTGGCTGGCCCGACGATTCGGCAGATGTTGCCGTAAAAGGAGTAGCAACGCTGCTGATTGCCCTGCTAAGTCTGCTCAACTACCGGGGCATACGATTTGCTGAAGGCTTGAGCAGAGCCCTGATTTACCTGACATTTCTGGCTGTCGGCATCATTGCCTTTCTGGGATTTACGGCCGAATCGGGAAGTCTTTCTCACCTTACCCGATCAGTAGCCACTCAACACAGCGCCACGCATGGCAGTTTGCTGGGCTCGCTCGTTGTGGCCTCGCTTGGCGCTTTCTGGGGTTATGAAGGCTGGAATCAGATTGGCTATATTGGCGAAGAGATCAAGCATCCTCAGCGAAATTTACCTATAGCGCTTACTGTTGGAACCAGTATCGTGATTGCCCTGTATGTGCTGCTGAATGCCGTTTATGTCTATGTGTTACCCATTGATTCGCTGGCGCAGTTGGCCGCCACACCCGGCAAAATTGCCGCCGTTGAAGTTGTTCGACAGGCCGCTGGATGGGCCGGAGCCACTTTTATTTCGATACTGATTCTGGTAACAACCTCCAACTCGACGAATGCATCGATTCTGATGCCTGCCCGTGTTTTCTTTGCAATGGCCCGCGATGGACTGTTTTTTAGAGCCGCTGTCCGCATTCATCCCCGTTACCAGACGCCTTCGGTTGCTATTTTGTTTCAGGCGGGCTGGTCAATCATTCTGGTTTGGTCGGGCAGTTTCGATCAGTTGACAGACATGCTGGTTTTTGCTTCCTTTATTTTCTACGGTGCTACTGCGCTGGGGGTAATCCTTCTCCGACAACGCCAACCTGACCGGGAGCGCCCCTATCGGGTTATCGGCTACCCACTGGTTCCATTGTTCTTTTGCGGCTGCTGCACCTTACTGGTCATCATGACCCTCGTCAACCAGCCTCGCGAAGCCCTGATTGGCCTGGGACTGATTGCTACAGGGCTACCTTTTTACGGATTCTGGCGAAAACGAATCCTCTTTCCAGAACTAACCGAATAACAGAGCTTTCCGTACCTGGCTGGCGTGCTCGACCAGCTCCGGCCAAAACTGCAAGAACTGGCTGTTAATTTGTCCGTAATAGCGCTCTAAATCAATAATAGCCGTATCCAGGCCCGACGGAAACGCCGTGCGTCGGGCAATGCCGTTCAGGGAACGATCAATGCCGTCGAATGTCTGATAATTGCTGATCCAGTCATAGCGAATCATACCGTCGAGCATTCGAACGGCCGATGCTGGAAAACGCAATGACAGTTGGCGTAAGGCAGCATAAAAAAATGCCGTAAAATCATCCAGGGTTTCGCCGGTTAGCGGCTCAAACTGGCGCGCCAGGAAATGATCGAAAAAGACATCCACAGCCACCCCGGCGTACTTATGACAACGCGGATGCAGCAATTCCCGAACGGCAGCAACAGCAGGATGAGCATCGGTAAATGAGTCGATCGCCCGGTGCAGTCTGACCCCCGCAACCTCCTCCGTCCGAAGTTTATGCCGGGGGCTGGCAGGGTCTCCTTTAATAAAATCGCCAATAAAGTTACCGGTCAGAAAGCCATCGTTTCGGTCCGACAAATACCCATGTGCCAGAATATTCATTTCCCTGGCATGTCATCGTTTGTTATGCTGGTCCTTTGAGCGACAGGTGTAGCAGCAACTGGTGGTGTAGCCCGAAAAGAAATGTCTGGCTCTGCTGCATAGCGCTCGACGGTTACACCAAACCGGCGCAGAAAATCCACGCCTTCGTCGGACGGTATGCCTTTATATTCGGCATACGAGTGCAAATAGACGACTCTGGCAATTTTCATGCTGTAAATAATCCGGGCACAGGCAATACAGGGCGACAGTGTGACATAAATCGTTGCCCCTTCTATTTCGGCTCCATTTTTGGCTGCATACAAAATGGCATTTTGTTCGGCATGAAGTGCCAGCGAACACGATCCTTTCGAATCGCGCGGGCAACCTACTCCCGGAAACTCTTCGTCGCAGTTATGCGTACCGGCTGGTGGCCCATTATAGCCAATTGAAATAATTCGGGTATCACGTGCGAGTACAGCACCCACCTGGGCCTTTATACAATGCGACCGTTTGGCCAGATTGACGGCCAGCTCCATAAAAATATCGTCGAAGCGCGGGCGGGTAACTACAACCGGCTGATCAATCAGCTCTTTACTATCCATGCCACAAAATACGTAAAATTCGGGGTTCGGCGCTATGAGTAGTAACGCAATCTCCGTCTATTATTGCCTTCTACTCAACAACCAGTCGGTGCTCACGAACCTGAGCCCGCTCTTCTACCCGAAGCAGATAAATGCCAGCAGGAAGTTTCTGAGCAGTTTTCAGCGTTAAATCGCCATTATCGATAGCTAATCGAAGAACAGGAATCTGTCTTCCCTGAACAGTAAACAGACTCAGTTGTGCCGTTTGCGGATCATCGAGATGCAGCCGGAAAGGGGCATCCGAAACAGGGTTAGGGTAAACGCCATAAGCCTGATTATCGACCACTACCGATGCCCACGGATAAGTAGTTTCAGTGCCATCCAGATCTACCTGACGCAGTCGATAGTAGCTCGTTCCTTGGTAAGGAGCGTTGTCGGTATATGAATACGTATGCCCTTTGAAAGCACCCTCTGCGGCTTGCACATTGGTTACGGGCTGCACCTGAACCAGATCTTTGCTACGTTCGATAACGAAGAACGAATTATTAGTTTCACTGGCTGTTTTCCAGTCGATACGTACCGTTTTCTGATCTACAGCCTGGACGGTAAAGGAAAGCAGATGCACCGGCATTGCACTGGCAGTACAAAAGGACAATCCACCTTCGGTACCGGCAAACACTTTATCACTCAGGGCAAATACGCTGGCTACATAGTTAGCTCCCAGGCCATTACTGGTTGTTCTACTGGTGAATGTATTCCCGCCATCGGTCGAAATATTCAGTCCTCCTCCATACGTTCCGGCATAAATGGTATTGCCAATGGCATAAATGCTCAGCACTTCATTATCGCCTAATCCGTCGGCCGTTGTCTTATTCGTAAAGGTATTACCTCCGTCGATCGAAATACTCACTCCTCCATCCGTAGCTGCATAGACAGTACTTCCCACCACATAGACTCCCCAAATGGTTTCACTCCCTAATCCGTCGGCCGTGGTTTTATTGATAAAGGTGTTGCCCCCATCGGTCGAAATACTCAGCCCACCATCAGTGGCGGCATAAACCGTTGACCCAACCACATAAACTCCCCATACAAAATGGCTACCCAGTCCTTCTGTTTCGGTGCGGGCCGTAAACGTATTCCCGCCATCGGTCGAAATAAACAGCCCGCTTTGTGTTGCGGCATAGACTGAGCTACCTGATACGCCAACGCTAAATACAAACTCATCGGTTAAACCATTCGACGCATCCCGATTTGTGAACGTATTGCCTCCGTCGGTCGAGATGCTCACTCCTCCCAGTGTAGCAGCATACACGGTATTGCCCACAACAAATACACCATACACCGCATTATTTCCCAGTCCATCATCCGTGGTTTTATTGGTAAAGGTATTCCCCCCATCGGTCGAAATACTTAATCCACCACTAAGTTCACCAGCAGTTGCCGCATAGACCGTATTACCAACGGCAAATACACCATTGACCGAGTTATCGCCCAATCCATCAGCAGTTGTTTTATTGACGTATGTATCGCAGCCAGGGCCACTCTGCGCCAGAGTCTTGGGAGAAAAAGCCGCATGAAGAAAAAAGAGAAGCAACCCAGACAGGCACAAACGATAGGACAGCAAACTAACCGTAGCTGTAGAATGCATATGAAACGTATGATTGAAGAGGAACGTCGCGTCGATTACCCTAAACCATTGCAGGGAGCTATTTTTCAGGATAAATCTACTAGGCAAAAGTAGTAAAGAACTGGCGAATCTGGATGCGTAATAAAACAGCACTGGTCGGGGCGAATTATTTTTAGATAATCTTCGCCCCGACCAGTGCTGAGTTTATTAAAAACGGGAAGAGTACTTTTTGTATGAAAAAACCGGCACAATGGCATCACCACTAAACCACTACGCCCTTTGGCTGTAGCCATTCGGGTTTGGTGATTACAACCCGCGACCGCAGTTCATTGAGCATGGCGTATAAACCATAATAGGTTCGGTTGATGTATAAACCGTCACGATTGGCCCGAACCACTTTCGACGATCGAAGTTCTTCCATCTTCGATAACTCTTCGGCAAAGGCATACACTTTATTGAAATACGTGTCATCGCCAAAATCGAACGTGTCGCTGGCGAAGGGTTGCCCCAGCATGTCGATCATTTCCACGAACAGGTCAGAATAAAATTTCCGTTCCGATGGTGTATCCTGCGGCACCAGAAAGCCCAGATTCATAAAAATCTGCTGCGTAAGAGCCTCATCCAGCATCGTATCGGGGTTAATGAGCCGGAAATAGTTATCGTAAAAATAATCCGGGATAACCTTAATACAGCCGAAATCTATTACACCCAATGTTCCATCGGCCCGCATCAGAAAGTTGCCGGGATGCGGATCGGCGTGAACTTGCCGAAGTGTATGGATTTGATGGTCATAAAAATCCCAGAGCAATTGCCCAATACGGTCCCGAACCGCCTGCGATGGGTTGGTGGCCAGAAATTCCCGCAGGTGCAATCCGTCGAGCCAGTCCATGGTCAGAATCCGTCGACTCGACAGTTCGGGATAGTAATGCGGAAACACCAGCCCCTCGATATGCGAGCAGGCCTGCGAAATTTCGATACTACGTCGAAGTTCCAGCTCATAGTCGGTTTCTTCGAGTAACTTACTTTCAACTTCCTGCATGAAATAATCGATCTGACGTTCGTCTAGATTCAGCAGACGTACGGCCAGCGGTTTGGCAATTTTCAGATCGGAACTGACCGAATCGGCCACCCCCGGATACTGCACTTTGACGGCCAGTTTTTTTCCATCTTTCCAGGCCTGATGCACCTGGCCGATACTGGCAGCATTGACGGAATTGATGTCGAATTTGTCGAATAATTCAGACGGCGACTTACCAAAATAGGTTCGAAACGTTTTCACAACCAATGGCCCCGACAACGGTGGCGCCGAATACTGTGCCATCGTAAACTTATCGGAATAAGCCGTCGGCAATAACCCCCTGTCCATACTCAGCATCTGGGCCATTTTCAGGGCCGATCCTTTCAATTCGCTCAGGGCATCGTATATATCAGCCGCATTATCCTTATGCAATTCTTCACGTGGCAACTCAGGATCAAGCAGTTTCTTACTATAATGCTTAATATAGTTTCCGCCAACTTTTACGCCCGCTTTCACAAACTGGCTGGCCCGGGCTACTTTGGTTGTTGGAACAGAATTTTGGGTCTTCATATATATTGAATGATTGAGTGATTGACTTCTTGAATAGCTTGGTTTAGTGTCATTCAGCAAGTCAATCACTCAATCATTTATTTTGATAGATAAACTTAGCGAAGTCAAACAGGGTATCGAGCGGAGAACGCCCGATGAGGTCAAAAGCTGTATTGACAGCTTTTTCGATAGCAGTATCCGTTTTTTCGAAATTTTTACTAACGTCACGAACCCAGAAATCGAGCAAATAAAGCGTTTGCATCCAAAATGCATCGGGATAACGGTCGGTGACAAACGGGCGCGGCTCTACTTCCCGGCTCTCTCGTCCTTCGGCCAGTAAATCACGGATATAGTCGAAAAACGCATCCTTAAATGGATTCAGCACCTGCGATTTGGGTTTAAACCGGCTCAGACCGGCAGTCGGCCCTCCCTGCCCTTTGCTTTCTTCGCGTAGCCTGCCAAAACTGTAGACCACAAAACTTCGCTGAGATTTAAGCAATTCGATCCAGGTATAGTAAAAAGCCAGCAGTTTCTCCCGAACCGAATAACCCAGATACGTTTCGTCGGCTTCGACAGTGGCTTTGGCTTCATTAAAAAACGTAAGCCAAACGTCGGCTTCGATAGCATCGAACGATGCATAATCGTTGTAGAAGTCGGCTTCAGAAATTTTCAGTTTTTTAACAAACTGGAAAACGGAGGTGGGTTGTTTTCCGTTTTCAAGAACGTACTCCGTGTACGCCTTACGGATTTTTTCGAGCGTTTCCATACACTAGGCTAACGGACTGTGTACGAGAAAAGTTTAGGATTTTTCCTCTTTCCTTACAGTGAGTCAGCCGGTTTCCATAACTGAACTTGGCGGAGTGATTATCCGACCAGGATGCGGTATTGTTCCACTTTTTTAACGAAATTCGTACTTAGATACTGTGGTTCCATAAAATTTGTACTCATGAAAACCCGTTTGACACCGTACCTTTTTATCGTCAGTATGCTTACCGGCCTGTTTTTCAGTCACTATAGCCTGGGGCAATACCCCGGTGGTTATGGTGGTTATGGCTACGGCGGCTACGGACGTGGTGGCGGCAATATCAGCCAGGGCATGACCAGCACCCCCCGCTCCATTCCCAACATTGCGGGCGATATGGCCAATAAGGAAACCAAATGGCTGAAAGAAAATCTGTCGTTAACCAAAGAACAGGCCAAGGCAGTCAGAAACCTCAATAATGAATATGCCAGCGTCCAGCAGGATGCAATCAAAGATATTATCGGCAAAGGAGAAGGACGTCCCAAACCCGAAGCTATCAAGCAGATTCAGGATATGATGCTGATGCTGAACGAGGAAAAAG
This sequence comes from Spirosoma sp. SC4-14, assembly GCF_037201965.1. Lineage (NCBI taxonomy): Bacteria > Pseudomonadati > Bacteroidota > Cytophagia > Cytophagales > Cytophagaceae > Spirosoma > Spirosoma sp. SC4-14. The sequence continues at coordinate 3,815,059 of NZ_CP147518.1, read as the reverse complement.
AAGATAAACTTCATCCAATTCTTACTCCCGAACAATGGGATCTGTATCAGTCGAAGAAAGAGGCAATGAAGAAAGAAATTGGTGGGTTCCGTCCACCCGCTCCCCGCAAAGATACGCTCAGCAAAGCGGTAAATTAGCCCGTTCCTGGCTACGCACTACGTAGTCTTTCGTTCTCAGATACGCCTACCATCCCCTGCCGCCGAAAGGTAGTAGGGCTGATTCCTCGTTGTTTTCTGAAAAATTTGTTCAGATGGCTTTCATCAGTAAACCCGAGTTCATCGGCAATTTCGTTAATGCGCCTATCGCTGTGCAGCAAGCGGGCTTCAATTAGTTTAGTGCGGTAGTTAATGATGTACTGCTGCATGGTTTGATGGGTGTGTTTCTTAAAATACCGCCCCAGGTAATTTTCCGAAATCCCAAACTCACGGCTCACAGCTTCGGCCCGTATTTTTTCGGGGAAATAAATATTGTTCTGAATGTAGTTCAGCATGTCCAGTGCCATCGCTTCGGTATGGGCATCGACCTGCTCGGGCAGATACCGGGCAATATTGCGGGCAACAACCACAATCAGCGTATTCACCAATTGCTGTATCAGTTCGTTATTGTAGAGATCACGGTTGACATATTCGCGAATGATAGCCTCAACAATAGGCTTCACCAGAAGCTTGTCGGTCAGGTTTTTCAGAATACAACCGGGCTGGTGATTGGCATTTTGCAGAATAAATTCAAGCCGCTGTATGTCGCCGTTCTGAAATACTCCCGACTTGATATATATGTCGGTAAAGCGCAGGAAGAAAAATTCTGTTGTACTCTCCACGTCAAATGAGTGACAATCGTCGGGCGTAATCAGAAACATGTGCCCAGCCCGATACGAAAATGTGTTCTGGTTAATACACTGCTTACCGGTTCCTGAGATGATGTATACCAGCTCAAAAAACAGGTGTTTGTGCTCGGCCTTACCACATTTGTCGAGGGTTTTATGAACAATCTCAAACGGCTTGTACAAACTTTCCTTTTTCATGGCGTAAAAATACCGAAAAAGAGAAAATTTCTACCAGAAAGAACCCCACTAATCAGTACAAATTTGCATCATCAACTTAGTACAGAAAAATGAATGCAATCATATTGAATGGTTTCGGTGGCGTCGATCAGTTCGTTTTTTCAGAATTACCCATTCCTGCCATTGGTGCAACTGAGGTTCTTGTTCGGGTAAAGGCAATTAGTATAAACCCCGTCGATGTCAAAACCAGAATAGGAAAAGGAATAGCCGGGCGCATCAAAAACGAACACCCACTAATTCTGGGCTGGGATATTTCGGGTATCGTAACGGCAGTAGGGCGTGGGGTAAATACGTTTTCGGTTGGCGATGAAGTTTTTGGCATGGTTAATTTTCCGGGGCACGGCAAAGCATATGCCGAGTACGTAGCTGTTCCGGCTTCGCAACTGGCGCTAAAACCGGCTACTATTCGTCACGAACAGGCGGCAGCCGCTACCCTGGCCGCTCTTACTGCTTACCAGGACCTCACCCAACATGCAACGATCCGGCCGGGGCAACGGGTATTGGTCCATGCCGCTTCGGGCGGAGTTGGTCATTTTGCCATACAACTGGCCAAACACCTGGGAGCCTATGTGATTGGAACGTCTTCGGCTGCCAACCGCGATTTTGTCATGCATCTGGGAGCCGATCAGCATATCGATTATCGCTCAGAACGGTTTGAAGACGTGGTTTATGACCTTGACTTTGTACTGGACACAATAGGGGGCGATTTAATCAACCGATCGCTGGACGTCGTAAAACCCGGCGGTACACTCATCAGTATTCCAACGGGTTTACACGACTCGGCCAATGAGAAAGCGAAAGCGAAAGGAGTACATAGTTTTTTCACCATGGTCCAATCCAATGGCAACGATATGCACGCACTGGCAAAGCTGATGCAGCAAGGCATTCTGAAACCTCACGTTTCACAAACTTTTCCTTTTTCTGAAATGGCAGAAGCGCACAAACAGGTCGAAAGTGGGCGAACGGTCGGAAAAGTTGTTGTAACGTTGTAAAAATTCTACGTCATGGAAACTACCTTTCAATGCCTGCTGGTCTCCGAATCGGCTAACGGCTATGCATCCGCAATTGTTACTAAAACCATCAATGACTTACCAGAAGGCGACATCCTTATCCGGGTTCGCTATTCGTCCTTAAACTACAAGGATGCGTTATCGGCTTCGGGCAATCGGGGAGTTACCCGCACCTACCCCCACACACCCGGTATCGACGCGGCTGGCGTAATTGAAAGCACCAATCACCCCGACTGGAAAGTCGGCGATGAAGTACTTGTTACGGGGTTTGATTTGGGGATGAATACAAGTGGCGGTTTTGCTCAATATATTCGCGTTCCGGCCCGCTGGGTGGTCAGACTACCCAAAGGACTATCGCTGCGGGAAAGCATGATTTACGGAACCGCCGGTTTTACAGCCGGCCTGAGTGTAGCCGCCTTATTAAAAAATGGTGTAACAGCCGATACAGGTAGCATTGGGGTTACGGGCGCCACGGGCGGAGTTGGTTCCATAGCCATTGCCATTCTACACCGATTGGGATACACCGTAACGGCGGTCAGCGGCAAAGCGGCCTCCCATCATTTTCTAACCTCAATCGGAGCCAGTGACATCATCAACCGCGCCGAACTGGACGATACGTCGGGTAAAATCCTGCTAAAGACCCGTTTTGCGGGAGCCATCGATACTGTGGGAGGAAATGTGCTGGCAACCCTACTGAAATGTGTTCATTACGGCGGTACCGTTACCGCCTGCGGTATGGTAAATGGGGGCGAATTAAACACCACCGTTTTTCCTTTCATCCTGCGTGGAATCCAGTTAGCCGGTATCGACTCGGTTGAATTTCCCAGCGAAAAGCGGGCAGCCATCTGGCAAAACCTGGCTACCGACTGGAAACCTGACACGCTCGACACTCTGGTTCACGAAATTGGGCTTTCGGACTTACCGGATGCCATTCAAACCATTTTGAACGGCAGGATGCAGGGCCGGGCACTGGTGCGAATTGAGTAAGCCCAAAGCCCTGTTTTATTCAGGTGGTTCGGCAACTGGGTCGCTACAGATCAGCCATATATGCGCCCATTTGCCGAACCGAATAGCACGAAATATGCTGTTGTCGGGCTTCCTGCAAGAGCCTGTCCGTTAATGGTGTTTTGTTCGAATCATCGAAAATAATGTGTCGGGCAACTACCCTTCCGTTCAATTGATTCCAATGCTGCAAGGCATTTCGGCGGATGATGAGATAATCGACAACGGCGGGCAATTTCCAGCGGTTGCGCCCCGAAAACCGATTGACGAGCAACAGGGTTTTCGTATGCCATACCCACAGTGTATAATCTGACGTCTGAAACAATGCCGGAAGCGGGTTTTCGATGCGGCTCGTCTCGTTATTGATGTACCGTGCATTTACGATCTTAGGCTTTGAAATGCCCCATTGGCCAAACGTATTTTTCAGATAAAAATCGTATGACCGCGTATCGGTCGTATCCAGATCCGTCAGCAAGGTGCTGGAGTGTCCATCGGTCAGGCTCACAGCCGTACGGTGCGGCAGAAAATGAATGGCCAACCGCTGTTGAGTGGCCTGTTGGTAGATACCCCAGAGCAAAACGCCCGAAAGCACAACGGCACACACGCATGTTGCCCAGATATAGGCTCGCTGGCGTGTAATCAGCATGGTCACTCCACAAAAAATAACAGAATACGTCAGTAGCATGGCCAATGGAGAAAGCCACAAGCCATCCCACACAGCTCCCGGCAACTGCCCTGTCTGCGCAACGGCATAGTTGAGTAACCAGGCCGTTTTCTGCAATAGCCAGCCCAACCAGTCGCCTACATACGGCACCCAGCTCAACGCCAGTGTTGCCATCGCCAGGGGCAGCAACAGCTCCGACATGACAATGACGATTGGATTTGCCAGCAGAAAATAAGTAGGAAACTGATGAAAATAAAAGACACCCAGTGGATAGGTAATGAGCTGAGCTACCAGTGCAACGGCCGTTAGTTCCCATACCCGGTTTAGCCACTTATTTCGAAACGAGAAGGTCTGATAGAGCGACGACTGCCAGCTCCCGATACCGGCCACGGCCAGATATGACAACTGAAAACCCGCCGAAAACAAAGCGTATGGGTCAACGCAGAGAATAAAAAACATCGACGCACCCAGCGTATTGGCCAGTTGCTGCTGCCGACCGAAGGTATTGGCTAGTATCAGCAACGAAAACATACCTGCCGAGCGGATTACGGGGGGTGAAAAGCCCGTAACGAGCGCATAGAACCACAAAACGGTCAGTTGCAGGCCCGCCATCAATATTTTTCCGTGCGGTCGCCTGATCAGAAAACTGAGCAGGAATGTTAAAACGGCAAACAGAATCCCAACGTGTAAACCTGACACCGATAGCACATGAACAGCTCCGGCCGCCGAATAAGCCCGGTATAATTCGGTATCCAGGTCGTCGCGTATACCCAGAATCATAGCATTGACAATGCCATATTCAGCCCGGCTACCGATTTTACTCACAAACACACTGTCGGCCCAACGGTTTACGGACGTCGCCAATCGGGTACTGAAACTGGGTGGATCGTAGGTTAAAATAGTCCGTTGAAACGGCCGCAGGTACTGCTGGTGATAGATATTCCGGTAGCTCAGATACTGTTTGTAATTAAACTCACCGGGATTCAGCGGGGGGTCGATCGGGCGTGGCGCACCCGACACCAGCCAGACTTCGCCATAGCGTGGCATCGTTTGTCCGATTTTGTCCAGATAAACAATAACCCGGCCGCTCAGCGGTCGCCAGCGACTCAGGCTATCGGTTGCCGACCATTTTCCCCGATTCAGTTCCAGCTCGACCCGATAGGTTTTGGCGCGTTCTTCAGGTTGTACCGACACAACTCCTTCATAAGCCTGTAGGGTATCCCGAAGGTGGCTAATGTTGTCCGGCCGATTGCTGGCCGTTCGTTGATAGGTAATCGCCCAGCCCACCGCCAAAAGAATCAGGAGTCCGCCAATGCCCTGCCGTATCTGAATAGACTTAACTGTCTGCTTTTTCCAGCGGCCATAGCCCCAACCATACAAACCAACTCCTACTAACAGAGCCAGCCATGGAACTACAGATCCTTCGGGCCACTGAACATAACTGATTATTCCGGCAATCAGTCCGGCAGCATAACGGACAAACGGATGGCCTTTCATTCCTGTATGTATGCCGAACCCGGTAAGACCATTTTATAGTGCTGGATACCGGCTTCTTCAAACATAGCCCCTACCGGCACAAAGCCAAATGAAGCATAGAGGGGCATTGCCGTTACTTGTGCGTGCAGGTAAATACTTTCGATGGGTTCGGGTTGCTGACTAAACACATTGTCGAGCACAGCCCGAACAAGCGCTTTTCCAACCCCTTTGCCCCGATAGGTGTCCAGAACGGCAAATCGCTCTAACTTAACACCGTTAGATGTGCGTCGCCAGCGGGCCGTACCGCACGGAACACCATCATACTGAGCCAGAAAGTGTGTGCTGGTCGTTTCAAATTCATCATATTCTTCCTCAGGGCTCACGTGCTGCTCATCGACAAAGACAGTTCGTCGAATGGCAAACACCGTCTCCAGATCAGAAGGGCTGGATATTGGTAAAACAGTAATCATACGCTCGCAAACTCTTCATGAACGGCTGCCGCACCGACAGGTTTTCAGTACAGACATCCATAATCAAACCGGAGAAACCGACGTCTCTCATCGCAAACTACTGTTTTTTTACTGGACCAGCAACCGTTTACTCGAACTCTCATTCGCTGTTTTAACGCGAACGACATATAATCCGGACGCCAAACCGTCGACCGAAAGGCTAACGCGGGTACTGGGTGCATCCGTATAACTAATGGTTCGCACCTGCCGACCACTCATATCCAGCAGATCGACCGAAAAGGATTGAAACCCTTTTAACTGAACGTCGACCGTTGGCTTATCTGACCCCGTCGGATTAGGGTAGACGTTGATTGTCAGGGTTTCGGTTTCGGGCAAAGCCGACAATGATTTCAGGAGTTTTGCCCGGCGAGGACTTAACTGCAATACGGCCCGCATCCGGTCTACCTGTCCCTGCGTAAACAGGTTCATGCAGTTATCGGGCCAGTAGGTCATATAATCTTCAAGCATATCCCGAACTTGCGTGCCCGTACAGTTCGAATAGGTTTGGGTGCAGTTTCGGGGCGAATCCGACCGATCCTGCATCAGGGGCGTATCGGCTACGTAATCTTCGCCACAATTGGCATCGCCCCAGGGGTGAATCAGCCCGAGCCAGTGCCCTATCTCATGCGTTGTTGTTCGGCCCAATGCATAGAGCGAACTGGTTACGGTTCCGGTTTGCCGACCAAAATACCGGTAGTCGATAATGGAGCCATCCACCATTTCATCCGTAACGGTAGGTAGCCCCTGAAGTGTGTCGGCCGCTGTTGGGAATTGGGTATACCCCAGATAGTTTCCCTGCAACGTAGTAACCCATATATTCAGATACCGATCACTGGGCCAGTAGGCAATCTGTGACAACAGAACATCGTCCGTAAATACATTGAAGGAGGATTTCTGCGCGTAATAATGTCGGGTTATGCCGTTAGACGGCTGCCCATTTGGGTCGGTGGTCGCCAGATAAAACTCAATTTTGGCGTCGGCACCGATAGGGCTGGTATTGTAGCCATTTGTACCTGATTGCCGCCGGTAATCTTCGTTGAGAACCTGAATCTGCGAGGCAATCTGTTCATCGGAGATATTCGAATTGTTGATCCCGCCTACTACTCCTGATGAATTATTGTGAATCACGTGCACCACAATTGGGATTCGATAAACGGTATCGTTATCAGCCAGACGAGCCATCTTCCCCGATGCTTTCGCTTCCTCAATTCGACGGTTCAATTCATTAACTTGCCGGGCTCGTTGCGGATTTCGCATCTGGAGCACAAACTTTTCGTATTCTGTTGTACCACAACGCTTTACTGTCGACTCGTCGGGTAGTTGCCCCCACGCCGTAGTGATAAAAAAGAGCATAAAAGAACCGGCCAGCCAAAGCCGGTCGGTTCTTGATAAATTGTTTTTCAGGCTATTGACCTGCTTTTTCATAAGCTGTAATAATTTCCCGCACAAGCCGATGCCGAACTACATCGCGCCCATCGAGTTCAACGAACGCGATTCCCTTGATTGGCTTCAAAATATCGACCGACTCGATCAGCCCTGATTTCTGCCTGTTCGGCAAATCGATCTGCGACCGGTCGCCGGTAATGATGGCTTTCGACGAAGGGCCCATCCGGGTCAGAAACATTTTCATTTGCATCGGCGTCGTATTCTGCGCTTCATCGAGCAGAATAAACGCATTGTTCAGCGTACGACCGCGCATATAAGCCAACGGTGCGATCTCGATTATACGGTTCTCGGTGTAAAATTTCAGCTTTTCGGCCGGGATCATATCATCGAGCGCATCATAGATCGGGCGCAGATAGGGGTCGATCTTCTCCTTCAGGTCTCCAGGCAGGAAACCCAGGTTTTCACCGGCTTCAACGGCCGGGCGGGTAATGATAATTTTCTTAACTTCTTTATTCTTTAGCGCCCGCACCGCAATAGCTACTGCCGTGTAGGTTTTACCCGTACCCGCTGGCCCAATGGCAAACACCAGATCATGTTTCTCAGCGGCTTCGACCAGTCGCTTCTGATTGTCGGTTTTGGCCCGCACAACCACACCTCGGTTGCCATACACAAGCACTTCATCGTCGTCGGGCAGGGTGGGCAAAACGCCCCCATTTGCTCCCGCAGGATGACCGCTATGACTGATGTAGTTCTGCACGTTTTCGTGGGTAATTTTTCCGTACTTCTGGTAGTGTTCCATCAGCGAGTCCAGTATATCACTGATGCGCGTAATTTCGGGAGTAGTCCCTTTTATGCGGATTTCGTTACCGCGCGAGATGATTTTGCTCATCGGAAACGCAGCGGCCACTTCTTTTATATTGTGGTTCTCTACGCCCAGAAAGTCGATGAGCGAGACATTGTCGAGGGTGATGACTTTTTCGACCAAACGATAAATAGCGTTTTAAGTGTGATTCCGAAAAGTAAGCGATTTCTCTGCTTGTACAACACATTTCGCCAAAAATTTATTCGATCCATTCTGATTCTTATTTTGTGAAACCATTCCCTCAAATAGCGTTGATTTATGTAAACAAATTGCTACCTTGCTGTTATTCAGCCTGCTGCCTGTTTCCATAAGCCCGTACGCTAAAATGACACGGTGTCGTTGCCAAAATTTAATGTTTTTTTTCTGCGCGATAGTGTCAACATTACCAGAATGTTACGGTAATTGATTGGGTCGAGCAACCGGGAACCAGGCAGACGGGGCTTGCCTTATGCAGGGATCATTGCGTAAACTTGCACTATTCGTATGGAGAACAACGCACGCCCTAACCAACACCTTCGTAAACAATCGGCTTTTGCCGGTGGTCGTCAGCAAGCCGGTAACCACTGGCTCGATACGGGGCTTGGCAAACTGCCGCCACAGGCCCTTGATCTTGAAGAGGCTGTTCTGGGTGCGCTGATGATTGAGAAAGATGCCCTCTCATCAGTTGTCGACATTCTAAAACCTGAAACGTTCTACAAAGAAGCCCATCAGCGGATTTACAACGCCATTCTGACGCTGTTTGCTAATTCGGACCCCATCGACCTGCTTACCGTGACGCAGCAACTGCGAAAAACCGGCGAACTGGAAATGGTTGGTGGGGGTGGCTATGTTTCAGAACTTACCTTTCGGGTCAACTCAGCCGCCAATATCGAGTACCACGCCCGGGTTATTTCAGAACAGGCCCTGAAACGGGCGCTGATCGCCATGTCGTCGACTATTCTGCGCGATGCCTACGAGGATACCACCGATGTGTTTGAACTTCTCGACCGCACCGAACAGTCGCTCTTCAAGATTTCGGAATCGAATATCAAGAAGAACTATGCCGACATGAGCACCATTGTTCGGATGGCGCTGAACGAACTCGAAACCAAAAAGAATCAGGAAGGGCTTACGGGTGTTCCTTCGGGTTTTACGAATCTCGACCGCGTTACATCGGGCTGGCAACCCACCGAATTGATCATTCTGGCGGCCAGGCCAGCCATGGGGAAAACGGCATTTGTGGTGTCGGCGCTCCGGAATGCGGCTGTCGATCACGGAAAACCAGTGGCGATCTTCTCCCTTGAGATGTCGTCGGTACAGTTGGTGAATCGTCTTATTTCGGCCGAAGCGGAGATCGATTCGGAGAAAATCAGAAAAGGAACCCTTGCCCCTCACGAGTGGACACAACTGCACCATAAAATTCAGCGACTGACCGAAGCTCCTATTTTCATCGACGATACCCCTGCCCTATCGATTCTCGAACTTCGGGCCAAATGCCGTCGTCTGAAAGCCCAGCACGACATCCAGATGGTTGTTATCGACTATCTACAGCTAATGTCGGGCGACACATCGGGTCGTGGCGGTAGTAACCGCGAACAGGAAATTGCCTCGATTTCGCGGGCACTGAAAAACCTGGCGAAAGAACTGAACGTACCCGTCATTGCTCTATCTCAGTTGAGCCGGGCCGTAGAAACACGTGGTGGTGATAAGAAACCACAACTGTCTGACCTCAGAGAATCGGGCTCGATCGAGCAGGATGCCGACATGGTATGCTTCCTGTATCGGCCTGAATATTATAACATTACGCAGGATGAAAACGGAAATTCGACGGCGGGTATTGGCGAAGTGATTATAGCCAAAAACCGAAGTGGTTCGCTCGATACGATTCAGCTCCGGTTCATCAACAAGTTCACAAAATTCTGCGACCTCGATTCGTATTTTGAGCCCGTGCAATCGCAGGGTTTTAGTCCTGATGTCAACGGATTAAGCAGTTTCGACGCGCCACCGATGGGTAATGTATTCAAGAGCAAAGCCAACGATCGGTCGAACTTCGGTAATGCCGATCCAAATCAGGAAACGCCATTTTAATTAGTCATCAACAAATGACAAGCATTTTATTGACCACAGAGAACACAGAGTTTTTTTCGTTTATACCTCCGTGTCTCTGTGGTCAATCACTTTTCCAGGAAGGCGAATGACTAATCAACGAATGACAATAGTTCCATTGAGACTCCGACATTACTGTTGGAGTTTTTTGTTTTCAATGCACTTAATTTTGTTGTCCACAAAGACACAGAGGGCACAAAGAAATAGGTAAGATTCTATAAGTTTCGGTGCCCTCTGTGTCTTTGTGGACAATAAAAAGCGGCTCCGTTATCTGGAAGTTAGCTTAAACGTGTTTGTAACAATTTCGTAATAGCCAATCTGAGTATCAATAGCCATTCATCTCCTTATTTTGCCCATCAATCTTTTTTCCTCCTTTATGAAGTATTTCTATACATGGCTACTGCTTGCAGTGGGCTTACTGGCTCAGGCACAGAAAACGGAGAACGTATTTTTGATTATGACCGATGGCCTGCGCTGGCAGGAAGTGTTTGGTGGAGCAGATTCTGTACTGCTGAAAGACAAAGCGTTTACCCGTAATGAAAAACGACTAAGCCAGGCCTTTTGGAACGATTCATCCGAAAAACGCCGACAACTGCTGTTTCCCTTTTTCTGGTCGACCATTGCTTCACAGGGACAACTCTACGGCAATCGCTGGCTGGGCAACAAAGTCAACCTTCGGAACCCTTATTGGTTTTCCTATCCGGGCTATAATGAAGTGCTATCGGGTTACGATGACGATAAGATTAACTCAAACGACAAGAAAAACAACGAGAATATAACAGTTCTCGAATACCTCAATAATCAGCCTTCGTTCAAGGGAAAAGTAGCAGCTTATGCTACCTGGGACTGTTTTCCCTATATCATCAACCAGGCCAGAAGTCAGGTGCCGGTCAATGCGGGGCGCGATACGGTTTCGGGAAATCTGACGAGCAAAGAAAATCTACTAAACGATATTCTTCAAACTGTACCCAGTCTGGCCAGCGACCGGCAGGATTTTATCACGTATTATCTGGCTAACGAATACATCCACAAAAATCAGCCGCGCGTGTTCTTCCTCTCATTCGACGAAACCGATGAATTTGCGCACGAAGCCAAATACGACGAATACCTCTACGCGGCCAACACGGTGGACCGATACATTGGCCGTTTGTGGCAGTTCTGCCAGAGTCATCCCCAATACAAAGACAAGACAACGTTTATTATCACAACTGATCATGGGCGTGGCGACAAAAACAAAAAACAATGGACCAGTCACGGACAGGCAATACCCGACAGCTATCAGACCTGGATAGCTGTACTCGGCCCCGATACGCCACCCCTCGGCGAAATAAAGACGAACTCCATTTTGTTTCACAACCAGATTGCGAAAACACTGGCCAAACTGCTTGGTCAGAACTTTACTAACGGTAAACCCATCGGCGACGCTATTCCAACCGTCTTCGCAGGTAATCGGTGATGATTTACAGTTTATGGTTTATGGTTGCTCTGTAATAGATGGGTGTATGCTGTTAGGCAGAGCAACCATAAACTACTTTATTTTTTCACCAGCAACACCACGTTTTCGACATGGTGGGTATGCGGAAACATATCGACAGGCTGCACATCGGCAACACGATATCCTTCATCCAGAATGCCAAGATCGCGGGCTTGAGTGGCGGTGTTGCAACTCACATAAACGATGCGTTCGGGCGCTGCTTTTAGCAATTGGCGACTTACGGCTTCGTCCATACCGGCGCGGGGCGGATCAGTAATGACAACTTCCGGCCGACCGTGCCGATCGAAAAATCCATCGGTAAGAATCTCGCGCATATCGCCAGCCGCAAAGGTCGTATTGGTTATACCGTTGATTTCGGCATTCACCCGGGCGTCGGCTACGGATGCTTCTACATACTCCACACCGACTACATGCTGTGCACGCCGGGCAACAAACAAAGCAATGGTACCCGTACCGGTATAAAGGTCATAAACCCGTTCGCGGCCGGTCAGCCCAGCCCAGTCGCGGGCTACTTTATAAAGATTGAACGCCTGCTGCGCATTGGTCTGGTAAAACGATTTAGGCCCAACCCGAAACGTTAGCGGTTTCCCACTGCCATCGTCCATTTGCTCTTCAATATAGGCCTTGCCCGACCAGTTGATTACGTCCTGATCCTGATAGCTATCATTTTTCTTGGTATTGATGATGTAATTGAGCGACGTAATTTCGGGGAAAGCCGTCTCTAAAAAATTCATCAGCCCAGCCAGGGTATCGGGTTTGTCCTGGGCAACCTGAACAGTAACCATCAATTGGCCTGTTGAAGCCGTTCGAATAATCAGTGTTCGCAGAAACCCGGTATGCACTTTCAGGTTATAGAGGCTCATATCGTGCTGAAACGCATAATCCCGAACGGCCAGCCGGATGGCATTCGATGGATCGGGTTGCAGATAGCAATGATTGATAGGCAATACCTTATCGAACCGACCAGGAACATGAAAGCCGATCACTCGTGGATCGATACTGTCGCCAGTTCCCACTTCAGCCTGTGTCATCCAGCGCCCCTCGGCACAGGTAAACTCCAGTTTGTTCCGATAATATTGGGTTGGTTCAGCCGCCCGAATCGGTCGAATATCCGGCAAGGCGACTTTTCCGATGCGGGTCAGATGATCGACAACCTGCTGATGCTTAAACCGTAGTTGTTCGTCGTAGCGAATATGTTGCCATTTACACCCTCCGCAGGTTCCAAAATGTTCGCAAAACGGTTGTGTGCGTACCGCCGACCACTCATGAATATGTTCGGCAACGGCTTCGCGGTATTGTTTCTTCCGATTTGTGATGCGTAGGTCAACCACATCGCCAGGAGCAACGCCCGGCCCTCCGGTTGGATTTTCAACAAAAATGACGCCCTCTTCGGTCCGTACAATACATTTTCCCTCGGCTGCAACGGCATCGACCTGCATTGCGTACAACCGTTCGGGGGCTTTATGACTCCTTCTACGCATAAGTATCCTAAAAAACCGCTAATTTAAGCAGTCGTTTCCGGACAGCAGTTATTTACCTAACCTAATCCTTATATGGTGAATTTGTACCGTAGTCGCTTGTGGACGATAGGCATAATCGGTTTTCTACTGATTATCAGTGGGGTTGTTCGCGCTACGCATATTGTTGGAGGTGAATTGGAGTTGCGCTACCTGGGGGCATCGAGCGCTTATTCTCACCGAATTAATTTAAATCTATACTTTGATGTGGTCAATGGCGACCCTGGAGCCGACGATGGCCGGGTGTCGGTAGGTATTTTTGCCAGGCGCAACAATCAGTTTATAGGCTACGTTCCGTTAAATCGAATTAGTAGTGAACCCGTTGTCTATACAAATACGGCCTGTCAAAAGGCGAATCTGCAAACCAGATTGATTCGCCATAGCATCGACCTCACCCTAGACCCTAATGTCTTCAACGACCCGGCGGGTTATTACCTATCGTGGGAACGTTGCTGCCGCAATGGTACAATTATCAATATACTGGCTCCTGGCGATGCGGGATCAACGTTTTATCTGGAGTTTCCCGCCATTAGTGCCACGCCAAATTCGTCACCCGTTTTCACAATACCTAAAGGCGATTACGCCTGCATCGGCCAGCCTTTCAGTCTGGACTTCAGCGCCAAAGACCCTGATAATGACAGCCTTACCTATACGCTCGTAACTCCCTACAATGGCTATAGCTCGAAAGCAACACCTAACCCTGGGGCTTTAAACCAGTTAAATAATCCAATCTTTTCACCGGGTCCCTACCCTACTGTCAGATGGATCAGTGGCATCTCCGAAGCCAACGAAATTCCCGGAACCAGAGCATTGGCCGTAAACGCCCGCACGGGCCTGCTCACCGTCACGCCTGATCAGGCAGGCTTATATGTATTTTCAGTTCAGGTCGACGAATACCGTAAAGGCGTACGCATCGGTCGGGTTCGGCGCGATTATCAGGTTCTGGTTGTCGACTGTATGAAAAACGATGCCCCGAAGCTATTGTTCAGGCCCGACGGCGACGCCACTTTCTATTCTCAGGGTGCGGTCATTACCATTGCCGAAAAAGACACCAACTGCCTGCAACTATATGTTACCGACCCTAACCCTAATCAACGCATTCGGATTGTCAACATGAGCGGGTCATTACCAGATCTGACATTAGCTCCCAGCGATCTGTTCACCCGTACGACTCACGATACTCTTCAGACAAAATTCTGTTTTGGCCGATGCGTAGGTGGCGATGGCAAACCATTTACCCTGATGATTCGCGCCGTAGACGATGGATGCCCACAGGGATTGAGCGACACCATTAGTATTCGGTTAAACATCATCCCGTCGGACAATAATAAGCCCGTTGCCAGCACTGACCTCACCAACAACAAGGCAACAGTGACGGTTGGCACTTCCCTCTCATTCACTGCCTTTGGCAATGATATCGACAACGACAACATAACCATTCAGGCCGTCGGTCGGGGGTTCACCCTGGCTCAGGCAGGCATGACCTTTGGCTCGGCAACCGGAGTTGGAAAAGTTGCTCAGCCATTTACCTGGAAACCAACCTGTACGGAAGCGATTCATGCCGACTATATCGTCGATTTTATTGTAACCGATACTCGCTGCAATCGCAACCTTCAGGACACCGTTACAGTCAATCTGACAGCCCTTGGACTACCGAGTCGCCCCCCAACAATACGCACAACGCTACAACAACAGGTCGTTGAATTACAACTGGGCTCTACCGATTCGTCGTCAATTGCCTTTACCGTCATTGGCGATGATCCCGACCGCGACACCATTCAGATGAAGGCAGTTGGCCGTGGTTTCGACTACAAAACCATAGGCATGAGTTTTACGGACAAAACCGGGCCTGTTGTTCTGGAGTCGCCATTTACCTGGCAACCAACCTGTGCTATTCTGGCTGGGCAGTCAGAGGCAACATTTGTGGTCGATTTTATTGCCGATGACCGGTCCTGTCAGCCCAATCATACCGATACGACCACGGTAACCTTTCACATTAAAGACCAGTCCGTTATTGCCGACATAAAAGTACCCAACGTATTTACGCCCAATGGCGATGGCTATAACGATTACTTCTCGGTAAAAGGCTTACCCGAAAATTCGTGTGCCGAGCAGTTTAATAAAGTTGAAATTACCAATCGATACGGGCGAACGGTATTCACCTCCAGCGATCCAAAGTTTATCTGGTATGGCACAGATGATCCGGTGGGTACGTATTATTATCTAATTCAAACGACAACCCGCACCCTGAAAGGAACGGTAACACTGCTAAGGTGAGATTTGGTTTATGGTTGCTCCGCTCAATCAGGTTCTAAAGAGGCAGCCCAACCACAAACCACAAACTTTTTTCTATCTTCGCAGCCACAATTATGAAGGACAAAGTAGTACTCATTACTGGCGCATCGTCGGGAATTGGCCGTGCTCTGGCATTTGCGTTTGGCCGCGAAGGAGCCAATATTGTCATCTGTGCCCGTAAGGCCGATGCACTTCAACAAGTTACATCAGAACTTCAGCAGGCTGGAATCACCGTTCTTTCTTTAACTGCCGATGTAAGCAACGAAACGGATGTAAAACAACTCATTGAGCAGACGATTGCCCGCTTTGGCAAGCTGGATATTCTTATCAACAATGCCGGAATCTCTATGCGTTCAATGCTGATCGACACCGATCCGGCCGTTATCCAGAAAGTGATGGATATCAATTTTATGGGAACGGTGTATGCAACCCGCTATGCGCTTCCCTATATTCAGCAAACAAAGGGCTCCATTGTCGGCATTTCGTCCATAGCAGGCTATCGTGGCTTACCCGTTCGGAGTGGTTATTCGGCCTCAAAATTTGCCATGAATGGCTTTCTGGAAGCCGTCCGCACCGAGTTATTACACAGTGGTGTTCATGTTTTAACAGCCTGCCCAGGTTTTACTACGTCAAATATCCGCGTATCGGCGCTCGATGCTCACGGCAATGCCAAAGGCGAAACCATGCGGGATGAAGATAAAATGATGAGTGCCGAAGACTGTGCCGATCACATCCTGCGCGCAGTTAAATCCCGCAAACGCGAACTTATTCTAACAACACAGGGTAAGCTTACCGTTTTTGTCAATAAATGGCTTCCTGCTTTGGCCGATAAACTTGTCTTCAACACACTCGCCAAAGAAAAAGACTCGCCATTGAAGAAATGATTGAATTGTTGAATTTTTACAATTCAATCATTTATATAACCCACACGTTATCGCGACGGACGTAATAGAGTTCGTTATGCCAGAAAACGTGCAGGTAAATATCATGGCTACCAATGATGTTTACCTTATGCCCACGCCCTATAACTTCAGCCACGGGTGCGGCCGCCGATGGATCAGTCCGAAGCAGTACCCGATCCTGACTGGTAATTCCGGATTTAACACGTTCGGGCAGATTGACAAAGAGCAGTAATCCAATCAAATAGATTAACAATACCCATTTCTGGCGGAGCGGAATAGTTTCTTTGCGTGCCAGCTTTATGGCAAGCACGCCAAAAGCATAGCCTGCCGGGAAAAGCAGGAAAAGCAGGAAGTACACGCCATATTTTTTGTAGAACAAATAAAAGTAATTGAGGTCGTCGGTTTCGTACCCATTCAGATTATTAGCGCGGGCAATATCGTTCATCCGCCGAAGTACGGCATCATCGGGATGCCGATCGAAATAAATTTGCAGGTAATATAATTGCCGGGGCACATTATTCTCCTGTTCGTAGGCACTTGCCAGTTTCAATAACATGGCATCAGTTGCCAATCGTCCCTGCGTTAGCGCCGTTTCATAAAGTCGGGCAGCATTGATCTGATCCCCAGCGGCAAACAGCGAATCGGCATGCCGTATAGGGTCTATTGTGGCCGCCAGCAACAGTGGCGACCCTGCCAAAAAACAAAAAAATAGGCTTATTTTAAGGACAAAGGCTTGCATTGATCGAAATAAGGCCATAGTTTTGCACCGCGTTTAAGGGATACGGCATTTATTCACGAACGCATCACGAATACGATTCGGTAGCTCAGCTGGTAGAGCAATACACTTTTAATGTATGGGTCCTGGGTTCGAATCCCAGCCGAATCACCAGAAACATAGCTGGATTTTTTTCTGGCTGTCATACAACAAAAAAGGAAGTAGAGACAAAAGCTCTACTTCCTTTTTTGTTGTATGACAGCCAGAAACGTCAAAATGGCAGGTCGTTACTTTCTTCATCAAACGATGTGTTGAATGGCGTAGCCACGGGTTGGCTTTGCGCAGCAGGGCGTGGTTGCTGGGCTGGAGCGGGGCGTGCAGGTGCAGCATAGCCGCTATCAGCCCCATCGGCCAGTTCGAGCCGAAATGCTCTAAGTTCAGTATACCAACGCTCGTTATATTCCCGCGACTCGACACTAAAGGTAGCCTTCAGGGTATCCCCTTCAGCAAACTGTTTTAAATCAGCGGCTTTGTCACCCCAGACAGTCATGCATACCTTTTTAGGATACTGACTATCTAGTGTTTCAATGACAAATTCCTGTTTATTCCATGCCCCATTGCGCCCCTGACCGGTTACTTCGGGCATTACTTTTATAAGCTTTCCTATTAATTCCAGCGCCATCCTTATTGAACTTTACATGTTATTGGAGGACTAAAATTACAAAATTCCAGCCACTTTTGCAGGAAGTCGCATCAAAATGTAAAAAGAAAAACAAGTCTGTTTGCATGAAGAAATTCAAACATCTATATTTGCACCCGCAAACAGCAATAGGCCACGTGGTGAAACTGGTAGACACGCCATCTTGAGGGGGTGGTGCTGCAAGGCATGGGAGTTCGAGTCTCCCCGTGGTCACTCAAAAAAACGCTCAAATCAGCACGATTTGGGCATTTTTTGTTTTTGCAGGAGTCTTAATGCAAAAATGACTGCACAACCGCCTTTTATCGTTTTGCAAGAGCCGCATGGCCTATGCTATAAAAGTGAATGCCACCAAAGCGGCCGCAAAAGATAGTAAGGTGCATATATTTCGGACATAATTAAGCCCAATCCAAAGAGCCACTAAACGGTTTACCCGCTCGGAAGCTAGCTGATCGGACATCTGCAATTTGATTGCGGTGGGAATAAAGAATGAAAACGTACCAATCCGCTCGATCAGGGTTATCGATGCGGCAACAAGCCACCACTCATAACCTGGTAGCTTCAACTGCCAGGCCAGCGCCAGGTTGGCCATCGTAAGGAGCGTTAAAGGGCCCGTGGTGACATATGCCCAAAATTTTCGCCCAGCGTTCACTTCATCCATGGCCCGAGAATTGACCACATACCCAACTTTAGCTGATTTATGAAACCATAGAGGCATAATCATTTTTGCCTCATACAACCCTGCACCTAATGCGATGCCTAAGTTTAGAATAAATAACGATAGAACAACCAGAGCAAACACATTCATACGATTAGAGATCAGATTAACCAGTTTGTAGTGGTGCATGTAGCTACAGCATTGTAATCTTACTCATTTATACGGCTTCGTGCTGGAACAAGAGAGTGAAGTAAGGAAATTGAGGGATAAACAGGGGTCATTGGCTGATCAATTGCTTTACGTAAAAGCAACGTTTCAGGAAATAACTCTCTTCTTGTGGCGGTTAGCTATTGACGGCCGGGAGCGGTGAAGCATGAATTGAAAATAAGGAACTCGCTATAACAGGTAAAGTGTCGTTTTAAACAAAAACGCAGACCAGTTGTCTGGCACTGCGTTTTTGAGGAATAAGTCCACGACGTTTGCCGCCAATGAACTCTTTAATCAGTTGGTGGAATTGGTCGCAAAATTATTTTTTTGCACTGGCGATCAAATCATTGGCCATTTTCACGTAGTCTGCATTTTTGGCAGTAGTAGCCAGTTCTACTGTTTTCTGGGCACTGGCAATGGCACTTTGCTTATCTTTAAGTTTCAGCTCTATTCTGGCTTTCAATAACATAATCCAAAAAGCATTCGGATTTTGTTCAACCGCTTTGCTAGCCCAGCTCAGCGCCTGTGGCAAATCCCGGTTTGTATCGTAATAATAACTGGCGGCTTCAAAATAGGCTGGTTTATCGGACGCCATTGATGCCTTAATGTTCTGGGAAATAATTGGATCGATATTAACCGTTAAGGGCACAGCGATGCGGGTTTTATCCCACATGATTTCCAATGTTGCCGAACCAGGCAGAATATCAGCAATGTTGATTGTAAATGTTTCTACTTTATAGGGCAGGGTCGTTGGTTTTACCTCAACCCGCGCTACTTCATTTTCTAGTTTATAATCGGCAACATTGGCTCCCAAATTCAACTCTTTAGACAGCATCACCTGCCAGCTTGTTTTACCCGGAATCGTAAATAAGCCGTAGGTTCCGGCCTTTACTTCCTTTCCGGCCACGTTTACATCGTCGGAAAACGTAATTTTAGTTGTTGCATTAGCGCCCGTGCGCCACACTTTGCCAAACGGAACCAGATCGCCAAAGATCACTCGTCCTTTCGCGGCTGGTCTTGAATAGTCGATCGTTATATCGCCTAACCCAAAACTTTGTTTGGTGCTTTGAAAGGGACTAGCGGCTGGTATTTTTAACTGTGCGGTAGCGGTTGTGATGGAGCAGACGGTCAATAGGATGGCTACAGAACTAAGTAAAAGTTGATTCCTCTTCATAATAAATAACAAAACATGTTTTTTCCGCAAGGTACAATTTCGGCCAGTTAATGTCCACTCCCAACCTACAGCTAATCGTAATGGAGCTGAACGGCAGTCGTATGTTTTGTTCGCCATTGGTTGGGTTTTGAACCAACCGATGAAGGCGACAAACGATTTTAGCTGATGGGTTAAAGCACTGATTGCCCTTTGGCCCCCACACACCGTCGATCACTAAAGGCTTTATACCAAAGAAGCACGCCTGAAAGGCGTGCTTCTTTTACCTGGTTCATTATATCGGTCAATTAAGCTTGCTCGACATCCACTGCGTTCAAGCCTTTCTTTCCCTGCTCGACATTGAATTTCACCTTGTCATTCTCCCGTATCTGATCAATCAGACCCGACATGTGTACGAATATATCGGCACCGCCGTTACTAGGACTAATGAAACCAAACCCTTTGGTTTCATTGAAAAATTTTACAGTTCCTTCTTGCATTTTGTTTTTCTTTGCAACGAAGTACGCCCTAATAAATGGCAATTCCTAGTTTGTTCTATTTATTTTTCTTAGTAGTTAATTGATTGTCAATTATTCACGATAACGATTCCCTCCCTAACGACCACTTTTTTCGCCCTTGAAAAAGCAGTATAGCCTTTCTAAAAGGCTATCAGGCAGTGAGCTGGCTTCAATACTGCATTAGGTTGGTTCCTGTTTTCTGTAGCGATTGCCGTTATTGGGCAAATCCTTATCAACCCATGCAGCTTTTCGCTTCTGTAGTGCATCATTTAGGTAACTGACAACGAACTGCCTTAATGAACATACGCGACAGATTTGAGAAAGACCCCATCGAGCTCTTGTTGGGAATGAGTGGCGCCGTCCAGTATCTAAACCATTCCCAAAAAGACGAAGTGACCTATTGGGTTTGGGTAAAAACAAAAACGGGCACAAAACAGATTATGGTCCCAATTGACGCTGTTCGTTCGATTCAATCGAAAAAACCTGACCCAGCCGTTATTCTGTCAATTAAAAATCAGCTTGCTGAGCAATTGCCGGGAGAAGTCATTCAGGTTCATAATCTGGCAGAAGAGTCTAAACCTCCTCTCATTCGGTTTAAAGATCAGTTGTTGCGAATTCTGGGCTTTCGGTAAGCCTGCAAGTCAGGTACCGTAAACCGATCCCGGCAAATTCATATACTTTTTAGAATTCTGACCAATATGCTTTTCGGTGTTTACGGGATCGGCAACTTGTGAACCGTATCGTTACGGCATCGCTTTCGGCTGACGGCAATTAATTTTCTGCTATGTAAGTCGTTCTACTTGGAGCATCCCCACACTCTGCTTATATTGCTTAAAATATTTCGCTCTTCAACGAAGAGCACCCTCGCTTACCTCTAGCTACCCATAGTAATGAAAAAAGAATTCTGGCAGGATCGGGCTAACCAAATGGAACTGGAACAAAATCGGATCATCGATCAAATTGAGCGTATCGAAGCCGGAAAGAAAAAGATCATCATTCGCCCCCATCTGCGATTCCTGAACCGGGTAATGGATCGGCTGGAAGAAGCCAAGGGCAATTGCCAGCCATAAGCAAACCAAAATCAGAAAATTACGCCGATTTCTTCCCAATACATTACAGGCCCACTGAACAACCAGGGCCGTTAACTCCTTACTGAATAATCGTTTTATGGCTGTTTCCTATGGGAACACCGTT
The DNA here is from genome assembly GCF_037201965.1 of Spirosoma sp. SC4-14. Taxonomy (NCBI): domain Bacteria; kingdom Pseudomonadati; phylum Bacteroidota; class Cytophagia; order Cytophagales; family Cytophagaceae; genus Spirosoma; species Spirosoma sp. SC4-14. The sequence continues at coordinate 3,793,657 of NZ_CP147518.1, read as the reverse complement.
TCGCTTTTGCCTTAAAGCCAGCCCAGGCTCTTCTTTCTGACTCGTTTCTTGCCGAAGAAACGAGTTAAATCATCTCCTTACTAAGCAATTTCTAAGCAATTCTTAAGCTGTCTTTAAGGGCAGATGGGTATATTATTGGCATACAAATTTATATTCTATCCAAAAATTATACAGCTATGAATTATAAACAAACCAATACGGCTACCATCTGGCTGGCCGTTTTATCGCTGCTTTTACTGGGCAGCAGCCTATATTACTGGAACAAAACCAGCAACTTAACAAAAGAGAAATACAGAACAGAACTTCGGGCCGATTCACTCTTCTCGGTAAAGCTTACTCTTGAACGGGATATTCAACAAATCAGCAACGATCTGAACGCTCAACTGACCGATGCAGCTGTCCGCAACGATAAGCTGGAAGCACAGATGGAGTCGGTTCAAAACAGACTCCAGGCCAAAAACAAACTGCTCAGCAGCTTACGTCGGCAAACCATAGCCGACAATTCACGGCTACAGCAGCAGCTAACTCAACTAGAAGACGTACGGAATAATTTACAGTCTGAACTAGTACAACTAAAGGCCCAGAACCAACAGGTACTCGCTGACAATACGGGCCTGAAACATACGATGGCTTCATTAGCGGACAAAACCAACGTACTCAATACCGAACTGATGGCCACAAAAGCACTGGTGACCGTCGATAATTTCCGGGTCGACATTCGGAAACCAAACTCGAAGCTGACCGCAAAAGCCAGAAAGGCCAAACAGCTTCAGATTTCGTTCAAGTTGCCTTCTACCTGGAAAACAGAAGGTGTTGAACCTATTTATGTCAGTATCACTGACCTTAAAAATAACCCTGTCGATGGAGCGCTACATACAGAAACCATCCATGTTAGTAATTCTGCGCTTCAGATTCCGGTACATGCGGTTAAAACGGTTGATTTCTCAACTAATCCGCAAACCGTTACCATTGATTACGAACCTATGCATACGGTAGCTGCGGGCGTCTATAAAGTTAAACTGTATACCAAAAACAACTACCTGGGAGCAACAGAATTTGGCTTGAGAAATAGTTTCTGGTTTTTCTAAATCACTCACTCGAGCGCTCTCGCTCCTAACCCAATTGAAACCTATACAATACGAACGGGACTGCTATACCAAATGTAGCAGCCCCATTATCATTCCCTAAACACATATACCTATGGAAACTATAACTATAAATCGAATTCTGGTTCCTATCGATCTGGACCAGCCCTCACCAGATATTATGAATCTGGTTATTGCAATGAGCCAGCGACACAAAGCCGAAATCAGGCTGCTGTATGTTCTTAGCCCTGAATACTATACGTTCGCTGCCATTGATAGTCTGGCGGTATCTATGCCGCACGAAGAAGTTCTTGAAGCCGAGACCCAGCGGCTACACCAATGGGCCGATAAAATGCTTAGCGATCACTCGGTGGCTTACTCTGCCGAATGTCGGATCGGTCCAACAGTTGACCGGATTGCTGAATCTGCTACCGAATTCAGAGCTGATCTGATTATAATGGGCACCCATGGTTCCACAGGCCTGCTCCAGTATGTGATGGGGTCCGAAGCCTATCATGTTATCAATCGGGCTCCGTGCCCCGTACTGACCGTACCCGAACAGGCCAACGTGCGTGAATTCAGGGAAATACTATTCCCAATCCGTCCCGTGCCAGGCAATATGGCAAAGTATGAGTTTACCCGAACTATTGCCCGTAAAAATAACGCCCATCTTACCATTTTGGGGTTAGCCAATAATCTGGAGGCCGATGCGGGTAAAGCTATCAATATCAATATGGCACTACTGAGTAAGCATATTTTAGACGATGCTCTTGAAGCCGATTCACTACTATCGCATACGAATTCGGCTGTACATACAGTACTTCAACAGGCAGAGGAACAAAATGCGGATCTTATCATTATAACGGCCGACCATGCCAGCAATATTCGGCATCTGTTTGTAGGGCCTTTTTTTAAACAGATTATCAGTCAGGCAAAACGTCCGGTGTTGTGCATCAAGCCACAAAAATCAACCCCTATGCGGGCACACCCGGCAAAAGGTAAGTCTATACCTTTGTTTCCGATGCTAAATCAATCTGGTTTTCCGCTAGCCAGTTGAGTCTACTTACATCTTTCATACATTGAACATACATAAATCGTCCGCAACGACGACCCTCCCAATAGCCTGGATGTTTCCGGTTTCGGGAGGGCCGTTGTTGCGAATGCTGCCCAGACGGTAGCAGATGGTGTTTCAATGGAGTCTACCTCCGACATTATTAAATAACCACCAGAATGCTTAGTATTGCTTTAAAGAAAGGATTTCTAAGCTAGTTCTGTTTGATGGAAAACCATACCAAATTAAGCGAGTTACCGGCATCGGCCATTTGCGGTAACGACATTAGTTCTTCCTGTCTCTATGTTTCATCGCTCAGTATTTTATATGCAGGACAGTTTGCCTGGATTTCATTGCTGCTGGTAGGGGGTACGTTATTTTTGTTTCGCAAAATCTACGGCGAAGTTGTTGGCGCTTTACCTCTGAACGGTGGCGCTTACAATGTGCTTCTCAACTCGACCAACAAGTCAATGGCATCGCTGGCCGCCTGCCTGACTATTCTGTCCTACGTAGCTACCAGTGTAATTTCGGCCAACGAAGCCATTCATTACGCGACCTCGTTCAGCCCCGGCTTACCCATCATACTAGGCACCATTGGACTTTTGTTTCTTTTCTTTCTGCTGAACCTGCTCGGGCTAAAAGAATCGTCAAAAGCAGCCGTTGTTATTTTTATTCTGCATCTGGCCACATTGGTCATTTTATGCCTAACCTGTGGCTGGTATGTACTCACCAACGGGCTGAGCCAGTTTTCCCTCAATTTTGCAACAAAGTCTGAACATAGTCTTTCGTTTCAATTATTTGCTGGTTTTTCGGCGGCCATGCTGGGTATTTCCGGATTCGAAAGCTCGGCCAATTACGTTGAAGAACAGGCTCGGGGTGTTTTTCCAAAAACCCTCCGGAATATGTGGATTATTGTTACGGTATTTAATCCACTTATTGCCCTTCTGGCCCTGTGCCTGATTCCGGTAAATGATGTTCAGAATCATCAGGAATCCTTATTGGCCTTTATGGGCCAACAGGCAGGTGGTCACTGGCTTTCGTGGCTTGTTTCGCTGGATGCAGTGCTGGTCTTGAGCGGTGCGGTGCTCACCTCCTTTGTTGGTGTAAGCGGCCTTATAAAACGGATGACCCTCGACCGTATCTTTCCGCAGTTTCTGCTGAAAGAAAATGGCCGACAGGCCCCCTATTATATTCTGCTGGTATTTTTTGGACTTTGCGTATCGGTTTTGCTCAGCACGGGTGGAGCACTTCAGGCATTAGCAGGGGTCTATACCATTTCCTTTCTGTCGGTAATGGGGTTGTTTGGTATTGGCAATCTGTTGCTCAAACTTCGGCGAAAACGCCTGCCCCGGCCCGAAATTGCACCCGTTAGCTCAGTTCTGCTAGCCCTGATAGCCGTTGGAACAGCCTTAGCCGGTAACATTATGCTTAATCCGCACTATGTGCTGGTATTTTTTGAATATTTCATTCCTACGTTTATGCTGGCGCTGATGATGATGGACCGTACGTTGCTATTACGGGGCGCCTTATCGGTTATTCTTTACTTTTTTAAACCACTCAAACAGGGAATTGAACGGTTCACGAGCTGGACAAACCGAACGATTAAGAAAATTAATGATCAGGAGTTTGTCTTCTTCTCGAAAGGCGACGATATCGCATCGCTCAACCGGGTGATGATCTACATTCAGGAAAACGAAGAAACAAATCGACTGCTGATCGTAACGGTTGAAAATGACCATTTTAAAGCTCCCGAAAATTTACACCGGGATATTGAAACGCTCGATCGGGCTTATCCCGACATCGATATTACGTACAAGAAAATTGAAGGTCATTTTGGGCCGGAGCTCATCAGTGAGCTGTCGGCCCAATGGCAGATCCCGACCAATTTTATGTTTATCGGCTCGCCCGGTCAGCGGTTTCAGTATCGAGTTGAACAACTCTGTGGTGTTCGGCTCATTATTTAATCAGTATTCAATCTAAACAACAATAAACATGAACAAACAAACGTATTTCCCCGAAGTAATTAACTGGGCCCAGGAACATGGTTTTGATGAAATTCGGGCTAACTTACCCGATAACAATACGTATGAAACTCCCATCCGCTACGAACGGGTACAGGACGATGTGGCCTTCACGCCCGATGTAACGGGCAAATCGTTCAGTAATAAATCGTATTTTGAGGTTATCCTGAAGACCGATAAGATCCAGCGCCTACTCTCGAAACTTAAGCTTATCAGTCTCCTGGCAAGCCGCCAGAAGGGCAAACTCTATCTGATGGTACCCAAAGGTCATTTCCAGTTTGCCCGCAATATGTGTCGGACGCATCGGCTACGCGCAGAATTGGTGAAGTTATGAACTTAATTTGCCAGTATGAATGATATGCTAATGCCCGATTTTAGGCTGGCAGGTAAACGCTGAAAGTAGCTCCCTGATTGGGTTGACTCGTGGCCGTAATGACACCGCCATGGTTATTCACTACTTTTTCACATATCGCTAGTCCTACTCCGGTACCACTATACTCCCTTGACGAATGCAGTCGTTGAAACACCTGAAAAATCCGGTCAAGGTATTTCTCATCAAAACCAATTCCGTTATCGGCTACATCGATCCGATAAAACTGCTCGGCCGAAGACGTATGTTTGAGCGAATTGGGTAGGTCGATAGCCTTTACCAGCTCCGATTTAACCGTGATTTGCGGAATGGTTTGAGGTTGGTGAAACTTAATGGCATTACTCAGCAGGTTCTGAAATAGTTGCCCTATCTGAGAGGCATCTGCCACCACAACAGGCAACGGATTTAGTTGAATTTGGGCACCCGTTTCCTGAATAGGTATCAACAGATTATCAAGAGCAAGCGAAACAACCTGGCTTAACGAAATAGGTAAGGCAACTTCCCGGCGAGTCGACAGTCGGGAAAAAATCAGCAAATCTTTTATTAATGTCGACATGCGGCCTGCCGCAGCCTGCATTCGTTCCAGATAGGTTAAATCTTCTGAAGGTAAATTTGCATTTCGTGTTTTGAGCAGGTCGCCAAACTGCTGGATTTTTCGCAATGGCTCCTGAAGGTCGTGGCTGGCAATGTAGGCAAACTGACTTAGCTTATTATTACTTTCATTGAGCTGATCAATTGTTACCTTAAGTTCCTGCTGCGAATGCTCGAGTTCTTGCTTTGCCTGCGCTAATTCCTTGTTTTCCCGAAGCGTTTGCCCAACAATTTTTTGAGCATGAATATTCACGCCAAAGCCTGTCCAGAGCGTAACCTTCTCCGATTCGCCCTTCACGGGCTGTGCAGAAATCAGATGCCACATATAGGTTTGTGAACCAGCTTCTTTAAGCCGACATTCCCACCGAAAAGCCTGACTATGAACCGTTTGCTGATTCCACATTTCCCAAAAAACGATAAAATCGTCGGGATGTAGCACGGGCGCCCATTTGGTTTGGTTAAGCGTCTGGAGCGAACACCCCGTAAACTGACTTACCCAATCGTTGCCATACAGTATTTGCCCCGCCTGATTAATGGTAAAAATCATCAGCGGCAACGAATTCGTTACCCGTTTGTAGTGCTCTTCACTGGCTTGCAGGCGTAGGGCCAACTGCTGCAACTGATCATTCTTTTGCTTAATCTCATCGTAGGCCGAAACAGGCAGATCAGCTCTAAACTGAGCACGCCAGTCGGCAAACCGATCAGGTTTAATTCGGCGGGATACCGGCAAACTATAATACAGGTTAATTAAACTTGATTTACCCGTATTGGTAATTTCTAGTTTATCCACCAGACGCTGTGCATACATCAATCCCTGGTGGAGCGGATTTGTAATCGATAAATTTTTATCTTCAATTATCGCTATCAGCGAACCACCGCGAGCCAGACGGTCGGCCCCCAACGATAGCACCGGGCTACCGCCATGCTCCATGGCATAGCGGGCTACTTCGGAAACGGCAGTAGCAAAGGTAGTTTGAGCAGCCAGCGATAAGCCAGCCAGCTCCGATAGTTTCATGGCTCGTTTATGGGCCAGAATCAAATCCATCTCATTATCGAGCCCAACTTTAACTAGTTCTTCCATGATCTGCCTTCACTCTGCCAATAAAAATAGAGGTGTCGTCGGTTTGCCGGGCGAAATCCTTATAGATTGCAGCCGCCAGAATGCTTAAATCGTACCGGTGTATCAACGTATATTTTGTAATATCCCACCTTGACTGAAGTCCGTCGGACCCCATCATCAGCAACTGCCCCTGTTCAAATGGCAAGGCATGATCATTCATGGAATTGGGAAGATTCATACCAATGATACCATTGTAAGACAAAAAATTTTTTGTCCTGAGCGAACCACTGATCCGCGTTGAAATATTACCGACACCGCACCAGTTCCACTGCTTATTTTGTGTATCATACACAACAACGGCACCAACCAGTCCACGGGTTTTAGTTACCGAGCGGTGTAACTGCCGAACAATGGCTACCGGTTGATGTTCGGCACAGAGTCGAAATGCATTGATGGCGGTTTGAACCGCTAAATTTGCTTCGGGTCCATGCCCCAAACCGTCGCCCAGAAACAATTTTATATGGCTGGCCGTCAGTTTTACATAACAACCGTCTCCGCTTACGGTTTCACCAGGCTTAGCTACTACAACAGATCGGTACTCGAAACTCTCGGGCCGGGCCATTACAAGTGGCTTTTTATAAATTCGTGCCAACAAAATTGTTCCCCATCCTTTCTGCGAGTAGAGCTGGGTAAAATCCGCCAGTCGATTTATCGATCCTAGTCCGTGGCCAAGTGTTCCGGTGGTTGATACGCCATCCTGTATCATTCTGACGGGCTCTGCCATACCTGGGCCATTATCAATACTTATTAGTTCGAGGCCAGCGTTATCGGACGTCAGAAAATGCCGCACCAAAATTTCCCCTCCGCCCGCGTGCTTAATTAAATTTGACCCCATTTCAGCAACGATCAAATCGATGGCACTCAAGCGTTGCGGGGCAAAGCCTACCTGTAAGGCAAGTTGACTGATTCCTTTTTTCAGATAGGCCAGAAAGCTCCGATCGGTAACCAGAAAACGTACATGTGGAGCGTTATCCATTTTTCCATTTTAATACAGTAACGGTTGTACCCTCGCCTGGTTCACTTTTTATATCGAATTCATTGACCAGCCGACGAGCACCGGGCAGGCCCAGCCCCAGACTTTTACCAGTTGAGTAACCATCCTGCATGGCCAGACTAATATCGGCAATCCCCGGTCCTTTATCTGTAAATGTAAGCCGGATACCTGTTTCCCGGCCCTTACTTATAATTTCCATTCTGACTTCGCCATGCCCCGCATACCGGAGCATGTTTCGCACTAATTCACTGGCAGCCGTAATGAGCTTGGTTTGATTGACCAGGCCCATTCCTATTTTAATGGCCAGTTCTTTAACCCGGTTTCGAAAAGGAACTACATCCTGTTCGCGGGTAATTGCCATGCTGTCCTTACTCAGAGTTATCATCCTCGTCGGCCATTAAGTCCATTGGCCCCAACTTTGTCTCTAGCAAAGCCATGCCCCGTTCAACATCCAGCGCCGTATGAACTCCAGTTAAGGACAAGCCTAGTTCAATCAGCGTGATGGCAACGGCGGGCTGCATCCCAACAACCACTGTTTCTGCATCCAGTATCCGGGTCATGCTTGCAATGTTGCCCAGAATTCGTCCCATAAATGAATCGACGATCGAAACGGCCGAAATATCAATCAGTACACCCCGCGCTCCTGTTTTATGAACCATACTGACAAGGTCTGTTTCCAGATTTAAGGCCAGTCGGTCGTATAAATCAATCTGAATGGTAACCAGAAGAAATTGACCCATTCGCAGGATAGGTATCTTATCCATACATTAAAAAGCCTTCTTTTCGACTACATCAATTCGTTTTACAACCAGTTTATTCATACTAAAGGCATGCTTCAAGGCACTGGCCAGCGACGCTTTTGTAATGATATTCGACAGATCGATACCCAGATGTACTACCGTCTGAGCAATTTCGGGCCGAATGCCGCTAATGATACAATCGGCCCCCATGAGCCGGGTAGCACTAACGGTCTTAATGAGGTGCTGCGCTACCAGCGAGTCGACAGCCGGAACGCCCGATATATCCAGAATGGCAATTGAACTACCTGTATCCACAATCCGCTGAAGCAGACTTTCCATTACTACCTGCGTACGGGCGCTATCGAGTGTGCCAATAATTGGCAATGCCAGAATGCCATCCCAAACCTGAATAACCGGGGTCGAAATGTCGGCTATTTCTTCCGTCTGGCGATAAATAACTTCTTCCCGGCCTTTGATAAAAGTTTCCAGCGTAACAACACCAAAGCTGTCGAGCAAACGACTCACTTTCAATACTTCCGTGTATAGCGTAGCCGGGGCATCAACTAACTGCTTCTGAAGCAACTCAAAAATGGCTTCTTTTAAACTAAAAATATACAATCCTGTTTCACGGGGCGAGAAACCCTGACGAGCCCTGGAGATGGAAATTGTTGCCAGCAACTCAAATACCTCGTCAAAATCAGCAGAGTCAATCTGATTGATATTTTCTTCAGTTAGCGTCTTAGCTAACATATCTATTAATTCTTCCGATTGGGTGCGCAAGTCATCGTTTGTCATCAAATCTTCCCGCAATTCTTCATTTGCCAGTTGTTTTTGAATCCAGGTGTCCAGTACTTGGGCTTTGTGTCTCTTTAATAATTGAATAATGCCAGTTGCCATTGTAACGATTTGAGTAAAGCAGTTTTTAGCTGAGGCAAGCTAGACAAAAAATTAACTCATATTATACTTTTTCAAATATATAGGCTATTTTTTTTGGATTAAATAACCAAAAGTAGCTAAAATAGGCAAATAAAACATATAAATATAAACCAAATAGGTAACATATCGACAAAAACTTATATAAATGGGTGCCTCTGAACTACGAATAGCTCCGCTACTATCTGCCGGGTAAGTATATACGTCTACAAAAGTTTATCAGGTGTTATGGGCAATTCCCGTATTCGTTTGCCAGTTGCGTTAAAAACGGCATTGGCAATGGCAGCGGCAACCCCAACTATACCTACTTCGCCAATCCCTTTCACCCCCAATCGATTAACAGCCTGATCGTTTTCCCGAATAAAAATGACCTCCATCGACCGGATATCCAGATTGGAGGGAACATGGTAATCGGCCAGCGATCGGGTTACAAAATTGCCCCAGCGTGGATCGAGAATCGACTCTTCGGTTAGGGCCATGCCAATGCCCCAGATGTTTCCGCCAATGATTTGCGAACGCGCTGTTTTAGGGTTTAGAATTGTTCCTCCCCCCGTTACGGCCAGAAACCGGTTGACCCGAACCATGCCCGTAGCCTTATGCACGGCCACTTCGGCAAAGTTGGCATTAAAGCTATGACACGAGTATTGGTCTGCCGTTTCGGGTGGCTTTGCCTCTATTCTGGTCTGAAAATCGGTAATTTTTTCGGCTCGCATCAACTGCGATGCCGTTGGGCGGGCAAAAAATTGCTTACCCGATCGGGCGATGAGCTCATCCGTAATTTTCTGGCAGGCATCGTTCACGGCATTGGCATAACTGGCAGCTCCTACCGACCCCACCGATCCTGCTGCCGGGGGTAGATCCGAATCACCAATTTTTACCGTTATGCTCTGTAGTGGCAGGTCCAGTGCATCGGCAGCCGTTTGCGCCAGTATGGTATGCGTACCGGTCCCTAAATCGGCTGCAGCCAGCTCAACGGCAGCCGAAATCTCACTACCCGACCGTTTTAGCCGGATAATAGCCGAACTGGGCCGCTGATGGGCTGGATAGGTACCGCAGGCTACGCCATAGCCAATCCAGTATTCGCCCTGCTGATTCTGCCGGGGTTCAGCCATTCGTTTTTCCCAGCCAAAAGCGTTGGCTCCTTCCTGCAGGCATTGCACCGTGGTTCGCGACGACCATGGCTTATTATTGGATGGATCACGTTCGGGCTCATTTTTGAGCCGAAAATCAATTGGGTCCATTTTGAGCTTATAAGCCAGTTCATCCATAGCCGACTCAAGCGCAAAACTTCCCGTCGATTTGCCCGGACCGCGCGTGTAGGTTGGTAGTATCACATGCATAGGCACAACGCGATAGGTGATGAGCGAGTTGGGCACATCGTACATGATCTTCGAGCAATCGCCACAGGGTTCTATAAATTCATTGTCGATAGCACTATGGGTCGTAATCTCATGGGCCAGCGCCGTCAGTTTCCCATCCTTCGTAGCCGCCAGACTCACCTTCTGAATATTCCGTTGCCGCAGGCCCACCGAATTGACCATCTGCTGTCGGGCAAGAGCTAATTTTACGGGTCGGCCGACCTGTTTGGCCGCCACCGCTGTCAGCACCAGATTGGCCCACTGCCCTCCTTTAGACCCAAACCCCCCACCAATAAACGGTGAGATGATGCGCACATTTTCTGGCTTGAGATAAAGCGTTGCAGCCGCTGCACTTTGCGCTCCATTCACAATCTGAGCACTATTGTAGAGCGTCACCCAATCGCCATTCCATTCGGCAATGGTGGCATGGGGTTCCATGGGCTGATGGTGTTCTATCGGTGTTCCATAAATTTCTTCTATTTTGAGGGTTGCCTTGCTCAGTTCGGCTTGGGCATCTCCCCGTATGTCGTCGGCTTTGTCTTTATCTTTTGGCCGGACGGCTCCGGAAGCCAGCTTTTCGAAATCGACTTTAGGTTCTTTTTTTTCATACTTAACCCGGATAAGATGCGACGCATACCTGGCCTGCTCGAATGTTTCGGCCACAACCAGGCCAATATGCTGCCCATAAAACTCAATTTCGGGGCTTTGCAGCAAAGCTCCTCCGCGAATACCACCATGTACATTGAGTTTCGGAGCATTTTTATGGGTAATGATGGCCAGCACACCAGGGGCTTTTTCGGCATCGGAAGTATCGATGTTCTGAATGGTGCCGGCCGCAATCGTACTTTTGAAAATAACGGCATACGCCAGATTTCTGACGGGGTAATCCATTGAATAGGTGGCCTTTCCCGTTACTTTGGCGATTCCGTCGATACGACTGACGGGTGTGCCCGTTAGTTTGTTTTTATCTGCCATGATTCTGTCGACTTTACTTATACCCTACCCCCATTCAGAGCCATTTGCAAGGCCAGCACAATGCTTCTTCGACCTAGTTCTACTTTAAACCGATTGTATTCCAGCGGCTTCGCATCAGCCATTTCGGCATCGGCAGCCTGTCTGAAATTAGCTTCGGTAGCTTCTTTTCCTACCAGAAACTGTTCGGCTTTCAAGGCTCGCCAGGGTTTGTGGGCCACACCACCCATGGCAACTCTGACCTTTGCAATCCGGTTAGTGGCTCCGTTGGTCTGTTCTGTTTCAAGGGCCGCGGCAACCGACACGAGCGCAAATGCATAGGAAGCCCGATCGCGCACTTTGAGGTAATACGATTTCCCGGCAAACGCATTTCGGGGGAGTATAATAGCCGTAATTAGTTCGCCATGCGCCAGATTGGTATCCTTTTCGGGCTCCTCGCCCGGCAGCCGATGAAAATCGACAATCGGAATGCTTCGCTCCTGTCCTGTGACATCTCTCACCAGCACCACAGCATCCAATGCCGCCAGTGCCACAGCCATATCTGAAGGGTATACAGCAACGCATTTGTCGGACCATCCGAATATGGCGTGCATCCGATTGATCCCCTCCCGTGCGCCACAACCCGTTCCGGGTTCGCGTTTATTGCAGGGCATGGCTACCTCATAAAAATAGGGGCAGCGTGTCCGTTGCAACAGGTTGCCACCATTTGTAGCCATATTGCGAATCTGTCCGGAAGCTCCAGCCAGAATTGCCTGTGTTAACAGCGGATAGTGCCGACGAATGAGTGAGTGATTGGCAGCGTCCGTATTTTTCCCAAGGCTTCCCAACGATATCCCTCCTTCATTTACTCCGGATGCAATGGTTTTAATTTCTGTTAACCCTACCCCGTTAATATCGATCAGCGCATTGGGTCGTTCTACGTCTTCCTTCATCAGGTCCAGCAGGTTAGTTCCCCCAGCGAGGAATTTTGCGTTCGGATTTGCGCTCAGAAGGGTCACTGCCGAAGCGAGGTCTTTAGGCCGGGCAAATGAAAAGGGTCTCATAGAATAGATAGCTTAAAAATTAAGCAGAAAACCGCCAGACCTGCTCTACTGGCTTTCCGCTGTGAACCTCCTGAATAGCAGCAACAATATTCGGATAGGCCCCGCAGCGGCATATATTCCCCGACATTCGCTCACGAATTTCTTCATCCGACAGGCGAATAGCCGCCGGTTTCTGGCGAATATTTTCTGTTACGTAACTAGCTTCCCCCTTCCGGGCCTCATCCATCAGTGCAACAGCCGAACAGATCTGTCCGGGCGTACAGAATCCGCACTGAAAGCCGTCATGTTTTAAAAAAGCTGCCTGCATGGGATGCAGTTGCCCATCCGGTTTTGCAAGTCCTTCAATGGTCTGCACCTGTTTGCCTTCGCAGGTGGCTGCCAGCGTAAGGCAGGATAAAACCCGCCTACCGTCAACAATGACCGTACAAGCCCCACATTGCCCGTGGTCGCACCCTTTTTTAGAGCCTGTCAGTTCCAATCGCTCTCGCAACGTATCCAGCAGAGTCATTCGGGAGTCGACGGCCAGCGTTCGGGTTTTGCCATTAACATCAAATGATAGAGTAACGGCATTCTCGATACTAGTCGGGGGTAATTCAGTAGGAGATGATACACTAAGTGGCCTGGCTATCAATTGCTCGGCAACCGCCGACTGTGCCGCCAGGATGCCACCACCTGCCAGGGTAATCAGCTTTAAAAAATGTCGCCTATTAACGCCGGTATCGAGTATTTCGCTCAGATCTTCGGGCATCAGGTCCTCAAACAGTTTCTTTTCGTCGTCTGTTAGTTGAGGCACTTCGTTGTCGTCCTTCATACAGCACGTCGGGGAATACAGATTTAACAGGATACGAATCGGGCTAAGGGCGTATCAATAAAAAGTAACCGTGTCCGCTCACCTATTGTTGTAAATATTGAGCAAAACAGTAAAAACGGAACTTGCCGTTATATTGTTTTTTAGGGGTGTTTGACATCTTCTAAAAAGCTACAGTGACGCATGCATTTTTTTAAAGACCGTTTCCTGCCGACTATGGTATTGAATCGATGGCTAATGAGCACTTATTGCCCTCCTTACTGGAGCATTTTCGGCTGGTTACTGACCTTCGCTATCTATACGAACGCCCTGGCTCAAACCAGGTATAGCGCATCGACTCCAACATCCTCCGAGGTGGCTAAACCCACCACACTGGAACTTCCCTTAAGCATTACCATCCTGTATTTTGACCAAAGCAGTTACCATTTGCGACCGGGAGTCCGTCAAACGCTGGACTCGATGGCTCAGTACTTAATAAGGAACGTTACTATGCTCGCTACCATTACGGCTTATACGGATAATATTGGCGAACGTGAATTGAATAGGAAGTTAGCCATACAGCGAGCTCAGGTGGTTAAAACCTATCTCATACAACAGGGAGTCGATGCCAATCAGCTTCTGGCGATTGGGGAAGGGCCAGATACAAAAGCAGCAAATGAGGAGCCGGGCACCATAAAAACAATTAGCAGGCGCGTTGTTGTGCAACTCTCTCCCCGTTAAGGTCGATTGCCCAGGGCATATTCAGGACCTTATTTTTTACGACCAGCCATAGTTATCTGCGACATCGGAAGCGCCAGAAACAGACTAGCGAATTCATTTTCAAGAACTTATATTAATATATAAATTATAATCAATAGTATACAATTATTTCTTTTTTAAAAAATAGGTAACGTCAGGTTATTTCTTCGTCTAAATAGTACTCCCGCAATTTAAAAATGGATTATGAGTTACAAAACATTTGTTATCCTGCCTCAAACAATTGATTGTTGCCACTGGGATTCGGAGTCAAACTCCTTAATAGCCAGTGGACAGCGAACAATTTATAAAATCATTGATCCTGTAACTGAGGTTGTTTATGGTCTTAAACGTACACTGGCAATGGCAAAACAGGCTATTGACACAAACGGGCAGCGTTGGCATATGATCCGAGGATAGGGCATTGTTCTATAGCCAATAAAAAAATCCTAATCGAAGCGATTAGGATTTTTTTATTGTGCTAATCCAGTTGTTTGTTTTGAGACTTACAAATGATCTGACTCTGCACCCTCAGCCGCATCTATTCCATGGCAATAACTCGGTTGGCTCGCTTAACGGGCTTCGTTGTCAGATTCAATTCCTTACGAATACTACCCTCTTTTGAGGCCACCTCTAGTTCATATTTTCCATCGGCCAGTTCATCAACATTCAGTTTTACGGCATACTTTTCGGTTTTCCGATCAATACTTTGCCGGTAAATCACCTGATTATCTGAGCTTTTCAATAAAATAACCACCGGTGTTTCGGCTTTTTTGTTGACGGCAACCCGAATCTGATTATTAATTGTCACATAAGCACTTGCATCAAAGGAAAGTCCTTTGGGCATCGTTGGGTTAACTGGATTTCCCAGAGTAGCCGAGCTCAACAGAGCAGCAATCGTCAATTTGTTCATTAGCGGTAGTAACATGGCTGTATTTGTGTTTAGTGTTCTTTGAATTTGTGTTGTTAATCTGTTCACACTAGTAAAGCCAAAGGTTGTGCCAACTTAACAAACTGACTGATTATCAATAAATTAATCAAAAAACAGCAAGCTCAATATGTCCGTAACTGGACAGGCGTGGTTCACTTACGGACAAAAGCAGGAAGCAAAACAGGCGCCCTACCCTGCCAGTATCTCCATCTGGCAGATCAGGCCATTTTCAATTGTGTATCGGTGCCGAATACGCTCATCACCAAGTTTATTGCCCGACAAATCGAAAATAAGTTGATGAACTTCGACCACCACTCGCCCCTGCTCATCGGTATGGAACTGGCATGGCTCTACCCGTGGATTCACTACCTGCCACTGTCGTGTCCAGTAGTCTTTCACGGCCTGGTGGCCCACCACTCGCCCACCCTCCCAGCCATTTGGCCAGTCAACATCGGGATGCATTGTTTCCAGCACGGCATCAATACTGCGTGCATTAAAAGCAGCATAAGCCGCTATCAGTAGAGTTCGGGATTCGAATGAAGGCATCTTTTTATCTTTTTTTCCTGAATAAAAATCCGACGAATCCAATTTGCAGCTAATCAGTATCAATTGAGAAATTATCAGAATTACTTGATTTTCAACCAATAAACCTATCTAAATTTGTAGCTTAGCTTTTCTAATTTGAGGTTTGTCTGTTTATTTCGTCCAGTGCCCTACTGCCATGAACGTTATAGAAATTGTTTTTATCTGGCTTCTACTTACTGGCCAAACGAGTGTCATGCCTGTTACTTTTCGAGTGGATAAAACAGTTACCGATGTCCAGTTAGAGAACATAGTGTGCTGCTCATCACACCCAACGGCCGTAAAATTGCCGATGCAGGCTACGAAGACCAAATCTGACTGTAACCCCTCATTTTTTCGCTACCAATAGCACATTTTTCTATTTCCTGTGTTTCTTTGACACAGAGAGTACCCAATGTATTCCGTTTTGTTAAATGACCCAATCACTCAAAGACCTTACCCCTCGGCAAATTGTGACCGAGTTAGATCAGTACATTATTGGCCAGCATGATGCCAAGCGTAATGTCGCCATTGCCCTTCGTAACCGCTGGCGCCGGATGAATAGTTCGGCCGATATGCAATCAGAAATTACTCCTAATAATATCCTGATGATTGGTGCTACAGGCGTCGGTAAAACCGAAATTGCCCGTCGGCTGGCCAAAATTGCCGATGCGCCCTTCATTAAAGTTGAGGCCTCGAAATTTACGGAAGTCGGGTATGTTGGCCGCGATGTCGAAAGCATGGTGCGCGATCTGGTCGAACAGTCGGTCAACATGGTGCGTGCTGCCAAAAAAGAATCGGTTCAGGTGAAAGCGCAGCAACTGGTAGAAGACGCCATTCTCGATATTCTGATTCCGCCCGTAAAACCGGCCAACAGCCAGCTTGGCTTCGACAACGAACGAAAAAATGACCCGGACGCCGAACTAAACGAACGAACCCGAGAGCGCTTCCGCGAGAAAATCCGCTCCGGCGAAATGGACGACCGGAAAATTGAAATCGATGTACAACAAAGTCAGGCTCCGAATATTGGTATCATGGGCGGCTCGGTCGACGATCTGTCGATGATGAATATTCAGGAAATGATTGGGGGTATGTTGCCCAAGCGCGGTAAGAAACGGAAAGTAAGCATTGCTGAAGCTCGTAAAATTCTGCTGGAAGAAGAAGCGGCTAAACTGATCGATATGGATGAAGTAAAGGACGAAGCCATCCGCAAAGCCGAAGATGCCGGTATCATTTTTATCGATGAAATCGACAAAGTAGCCTCGTCACGGTCGGGCAACGGGGGTGGTCCCGATGTTAGTCGGGAAGGTGTTCAACGCGATCTGCTCCCTATTGTAGAAGGCAGCGCCGTTAATACCAAACATGGCGTTATTCATACCGACCACATCCTGTTTATTGCCGCCGGGGCTTTCCATGTCTCCAAACCCAGCGATCTGATTCCTGAATTGCAGGGTCGTTTCCCGATTCGGGTTGAGTTGCAAAGCCTGTCGGAAGACGATTTTTACCAGATTCTGAAAGAGCCTAAAAACGCCCTGACGAAACAGTATGTTGCGATGCTGGCAGCCGAAGGCGTAGAATTGAGTTTTCAGGATGATGCCCTCCGCGAATTGGCCCGTATTGCCTTTGAGGTAAACGAAGAGGTCGAAAATATCGGTGCGCGTCGGCTCCAGACTGTGTTAAGTCATCTGATGAACGACTTTATGTTCGATATTCCTGATGTGATCAGCCCCAATGAGCATGTTGTTGTCACGAAGGAACTGGTTTCTAACAAATTAAACGGCCTGGTCAAAAACCGGGATTTAAGTCAGTTCATTCTGTAATCTCGGCATAGCCTAGGCGAAAGCCCGCATAGCTGAAGGAAAATCGTTAATTAATTTTTATCCTTCAGCTACGCGGCTTTCTGTGTTTCTTCAAGCTGAACATTCCTGATTCTGAGCACTTCGTTCTCCTGTTTTAGAAGTTTAATAACTTCGTCCTTACTACTGAGTAAATCTTTGTAGAGATCATGTAGTTGCTGCTGCCCGGCTTCCTCTTCATTTTTTCTTACTTCGCCATCAGTCTGTTTGCGAGCGGTATTAGCAACAGTAATCTCAGGCAATAGCTCATCAATATCGATATCAAGCACCCGTAGTAGCATGGGCAAATAGTCGATCCGCATACCTGATACGTCCGCTTCCCAGTTATAATACGTTGTCTGCGATATACCAACGAGTTCAGCAACTTCAGCCTGTGATAAGCGTCGTTTCTGGCGGGATTTGCGAAGTCTGGTTCCTAATGTCATATAAACTAAATGATCAAACATTATTATCAGACGTAAATCCCCCCCCTATAAGTAACCTATTATGAAAAAAAATTAAAAATTTAATTAAATCAATTATTTTTACATAATCAGTTACTAAACTACTTTTCTCATCTTTGCTCCTGCCAAAGCAACAACGCACTATTGCAACACAACTATTCCCTTTGGCACAAACATACATGAAACGATTATCATTAGATGAATTAAAAGCACAGGCAACGCAAAAAGATCAATTAGCACAAAACGTTGAAGTTAATTTGGAAGCTATTAAAGGTGGTGATGTAGATTGGTGCCATGTAGCAGAGGTTTTGAAAAAAATTGAACAATTTATTTTCTTTTAGTTTACTGTCTTCCCACCTACCATTGTTTTAATAATGGTAGGTGGGAAGATGACTTAAGAATAAATCATATATAAATTTTCTCATTAGCTATTATGTCATTAAAACCAATCAAAGATTTCTTCATTTTTTTATTTTCCATTTTATTTTTATCTATTTTATCCACTGTATTGATTGAATATCTACTTAATAAATTAAGTATTAATCTTCCCGAAAGTCATTTGTTCAAGTTTAGAAAAGATCAAAGTACCCTAGAAATTATATCACTTTATTGTATTTTGGGTCCTATAGTTGAAGAGCTATCATTCAGATTACCTTTAAAGCTTAATAATATAAATTTATCTGTTAGTTTAACGTTCTTTCTTTATTTTATTTTATCATTTTTCTTCCATACACACCTCTATGTCATTAATAGTACTAATTACACAATAATAATAATAGCAATTATCACTGGGTTCACATTATTTTTTTTGTTAAATAAATATAACGTAAATATTCTTTTATCCAAATTTACTTTAACTAATAACCCATGGAAAATAACTATTTTTTACTCTGTTTTATTTGCCATTCTTCATTTGGTTAACTACAATCCCATAGAGAGCAACAAACTTTACATTATCGCAATAATTACACCTAAAATAATTAGCGGCATACTATTTTCAATAGCTCGACTAAAATACAATTTAATATTTTCTATTTTATTGCACATGGCTATAAACTCGATTGGATTATCTCCTTTCTTTTTAAGCCTCTAACATTAACATTCCAATAAAATTACATGTGGATATATAATTTATCATGAATACCTTACTATATTTCCCTTTCAAGAAGGAACAGTTAGACAATCATCAAGCTTCCCTCTCCGATACAATCCGAATGGCTGTATACCAGAAAGATGAAACTTTATTTGAGTTACTTGATTATAATGATGATCGCATCTTTTTAGAGCCAACATTGTTCTGCCAATTTTTATCTGACATCGACAAATCAGAGTTAACTCCGCTGGAACAATGCCTATTTGGATACATACCGGTGGAAGATCGGCCATCGTCTCTAACTGTCAAAGCAGATCGGTTCGGGCTGGTAAATTTGCCCAATCTAGGCTACGTTCGGGCTAAGCCGTATGAAACGTTTACACTCAGTACTACAGAGTTGGATCAGTTGTTAATTCCCAATCAATTTTTACCCAGTAGTTCAATTCGGTTTTGCTGGCATCCTACCGATTTATTAGGGTATCAAAAGAATATTACGTTTTACGAGTCAACAGAACTAACTGTTCAAAATTATCAGAAATCTCTTTTTCTGGCCGTTCACTTCTTTCAAACGAATTTACCTGATTTCTGGCAGCTTATAGAAACCGTTACGCGCGAGTTTGTCGTATTCAACAGCCCACCCGAGCATCATTCGTTTGCTGGTATCATGCATCATGGTACGGCTTATTTCAATGTAGAAAACACAACGAAATCAGCCGTCTTTTTCATTGATGATATTGCGCATCAGTGTGGGCATATTATTTTTAATGCCTTAACACTAGATACGAATCAGTATTTACGGGTTCCGAAAGATTTTCCGCTAAAAGAATTTACGGGATATGATGGAGAACGTAGAGGTGTCTATGGAGCCTTCCATGGGCTGTTTACTTATACAACCATTCTGCATTCGCTGGATACGCTTCTTAGCAGCCCTTCAAATTTCGATGATGCCTTACGTCATGAAGCCCTTGGCCGATTAGGTTTTTACCTCGACAAGTTTGGTTTTGATCTTGTCAACCTGAATAACCCTAACATTCTTACTGAAACTAGCATGGATTTTCATCGACAGTTTGCCATCGGTTATAACTATATTCGTCAGAAGTATCAGTCGGCTTTGTCTGGGTTTTCTTATCAAAATCAGCCGTATACTTTTCAATACAATCTGTTCAGCCACCTCAACCCACTCCCTAAAACGCGCGTTGTATGAAATTAATTTATTTAACGTTAGCCTTAGCCGTTAGTACGTTTCAAGTACGGGCACAGACAACAGCTAATTACCAGAAAGCATTAGCCATTTTAGATAAAGCCATTCAGGCAACCGGTAAAACGATTCCAGATCATATTCTGCTCAACAGCAGCGGAACCATACATAATCTGGGTCATTACGAAACCCCGGAAAAAACGAAAGAAATACCTGTCGATGAAACTGTTGCTTTTTTTCAGGATGAACAGATTGCTTACCTGCACTCAGCCATTCAAAACAATGGCGGTTCATACACCCGTACGGCTGTAAGCAAAGCGGACTCGCTCTATTCAATCAGCTACTACAATCGAATACCTGTTCGGGGCATAGCCCAGGATTTTCGATATGAGGCTGCTCGCCTACTACCTGTTAAACTCCTGCAATTTGCCCGCGAAAATCGGCAGTCATTACGTTACCTAGGTCAACAGGAAGGCCATTACCTGCTATCATTCAGCTATAAACCCAATGATGCTGTTACGTTGTATATCAATAAAAAGACTCACTTACTCAATAAAACAGAAACGCTGGGTTATAGCGACCGCTATGGTGACGTAACGTTTAGCAGCGAATACAACGGCTATGAAGATAAGAACGGTTTGAAAACGCCCAAAAGCCGTACTGATTATGAGTTCGGTAAAGCGGAGCGCGATGTAACGTATAAAGACATACGTTTCGATATTAAACCAGATACCAGCGATTTAAAAATCAAATGGACGCCAATAGCGTTTCGGAATGCTCTACCGCAGATCGTAAAAAAAGCAGACTTGTTGTCATTTGAAACGATTGCCCCAAACATTGATCTGGTTAAGATTAATTCACAGAACAATAAAGTGCTGATTGTACAATTCGCCGACCATACAGCCTTGTTCGAAAGTCCATCAGGAATTGGGTTGAACACACAGATTTTACAAGAAATCCAGCAAAGATACCCACAGAAGCCACTCAAACAGATTTTCCTTACGCACCATCACCCCGACCATGCAGGTGGCATTCGTGCGTTCGCGGCTCTGCCTGTAACATTCATTACCACATCAGGCAATGAAACGTATTTTAGAAAGCTACTGGGCAATACTCATACATTAAGCGAAACACAATTGTCGAGTGAAACAACCTACAAATTCGATTTCGTCCCTACGGATGGTAAGAAAATATATACAGATGCTCAGACGGAAGTAGTTGCCTACGAAATTGGTAAAGGTACCAGCCATACGGCCGAACATCTGGTCTTCTATTTTCCGCAGCAAAAGCTCCTCTGGTCAGGCGATTTATTGTTCTTCCGCGCCGATGGCCGAGTCATGCCCATGGGCGACCGTGGAAAGGCTGTTTATAAGCTTATTACAAACCAGAGCCTGGCCATCGATAAAATCTATACCTCATGGCCACTGAACGGTCAGGCAGCCTATGGATCGGTTGAAGATCTGCGAAAATCAGTGGGAACGAACTAATTGGGTATCGTGGCAAAAAAATATCCGTTCTATCGGCAGTACGATTTAATGGACTGTGGTCCTACCTGCCTGCGCATGATCAGCAAGTTTTACGGCAAAACACTGGACGCGGCTTACCTGCGCGAGATCGCCAGTCTGGCCCGAGACGGTACGACATTGGGCGGACTTGCCGATGCAGCCGAACGTATTGGCTTTGGTACTCTGGCCCTGAATGCACCCTATGATACGCTGGCCGAACAGATCCCATTACCATGTATAGCTCACTGGCGTCAACGGCATTTTGTGGTTGTATACGAAGCCAATCCGAGCAAAGTACTTGTTGCCGATCCGGGCCATGGGCTGATTACGTATACCCGACAGGAATTTCTCAAAGGCTGGATTCCTGAAAAAGTAGCAACGCAGGAGTCGGAAGGTGTATTATTAGTTTTTGAGCCCACTCCGAAATTTTATGAACTGGAAACCCCGGATATTAAAAAGAAAACATTCAGTGGTTTTCTATCTCGTTATTTCCGACCTTACAATCGTTATGGATTACAGTTGTTTCTGAGCCTACTGACTATCAGTCTACTCCAGCTAGCCTTACCGTTTTTAACCCAGCAAATTGTCGATACGGGCATAAATACCCGAAACCTAAATTTCATTTACCTGATCCTGATTGCTCAACTAGTTTTATTCGTCTCGCAAACAGGTGTAA
This sequence comes from Spirosoma sp. SC4-14, assembly GCF_037201965.1. Taxonomy (NCBI): domain Bacteria; kingdom Pseudomonadati; phylum Bacteroidota; class Cytophagia; order Cytophagales; family Cytophagaceae; genus Spirosoma; species Spirosoma sp. SC4-14. Next base: position 3,771,573 of record NZ_CP147518.1, on the reverse strand, counting down.
ACGTACTACGAAGCTGGATTTTGCTACACGTAACAAGCCGCGTTAACCTGCGTATGTTATCCGATTTCATGATGAAACTGATGCGGCTTCCCATCGCCTTTTTCGATGCGAAAGGTACCGGCGATATTCTGCAACGTATTCAGGATCACAATCGTTTGCAGGCATTTCTATCGGCCAATACGTTAGACGTACTTTTTTCGGGCATTACGTTCCTCATTTTTGGTGCCATTCTATTTTATTTCAACGCCCAATTGTTTTTTATTTTTCTAATCGGCTCAACTGTCTATATGCTTTGGGTTTTGCTCTTTTTGAAGCAACGTGCCGAACTCGACTACCGTTACTTCGATCAGGCGGCAGGCAATCAGAGCAGTGCAATTCAACTGATCAATGGCATGCAGGAGATCAAACTCAACGGATCAGAAAAACGCCGACGCTGGGAGTGGGAAGCCATACAAGCCCGTTTGTTCAGGCTCAATATCCGCAGTATGGCTCTTTCACAAACGCAAAATGAAGGGGGACGATTTCTGAATGAAGTCAAAAATATTCTGATCAGCTTCGTGGCGGCCAAATCGGTGATTGACGGCCAAATTTCACTTGGTTCCATGCTATCGGTTCAGTATATCGTTGGCCAGATGAACGTACCGATCAACAATTTTATCACCTTCATCAGAACCTATCAGGATGCCAAACTCAGCCTGAATCGACTCACCGAAATTCATGATAAGCCAGATGAAGAACCGACTGACGCGGGTATGATTTACGAATTGCCCATCGAAAAAAGCATCCGTTTTGACAATGTCAGTTTCCGGTATGGCAGTAGTTCTTCTGAAAACGTCCTGAAAAATATCAGCTTTACAATTCCGGAAGGAAAAGTTACAGCTATTGTTGGGGCAAGTGGCAGCGGAAAAACAACGTTGCTAAAGCTCCTGCTCAAATTTTACGAACCCACTCTCGGACAGATCCATGTTGGTAATAGTAATCTTAAACACATCAGTTACGATTTCTGGCGTAGTCAGTGCGGAACAGTTATGCAGGAAGGGTATATCTTTTCGGATTCGATTGCCCGAAACGTAAGTGAATCCGATTCAAATGGTCTGATTAACCGTAAAAAACTTCGTAGTGCTGTTTCAACAGCCAATATTGAATCCTTTATTGAAGGATTGCCCAATGGTTATAATACACGTATCGGCTCTAGCGGAATCGGTATTAGTGGAGGCCAGAAACAACGTATTCTGATAGCACGCGCTGTGTATAAAAACCCGGAATTTCTATTTTTCGATGAAGCAACCAGTGCGCTTGATGCGACAAACGAAGCAATCATTATGAATAATCTGGAAACATTTTTTAAAAACAGAACGGTCGTTATTGTCGCACACCGGTTGAGCACTGTAAAAAACGCCGACCAGATTATCGTGCTTGACAAAGGGCAAATTGTTGAGCACGGCACTCATCTTGATCTAATAAGCCAGAAAAAATACTATCATTCTCTTGTAAAAAATCAACTGGAACTGGGCAATTAATGGAATCGATAGATATAGAGGAACAGGATAGCCAAAGTGAAGCCGTCAGAGATTTCATCGACCAGATTCCTAACTGGCTTATCCGCTGGGGCATTACCGTTATCTTTCTGGCTGTTATGGCTGGCTTTTTCATAAGCTGGCTGATTCATTATCCGACCATTGTCATTGCCTCCTTCCGGCTGACTGCTCAGAATGCCCCTAAGCCTGTAATCGTTAAATTCGACGGTCGAATAACAAGGCTTTTTGTTCATGATGAGCAACACGTAGTGGCCGGTCAAACAATAGCTTATCTGGAATCTACGGCCAATCATGGTCAGATCTTACAATTACTGAAACAATTACAAACATTGCGCCAGATCATTAACATAGATCGATTTGAGCGACTGAATACGTTTCCTGCCCATCAGTTTCAGGAATTAGGCGAATTACAGCCTGCTTACGAAAGTTTTATGGAGTCGTATATCCAAACGCTTGCGCTTTTCTCGAATAGATACTATGCCAAACGTAAAGCATTCTTACACCAGGAACTAGCCGATCTGATAAAAACGCAGCAGCAGCTTTCGCAACAGTATGCCGTTTATATTGAGGATGAAAAACTGGCGCAAAAAGAGTTAGCTATTCATAAAAAACTGTATCAGGGAAGAGACATATCACCTTTGGATTATCAGCGGGAGGAAAGCAAATATATTTCCAAGCGCTTACCTATAAAACAGACAGAGGTTGCCATTACGTCTAACTCAACCGCCCAAACCCAGAAACGTAGAGAACTTACAGAACTAGATCGGCAAACGACAGAACAAAAAAATCAATTCAGACAGGCGGTTAATACATTAATCAGCGCGCTGACAGATTGGAAGAAGCGCTATTTGCTGGAATCTCCAGTATCCGGAAATATCCATTTTTCGATGGTTTTACAGGAAAACCAACCTATAAAGTCTGGCACTGAGATTATGTATGTAGGACCAGCAAAAATGAATAACTACTTTGGTGAACTGAGAATTCCGCAAGCTAACTTTGGCCGGGTTAAAACAGGGCAGAAAGTACTTATTAAATTTCAGGGATACCCATTTGAAGAATATGGTGCGGTAGAAGGCATCATACATACCGTTTCACAGATTCCGTCACAGGACAATTCTTATTTTGCCGCAACGGTCGAATTACCAAATGGATTGCAAACTACGTATGCTAAACATCTCGTTTATAAGACAGGTATGGAAGCCACTGGCGAGATTATCACAGAAGATTTGCGGCTTATAGAACGAGTATTTTATCAACTGAGGAGAGCGGTTTACCAACGGCAATAACAATTCAGAGTTTTAACTTAACTCACACCAACGCTATTTATATTTCTCCACCACAATTTGGATACATCTGTAATCGGTGAACCAATAGCCATCCCGGAAAAGACTTGGACGAAGTTCCCTGTTAGCAGAATCAAGTACGGTCTATATTCTAGTCTATACTTCTTATCAGTTTAATAATCCGCTCAATAGCTCTGTCTATATCGCTCCGTTTCTGATGGGGCGAATCGAACCGGTTGAACGGCCGAAGTTCCAGCACAAACGTTTCTTCGACCGCATCGTCGTCGATGGGTGTGTAAAGCCGATAGCCACGAACTGTTACCGGCAAAATGCCATGCTGGTTTTTAAACCGGGTAAGCACAAAGGCCAGCAGGGTTTCTACGGCAACGATACTCACGCCCGCCGTGGGCACAAACCGGACTTCGGCGTGGTTACGGTCGACCAGGGTTTGCTCGTCGGGGCGAAAATGCCCTTCGCAGCTCGAAAAGGTCTGAACAATTCCCGTCGCATTCAGCGCATCGACCAACGGCCGAATCCGGGGTTCGAGTATATCGGTCATGGTTCTCCATCCAGTAAAGCTACTTCGTCGGCTTCGTCGATATGATGTGGCCCCGGCTTTACGCCCAGCCGCCAATACCAGCCCAGATACAGGACGGCCACCAGTGCCAGTCCGCCCGACACCGCAAATGAGGCATCGATACCTGCTTCGCCAATCATGTGGTTCAGCAGCCAGCCCGACGCCACAGCCCCCAGTCCTATTCCGGCTTCCAGGGCAATATACATGGTAGCCATGGCACGTCCCCGCGTATGCTCATCGCTCAGGTCGGCCGTCCAGGCCTGGATGGTCGGCGAGTTCATGCCCCACGACATGCCATAAAAAACGGCCGCCGTCCAGAACCAGATTTTTGCATCAGTATTGCCAGGGTTCGTCAGATAAAGCAAGCTCATCGAAAACGCCAGCACAATGGTCGACACAAACAACACCGGCACGCGCCCGTATCGGTCCGACGTTTTACTGAACATCAACCGAACGGCCAGTGAAGCAATCGTATAGACGGTAAAAAACAACCCTTTGTTTGTGATACCGAGCGACGCACTTACCGACGAAATTACGGTCAGAATTACACCGGACGAAAACGACTGAAGTAATAAAACCAGAAACGGTGGCAAGGCCTGTTTGTCGAAGACCTCGTCTTTTTTCAGTTTCAGCAAACCGAATCGGAATGGTTGCCGTTTGAGCAGTGTTTCGGGCATCTGAAGCAGAATACCAATCGACAATAGTGCAAAAGCCGAGGAGGTCCAGAACATAACGTTCATCGAATAATCGTCGGCCAGCCAACTGCCAATGGCTGGCCCCAGCGACATTCCCATTGCCGTAAACAGGCCCAGCATCCCCATCGCTTCGCCCCGTCGGTTAGCCGGAACCACATCGGCAACATAGGCGGCAGTAGCCGTTGGCTTGGTTCCGGTCGAAAAACCATGGATCAATCGAAGGGTCAGAAAGCCCCATACCGTAATCAGGTATGGATACAAAAAACCGCAGAGAAAGCACACTATAGAGCCAAAAGCCATCACCGGTACCCGCCCGACAGTATCGGTGATTTTACCGCTGAACGGCCGCGAAACACCAGCCGTAAAGGTGAATAAGGCAATAATTAACCCAACATATTCCCGTCCGCCCAGCTTCGTCAGATAGTCGGGGAGTTCGGGAATCATCATCGAAAAACTAGCCGAAAACAGGAAGTTGCTGAAACAAAGCAACCAAAAGGAGAGCGTATAGAGCGATGTTGACGATTGACGGGAAAATGGCAAGTTCGTAAAGCGACGTTTGTATCTGCAAAGGTAGCGGGTTCCGATGAACTGTAGGCTAAAAACCCAAATCCGGCTCCGTTATTTAGGTTCAGGAGTGGTATTACCACCATCGATAACAAACCGCCACTGCCCATTGCGCTGTCGCTTCCATACGGTTACATAAACGCCATACTGTGCTTTGCGCTTACCAGCCTCGTCTTTAGATGTCAGCATCCATTGACCAAAGGTGTAGCCTAATTCACCCGACTGAGCAGCATCGGCTTTTAGTACCTGCCACGACAGCACCGACCCATCGCTGGGCAGTTGGCTCATCTGCGCCCGAATGGCATCGAAACCCACTGTTGGGGCAGTTCCATCATTCATTTTAATGGCCTCATCGGCCGCATAGGTCGTAAAGGCCTTGGCCAAGCCCTGTTTTTCGGCCATAATACTAAAATTCTGGTCGGCTTCGCGAATTTCATCGATGGCTTTCTGGCGCATGGCGGCTGCCGGATTCATGGCTCGGGGACTATCAACCCGCGTTCGGCAGGAGGCTGCCCACACAAAAATTAGCAAAAGAGAAAGTGAGATCTTCATTTTGGGTAGGGAATGATTGGTTTTGTTTTGGCTAACTTTGCATAACAATGCATTCTTAAAAAAATGAATAATGAACAATGCGTAATGAACCCTAAACAATTGTAATGCCAAAAATAGACCCGGCTTTTTTGGCCAATTGCCGTTCATTATCCGTTATTCATTATCCATTATTCATTTTCTGTCATGTCTCGTAATCTAAAAATTGGTCTGTTCCTGACCTTTTCTATCCTGCTCACCACATTTACGTTTTATTTCTGGCAGGTATTCAAAAGCCCTAATCTTCAAGTTAGAGATAACGACAAAACGTTTGCTCTGCTTATTCCAAAAGGTGCAACGTTCGAATCGGTTATGGATACGCTCCAAAAGCACGATGTCATTAATGATGAGCTATCGTTCCGGTTTCTGGCAAAACTGATGAAATACCCGGAACGCGTGAAAGAAGGTCGTTATGAGATCAGGCCACGCATGGGCAACCGCGAAGCACTCGTTAAACTGCGTAGCGGTAGCCAGGATGCTATGCCCGTTACGTTCAATACGGTTCGGCTCAAAAGCGACCTCATCCAGCGGCTGGGCAGTAAATTTGAGTTTGGTCCCGCTGCTCTCGGTAACTTACTGAACGATCCGGCAACCTGCGAAAAATTCGGTTTCGATACAACCACTATCGTATGTATGTTTCTGCCCAATACCTACGAGTTTTTCTGGACAATTAAACCGGAAGCGTTTCTGGAGCGGATGGGCAACGAATATAAAAAATTCTGGACCCCCGAGCGTCAGGCCAAGGCTCAGGCCCTGGGCCTGAGTCAGACGCAGGTTCAGGTACTAGCCTCTATTGTAGCTGCCGAAACCAACAAACGCGACGAACAACCACGCGTGGCGGGCGTTTATCTGAACCGGCTCAAAAAGGGTATAAAACTCGAAGCGGATCCAACTGTCATTTTCGCCCTGCGCGATTTCGGCATCCGTCGACTCCTGAACAAACAACTGACCGTTGATTCGCCCTATAACACGTATCGTTATGCGGGCCTGCCTCCCGGCCCTATTAACCTCCCCGCTCCTGCCACAATCGACGCCGTTCTGAATGCCGAGCACCACGATTACCTGTATTTTGTAGTAAATGCCAACTTCAACGGCTACCATACGTTCTCAAAAACACTATCGGAACATCTGGCCAATGCCCGCCTGTATCAACAGGCACTTACCCGGATGAAAATCATGAAATAACAGTCGATCAGTTCATTGCGGGAAGGCCCTGAAAACGATGCTCATTGCTTTCCCGCAACACACGATCCTTTACGCTCCCTATGTTTACTTATGACGTTACCGGTATCCGCGTTCGGTATTACGATACCGATCAGATGGGCATTGTTTATTACGGAAATTATGCCCGTTTTTATGAAATCGGCCGGGTTGAAGCACTCCGTTATCTGGGTATGGAGTATAAAACCCTCGAAGAAAGTGGGGTCAGTATGCCCGTTTATGCTATGAATTCCCGCTTCATCAGACCCGCCAAATATGACGACCTGCTCACCGTCCGGGTAACGATTCCTCAACTACCCAATACCCGAATTCTGTTTCAGTACGAGATTTTCAATCAGGCGGGTATATTACTCAACACCGGCGAAACAACCCTGATTTTTCTAAAATCGGCAACGGGCCGACCGGGGCCCGCACCACATGATTTGCTGGACGCGATCAAACCTTTTTTCGAGCAGCCAGTTTAACTAAATGAACATGCAGTGGAAACTGACAATTAGTTAACCGCTTACTATACAGATCATTATTCCGACATCTTCCGGTAAAATTTAGTTTGTCACACTTTATCTGTCATTGATAATCAGATAATTCGCCGGTCTGCCAGTAAGACCATTCGCTGTTCGTAAGCTCTAGTTGCTGCCCTGCTCCGCCAATAACTCACTGACTTACGTATGTTTGAAAAATTAATGAGCTTTAAGTCGTTACGGAACACCCGCATTTGGCTCCGAACTCACAATGCGCTCAACTCCCGAATAAGCTGGTACCATTTTCTGCGAAGAATTACCACTCAGATTTCGCAAAACGATACCAGCGAGCGGGCGGCCTCGGTGTCTTACAGCCTGATTCTGGCCGTATTCCCAACTATCATTTTTCTCTTCACGCTGATTCCTTACATACCCATTCCGAACCTCGAAGAGCAAATTATGAGCTTTTTGCAGGAAGTGCTGCCCGGCGACACCTTCAGTACGGTCGAAATAACCATCCGCGACATCATCAGTCGACCTCGTGGCGGAGTTCTGTCGTTTGGTTTTCTGCTCGCCCTATATTCGGCAACGAGCGGTGTGGTTGCCCTGATGAATGCGTTCAACTCGTCGAATGAAACCGAAGATCGGCGCAGTTTTTTTAAGATTCGCGCCATTGCTGTTGGGCTAACATTACTTCTGGCCTTTGCGCTGGTTCTGGCTATCATTGTACTGATTGTTGGCGGTGTAGTCAGTGATTATTTATTACGGTTTGGCATTCTGAACAATGTTGTCTTTATTAACCTGTTAGCCTTAGGACGGTATTTACTGGTTTTTGCCGTTTTTGTAGCAACTCTGTCGGTCATCTACCATTTTGGTCCCGATGTTAAAATGAAATGGACTTTTGTGATACCAGGTTCCGTTTTGGCTTCAGTCCTTATTGTGCTTACCACGCTGGGCTTTTCCTACTATGTTTCCAATTTTGGCTCCTACAACAAAGTGTACGGGTCTATTGGCACACTGATCGCACTCATGATCTGGATCAACCTGGTGTCGCTGTTATTAATTATTGGTTTCGAAATGAATGTAGCACTCTATGATCTGGAAGGCGATCCTGATCCTAGTGTTGAAGCAAAAACAACAAACGCCACCCCTAATAGCTGAGATGGCGTTTGCAAACCCTAACCCATAAATGTAAGTTCGGTTGGTGGATCAGAACCTGATACCAACACAACCGCTCCTTTATTCTTCCGAAAAATCGTGCCAATTATGATACTTCGTTAATATTGATGTATTCTTTTTTCCGTTTACTCAAAAAAGTACAAACTGGTGACAAAGCATTTTTAAATTTGCATTAGATGCCACGGTATATAGTGTTACTACATCTTTATTGACTTATTTTATTTATTGATCAGGCTGCATGATTTCCGTTACCGGCCAATCTAACCCATTACCGATGAGCCCTTATCTCAATCGGATAAAGCCGTGGGTCAGCGTAATTTGTACCTGTTACAATCACGAAGCATACGTTGAACAGGCACTTCAATCGGTAGTTGACCAGAACTACCCCAATGTTGAACTTATTGTTATTGATAACGGCAGCAGCGATCGATCGGCAGAACGGATTGCTGCTTTTGTAGAACTACATCCGGGCATACGGTTTATCAAAAACCCTATTAACCTTGGCCTAAATCGCGCTTTCAATCAGGGGCTATCCCTTGCCGAAGGGCGCTATGTTATTGATCTGTCGGCCGATGATGTACTCCTGCCCAGTCGTATTTCGCAGCAGACAGCCTTATTCGAGGAACTGGCGGGACCATATGCCGTCGTTTTTTCCAATGCGGCTTATATTGATGAAGCCGGAAAAACAACGGCTATTCATTACGCCGTAGACGCCAATGGCCGGGCTCGCACGGAGGTTCCGTCGGGTAATGTGTTCAAACACATTCTGGAATCGTACTTTATTTGTACACCAACCATGATGATGCGTCGGGATGTGTTGAACGAATTAGGCGGTTACGATGAATCACTCGCCTACGAAGATTTCGATTTCTGGGTCCGATCCTCCCGGCGATACCATTACGCCTACCTGGACGAAGTGCTTACGCTGAAACGTCGCCTTTCCAGCTCGTTATCTACTCAGGTTGTTCTGCCCGATAATCAACTGCTCAGTTCCTCGCTGGCAATCTGCTATAAAGCCTTCGACGAGTGTGCCTGCTCCGCTGAATATCAGGCGCTGTCCCGTCGGATTCAGAAATTTATTCGAAAAGCTTTTTATGCCGAACAATTCGAATTGGCCTCTCAATTTGGGCAACTGCTTCAGCATATCGAACGTCCCAATCTGCTCACCAGCATCATTCTTAAGCTTAGTCGGCTGCACCTACCGGTCAATAGTTTATACCGGCATTACATCAAATGGAACCCACGCCCGCACTCTGCTTATCCGCAGGTGAAACTGGTTTAGTGCATTTGTAGTTTTTGATATACGGTAAACAGTTTTCAGATTGCCTTCGTTGAACAAATGGATGCACGAACTCCTGCCACGACAAGCCGTATCTATTCTCTATGCCAGCAGAATTCATTAAACTATATCCACAAAATCCAGATACTCGCCGGATCGAGTACATTGTGAAAGCCCTGCGCGAAGGAGCCGTAATTATTTATCCTACCGATACCATTTATGGTATGGGCTGCGATATTCATAATGCCCGGGCCGTTGAGCGGGTAGCCCGTATAAAAGGGATCAAACCTACAAAAAACGATTTCTCCTTTATCTGCTACGACCTAAGCCATATTGCCGATTATGCGCGGGTGGGCAATCAGGCGTTTAAACTGATGAAGAAACTACTACCCGGTCCTTACACGTTTATCCTGGAAGCCAGTGGCAGTGTTCCTAAATTACTGAATACAAACAAAAAAACGGTCGGAATCCGGGTTCCCGATAATAATATCCCTCGTCAGATTGTGCTTGAGCTTGGTCATCCCATTATTACAACCTCTATCCGTGATGAAGACGAAGTGATCGAATATTCAACCGATCCAGAGTTGATTTTCGAAAAATTTCAGCATCTGGTCGATATTGTTATCGATGGTGGCTATGGTGGAAATGTGGCCTCAACCATTGTTGATGCTACTGACGATGACTTTACGATAATTCGGCAGGGCTTAGGTGAAATAACGCTTTGAAAAGTTACAATTTGATTCTATACTTGCAGAATAGGGTAAACGCTTCGCTGTGTAGAGTTTAACCTGTTGCATTACAACTTATCCCAAACTCATCTAATTAACATGCGTTTATCCCTGGCCGCGCTTTCATTGCTGGCTCTCGGCCAATTTGTTGGCTGCTCTTCACCCTCCAAACAGGAAAACCCGTCGCAAACGGGCAAAATTACGACCGAAGCAACCGCAGCCCCTGCTGCTGCCAAATCCGACACCACCCAAACATCAACCGAATCAACTGAACCAGTTGCGGCAAATCCGGCACATTCAACCGGCGATTCAACACTCGATTCGCTCACCTATGCACCTACCGCAGCCATTCTGCCCGAAAAACGTATTTTCGCCTACTATGGCAATCCGCATTCAAAGAAAATGGGGATTTTAGGAAAGTATCCGAAAGACGAAATGCTGGAAAGGCTGGACCGTGAAATCAAAAACTGGGAAAAAGCCGACCCGAACACACCTATTCAGCCAGCGTTACATCTGGTAGCTATTTCGGCGCAGGGTGCCCCCGGAAAAGATGGTGGCTACCGGCTTCGCATGTCAGACAAAACGATCAAGAAAGTTTTGAAATGGGGAAACGAGCATAAAGCCATCGTATTCCTTGATATTCAGCGAGGCCATGCCCCACTGGGCCCCGAAATGGCCTATCTGGAAAAATACCTTAAGCTTCCCTTTGTCCATCTGGGTATCGATCCTGAATTTTCGATGGTGACAGGTGCCCGCCCCGGCACTAAAATTGGCAGTTACGATGCTGCCGATGTGAATCAGGCCGTCCAGTTTCTGAGTCGGATTGTGAAAGAAAACAAGCTTCCGCCCAAAGTTCTGGTTGTTCATCGCTTCACGCAGGGGATGATCAAAAACTATAAAAATATCAAACTCGACCCCAACGTTCAGATCGTGATGAACATGGATGGCTGGGGGCCACCCGTACTCAAAAAAGACTCTTACCACGCTTACATTCAGAAAGAGCCGGTTCAGTATACTGGCTTCAAGCTGTTCTATGACAATGATTTCCGTAAGCCGGGATCACGAATTATGACGCCCGAGGAAGTATTGGCCCTAACTCCTAAGCCAATGTATATTCAATACCAATAATCGCCGTATCGACGAATAAGCGGGTGTTTTCTCCTTCTTTTAATGCCCCGAACAACCCGGTTGTTCGGGGCATTGACGTTATTATATTATGCCGTTCTGATGAGGCATCGTTTCGGGAACAAACTGCCTGACAGTCCATTGCTCAGCAATTTTACCCTTGTCGAGCCTGAACGTGTCGTAGAATACAGCGGGCTTTTGATTCCATATACCTGCTGCCTGCACAACTACAAAATTCCCCTCCCCAATGATCCGATGTGCTTTCTGTATCGAAAACTGATCGGCAGGTCGTTGTAGAAACTCGGTCAGGCCAGTTAATCCATTGGCTATTTCCGGACTATGCTGCACCATATCCGCCCAAACATAGTATGGCAGCCTTTCGATTTGCCGATGTATTAACACGTCATAATATTGGTCGACAATAGCTTTGTTCGGTTCGGCATCGTCGGAAGGATCGACTTCCGCATCACCATTCATCATTGGGTTTCCATTGCGTGAGCTGTCAGGCTCATCCTGCATGGCATCCCAGTGTTCAAGCACTTTTCCTCCTTCCAGCCGAAACAAATCTACTACTACTTTTTTCCTGCCCCCCAGCTCAACGCTCAGATTAGTAGCCACATAGTTACCATCGGCAATTAACCGCATAAACGGTTTTGCAGGATTGACGGGCTTAGGCATTTGTTTCAAAAAGCCCAACGCTTCCATAAGGCCCGCTTTACCAGGTTTCATAGGGCTATGCTGAATATAGGTGTCGGCAATTATTTCATCGGCATAAGCCAGATCGCCCTGACCAACAACCCGCCGGTACAAATGCTGGATGATTGATTTATTACTTACGTACTGTTCCATAACAAAACTCTGGTTCACTTTTGAGTTAAGAACTTGTCCGGCATAGGGCATCCTGAGGAATGCCAGCATGCATACCAGACCTGTTGGGGAATTAACTGATCCCATCAGATGAAAAAACAGAAAAAAAAACGTGGAGAAAGACAGATCCGGGCGCCCCTGTCTGAACGGGTACAGACTATCGACCTTCGTGCCGGAAGGTTACCTTAAAGAAAGTCTGCGCTATGGAACCAATGTGATATTCAGGGGGGTAAAGATACTCTTTTTCGCTAAAACTCGCTTTCGCCCCCATCTTTTTCTTTCTTTTTTGCCTGCCGTAATCGATAGCTAAGCGTCAGGTTAATCTGCCGAAGCCGATATTGCGAACTGGTTTCCGTATAAAAATTCTCTCCCTGCGTAATGGAACGAAACCGACGGGAATTGAACACATCAATCACGTTGAGTGTCAGTGTGCCATTGTTGTTGAACAAGTCTTTACTGACGGCCAGATCCAGTGTAGCCAGTGCTTTCCGGCGTCCCTGCGGTGTTTTTTGTGGTGCTTCGTAATTACCGCGTAGCTGAATATCAGTAGCTCCGGGCAATGTAAAGCGCGAAATCATACGCGTAAACCAACTGTATGTATCACTCTGGTAATTGACATCGAGATTACTCCCATTCGTGATGGCGCGAAAAAAGTTGAAACTTCCATCGAGTTTCCACCACGAATAGGGCGAATATGAACCCGCAAATTCAGCCCCGAATGAATGTTCGCTCAACAGATTTTCGGGACGCGTGGTTGAATAACCCAGATCGTTAACCCGCCGAATCGACAGAATTTTGTTGTCGGTATGCCGATAATAGACCGACGAGCTGATCGACCCTTTGTTAAAATATTTGATATGACCAATCTCAAAAGCATTGGTAAACTCCGGATTCAAATTCGGATTGCCACTCCAAAAATTGCGGTTGTCGCTAAAGGTCATGAATGGGCTCAGGTCGTTGTATTGCGGCCGACGAATCCGGCGGCTGTAGCTAAGTTGCAATGCATGCTGACGTGGCAGCTCGTAGGTGACGTGTACACTTGGGAACAGATTGGCATAATGCCGTGGATTTACGTCGTTGGTTTGGCGCAGGGTGGTCGTGACGTCGGTGATTTCGCCCCGCAACCCAGCCTGGTATGCTAATTTGCGGGTTTTATTACCAATAATTCCATAAGCAGCATTGATTCGCTCCTGATATAGAAAATCGTTGGTAAGTCCCGGCAAGGCCGTCCAGTTTCCATCATCATTCTGTTGAGTCACCGAATAATTATTCGTCATATCCCGCGAGCTACTCCGAATTCCGGCTTCAATCTTCCCATTCTTGCTAAACGGCCGCACATAATCGATCTGAACCAGCAGTTGTTTTTCTGTTTCATCATTCAGCGAACGCTGTAGCACGGCGGGAGTGCTGGCCGTAATGCCGTCGGGCTCGTAGGTATGCTGATCAAAATACTGATCCGAACTTTCCCAGTTGTCCAGGTAGCGCACATCGGCCGTAAGCTCATGCCCTTCGCGAGCAAACGAGCGCTTGTAGGTGAGTGCATATTCAGAGTTAGGCTCCGTTTCGGTTTCATCCTGAGTGCGTGTGGTTGTGCTACGCAGGGAATTTGTTGAAAACAGATAATCGCGGTACAGAATGTCTGAATAACGTTTCCCTTTACTGATTCGCCATGTGTATGACGCCGTCAATATGTTTTTTGGATTGAAGAAATAATCGAGGCCAGCGCGGGCACTGTTGTTTAAGCCTTTTAGTCGATTGGTTGAATTTTGCTGGGTGATGAAGGTAGAATCATTTCGGAAAACCTCCTGATACAGCGAACTCCGACCGGGCGTATTCCGAAACGAAGCGGTATAATTGACGAAGAAATTGAGGTTTTTGCGACGGTAATTTACGTTAGCCGCTAAACCAAAATTGCTGGGATAGCCCGTAATTACGTCAAAAGAGCCGTTTATACCTTCTTTATGTTCTTTTTTAAGGACAATATTGATGATACCCCCCATTCCTTCGGCCTCATACCGCGCCGATGGGTTGGTAATGACTTCGATTCGTTCGATAGCACTGCCCTGTAATTGCTGTAAACCACTTCCTCCTTTCAGGCTAACCAGTCCCGATGGTTTCCCGTCGATCAGTATCCGAACGCTAGTGCTTCCCCGCAGGCTTACATTCCCCTCGGCATCGACCGCCACCGACGGCACATTACTTAATATATCGACGGCCGTACCGCCCGCATTGGCCAGGTCTTTACCAACATTGAAAATTCGCTTATCCAGCGATAATTCCATTTGACTCTTTTCCCCCCGTACTACTACTTCGTCCAGGCGTTTGGTGCTGGCTTTTAATAAAACTTTCCCTAAATCGACAGGACGATCAACAGCCTTAACGGGCGATAGTTTCCGCTCCTGATAGGCAACAACCGATAGTTTCAGCCAGAAAATCCCAGGTTGAGTTCGAATTTCAAATTTTCCCGACTCATCGGACAAGGCACCAGTAACCATCGACGAATCGGTCTGGCGATGCAGCGTAACCGTACCAAACGGAATCGGTTTTGCCTGCTCATCGATAAGTACACCTTTTATCAGTACCTGACGATCTGGTTTTTGTTGAGCTGTTGACAGGAAAGGAAAAAGAACTAGAAGCAGTAAAATTTTTTGCATGAAAGGTAAAGAGGCTAACTAATGCGTCGGGCTCACAAACGGCTTATGCTTAATTAATACCGGTTTAAACAAAATTTACTGCCTATCAGGAAGAAATATTAAAATAAGATGAAAACGACATGAACAACCTGCTGCAAACAGGGCACAAAAAAACCCGGTCGGCCGACCGGGTTTTCAGAAACGATTGGTGAAGAAAATTAACGATTCTCGACCAGGGCTTTAAATTCATCGACGGTTACGTCCTGCGCAGTAATGGTTACCTGCGATTTTGCATAGTCAAGTACTTTATCGTCAAACACCCGGTTAAAGGTGCTGGTATAATTCTGGCCATTGTTTTTCTCATCCAACAGGTAGTTACGAGCAATCCGGTCGATGGTTTTGTTCATCTCATCGTCTTCGCTGCTCATAAAGCCGAACTGTTCACGAACCATCTGACGAGTAACATCGAGTACTTCTTCAAAGTCAACCTTGATGTCAGCTTTATCAGCGATTTTATTTTTGATCAATTGCAATTTAACCGATTTCGTAAAGTCGTCGTATTGCTCATCGATCTGTTCGGGGGTGAATTTTCCTTCGTTCACTTCCATCAACCAGTTTTTCAGAAACTCATCGGGCAGCAAAATAGGGGTATTGTCTAACAGCGTTTTCTCAATATCCAGGCGCAGCAGTTGAGTGGCCTCACGAGCGTAGTTGCTCTTGATAATTTCAATAACTTTTTCGCGGAACTGCTCCTCATTTTCAACAGCACCAACGCCCAGAACTTTATCAAAAAACTCCTGATTCAGTTCGGCTGGCTCATGCCGGGTAATATCGTCAATTTCGAACGTAAACTCACCGGTTAGCTCAGCGGCTTCTTCTTTCTTAACTCCAGTAGCATTGGCCCGAGCTTTCTCATCCGGGAAAGCCTGCTCCAGCACAAACGTTACTACATCCCCTTTTTTCTTACCAACAAACGATGGTTTTGCATCCTCGGCCATCTGATTCATCGGGAAAGCGGTTTTTGCCGAAAACGAGTCCTCTGTTTCGGTCTCACCTGCCCGCTTCAGCTCGCCATAGATGGTATCACCATCGCCCACTTCTTCGCCATGAGCATGGGTATGAAACCGTTGCTGAAGGTCGGCGATGGTTGACTCAACCTCCGCATCACCCGCCTGAATGTCGTATTGATTAACGCTGGGCAGATCATTGAAGTCGATATCGAATTCAGAAGCCAGACCCAGTGTGTAGCTGAAGGCAAAATCCGTTTGGTTATCCCAGTCGATAGCATCAGCTTCTTCGCGATTCGGAACCGGATCGCCCACTACCTGTAATTTATTTTCGCGGATATACTGGCTTACCGTTTTGCTCAACATAGCGTTAATCTCATCAACCAAAATGCTCTTTCCATACATTTTCTGGATGAGCGAAGCCGGTACGTGTCCAGGCCGAAATCCTTTCAGTTGAACCTTCCGACCGTAATCTTTCAGTTTCTTGTCGACTTCTGGTTTATAATCGTCTGGAGTAAGAACGATTTTGAGCGAAGCGTTTGTATCGCTGGCTTTTTCTAACGTAATATCCACTATTGTGTTGGTTTAAAATGACTGAATGACTGAGTAATTGAATGATTGAATTGCTGGCACAGAACCGTTTCAGCATTCAATTATTCAATCATTCAGTCATTCAAAGATTTGTACGGGCGGAGGGACTCGAACCCCCATGCCTTGCGGCACCAGATCCTAAGTCTGGCACGTCTACCAATTTCGCCACGCCCGCGGCTCATTGTTTGTGGTTTACAGAGACAGTTTTATAGTACGTTTTCAGTCGATCAACTGGAATCTGTACGTCTTTGCTGCCGTAAACTTCCGTTTTGGAGGTGCAAAAGTACAAAAGAATTTTAATTCACCAAACGAATTTTGCGAAGGTTTTATTTTTAACAACCCGATGATCGTTTTTCGATTAATATTTTGTTATCTTGGTAGTATGAGTACAACCCTGTAGGCAATTAGCTGCAAAGACGCCATCCATGATGAATACCCTCGAACGTCGTCCCGACGTTGAACCCGTTATTGATTTAGAGCAGGAACGGCAGGAAATCCTGAAACGCTATCGGCGATTATTGCGGGCTGCCAAGCCCATGCTGAAGGGCGATGATGCCAAACTGATCAAAAAAGCATTTAATACCTCCGCCGAAGCGCATAAAAACATGCGTCGGCGCTCGGGCGAACCGTACATCTACCACCCACTGGCTGTTGCCCAGATTGCAGTCGAAGAAATTGGATTAGGCACCACTAGTATCGTAGCTGCCCTTCTCCACGACGTTGTGGAAGATACCGACACGACTATTGCCGACATCGAACGGGCATTTGGCTCTAAAGTTGCCCGCATCATCGATGGCCTTACCAAGATTTCCGGCATTTTCGAGTATGGCACCTCACAGCAGGCTGAGAATTTCCGAAAAATGCTGTTGACACTATCCGACGATGTACGGGTAATTTTGGTAAAACTGGCCGATCGGCTCCACAATATGCGGACGCTCGACTCGATGCCCCGCGATAAACAGCTAAAAATTGCGGCCGAAACGATTTACATCTATGCTCCACTCGCCCACCGGCTGGGTCTTTATTCCATCAAATCGGAGCTGGAAGATCTCTATCTGAAGCATGTTGAGCCGGACGCCTATAAAGAAATTGCCAAAAAACTACGCGAAACACGCATCGCCCGCGATCGGTTTATTGGCCGGTTTATCGAACCCATCGAAAAAGACCTGGCCGAAACCAAAATCAAGTATGTTATTAAAGGCCGCCCGAAATCCATTTATTCGATCTGGAATAAGCTGAGCAAGTCGAAAAAACCATTCGAAGAAATCTATGATCTTTTTGCGGTTCGGATCATATTAAACGTACCGCAGGAAGAAGAGAAAGCTGCTTGCTGGCGGGCTTATTCGATCGTTACGGATCATTACAAACCCAACCCAGATCGTTTAAAAGACTGGATCAGCACCCCCCGCGCCAATGGTTACGAATCGCTGCATACAACCGTTATGAGCCGGTCAGGACAGTGGGTTGAAGTACAGATCCGAACCGAGCGAATGAACGAAATTGCCGAGAAAGGCTACGCTGCTCACTGGAAATATAAAGGCAACGACACGCAGGCAGGAGCCGGTATCGAAGCCTGGATCAGTCAGGTTCGCGACATGCTGGAATCGGCCGGAAATGGCGATAAAAAAACCGCTATCGAGTTTGTCGACGATTTTAGAAGCAACCTGTATAGCGAAGAAGTTTTTGTTTTTACTCCTAAAGGGGATCTGAAAGTGCTGCAACGGGGAGCCACAGCACTCGATTTTGCGTTCGATATTCATACCCAGATTGGTGCCCGGTGTATGGCCGCTAAAGTCAACAATACATTGGTTCCATTGAGCCATGTGCTCCAAAATGGCGACCAGGTAGAAGTCATTACATCGAACCGGCAGAAACCCAGCGAAGACTGGCTTCGGTTTGTGGTTACCTCGAAGGCCAAAACCAAAATAAAAGACCTCATTAAGGAGGAGAACAAACGGTTTGTTACCGATGGCCGCGATATGGCGCAGAAGAAACTGCGGGTGCTGAGGATGGAGATGACAAACGAAACCATCAACCAGCTCCGGGCTTATTTCGGGTCGAAAACCTCCGACGACTTCTTCTACCGTATAGGAAAAGGCCATATCGACGTTCAGGAATTCAAGAAATTTAAAGCCGACAAGGAAGCAAAGGAAAACCGGCAGAATAAGCTCAATACCGATGCACTCCAGGACGCCAAATCGTTCACCAAAGAACTCAAAAAGATTCATGGCGAACGCGCAGATGCCGACATGCTGCTCATTGGCGAAGATATGGACCGTATCGACTACACACTCTCCAAGTGCTGTAACCCCATTTCGGGCGACGACGTGTTTGGTTTCGTAACCATCAACGACGGCATCAAGATTCATCGCGTAACCTGCCCTAATGCGGTCGAACTAATGTCGAATCATGGAAACCGTATTATTAAGGCCAAATGGACTTCGCAGAAGGAGCTGGCGTTTCTGGCGGGTTTGCGCATTACGGGAACCGACCGGGTTGGCCTGGTCAACGACGTGACGCGCGTTATCAGCAATGAACTGCACATTAATATGCGCTCTGTTACAATTGACTCAAAAGACGGTATTTTTGAAGGTAATATCCGATTGTATGTTCACGATACAGCTCACCTCGAAATTCTGATGCGTAAACTGGAGCGCGTTCCCGGCGTATTTGAGGTTGTTCGGTTCGATTCTTAACCGGTTTTCGGAAGTTGGCTTGCGGTTCATACGATTTTATTCACCCACCTGCCACCGTAAACCGAATACCGTATACCTCAAACCTATAACTTTGTACTTTCAATCATCGGAACGGATATGGCTGCGCCGAAACAATCTAATTTAGAATCTGCCCGGACAATTTTCACAGCTTACCTTGAGAACAAGGGGCTGCGCAAAACACCCGAACGATTCGCCATTCTGGAAGAGATCTACAACCGTGAAGACCACTTCGATGTGGATGAACTGTATATCTCGATGAAGAATAAAAACTACCGTGTCAGCCGGGCAACGGTCTATAATACGCTCGATGTACTGGTAGACTGCGACTTAGTAACCAAACATCAGTTTGGACGAAATCTGGCTCAATACGAAAAATCGTATGGCTACCGTCAGCATGACCATCTCATCTGTACGGATTGCCATAAAGTGATGGAGTTTTGCGACCCCCGTGTGCAAAACATACAGAATATGGTCGGCGATTTGCTGAAATTTAATGTTATGCATCACTCATTAATTTTTTATGGTGCCTGCGCCCGCGACTCCTGCGAAAACAAACAACTGTCTCAGGTGGCACAGGTTCCTGTTGAAGAATAAACGATACCCATGATCGGAACCAGGAGGTATGAAGTATGCTCCATACCTCCTGGTTCATGTTTCATACCCACTATATATGCATCTTGCTCAGTTAAATATATCGCGGATGCTTGCCCCAACCATCGATCACCCGATTATGGCTGACTTTGTTGCGCAGCTCGATACCATTAATCAGTTGGCCGAACAAAGTGATGGGTTTATCTGGCGCTTAAAGGGCGAAGGCAACAACGCTACCGACTTTCGACCATTCGACGATGAGCGTATCATTGTGAATATGTCGGTCTGGGAATCGCCGGAAAAATTGCAGACGTTTGTTTTTCGAACCTTACATACCGACGTGATGAAAGACCGACGCAAATGGTTCGAAAAACCAGATCAGATGACAACCGTCCTCTGGTGGATTCCCGTAGGGCATGTTCCTAGCGTAGAAGAAGCCAAAGAACGACTCAGCTATTTAAACCAGTTTGGCACTGGCCCAAACGCTTTTACGTTTCGGGATATTCAGCCTATGCCCATAACCAGGGCTGTTCAAAGTAATGAATTAGCATAATCATAGCCGCTTAAGCGGCCAATTCGAATGGTAGATGTTTTATTAGGCCTCCAGTGGGGCGACGAAGGAAAAGGTAAAATTGTGGACGTGCTGGCGCCACAGTATCAGGTTGTTGCCCGTTTTCAGGGGGGACCCAATGCCGGACACACGCTTGAGTTCAACGGATTTAAGCACGTTTTACACCAGATTCCTTCTGGGGTATTCAGAGACGATATTCTGAATATCATTGGCAATGGGGTTGTGCTCGACCCCATTGTGTTTAAAAAAGAAATTGACGGGCTGGCCAAATTCAACCTGCCACTTACGGCCAACCTCCAGATTTCCAAGAAAGCCTCGATCATCATTCCAACCCATCGTTTGCTGGATGCTGCCTATGAACAGGCCAAAGGGGAATCGAAAATTGGCTCTACCCTCCGCGGTATCGGTCCTGCCTATCAGGACAAAGTAGCTCGTCAGGGCTTACGCGTTGGTGATATCCTGTCGCCAAATTTCCCGGCTAAATACAACAAACTGGTCGCTTTGCACAAAGTAATTCTGGAACAGAACAATTACGATTATGCAACAATATTGCCAGATGCTGAAGCTGAGTTTTTTGCCGCTGTCGAATTCATGAAACAGTTCCAGCTAACGGATAGCGAATATGCAGTGAATCAGGCGCTTACCGACAATAGAAAGGTACTGGCCGAAGGAGCTCAGGGATCGTTGCTCGACATCGATTTTGGTTCGTATCCGTTTGTTACCTCATCCAATACCATGACGGCCGGAGCCTGTACGGGACTGGGTATTGCTCCCCGGCAAATTGGCGAAGTGTTTGGTATTTTCAAGGCCTATTGTACTCGCGTGGGTAGCGGTCCATTCCCTACTGAGCTTTCCGATGAAACTGGCGAGAAAATCCGTCAGGAAGGCCGTGAGTTTGGAGCAACAACCGGCCGCCCACGTCGGTGCGGCTGGCTCGACCTACCTGCGCTAAAATATGCCATCATGATCAACGGCGTTACGCAACTGGTAATGATGAAGGTCGATGTTCTGAATATTTTCGAAGAAATTCAGGTTTGTACTCACTACCAGCTTGCCGACGGCACACTAACCGAGCAATTGCCTTATGACCTGTGCGACACGGCTGTGACGCCGGTATACAAATCATTCAAAGGCTGGCAAACCGACCTGGCCAACATTCATTCCTTCGATGAAATGCCTGCTGAGCTGGCCGCTTATGTCTCATTTCTGGAAGAAACGCTTAGCCTGCCTATCAGTTTTATATCGACCAGCCCCGACCGCGAAGCCATCATCCATCGGCAGGCGGTAGGGAGTTTGTAGTAATGAGTTTTTAGTTTAGAGTTTTCGGTGCTTCGCTTGTTTAGAACCTCCTTTTGTGGAGCACCGAAAACTCTAGATCATATCCATTTGCTGATAAATTGTCCGAAGGGTTCTTTGTACTGATCACTGACCGGAATGACGGCCGACCCAATCTGGACAGAATTGCGTGTGATTGAGTTTATTTTCTCCAACGCTACAATATATGACCGGTGAATGCGCATGAACCGGCGGGAAGGCAATTTTTCTTCCAATGCTTTCAGGCTTGTCAGCGATAACAGCGGCCGGTCGGGATCGGTTTGGCGATAAACTTTTACGTAATCTTTTAATCCTTCAATATACAGTATATCACCATAGGCCACCCGCACCAACTGATATTCCACTTTTAGGAACAAATAATCGTCAGTAGCATCGGCTGGGCTAATCGGAATCGTAACCAGTGGTGCAGGAGCTGATTCTGGACGCTGAATCAGTTCGAAATAGTGACGGGCTTTGCTGGCCGCCCGCAAAAATTCTTCATAATTGAATGGCTTCAGCAAATAATCCAGGGCGTCGACCCGAAACCCATCCAAAGCAAAGTGATCGAAGGCAGTGGTGAAAATAATGCGGGTTTTATGGGTTCCGCGGTGACTTCGTTCCAGTACTCTGGCTAGTTCCAGCCCTGTCAGGTCGGGCATCTGTATATCCAGAAAAATCACATCGACAGGTTGTTGTAACAACCCCTGTAAGGCTTCTACCGCGCTACTATACCGACCTTTCAGCTCCAGAAAAGGAGTTTTTTCAATAAAGGCACAAACGAGTCCCAGTGCAAGGGGTTCATCATCGACAGCAATACAAGTCAGGGTCATGATAAGGTCAGCATAAGTTGAACCTGATATTCGCCAGCCGGATTCTGTTCTTCGATATGCAGCGAATACTGATCGGGATACAACAGATCAAGCCGACGGCGTGTATTGACCAGCCCAATACCATTACCAACCTCCAGCGACGGAGCTTTTTGTGGAAACAACGTATTGCGTACATCCATCAGTACCTGATGATCCGTTTGTTGAATACGAATAAAAATGCGGCTTTTATCAAGTGTACTAACCCCATGTTTAAAGGCATTTTCAACAAAAGGCAAAAATAGCATGGGGGCAATCGATTGGTCATGTAAGGGTGAGGGCGTATCCAGGGTAACGGTTACCTTATCAGTTAACCGAAGCTGCATAAGCTGAATGTAATCGCTCAAAAAATCGATTTCCTTACTAAGTAAGGTTGTACCGGCCTGGGTTTCATATAACACATAACGCATCATTCTGGAGAGCCGATGAAGCGCTTCGCGAGCCGTTTCAACATCGATCAACGTCAGCGCATAAATATTGTTGAGTGTATTGAAAAAGAAATGGGGGTTAATCTGCGCCTTCAGAAAAGATAGTTCAGATGTTGTTTTTGCCTGTTCCAGAGCCAGCCGGAGGTTAGCATCGGCCTGCCATTTTTGCACCAGCGCAATGCTGGTACTAATACCAAGAATCAGGATAACCGTAAAGAGTGTCGGCTGAATCCATCCATAATATTTTGGCTTTCCGGTTCCGTCGGGATGAAAAGCACGGTGCATCTGAACGGGCAGGTTAAACCCATATTCCATGCAGGCAACCAGAATCAGAGCCATGCAGGCAACCAGAATCAGAGCCATTACGTATTTTCCCGTTTGACTGCGCAGCAACAACCGGGGAACCAAAATCAGGGCATTCAGGTAAAACATGCCAATCATCAGGCCAAAAAATAACACCTGACGCACCCAGAACATTTGGGGAAGCTGAATATCAGAATTGAACGAAGGGAAAAAAAACAGCGAAAACCCCAGTAAAATCCAGCCCAGTACATGAATTAGTACCGAAACATAGCGACGGGAAAAAAGAGTAGAAGCCATCATTATAAAGAAAGCTACAAGTATATAGTAAAATTCCGGGAAATGGCTATCGAATCGGCACATTTCCAGAGTTTCCCGACAGTATCGAAATTCTGACCGACGAATGGCTCCATTCGGTATGTAGTCTGAGTATATTTCTATTCATCGGTAGAATTGAGGGTTCTGCCGACATTTTCAGGGCTTCGGTCTATTGCATTTTTGGGAGAAATAAAATGGTTGTTGCTTTGGCTGTTTAATCTCAGAAAACAATGCGCCACGCACTTCTATTTTTACTACTCACACTTGGATTCTGGAGCGGTCTTACCGGCATTTCTACTACCAACGCTCAATTTGGCCCTCCGGGGGGCGGCCCTCCGGGTTTTGGTGGACAGAACGACCGACGGAAAAAGGAATTTACGGGCGTTGCGGAGGATACCCCAAAAGGCAATGGTAAAATAAGTGGTATACTGCTCGATTCTACCTCGGGCAAACCCGTTGAGTTTGCAACTATTGCACTCATCAGTCAGAAAACAAATAAACCCGTCGACGGAACGACTTCGGATACGAAAGGCTATTTCTCGATGACAAAACTGGCTCCGGGCGACTATCGGCTTCAATATTCGTTTATTGGCTATAAAAACCTGGATTCCAAACCATTCACTATTGCTAAAGGGACCGACATCACGATCGGAACCGTAAAACTGGCAGCCGATGTTCGAACACTGGGCGAAGTGGTTGTGACTGGTCAGGCGGCCCTGGTCGAAGAAAAAGTTGACCGGCTGGTTTTCAACGCCGATAAAGATCTGACCTCAAAAGGGGGTGATGCATCGGACGTACTTAAACGGGTACCGATGCTTTCGGTCGATCTGGACGGTAACGTTAGCCTGCGCGGTAGTCAGAACATTCGCGTACTGATCAACAACAAACCCTCTACCATTGTGGCAGCCAGTGTTGCCGATGCATTAAAACAACTTCCGGCCGATATGATCAAATCGGTTGAAGTAATCACGAGCCCATCAGCTAAATATGATGCCGAAGGAGCCGCCGGAATCATCAACATCGTCACGAAAAAGAATACCCTGCACGGCCTGACGCTCAATGTCGATGCCGGAGCTGGACTGCGGGCGTCAAACCTGGGGTTAAATGGCTCATACCGGCAAGGGAAACTGGGGCTTTCTCTGGGCGGCTTTGGCCGGGCTATGTACAACCATGCCTCCTCGACGCTGGATCAGACCACACTGGTAGGCACTAATTATCAGCAAACTCACCAGGAAGGTACTGCCTTCGATAAGCCACTATTCGGGCAATACACCCTCGGCATCGACTACGACCTGGCTAAAGATCAGTCGCTATCGGCCAATATCCGCTATGGCACCCGCAATTTTGTTCAACAGCAAAATCAACTAACCAGCGCTTCCATTGGCGATTCGTTGCTGAGAATGACCAACCGCGATGTAAACCGGAAAGATCTCTCGAACTCGGTGGATATGAACATCGATTATGTTCGCACGTTTAAGCCACAGCAGGAATGGAGCATTTCAACCCAATTCAGCCGGACGGGCCTGACGAATAATTTTTATGCCGACATTCTCAACAACGGCACCACCCTCACGGCCCGCCAGCAAAACCTGAATAATAACACCAATCAGGAGTTTACGATCCAGACCGATTACCAGACACCGATCCGCAAAAATCAGTTGCTGGAGTTTGGGGGAAAATCTATCATGCGCCGGGTCGACAGCCGGTATCAGTATCTGGTTGGTAGCAGCACCGGCGAACTGTCGTTCGACCCAACGAACCCATCTGGCACGCTCTCGTATAACCAGAATATTGGTGCGGGCTACATTTCCTATACCTATGTAACGCCCAGCAAATACACCTTTAAAGTTGGTACGCGCTACGAATACACGAGCATATCGGCTACGCAATCGACCGAGTCGAAGCCGAATACGGACCTCAACATTCCAAACTATAGCAATCTGGTACCAAGCATTAACGTATCGAAAAGTCTGAAAGGTGGCAGCACGCTGAAAGCGGCCTATAACCGCCGTATTCAGCGGCCTGGTCTACAGCAATTGAACCCTAACCCTAACGCTGCAAACCCGCAAATGATTAGTGTTGGTAACCCCAATCTGAGTCCGGAGCTAACTGATAATTTCGAGTTGAGTTTAAGCTCGACGATCAAGAAAACGTATCTAAATGCCGCCATTTTCGGCCGGTTAACGAACAATGCTATCACGCAGATCCGCATTCCTTCAGATACGCTGGCAGGAGGGATCATCACGACCTACCAGAACATCGGCGTGCAGCGTACCTTCGGCTCAAACATCTTTTTCAATACCAACCTAACCTCTAAATGGAGTGTAAATGGTGGCATTGACGGTTATTATGTGTATATGCAGGGCCTAACGCCAGACGCCACCGGAGAATCGATTACCATCAAAAAATCGGGCGTAAGCATTGGAGGTCGCCTGATGAGCCAGTTGCAGCTGAACAAAGGCTGGAGTGCTCAGGTATTCAGTTTCTTCCGGGGACCAATGCCGCAGCTTCAGGGAACGATGGGGAGTTTTTATATGTACTCGCTGGGTTTCCGCAAGGACCTGGCCAACAAACGGGGCAGCATTGGTCTGGCCGCCGAGAACTTTGCCACCAATGGCGTAAGAATGCGAACGAACCTGAGTTCTCCATTGCTTACTCAGGTCAGCGTTACCAATCTCTACAACGCTAACGTAAAAGTGACATTCACATACCGGATCGGCAAAATGACCTTTGAGCAACCTCGTCGTAAGGCTCGTGGCGTGAATAACGACGACATCAAAGGCGGTGATGGCGATGGCGGTGGCCAGCAACAACAGGCCGCACCAGCCGCCGGAGGCCAGTCGGGCGGTGGTCGTCCTCGCTAATAGCTTCTAAAATTTTATCCAATAGTTTGTTTTAACCTGTTAACGTAACATAACCATGAAGTCGGTTCTATTATCTGTTGCCACTCTGCTGGCTGTTTCGGCCGCAAACGCTCAAACCTGGACAGTCGATAAGTCACACGCCAAAGTTGGCTTTACGGTTACTCACCTGATGCTATCGGAAGTTGATGGCAATTTCAAGACCTTCGATACAAAAATCATCTCGGCAAAACCTGATCTCTCCGATGCTGTTGTCGAATTAACCGCCGATGTCAATAGCATCAATACGGATAACGACCGGCGCGACGGGCATCTGAAAAGTCCCGATTTTTTTGATGCTGCCAAATTTGAAACGATTACCTTTAAAAGTACCTCGTTCAAGAAAGTTGAGGGTAAAAACTACAAGCTGGCGGGCAATCTGACCATGCATGGCGTTACGAAACCCGTCACGCTCGACGCCGTTCTGACGGGTCCTGTCACGATGGACAGTCCACGCGGTAAGCAGGACAAAGCGGGTCTAAAAATCAGCGGGACCCTGAAACGGTCCGATTTTGGCGTCGGCTCGGTTCCGACAACGGTCGTCAGCGATGAAGTCGAAATAAAAGCCAGTGGCGAATTTGCCAGGCAGGATGGCGCGGTAGCCGAAAAGAAATAATCTCATTTCCCAGCCGCAGGTTGTTCGCAGCCTGCGGCTTTTTTTAAACTATTCCTTTCCTATGATATCCAGAAGACATTTTCTTCGCGATGCCAGCGCCCTTGCTATCGGCGGTCTGGCGCTTCCTCAACTCGCCCATGCCAGCGATTTACTGGCGGGTGCCCCTACGCGACCTATCGGACTTCAGCTATTTACCCTTTTCCGCCCAATGAACGAAGACCCGAAAGGCACTTTAGAGAAAGTGGCGGCTGTTGGTTACAAGGAAATTGAATCGGCTTTCAACCTGCGGGGCGGATATTATGGCTACACGGCCAAAGAATTCAAAAAACTCGTAGCTGACCTGGGTATGACCTGGCGCGCCCATCATGCAGGTGGTGCTCCTTTCCGTCCACGTCCGGCCGCAGCAGGTGGACCTCCTCCGAGTGGGCAAGCACCGGGCGGTAGTGCCCAGCGTCCGGCGATGGATTTTTCAAAAATGCCTCCGCAACTTAATTTACGCGACAACTATCAGCAGTTAGTCGACGAAGCTGTTGAAGGAGGTCTCTCCTATCTGGTCTGTGCAAGCACACCCGTTGCCACGCTGGACGAAATTCAGAAATCGATCGAGGTATTCCAGAAAACGGGCGAAGCCTGTAAAAAAGCAGGGATTGGCTTTGCTTACCACAATCACTCCACCGAATTCGACCCCGTCGAGGGCGGCAAAACGCCGTATGAACTGATTCTGTCGCAAACCGACAAAGATCTGGTGAAGATGGAATTGGACCTGGCCTGGGCTACCAAAGCCGGTAAAGATCCGGTCGAGATCTTCAACCAACATCCTGGCCGCTTCCCGCTCTGGCACATCAAAGACATTAAGGCCGATAACAAAACCATTACGGAAGTGGGCAATGGCGTCGTCGACTTTAAACGGGCATTTGCTGCGGCAAAAGTAGCCGGACTGAAATACTTCTTTGTGGAGCAGGACATGGCCGCTACGCCTATTGAAAGCATCACAACGAGCTATACGAATCTGACAAAAATTCTGGCCTGATGATTCATAAAATGAGGTAGGCTAAAACCTACCTCATTTTATGAATCATTTCTGACCTTCCCTGTTAACTCAACTCGCCTAACTCATTCGTATGCTCCTGAAACCTTTTTCTCTTTCGTTATCAGTCCTGGCTAACACAGCTTTGTTGCTTGGACTAGCTTCGTTTACCTTACAGGACTCCCCCGGCAAGCCCGACGAAACCCGCTTTACACCCGTAGTGGTAGCCGAAGAACTCGACGAGCCAATGGCGTTTGACGTCCTGAAAGATGGCACGGCATTTATCATCGAGCGCAAGGGCGCCGTAAAAAAATATGATCCGGCCAGCAAAACGGTCGATCTGATCGCAACAATTCCGGTCAATACCAAATATACCTCCGCCGAAGGGCGTGTTTCTGAAGCCGAAGAAGGGCTGATGGGTTTATCGCTCGACCCTCACTTTGATCAGAATCACTGGCTCTATCTGTATTATGCGCACCCGACGGAGAAAAAACATATGCTCACCCGCTGGGAATTCCGCGACAACAAAATCCAGTCGGAGAAAGTGCTGCTGGAAGTCCCCACTCAGCGTGAAGTATGCTGCCATACGGGTGGCGGCATGACCTGGGACCGAGCTGGAAATCTGTACCTGACCGTTGGCAATAATACGGGCAACCAGCAAGCTGCCCAAACCGACGAACGACCCGGCCGCAGTAGTTGGGACGATCAGGGGCACGCTGGAAACACGAACGATTTACGCGGCAAGATTCTCCGGATTCACCCTGAAACCAATGGCACTTATACCATTCCAGACGGGAATCTTTTTCAGGCCCCCTCCGCCCCCAAAGGGGAAACCAGAGGCTGGTCTGCGGTAAATCCACCCCCTTCGGGGGACGGGGGGCTTACCCGCCCGGAAATTTATTCGATGGGCCACCGGAACCCCTGGCGTATTTCGCTCGACAGCAAAACGGGTTATATCTACTGGGGCGAGATAGGTCCTGATGCCACGGCCGATTCAGAGATTGGACCACGTGGCTACGACGAGCTAAACCAGGCGCGCAAACCGGGCAACTTCGGCTGGCCGTGGTTTGTCGGTAACAGGCAGGCTTTTCCGGTCTATGACTATGAGAACAAAAAGCCGCTCGACAAAAAAGACCCGGATCACATCGTTAACAACTCACCGAACAACACTGGCCTGAAAGAATTACCGCCCGTAGCGCCCTCGTTCATCTACTATCCGTATGCCGTTTCGGAAGAATTTCCGCTGGTGGGCACTGGATCGCGATCGGCTACGGGTGGCCCTATTTATCATCAGGCCGATTTCAAAGGTGCCAAACGCCCCTGGCCTGCTTATTATGAAGGCAAATGGATAGTCACTGATTTTTCGCGGGGCTGGATCATGGCCATCACAATGGATGCCGATGGGAACTACAAATCGATGGAGCGATTTCTCCCCAGCTACCACCCCGTTGAACCGATTGATATGAAATTTGGTCCCGACGGCGATATGTACGTTCTGGAATATGGCAGCAACTGGTTTCGCAGGAGTGATAATTCACGATTGGTTCGCATCGAATATAATGGCGGAAACCGCAAACCGATTGTTCAGGCGTTGGCAAGCAAACAGGGTGGCCCAATTCCCTTACAGCTCACCTTACTTGCTGACGGTAGCAAGGATAACGACGGCGATAAACTAAGCTATCAGTGGAAAGTTACGTCGCCCGGTACAGCACCACGGTTTTTTTCTACCGCCAACCCAGCCGTTACCTTCGATAAGCCGGGAGTCTATACGGCGACACTTACGGTAAGCGATCCACAGGGTGCCACTAATAGTCAGTCCGTAAAAATCATTGCCGGGAATGCTCCCCCAACGGTTTCGGTCAACCTAACGGGCAACCGAACTTTCTTCTTTCCCGATCAACCTATTCAGTACACGGTTCAGGTCGACGATAAGGAAGACGGCAGCCTGGCCAATGGCAAAATACCTGCGGCACGTGTAGCCATGAGCATCGACTATACTTCTGAAGGATTCGATTATGCCGAAGTGATGCAGACTCAGCGTAGCGTTGATGCCTCAACGCAGTTTGCCGTTGCTCATACGCTCATCAATCAGAGCGATTGCAAAGTATGTCATCAGATCAGCACAAAATCGGTAGGTCCTGCTTTCACGGCCATTGCCACCAAATATAAAGGCGATGCAGGTGCGCCTGATCGTCTGGTTGCCAAAATCAGACAGGGTGGCGTTGGGGTCTGGGGCGATGTGGCCATGCCAGGGCATCCGGCCATGTCGGTAGTCGATGCCAGTACGCTGGTTCAGTACATTTTGCACGTTAACGATAAAACCTATAGCAGCCTGCCACTGGCAGGAACATACGCACTTAAACTTCCAGAAGGCGACAATGGCAAAGGTTCCGTTCTGATCCGGGCGGCTTATACTGACCGTGGGGCTGCCGCCACCAAAGGGAGCAAAGAAGTTCCGGCTCAAACGACCGAACAACTGCTCGTATTGCACAGTCCGCAGCTCGATGCGTCGTCGGCCCAGGTTGTGCACGGAGCCGACATTAAAGCGAAAGGAATGGGCAAAGGCGAAAACGTGATTCCGTACAATAATAGTTACATCGCATTTCAGAAGCTGGACCTGACGGGTATCAAACAACTGGAACTGAACGCAGCCGCCCAGCGTCGCGAAGGTAGTGCCGGTGGAACAATTGAAGTGCGGATCGGTTCTCCAACGGGACCAATCATCGGTCAAACGACGGTGGAACTGGCTCCCGAAGTGGACATAGCTAAGCTTATGGCTCAGATGGAATCGAACGCAAAAGCGGGGGCAAATGGTGTAGCTTCGTCGTCGGGCGGTGCTCCCGGCAATAAACCAGCAACGGCCAAACCCGGTGCAGGTTTCAACCCGTTTGCCCGCCCACCCGTTTTTATTTCGCTGAAAGCTCAGAACGGCGTTCATGATCTTTATTTCATTTTCAAAAACGATCAGGCAAAATCCATTCAGCCACTGCTGTCGTTCTCCACGATCAAGTTTATGGATCAGGAAAAGGAACAGGCCAGCAATCAAAAGTAAATTCATTACAGATCGTTCATTTCTACAAAAAGCCATTGTGAGATACGTTCACAATGGCTTTTTGTATGCCAGTCCATCACGTAACGAAACTTCCCGAAGCCGACAAGAGGTAGTTTCCTACGTGCTAACTGTAGGATAAAAACCAGATTAAATAGTGCATCAAATAGAGTAAAAAGCACCACGCTCACGACTTATGAAACTACAAACATAAACGCTGAATTCGGTTCGATATCCGGTTTTCGGTTGGGCTGTTGAGTGCTCCAGTTCCATCGGGTTTTAACCAAATTTATTGGACTACCATTACCCCAGCCCCGAAAGGAAAGACAAGTTGATGTAGCTCAATCGTCCTGTCAGGAGCATAAACTCAATCTATTGAACAACCATAAACCGCATACTATAACCCAAGTCCCTTCCTATGAAAAAAAATACATGGCCAGCAACGCTCCTTCTTCTTTCGGCTCTGGCTGTTACATGCACAGTGTCAAAACAAACGGCGCAAACCCAGCAAACAGCGTCATCGACAAATGGGGGTTTAGAACCGAAGCCAACTATTAATCCGATTGCAAATCCAGCCCAATTAACACCGGAGCAAAGCCTGCAATCGTTTCGGGTACCGACCGGATATCATATGGAATTGGTAGCAAGCGAGCCAATGATTCACGAGCCGGTAGCCATTGCCTGGGATGGAAATGCCCGTATGTATGTTGCCGAAATGGATACGTACATGCAGGATGCCGATGCCACCGGCGAACACGAACCGGTGAGTCGGGTGATGTTGCTGGAAGATACCAACGGGGATGGAAAAATGGACAAAAGTTCTGTTTTCATCAACAAACTGCTGTTACCCCGAATGTTGCTGTGTGTCAACCACGAACTTATTGTCAATGAAACAGATACGTACGATCTTTGGCGCTACAGAGACACAAACGGTGATGGTGTAGCCGACGATAAAAAACGGATTTACCATGTTGACCGCAAAGCGCCCGGCAACCTCGAACACCAGCGCAGTGGCCTCGACTGGAATCTCGACAACTGGATTTATGTAACAGTTGATCCGGTTCGGTTTCGGTATACCAACGGTAGTATTCGGGTCGATTCGCTGTCCAGCGGTTCCAACGGGCAGTGGGGCTTAACGCACGACAACTATGGGCGGCTCTTCTTTAGCCGGGGTGGTGGCGAAAATGCGGGGTCTGGTTTCCAGATCAACCCAAAATATGGGGCACTGGAACTGGCTGATGCCTACGATGAAGAAACGTTTGCCCCCGTCTGGTCGATTATCGCGAATCCGGATGCCCAGGGCGGCCCCAAACGCTTACGTCCCGACAGTACACTGAATCATTTCACGGCCGGTTGCGGTCAGTCCATCTACAGGGGTGACAAACTCCCGACCGATCTGGTTGGCGACTACCTGATTTGTGAACCCGTAGCCCGGATTATCCGTCGCGCCCACGTGCTGCATCGGCAGGGAAAAACCCAACTCGAAAATGTGTATAAAGAGCAGGAATTCATTGCATCGTCGGATTTCAATTTCCGTCCGGTCAACACCTACACGGGTCCAGATGGTAACTTGTATATCGTGGATATGAACCGGGGTATTATTCAGGAATCGCAATGGACCCCCAAAGGAAGCTGGATTCGTCCGCAGATCGAACGGTTGGGGCTAGACAAGCATATTCAGCACGGGCGAATCTGGCGGCTCGTTCAGGATGGGGCCAAACCCAGCCCCAAACCACATATGCTGAATGAAACGGCCAGCCAGCTGGTGGCTTACCTTGACCACCCAAACGGCTGGTGGCGCGATAACGCGCAGCGCCAACTGATCGTGTTAGGCGACAAATCGGTGGTACCTGCTCTAAAACAGATTGCGACGGGTGCACAAAATAAAACCAGCGTATTAGCCCGCATTCATGCCCTCTGGACGCTGGAAGGTCTCGATGCCATTGATGTGGCAACGCTAAATGCAGCCCTAAAAGACGATGATGCCCAGGTACGCCGGACGGCAGTGTGGATTAGCGAACCCTATCTGAAGAAAAATGATGAAGTGCTTATCGGCCAGGTAGCCAGCCTGAAGAACGATCCGAGCACCGATGTACGGATTCAGGTTCTGGAATCTATGCATATGAGCGACTCCCCGAAAGCAAAAACGGTTGTAGAGGAATTACTGGCCCAAAATACCGACAACATGATGATTACCGCCGTTGAAGCCAGCATCCAGAAAAACAACGATTTCAAGCGCTATGGTAACAAACTGGGCATTCTATCGGCGGCCGATCGGGCATCAGTGCTGAAAGGTGCCGAAATTTTCAAATCACTGTGCTCATCCTGCCACGGAACCGATGGCAAAGGATTAGCCAGTCAGGTAGCGCCCCCAATTGCCGGATCGAAACATCTGGCAGACAAGGATCTGCTACTCAACATTCTATTAAAAGGATTATCCGGCCCTATCGACGGCAAATCCTACCCAACCCTGATGCCCTCAATGGCCGAAAATAACGATGAATGGATTGCTTCTGTCGCTAACTATATCCGGTTCGAATTCGGCACGCCCGTTTTCCCACCGCCAGGGCGCTCCACCGGTCAGACCAATAACCGACCTGCCACTCCAACGACTCCTCCAGCCGTACGGGTCGGCGGAACATTCGGTCGTCGGACTCTTCCCATGATTAGCACGAGTGAAGTCGCCAGACTCCGTCAGGAAACTGCCCAGCGAACCTCGCCCTGGACACTGACCGAATTAGAAAAAAACGGGCAGTAAAACAGGCAGTTAGTCATCCATGCGTTATCATTAGTGATTAGCGTCGTTGCGGTAAAACGAATGCAAACTCTCTACCGATACACTATGGCTTATCGTATTCCATTTTGCATTGGCCATAACAAATGATTATCAGCAAACTTGGTTGCATTGAGAGATGCCTCTTCATTTTTGCGTAATTTTGGCCTACAATACTGCACTAGACACATGGCTTTACTCAACCCATCTGATAACCTCTTCAACCGCCGGGGATTCCTGAAAAAAAGTTCACTGGCCACACTCACCACACTCTTAGGCACCGACATCGTTTTTGCCAATCAATTGCCGAAGCATTATCTGCCACTGGCATTCGATATCGACCCGATGGCAACCAAAGACAAAGGGCTGGTTGTTCTTAGCGACAAACCCTGGAATGTAGAAACACCCCCTCATTTGCTGGACGATGCCATCACCCCCGCCGATAAATACTTCATACGAAACAACGGGCTGGCTCCCGAAAAAGTCGACGCAGCAAACTGGACCCTGACAATCAAAGGCGAATCAGTTAAACAGGTTAAGACCTACAAACTTGAAGATCTAAAAAAACAGTTTAAGCACTATACCTATCAACTGGTGCTGGAGTGCGCCGGGAATGGTCGGGCCGGGTATTATCCGAAAACCTCAGGAAACCAGTGGACGCTGGGCGGTGTTGGCTGTGCCGAATGGACCGGTGTGCGGTTAAAAGACATATTGAATGATGCCGGTCTGAAAGACGATGCCGTCTATATCGGCTACTACGGCAAAGACCTGCATATTAGTCTGGACCCGAAAAAAGAAGCCATCTCACGGGGCGTTCCGATGCGAAAGGCTCTTGAAGACGAAACACTGGTTGCCTGGGCCATGAATGGTCAGGATATTCCCC
Organism: Spirosoma sp. SC4-14; assembly: GCF_037201965.1. Lineage (NCBI taxonomy): Bacteria > Pseudomonadati > Bacteroidota > Cytophagia > Cytophagales > Cytophagaceae > Spirosoma > Spirosoma sp. SC4-14. The sequence goes on along the minus strand of NZ_CP147518.1, from coordinate 3,736,884 downwards.
TCGTCAATGGAGCTCCCCTCCGATTGGTTGTTGGTGGCTGGCCTGCATCGACATCGGGAAAGTGGTTGCATACCATTGCCGTTCGAAATAAAGTTCACGATGGCACCAAGATGACGGGCAAAAGTTATAAGGTACCCATCAACCCGGTTGAACCTGGTGTTGATCCGCCTGAAGATCAGTTTAAGATCATTGAATCGATGCCCATAAAGTCGCTCATTACGTATCCTCAAACGGGTGCTATGCTAACCAAAGGGCAACCCCTCAGCTTGCGTGGCCATGCCTGGGCTGGCGACCGATCGGTCCGTGAAATGCATCTCTCGGCTGACTTTGGCGCAACCTGGCAGAAAGCCGATTTGAAACCACCTAAAAATCGGCTGGCCTGGCAACACTGGACAGCCGAAGTGAAGCTTCCGCAGCCAGGCTATTACGAAATATGGGCCAGAGCAACTGACAGCGAGGGAGTTACACAACCAATGGTTATGCCGCAATGGAACCCGGAAGGCTATCTGAACAATGCCTGCCATCGGATAGCGGTAAAGGTTGGATAACGAAACGACAAAAGGATGAAAAGCGAAACCGTAGTTTTCTTTAGTATGTTTGTGCTGTTCGGGCTCGTATCAATGACAACACATTCGGGGGAAGAACACCCGATTCGATCGGCAAAGCCACCCACAGTGAGTTGGACAGCAATGGCACTGGACTCCGTCAGGAAAGACCCGGAAACAGGGCTGGCCATCGATCCGCAACTTATGCTGGTAAAAGGACAGTGTACAGCCTGCCATTCGAGTAAGTTGATCCTGCAAAGTCATTTTTCACGGGATAAATGGATCGAACGCATTCGCTGGATGCAACGAACCCAAAAACTCTGGGATCTGGGCGAATCAGAACCAGCCATCCTGAATTATCTTGTTAAATATTACGGTCCGGTTGACAATTCATTCGATGGTCGGCGCGAACCGCTCCATGATATCAACTGGTATAAACTGAAAAGCAGTCATTAAGCAGCAGACGAATGTCAGCAACGAATTTTTATCAGTCATTTTATCAGAACGATCAGTTATTTCGTCTGAAAAACGAGTTATGGGCAACCGAAAACCAGCCGGTTTTGGCCGACCCATTGTCTGTGGACGAAACAAGTGCTCCTGCCACTAAGCCAGCGGCTCCAACCGATCTGCTTACCGAACTAGACGCCTTGTCGACGGGCTCATCCCTTTCAATAGGAGAATCGAGCACTGCTTCTGCCGAAATTCTGGACAGAACGACCACGCAGGAACCAGACGAAGAAACGCCCGTATTTGTACCCGCTCCTGAGCCACTTCCTCAATCCGTTGCCCGCTCATCGACGCCCCCCATCATCCCTGCCGTTCAGCAACCGGTTCGCCCCCAGCTCAATCATAAAGTGCTGATTCTGGCCGATGAAGAACTAGATCCCAGCAATCTGTTATTTCTGGAAAAAATTCTAAAAGCCATCAACCTTAACATCGATGGCGTTGATCTGCTCAACCTGCATGGTGCGGGCGACCTGGACTTTGCAGCGCTGGTTGAAACGAAAAAAATTCATCATTTCATTACGTTTGGGGTTCCCTTTAAGCGGATTCATCTCGATATAGCAATGGATCGGTACCATCCTATTCGCTTTTTTGGGATCACTTTTCTGATGGCCGATTCCCTGCCCACCATCGAGGCTGATCTGAATCTTAAAAAGCGGCTTTGGGGTGCTTTGCAACGGGTATTCTTACAGCAACAATAAAGGGTAAATACAATAAGTACCATTTTAGATACATGATCTGGCCTTTCTTTGTCATTATTCGGGCCCAGATTTGCTTTATTAGGGCACTATTTACGTATTTACGGATGTTTTATACGCAACTATTCTGTTCATTAACCCACATACCGGGTTTACCGAATGACGCTAAGCCAACGTCTGCGCACTTTTTTTCGCCCTAAGGCAGCCTCCGAAATTTCGCCACCGGTTTTGAATCCGACTGGTCAGGCAGTACCACAACCCGGCTTTATCCAGCCAACGATAACCGCTCCTCAATGGCAACCATTACCGACTGTTTCTGGCAGTTCTTCTGTTGAGCCACTCCCTTATTGGCTCACGGATGAAGAAACCCTGCGGGATGAGGGCGTGTTGTATGGCCTGTCAACTGCCGAACCCGATGAGAAAATAGCTGAAATCAGCGCTTACTTTGCTTATCAAACGGCTCCGCTAGAAGCAACCATTGAACAACTTGGGCAAAAAGCAGGCGAATACGACCAGTTGATTGAGCAGTTGGAACGTCGTGTAGCCATCCGGCAACAGCAAATTACAATCCTCCAAAACCAGGAACCTGCACAAACCCACCTGCTCCGTACCGGCGTAAGCCTGACCTTATCGGCCGTGGTTTGTATCGGCAACTATTACCTGATTGACCATACACTGCACCCAGCATTTTCAAACACCTGGATAACCGCAGGTGTCTTTCTGGCGGGCATGTTCAATTTATTCGGACGAACATCGTTTTTCTACGAAGAAGGTACCCGGCTCAGTGGACGGCGGTTGATTGAAGAAACAGGCTTGCCTCTGTCAGCATCGATCTTTATACTGGTTCAGGCTTTGCAAACTCAGTCAACTTTACAGGCATGTAGTCTGTTTGTGTTTGTGTTTATGTTGTTTCTACTAGCGGGAAAACTCGTATTAAGTACCCTTACGACCCTGGAAGCAGGGCTGAAAACAGCCCAATTGAACCGGCGGTTAGCTATCGATAAACAGCAAAAAATTCCTGCCTGGGAGACTGGTCTGGATCAACTTCGGCAGGAAATCAGTCACCTGCAGGCAGAGAAGTGGCCAGTGGCAACAGCCCAGAAACAGGCCGACAGCCAACGGGCCCAGCTAAACACACAACGCGATCGGCTGGTTAATTTATTTCTAAGTGAGTTTGAACTCGCTCGCAGCCTCCGCAATAGGCTGACAGAACAGCAGCGGCAGGCCATCTTTAATTAAACAAGAATTCATTTGTTCGGTATCATTAGTTATTCAATTAGCCTATCAATAAAAAACTGTGTACACAACCAAGTACGTCTATCAACTAATGATCAACCACGTTAGGCTGGGTGACCAATGTATCAGTCAGCTTTAATGTCTAAACAGTACACAACAAATGGAGCCAACCAACAACCCCGACTTTCAGCACGGCTACACGAGCGGTGTGGAAGGTGTCAATCGGGAAACATACGAAGGTTACCTGTCCAGTCAGGTCAATACTGATTGGCTACAGGAACGAATTCAGGAAAAACGCGCTGAGCTTACGACAACCGAACAAAAACTCAGCGAAGCAACCGATGCCCGCAGAACAGCCTTTGCCGAACTTCAAAACCATACCCTCCAGGTCGAACGGCTGGATAAACAGGTGAAGCAACGGGAAACCGACCGGCTGGCACTAATAACCGATCGCGATAGCCTACGCGAACGCCGGGCTAAAGCAGCCCCCGATTATTCGTTGGTGGCTGGGCTTTTGTTCCTTATTGCGGGTATCTCCTTTCTGGCTGGCGATCTGATTATCTCACACGAAATTGTTGCTTACGCCCTCAATATACGTAATACCAACGAAGCCTGGGCGTTTGCGGTCGGGCTAGCAATGGTTTCAATCCTGCTGAAACCGGCCTATGATCGACTCATCGAGAAACCATACCACGAAAATCCAGAGCAAAACCAAAGCAAGTACGAGAAGTTTAAGATCACACTGGCTGTTTTTTCGGTTCTGACCCTGGCCGTACTGGGCTGGTTTCGGTATGAAGCCTACCGAACCGATCAGTTGAAAGCTGCCATCAACAAATCGGTACGCCAGCTTCAGTTAAGCACCGACCCCACGGCAGCCACCCAAGTGCTTAGTCCCTCAACCGTTGATAAGATCGAAAAGCAACTCAGCGAATCCAGCGAACTTAACCTCGCCTTAGTAAACAGCCCCTGGGCATTGCTATCGTTTGTACTGAGTGGCATTTTGTTCGCGCTGGCAGGCGCTGTCTGCCTTGGTATCGCGTTGCCGGTGCTCTCGGCTTTCTGGTTCCGATGGCTTCAGGCCGATATAAAGCTTTGGAAACTCCGCAGGCGGCTCAAACGACTTGACGCCGAAATTGCTCCCCTCGAAGCGCAACTGGCTGAGCAACGCACTCAGCAACATGTATTGCAGCACAATCTCGACCTGCTGCCTTCGCTCGAAGAACTGAAAGAACAGCGGCAGTTGGCTATTTCCGAATTAAATGAATTTTTGGCCGAACTGAAACTAGCCCAAACCGACAGCCGCATCAGTAATTTTAATGATGGCTATGGGCAGGGCGAAGCCAATCGCCAGGCTTTAAGCGATGAAGAGCAACAACAACTTCGCCGTGAAATGGCTACACGACAAAACGGGAAGCGGGTTAACGGTGTTAACCGACCGGGCGAAACCCATTCAGGCAACGGATCGGCCGAAAAAGGGACTAATGGAAAGGCCCAGCTTCGCCCCTACCAAACAATCCGCAAGTTTTTATCCGACGACATGTGATCTGATAGTCTCTCCAGTAACTAGCCTCCAGATCGGATCTGGAGGCTAGTTACTGGAGGAGAACTCCACCAGCTTGTTTTTCTATTCGGATGGGAGCAGATTACTGTTTATTTTGTAGCACTTTCTCCTAAAAGCAAGCTACTCGTTCATGAACAAGAACCGCCTGGAAGCGTTTTCGGATGGTGTATTCGCTATTGTAATCACCCTACTTGTATTAGATATTCACCTTCCCAAAACCGAAGCTATTTCTGACCGTGAGCTTCTGGCAATGATACGGTCAATTACGCCCAGCATACTGACCTATGTATTCACCTTTCTGGTTGTAGGTATTTTCTGGGTGGCGCACCACCGCATTTTCAATATGGTGAGGGAGGTCGACTCGTTTCTGCTTTTTGGCAATATTTTTTACTTGATGACGGTTGCCTTGATTCCGTTTCCTGCGGCCCTGCTGGCCAAACACCCTCACCTGGCCAGTTCCATCATTATCTACTCATCGTTGCTGGGTGCCATTGGTATACAGCATCTTGTTTTTGTTGATCATATCCACCGGCACTCAACGCTCCAGCATTCCATTTATTCGCAAAAACTGTACACTCAGGCCAACCGAATCGGCCTGGTTGGGCCCTGCTGTTATGCAACGGCTTGCATAAGCAGCCTCATACATCCCTATGCCAGTTTTGTTTTTATTCTCGCCCCACTGGTATTTTACATTGGGTTTGCGTCAAAATTTTATCGGAAGCCTATATGATGTATCATAAAAAACCTGATAGCCGTTCTACGGGCTATCAGGCCGGTTAAACTGCTCCAGTGCTATAAGCATGATGAAGAAGTGTTAAGCAAAATTATATTCGATAAATCAACAAATCAACGTTGTTCAATTCATATGAAAAAATTATTGAATAGTATTTATAGCACTATTTTATGGGTCAAAACCATATAGATCTACATTTTCTATTTATTAACGGATGCTAAGCCATATTTAATAGAACCCGGTTGAGTAGTGATTACGTGAGTTATGGTTCAACTGTGCTACAAACGATAATTCCCACCAGTATGACCAATGGGAATTTTGTGCCTGATGTGTCTAATCTTATCAGCAACTACAAATTTATTGAACAATATGAACGGACTAGGATATACTACTCTTAATTAATTAACCGGAAACCCAAATCTAATTTATAAGTAAGCATCCATAACGGTATATAGTATACGTTAACCTTTCGTTTAACCGCTTCTTCGTTACGGTACCATTGCATACCTATAAGGCAAGGCTAAGAGCGAATAGCTGCTCAGGCTAAAAGCCCAATTAGTCTGCCCAATTCCATAGAATCCGAAAACCCAGCCACAGCAACAGGGTAAGTAACAGGCCATATAGCAAACAAAGCAACAGGAACGCAACCCGGTTAAACCAGTCGAATTTATTCATCTTAACAGGGAAATTTGACCTAACCGGCATTTGATCGTAAATGCCTCGATCTCACCAGTTTTTATGCCAAGATATGCTCTTAGTTCTTCTACTTAATCAGACAAAAATCCCAGCCGACAGAGCCAGCCGGGATTAGCACACCAAAATGTTTCGATAAGTTCAAGCCTAAGATAATCAATAGGTTATGAGCAATATCGCGAATTAATTAACCGGCCTACTAATTAATTATTCGGCTATAACGTGCCAAAACCTCAGTTGATCCGGCCAGTCCGCATTAAGTAGGAAGGTTAAAAAGTTGGCCGCAACTACGGCCAAACCAGAAGACGCTACAGGAATCAGAAAACGATCAGTTATACTGGCCAAGTGCATAGAGCAGTTGCGGAGCACCGCACAAAAAAGCCAGCCCACAAATAGCGAACTGGCTTTCTATACCGACTTAACGTATTTCCCTTGAGAGGAATAACTTATTGCGGCAATACGGAACCGGGAGGGTAAGGGTTGCGTCAGATTCTTATTTATTTACTGAACGGTATTTCATGTGCAGATGGCCTTAATCATGAAATAACTTTCTGTAAGTCAGATATTTACACATAATACAGTTACTTGTAACCTATCATTGATAACAAATACATACCCTACCAAAAGATACCGATAAGTAAATAAGTTGTCTCTCTGAGCAAATTCTGAGTCAAAATAATAGAGTACAAACTACAGGACAGCAAATAATCAGGACATGAACACTTTCTTCGTTATTCTCGGAACAGGGTGCCAGTTTTGCTTATCGATTTATTTTATCGGTAAGCTATTTTCTCAGAAAATAAATGGGCAGTTACGGCTTCAATATGCATCCTCTGCCCTATTATTCGGCGGGTTCGGCTCGATGCTTATGTACAGTTTGTTACAGTTTGGACAACCTCAACAAAATTTGTCAAACGAGCCATCGACCGTAAAGCAAGTCAGATTTGTTCCTGATCAGACCCGGAAAACGGTTCGTCATAAAAATACGCCGGATCTGTTTGCATATATAAAATAAGCTTTGAAAATAATTTATCTGTTCCTTTTAGCTCATAGTTAATTGGTAGTATGCGCTCTTCTTTAGTACAAAAATACGCCCTTCTCAAATCTGTAGCAGCAGATTCAGCGGATATAGAAGTAGTCAATCAGTTGATGATTGATATTCTAAGGCTATTACATGATGAATTTGCTCATACATCCGGCAAGCAGAGAGCCGCTTACGAACGGGCTTATAGCCTGCTCGATTGTACTCTATCGGCCCATTTTTCCACTCGGCAGGATACACAGAATCCTTTTTACGTAAGTGAAGTCAGCTATCAGGTAGGACGTGATATTGAAATGGTTTTACCCAGGCCTCAGGTCTTAGCACAGAAAGGAGTAAGTTGAACAGGTCGATAGGTATAAACATTTTTCAGCAAGCGCTAACTGTTAGCGCTTGCTGAAAAATGTTTATACCTAAGCCTGTCCTAATTTGCCCAGTATAATGCTGTATTGAGAAAGCAGGCGATCGCGTAAAAACTTCTCGGCTTCCAGACTTTCGGAGGCCGAAATAGCCAGGATACTTAAATCTTTTCCATGCCTGCTTTTTTTTATTTCAGCTAATGCCTGAGCAAGCGTCTGAATTGTTTCCTCCGAACGACGTAGTTTAGCTTCGAGCGTGAGTTTCTGTTGATATAAGGTAGCCATGGGATAACGTGTGGATAATACACAATAAATATAAGCCCGATTCAATACATATTTACTCGATCGGGCAACAAATTAGTATCAGAAAAAAAGCAGAACCTCTACTTTTTCGGAAAAATAAAACCCAGAACGCTATTCAGCTCTGATTAAGAAGCAGAAAGTAAAGCCAGAATAAGACTACTTTCTGCCTGTTGGTTAAGCTCATTTATAACTGTAGTATGAGCAGACAACACTTTGCACCCATGAATTCGATCAGAAGAAATCTCTTTATTCATTTCACGGTTCAATTTTTCCAATTCCAGATGCATCTGATCAACTAACCTTGTCAACAAACTCACTGGGCATTGCCCAATTTGTATCTCCCGATTGTTAACGATTTGATTTCCATTCTTAAGGCAACTAATCAATTTACTATAATTCATATAAAAATCGGACACAGCTTCTGACCACTCGCTTAATATTCGCTGAAAATTGACATTTTCCTGTATGTACTGCTCGTTATCTGATGACATAAAATTGCCCGGCACTTTGTTTAACTTTGAAGTAGTTTTAAGGGCAAATTTCAGTAAAAAGTTAAACAAAACTGACAAAATCAGCCAATTTGCTTCAAATTAATTATTCAACATTGCACATATTAACTATAATATAAACTAAAAACCATAAATATTATACAAAAATAGGCATTAAATGTCACTTATATAACCATTTTTCACCACCAATGCAGGCTTATAAATTGTACTTTTTACACAATGGGTACGAAGCAACATAGTCTATTTTTTCAACTTTTCCTGGTCTCCGGTTTGCCCGGTCAAGCTATTCCAATACTTCTCTCTCAGGCTGCCAAATGGGGCTGAGTAAAATCATTGGCGAGTCTGACCGAACTCAATTTAGCGCACCAGAATGTATGATTACTTTGCCGAGTCACTATCTGAACCCCATAATACGGCATGGACTACTGCATTGTTTATATCAGTTCGACCCCACTATCTGAAGATGAATTAATTCGTCTAACGCAACGAAGTCAGACAAATAATCGCGCGCTGGGCATTACGGGCGTTTTGCTCTATTTCAATGGAAGTGTGATTGAAGTACTGGAAGGCGAACAGGAGAAAGTTAACTCATTGTATGAAGTCATTAAACGAGACCCCCGGCATCATCAGCTCATAAAACTATACGACCACTCGATTCCTTCCCGTTCGTTCTCGGACTGGTTTGTAGGGTATAAAACCATTTCAGCAACCGAAATGGATCAGTTTAAAAGCCTGATTCCTCTTATGGAAAAATCGGCTCCTCAATCCCAAAACCGGGGAAGTGTGATTATGGGTCTGGTAAAAATTTTCTATCAGGATAACTATCGAAATTAAGCCGGGGAGCAATACCCCGTCATTTGCCCGAACTAATTACTGGTTATCAAAAGCGATGTATCAACGATTCGTTTCTACCAAAAAGGGTGTTTTTCCCGTACTAAAAAGGGTATTTCACCCATGTAGCCCCATATAACGCAGTATACTTTTGCAGCCAGTATGTTATAGCGCCCTATCAAATCAGAAGACCAAACCAACCTAATTAGATTATCGTATGCTCGCTTGAGCACCTATAGTTTTTTGAGTAGTTTTTTATAGCTGGAAAGTCATGTTACGGTTGTGATATGACTTTTTGAGGGGTAAGAAAACCGGCCTAAGGCTGGTTTTTCTTTCTACCGGTCCTACCCTATGCTTTGACGATAGAGGGCTATTAAACCTTAAACCACACGGTCCGGATTAGCATCTACTAAATACAGCAAAGCCTCTCATCAACGAATGAGAGGCTTTGCTGTATTTAGTAGGAAGTAGCGGGCTCGAACCGCTGACCTCTGCTCTGTCAAAGCAGCGCTCTGAACCAACTGAGCTAACCTCCTTTTTTGCCCATTGCTGAGCGTTGGGGTTGCAAACTTACAAAACTTCTGCTTTTCCCAAACGAACTCCATAAATTTTTTGCGAAGGAATACGCCACAAGAGTAGTAGCCCGATCACAAAAAGTACCAGTAAGGCGAGCACACTATTGCGCATACTGCCCGTTAGTTGTTCAATCAGTCCATAGAGCAGCGTTCCCATCACAATCGATGACTTTTCGGTAACGTCATAAAAGCTGAAATAGGAAGCGGTGTCGGTCGTAGCCGGAATCAGTTTCGAATAAGTCGAGCGGGAAAGTGACTGAATGCCTCCCATAACCAATCCCACTACGCCCGCCAGCGCAAAAAACTGCGATTCGGTGGCAACGAAATAAGCACAGGCACAAATACCAATCCAGATCACAACGGCAATCATCAGCGCATACGTATTGCCCAGTTTCTCCGACAACCGCGAAAAACTATAAGCGCCCGGAATAGCCACCAATTGGATCAACAATATAGTGATGATCAGGCTTTGCCCAGGCAATTTCAGTTCATCGCTACCAAAAATGGTTGCTACATACATGACTGTCTGAACGCCCATGTTATAAACCAGAAACGCAATCAGAAAGCGTTTAGCCAGTGGACGATCCTGGAGTTCGGTCCACACGTGCCGAAGTTCCTTAAACCCATTGAGCAGATAATTGCTGGTTTTTCGTTCTTTTCGAATGCCGTCGGGTAGCCGACGGAATGGGATCTGGGCAAATCCAATCCACCACAGGCCAACCGTCAGAAAGGCAATGCGGGAAGCTAGTGCTTCGGATATATTACCGAACCATTCGCGCTTTAAAATGACCAGCAGGTTTAGAATCATTAGCAGCACACTGCCAATGTACCCCATTGAAAAGCCACGGGCACTGACCCGATCGAACTGATCTTCCGTTGCAATATCGGGCAAATACGAGTTGTAGAAGACAATACTACCACTCCAGCCAATGAGGCTTATCCAGAAACAGATGACGGCGAAGGTGGTTGTTTCACGCGTAAAAAAGTACAGCAAACTACAACTGATGGCGCCCGTATAACAAAAAAACTTCATGAATGCTTTTTTTCGGCCACTGTAGTCGGCTATAGCTGAGCATACCGGTGATAGCAGCGCCGTAAATAGAAAAGCTGCCGAAACCGTATAGGAAAACAGGACGGAGTTTTTAATCGGAAAGCCCAGAAAACTAATCATTGGACCACCTGCATCATTGAGGGCTGTGGCCGAAAAGTATACGGGAAAAATGCTGGAGACAATTACCAGCGAATGAACAGAATTAGCCCAGTCGTAATACGTCCAGGCAGTAAGGGTTCGGGGGTTGTTCTTCATCAATGAGTGAATTAGCGAATGCAGAAGGGTCGACCAAATTATTCACTCATTCACTCATTCGCTAATTCACTCATTAAAAAATTTATCACCGCCCGCGTAAAAGCATGATTTGAATCGCCAGCCACCATATGCCCTGCCCTGTCAACACTAACACTTTGTACGTGTGGCACAGTATCCAGAAATTCGGCCATAACTTTTTCACTGACGACGTCGCTCATCCCCCCCCGAACAATGAGCGTGGGAACCGTCAGGGCCTGAGCAGCCCGATATAGGCGTTCTTCGGTTCGGATCTGCTGGTCGGGCCGGGTGTTGTTTCGCCACAATGTCAGCATAGTTGGGTCCCAGTGCCAATAGTAACGTCCATTTCGGAAGCGTAGATTTTTTTCGAGACGGCTATGATCAGCAGGACGGGGCCGATGGGGCAGATAAGCGGCAACAGCTTCGGCCGCTTCGTCGAGGCTGGCAAATCCATCTAGGTTTTTGCTCATGAACGTAAAAATCCGTTCAATACCTTTCTGCTCGGCACGAGGGGCAATATCTACCAGCACTATGGCAGTGCAGATTGGCTCGGAGCCTGGGGGTCGTTCGCCTTCAGCAATCAGAGCGGTCATGCCTCCCATCGAAGCGCCTACAATGGCGGGTTTCCGATCGAGTTGAGCAACAATGGCCCGCAAATCACTGGCTAAATAATCGAGCGTATAATGCCCTTCGGCCGACCAGTCGCTATCGCCATGCCCACGGGCGTCGGGCGCAATGGCATACCAGCCAGCATCGGCCAGAAATTTTGCCGTATCGCCCCAGGAATACCGGGTTTGTCCACCACCGTGCAAAAGTAATACGGGCCGATGCTTCGGATTGCCATATGCTTCGGCCGTGATAAAAAAACCGGGTTCCGTTTCAACATGGAGAATTGGCATGAGGTACGTATTACCGTTAAAGAGATGGCGTAAATTCCAGATTGATGTCGGTATCGACCCCGTTTACCGGCGCACGCTGACGAAGCGTCAGCTTTGTTTTGGTCAGGACAACAATCGGGAAATTGCCTTTGAAACCTGTTACATCAACATCAATAGATTGATTATCGGATGCCAGTTTCCAGGTACCTCCATTCGGAATTTGCCCTGTCAGGTGGTTAATGGCCCGCACGGTTCCATCGTCTTTAAACTGCATATCGAGTTCGAACAGTAGCAGCGTGGTTGTATTCATCTGGCTGGTACCGATGGTTTTGTCATCGGTAGTCGATACCCGATTGAGCAGCCACTTATTGGCCACCAGCAGATCGGTTTGCGACTGCGCTGTAGGCGTGGGTGTGTCATCATTTTTTTTACAGCCAGCAAAAACGATGGAGAGCAATAAACCAATGAGAGCAACGCGGATCTGTTTCATAAGCGCATAACGGATAGCCATTTGTATCATTACAAACGGGAATGAACGCGATATTCGTTTATCGACTGGTCTACCCGATGGCATAAAATTCTTTAGTTTTGACGAAAAAAACTAAGCATGGGGGTTAGAAATGGTCTTGGGGCAGGTGTTCTTTTTTGCTTGTTTAGCCTGATTTCGCCACCTGCCATGGCACAGGAGCAATGCGCAACGCCCTTATCGTTTACCCCCGTCAGTCAGTCAAATCTGATCGAATGGAGTAAATTTCCGGACTTTACGCTGCCGTTTCCAGTCATTTATGGCGGTCCGCGTTTTAGCGACCAGCAGGCCAGTCCGCTCCGGCATGGGTTTAGTCATCTGGTTTCGGTAAAGGATAACGAAGTGCTAGGCGGCTTGGTAAAAACAGCCCAGCGGGCGACGGTCTATTACGGATTCGCTACGGGGCTCAATCAACCCTGGGAAACGCTCGAAAGTCCCTGGAACAACGATATGATGGCTTATCGGGCTAAATGGGATCAGTTTTTATCGGAGCTTTCGGGCGGGCAAAAGAACGCGGCTGGCCAGTATCTTATTCAAACCAATCGCCTGACGCTGGATATTGAACGCATTCAGGAAACCGATACCCGTATTCTCGCGCTTAAGCAGAATACGAGTGTCCCGAACGAATACCGACAGTTGACGGATGCTAATTTTATTGCAGCATATAAAAACGCCATTCGAAATCTGTATGCCGAAGGAATGCGGTATGTTCGTCAGCACGCTGATCTGACGGGCATTACGGTCAGCAGCTATGCCGATACACCGATCCTGAATACCTACCTAAATGTGATTGGTAACTCCTGGACTGACTGGAGCACAAATCTGAGCCGGGTGAATTATCTGGTAAAAGATTCGACGGGTCAAAACGTGGGTGGACCGTACTACAATCAGTTGGATGCCTTAACTCCTTCGGCTTATTATTATTACGATTACCCCAATCCGCTGGCGCAGGATTATCTGGCTTATCTGCTATTTCAGGTAGAAGTAAATCGTGCCTGGAGCAATAAGCCTATTATTCCGTGGGTGTGGATGCGATATCACGACAGTTCGAGCAGTTATCCAAATTTCATTCAGCCGTTTATGGCCGAAGCCACGGCTATTTTTCCTTTTTTTTCGGGGGCGTCGGGCCTGTGGCTCTGGGAAAACCCGTCGTTCGACCAAACCCGAACCGATACCTATGCAGCCTACGAGCATTTTATTCATGGCCTGTACCGGCTGTCGAGGTTTGCCGATATGTTTCAGGGTACCTATGAACTGGTCATTGAAACCCCTGCCCGCGATTTGATGGATAAACAACTGCCAGTTTGGCGAGGTGTAGTGAAAGACAACAAAATTCTGATTGCCGCTCAGAATCCCTATGCGGCCAATGGCCAGCAAACCAGTGTAGTCGTTCGTTATAAAAACTGGCAGCAAACCATTTCATTAGCCGGTCGGGAGGTCTACCTGTGCCAGTTCGACATGAGCGCCGTGACGGCCAATGAGCCGCTTTTCAGCCATGTCGGCGTATACCCTAATCCGGCCAATACGGAACTAACCATTTCGTTTCCGCAACGACCTGCCAGTGCTACATCACTTAATTTACTCACAATACAAGGGCAAACGGTCCTGAACAGGCAGGTAAGCCGCAATCTGGAAACGCTATCAACTGGCGCACTCCCCGCCGGACTCTATCTGTTACAGATCCAGAACCAGACCGGAACCGAAATTCGGAAAGTACTGATAACGCATTGACTGGAGATTGGTTAATTAGTCATTAGCTTATTTTCTAATGACTAATTAACCAATCTCCAATGACCAATTATAGATTTCCTTTTTTCATTTCTTTCACTGCATAATCGGCCGCGCGGGCGGTAATGGCCATGAACGTGAGGGATGGATTTTGCGTCGACGTAGAGGTCATGCAGGCACCATCGGTAACAAACACGTTTTTGCAGGTATGGAACTGGTTCCACTTGTTCAGCAACGAAGTTTTGGGATCTTTCCCCATCCGAACACCACCCATTTCGTGAATGTCGAGACCAGGTGCTTTGTCGGGTTTGTCGTGCGTCTGAATGTTGGTAAAGCCCGAAAGTGTTAGCATCTCGGTCATTTGCTCGTGGAAATCCCGAATCATTTTCTCATCGTTGTCGTCGTAGGCAACCGAAACCCGTAGCTGCGGAATACCCCAGGGATCGGTCAGGGCCGAGTCGAGCGCAACATAGTTGGTTTCTTTCGGAATGGTTTCGCCCATCATGTGCGAACCTACGCGCCAGTTGCCGTATTTTTTGGTCATCAGGCTGTTTTTTAACGTTTCGCCCATGCCCGACTTGTCAACGTCCATCATGCGGCTGGCCCCAAACCCGGCGGCATAGCCCCGCAGAAAATCCGTTTCCTGCTTGAACACGTTCCGAAAACGGGGAATATAGCTACTGTTCGGACGGATACCTTCGGTTGTAACATCGGTAAAACCTTCGTGTTCGGCCGAAATGGTAGTCCGGAAATTATGGAAGGCCATGTATTTTCCGAGCAGACCATTGTCGTTACCCAGTCCGTTCGGGAACCGATTCGATTTCGAGTTCAGTAGAATCAGGTTCGAGTTTAGACAGGCGGCATTGACGAAAATAATTTTGGCGTAGTACTCGGTCATCTGCTTGGTATGCGCATCGACCACCCGAACGCCGGTTGCCTTATTCTTTTTATCGTCGAAAATAATCGAGTGAGCTACCGAGTCAGGTCGGAGCGTCATTTTGCCCGTTTTGGCGGCCCAGGGTAACGTCGACGAATTACTGCTAAAATACCCACCGTAGGGACAACCGCGCTGGCACAAGGAGCGATTCTGGCATTGTCCACGACCTTGCTGAAGATGAATGGGTTGCGGTTTGGTGAGGTGCGCACAACGCCCGATAATAACCGGACGCGTGTTGTTATAGTGTTTGGCTACCTGCTGACTGAAATGCTTTTCAACGCAGGCCATTTCGTGCGGGGGCAGAAATTCGCCATCCGGGAGTTGAGGTAGCCCGTCTTTATTACCAGAAATACCGGCAAACCGCTCTACATAACTATACCAGGGTGCAATGTCGGCATACCGAATGGGCCAGTCGACGGCGAACCCATCGCGGGCGGGTCCATCGAAATCATAATCAGACCACCGTTGCGTACCGCGTGCCCACATGAGCGATTTACCACCCACCTGATAGCCACGAATCCAGTCGAAAGGTTTTTCCTGAATATACGGGTGCTCAGCATCTTTGACAAAAAAATGAACGGCATCTTCCCGGTTTGCGTAGCATCGGCTGGCAATGGGGTTGGCATCCAGATAGTCTTTGGTAAGTTGCCCGCGGTGCTGAAATTCCCAGGGCTGCATCATGGTTGTTGGGTAGTCGGTAACGTGTTTGACGTCGCGCCCGCGCTCCAGCACCAGCGTACGCAATCCTTTGCCGGTGAGTTCTTTGGCTGCCCAGCCACCACTAATACCCGATCCAATCACAATGGCATCGAACGTCCGGTCTTTTACAGAATCTATATTGAGGTAAGACATTGTCTGAAGAGTTTGAGTTTACGGTTTACGGTGGTTCCACAGTACTATGGTTTTAGTAGGCGGAGCTACCGTAAACCGTAAACTGAAAACCATAAGCCTTAAACAATGAACCATAAACTAATTTGATATAGGTACGCAGCCATGGTAGAAACCCGGTGCCATATTGAATTTCAGTTGATTAACCATATAATATTCCGAACTGGTGTAGCCCTGAATGGTCAGATTTTTCACCATGTCGACAAATTGTTTGCCAAGAGGATCGGGAAGGGAAGCCAGTTTCGTCAGCGTGTCCAGCCGTTGCATCGAGTCGCAGTCGGCAAATGCTTTCGAGTAGGCTTGTTTAGCCGTATCATCCACTACTACAAGGCCCTGTTTTAATCCGGTTTGGGCGGGTTCGCCATAGCAATCCTGAATCATTCGCATCACAAACTGATGCACCTTTAGCGATTTAGCACCGGGCGTACTGGTTTCCGGAATTATTGTCTCCACGATGTCGGCCAAGAGATCTTCTTCGGTGGGTAATAAGGTCGAAACGGTTCCTATTGAATCCGGTGTCCAGCCCGATGCCCAGGCCGGAAGGCTAATCAGGCCGCCGAAAGCCAACGCTACATTTTTTATAGCGGAACGTCTTTGCATAACGATCGTCAAATTTAGAGAGTCAAAAAAAAGGTATTACAGGTAGTTATGAAGTCGATAAAGCGGGAATTGGGCCGAGTAGCTAGACATTTTCGCCGGAAAACGCTGATTGTCAAAGACTAAAACTATGGATGGGCGGCTGCAGACAGACATTGAACAAAGCCAAAATTAACTAAAAAAAATTAAATTATCCAATAAGCGAAATTAGGCAATTCTGATCTGGGGCTTGCACTGATTGCGTAAATGAATCCTCAAATTGCGCAAAAACTGATTTGACTCAAAACGCAGATGGATAAATGAGCCTATTCGTGATCAAGTGTTTTAGAATTTGTCCTACACCAATTTGGAAACGTTGCCGGGAACGTTTGCGTAAAAAATTGAATATAACCATGAAATAATACGGAAATTGCCAGCAAAATTTTGGTCAGGCGAGCTGCGGTGTAACCAAATGCCCATAACTATTCCCGATCCCGATACAAGAGTTTATGAAGAAATTTCTGGTAGTCTCCCTACTTGTTCTCCCCTATCTGGTGGTTGCGCAACCTACCACCGAAGCAAAACACCCCTGGTCGCAACGGATGGCAGCTACGATTATGGCCGCCAAATCGGACGCACAGGGTCATCTGAAAGATGATCCACATGCACATTGGGAGTACGAAACGGCCGTTTTTCTGCAATCGGTCGAGCAGATCTGGTACCGAACTGGCGATGCCCGCTATTTCGACTACATCAAGCAAACGATGGATCGGTTTGTGGAATCTGACGGAAGCATCCGTACCTACAAACCCGAAACCTACAACATCGATTTCATAACACCCGGCCGGTCGTTGTTGATGCTCTGTCAACAATCATTGCCCGATAAGGAAAAATATCGAAAAGCGGCCGATATACTTCGGAAACAACTCGCCGAACAGCCCCGCACCAACGAAGGCGGTTTCTGGCACAAGAAAATATACCCCTATCAGATGTGGCTCGACGGCCTCTACATGGCCGAACCCTTCTACGCCGAATATACCCGTCTGTTTGAGCCTGAAGGTAAGGATTTTACCGACATTATTAACCAGTTTGTGTGGATGGAGCAGCACGCCCGCGATACTAAAACCGGACTCCTTTACCACGGCTGGGATGAAAGTCGCCAGCAGAAATGGGCCGACCCCAAAACGGGTAAATCACCAAATTTCTGGAGTCGATCCATTGGATGGTATGTGATGGCGCTGGTCGATGTGCTGGATTACATTCCTGCCAATCATCCGCGCCGGGCAGAGGTGGTTGCCATTTTGCAACGGCTTATGCCTGCTGTGGTGAAATATCAGGACCCGAAAGAAGGATGCTGGTATCAGGTAACCAATCGGGGTGGCGACAAAGGCAACTATCTGGAAGCATCGGGAACGAGCATGTTCGTATATGGGCTGGCCAAAGGCGTACGGATGGGCTATCTGCCCGCATCTATGATGACATACGCCCGGAAAGGCTATGCCGGTATGCTGAAAAATTTTATTTCGACCGACGAAGCGGGTCATATCCACCTCGAAAAAACCGTAAGCGTTAGCGGATTGGGCGGTAACCCCTACCGCGATGGCAGTTATGAATATTATCTCCGCGAACCACTTCGTCAGGACGATCTGAAAGGTGTTGGCTCCTTCATTATGGCCAGCGTCGAAATGGAAATTGCCGATGAAACTTCATTAGGCAAAAATAAAGTGGTAGGACTGGATACCTATTTCAACCATGAGTCGCGCAAAGGCCTTAATGGTCAGCCCGAACCGTTCCACTACACCTGGGAAGATCGGCAGCATTCGGGTTTCTGGCTCTGGGGCAATACGTTCCGCGACCTGGGAGCCAAAACCGTATCCATTCCAACGGCTCCAACGGCGGCTGCGCTGAAAAACGTTGATGTCTATATTATTGTCGACCCCGACACCCCGAAAGAAACGCTAACCCCCAATTATGTGAATCAGGCCGAGATAAAAGCCATCAGCGACTGGGTGAAAGGCGGTGGTGTTCTGGTGCTGATGGCAAATGATACCTCAAACTGCGAGCATACGCATTTCAATCAGTTGGCTGCGGCTTTTGGCGTACAATTTCTGCCAAAAAACGTAAACATGGTGAAAGGCGATCAGTATGAGCAGGGCATGGTCACAATTGTGGCAGGCAATCCAATTTTTCCGCAAGTCAACACCGTATACATTAAAGAGCTTTCGCCCCTAAGCGTAAAAGCACCGGCCCATGCAGTAGTCAGTAAAGGCGACAATGTGATTATGGCAACCGCCAAACTGGGTAAAGGAACCGTGTTTGTGGTAGGTGATCCGTGGTTATATAATGAGTATACCGATGGCCGAAAAATACCGGCCCGTTACCAAAATTTTAAAGCAGGAAAAGAACTGGCAACCTGGTTGTTAAAGCAGTAAAAATTAGCCATTGGTCATTAGCCATTGGATAAGAAAAAGTTATTATCTAATGACCAATAACTAATTAGAAACCGGATGCGTTGAGGAACGAATCATCAATCGGGCTGGAATGCGCACTGGATTTGACGGCGTATTTTTCGGCTTGCCTTCGATCAGATCGATTAACTGCCCAGCCGCCACCTGTCCAATTTCCAGAGCGGGTTGCTCAACGGTGCTCATGGCTGGGGCCAGCAAATCAGCCACCGTAATATTAGTAAACCCTATGAGCGAAATACGCTCTGGAATGGCAATATTACGTTTCCTGAGGGCAGCCAGGCAGTTCAGCGCCAGCCGGTCGCTGGCGGCAAACAATGCATCGGGCGATTGGTCGAGTAACTCATCAATGATTGGCAATACTTCATTGTTGGTAAATTCAACGTGCCGAATGAGGTTTTCGTCGTAGGGGATTCCGTATGTATCCAACGCGGCCCGGTAGCCGGCCAGCCGCTCCTGGGTTATCGAAATGTGCGGAGGTACCGTTACGTGGGCAATCCGGCGGCATCCCGACTTGATGAGGTGTTCGGTGGCCGAAAAAGCCCCCATAAAATTGTCGGCTGTCACACAGGGAACATCGAGTGATGTCGAAATCCGATCGAAAAGAACGATGGGCAGTTTTTTTTCCTGAAGGTGCTGAAGATGTGCAATGTCGAATGTATTGCTGGCCAGCGAAATAAGCAGCCCGTCGGTCTTGCGGGCAACTGCCTGCTGAACCGTTGCTACTTCGCGTTCGTAGGATTCATGGCTTTGGAAAATAATAACATGATAGCCTCGGCTATAGGCCACCGCTTCGATACCGTTGATAACCTGTGAAAAGAAAACATTGGCAATTTGAGGAACAATAACCCCAATGACCCGACTCCTGTTTTCTTTTAAACTCAGGGCAATTGGGTTTGGGCGGTAATTGAGCCGTTCGGCATATTCGGTGACCAGCCGTTTAGTTTCCGGGTTAATTTCATAACTATCCCGCAACGCTCGCGAAACCGTCGAGGTTGAAAGATTTAAGGCACGGGCAATATCTTTAATGGTTACTGTATCCAAGGTAGCTATTGATAAAATACAAAAGAGTATAAATTCATGAAATGCAGATTGGCATTGATGGCAACTTATGGGAGATTTTTCAATATAACGCTATAAGCGGAAAAAAGAAAACCGGTAACGTTCCCGATAACGTTTGCGTGAATAAATATCTTTAAAAGTTTCTATATAAAAGACATCCTGATTAATCTTAATCGCTCATTCTCTCAGTTAGTCAAGTATTTTATATGAACCATTCATACTCACACAGACCCCCAGGGTATGAATACCCGGTTTCTAAACGCCCCTTTGGGGTTGGGGGCTTTTTATTCAGATGAAAAAACCCTTTCTGAACGACGACTTCCTATTGCAGACCGAAACGGCCCGGCAGCTTTATCATGAATTTGCCAAGTCGATGCCCATTATTGATTACCATTGCCATTTACCGCCCGATCAGATCGCCGAAAATCGTCAGTTTAATAACCTAACCCACATCTGGCTCTATGGCGATCATTATAAATGGCGGGCCATGCGCAGCAATGGTGTTGACGAAAGCTTCTGTACCGGCAACCAATCCGATTTCGCCAAGTTTCAGAAATGGGCCGAAACCGTTCCCTATACCGTTCGCAATCCGTTGTATCACTGGACGCATCTGGAGCTTCAACGGTATTTCGGTATCAATGAAATTCTGAATGGGAATAGCGCCCGTCGTATCTACGATATATGCAGCGAACAACTACAAACGCCCGAGTTTTCGGTGCGCAATCTGCTTCGGCGGATGAATGTGGAGACCGTTTGTACAACCGATGATCCGGTCGATTCGCTGGAATATCATCAACAGTTGCTGAACGAACGAATGGCAGGTGGTAGTTTCGAAATAACGATTCTGCCAACTTTCCGGCCCGATAAGGCAATGGCCGTTGAAGACCCAAAACTGTTCAATCAATACATTACCCGTCTGGAATCGGCCAGTGATGTGTCGGTTACCACGTTCGAAGATTTCCTGGAAGCCCTTCGGCAACGGCATGATTATTTTGCTGCCATGGGCTGCAAATTGTCGGACCATGGCCTTGAGCAGATTTATGCCGAAGAATACCGGACTTCCGACATTCGGACCATTTTCGATAAAATCCGGGCTGGCAACGTACTCGATATGCAGGAAATCCTGCAATTTAAATCGGCGATGCTCGTATATCTGGCCGAACTGGACTGGGAGAAGGGCTGGACACAGCAGTTTCATCTGGGTGCCCTACGCAATAATAACAGCCGCAAATTACGTCAGCTTGGTCCCGATACGGGCTGGGATAGCATTGGTGATTTTTCGCAGGCAGCAGCTCTGGCCCGGTTCCTCGACCGGCTCGACAGTACGGATAAGCTGGCCAAAACGATTTTATATAACCTCAATCCGGCCGATAATGAGCTGATGGCTACCATGATTGGCAATTTCAACGATGGGTCGGTGGCCGGAAAAGTCCAATTTGGCTCTGGCTGGTGGTTTCTGGATCAGAAAGAGGGTATGGAACGCCAGATGAATACTCTTTCGAATATGGGACTGATTAGCCGTTTTGTAGGAATGCTTACAGATTCACGCAGTTTTCTGTCTTATCCGCGTCACGAATACTTCCGTCGAATTCTGTGCAACCTATTCGGGAACGATATCGAAAATGGCGAACTACCCGACGATATGGAATGGATTGGTCAGGTTGTTCAGAACATCTGTTATGGTAACGCCAAGACATTTTTTGGCTTCAGTAACGAACCAGTCTCGTTGCTGGTCTGATTTGGCCCTTCCCGGTAAGCCTATTGAGAATTGGCTTACCGGGACGAAGTTATTATGAATAAGTAATGGCTATGCCCGATTGGCTTTTCTACCGTTAACCAGCTAACCTAATCCGGTAGTGGCTCCGGGTCGGATACCAGCCAAATACACCTGCCGGAAAAAAAAGTCCTACCCGCATTTTTTTCATTTCTACTCCGCATGAATAAACCCATTGGAAGTTACCGTTGGACCATCGTAGCACTGTTGTTTTTTGCTACAACCATCAACTACCTCGATCGACAGGTTGTGGGCCTGTTGAAACCGACCCTGGAAAAGGAGTTTAACTGGTCGGAACTTGACTACAGCCGAATTGTACAGGTTTTCTCTGCTGCTTATGCCGTTGGCCTGTTATTATTTGGTCGGTTCATTGATCGGATTGGAACGAAGCTAGGCTACACCATTGCCATTATTTTCTGGAGCATAGCGGCTATGGGGCACGCCATGGCCAGCAGCACCCTCGGCTTTATTTTTGCCCGAATTGGCCTGGGCCTGGGCGAAGCAGGCAATTTTCCGGCTGCCATCAAGACCGTAGCCGAATGGTTTCCAAAGAAAGAACGGGCACTGGCAACTGGTATTTTTAATTCAGGAGCGAACATAGGGGCCGTTATTGCTCCTATTGTGGTGCCCTGGATTCTGGGGGTTTACGGTTGGGAAATGGCCTTCATTGCTACAGGTGCCGTAGGGTTTATCTGGCTGATTTTCTGGTATTTCAGCTACGAAATCCCCTCAAAGCAGGCTCGCTTGTCGAAAGAAGAGTACGACTACATTCACAGTGATAACGAACATACGCCCGACGAAGTGGCCGATCATGGAGAATCGGTTTCCTGGGCGAAACTATTGAGCTATCGGCAAACGTGGGCGTTTGTTTTTGGCAAAATGCTTACCGATCCTATCTGGTGGTTTTTTCTGTTCTGGCTACAGGATTATTTCTCGACTACTTTCAATCTCGATACCAAAAAACCAAATATGTATCTGGCGGTGCTCTATACGCTGGTAAGTATTGGAAGTATTGGTGGCGGCTACCTGTCGTCCTGGCTGATTGGACGGGGATGGAGTGTCTGGAAAGCGCGTAAAACATCAATGCTTGTTTTTGCGGTACTGGTTGTGCCCGTTATTGCGGTTCGTTTTGGTCCGGGAATCTGGGGAGCAGTGGCCCTGATTGGTCTGGCAGGAGCTGCCCATCAGGCCTGGAGTGCCAATATTTTCACGACAGCTTCGGATATGTTTCCCAAGCGGACCGTTAGTTCGATTGTCGGTATTGGCAGCATGGCAGGTTCTGTTGGAGGAATCATTTTCCCGGAAATAGTTGGCCGCATACTGGATAGCTACAAACAGGCCGGAAACCTACAGGGCGGCTATGGCATCATCTTCCTGATGTGCGGTTCTGCTTATCTGCTGGCCTGGCTGGTTATGCACCTGTTCACCCCTAAAATGCAGCCCGTTAATCTGGAAGCGCAGCAAAACGAGCCTGTTGCTTAACTTTGTACGGGAAGGGTTTATAGTTGCGCTGCACGGGAAGGTATATGCTAATAAGCAGCGCAACCATAAACCCTTCCCGTAAACGCATTAACGATGGCATTTTATTACAGCAAAGCGCTTCATATTATTTTCGTCGTGACCTGGTTTGCAGGTCTGTTTTATATTCCCCGGCTCTTTATTTATGCTACCGAGGCCCGGCAGGAAGCAGAACCGGGTCGACGTGTTCTTCTGAATCAATTGCTGCTTATGCAACGCCGGTTGTGGTACGGCATCACCTGGCCATCGGCAATTATCACCCTGCTACTGGGATTGAATACCTGGTATAACTACGGTTCTACTCCTGACTGGCTGGTGTATAAGCTCGTTCTGGTTGCCGGGCTCTATGCTTACCACGGGTTGTGTCATGCCCTTTTTCGGCAGGAACAGCGGGGCGAATTTCGGTACACATCCAATCAACTGCGTATCTGGAACGAAGTAGCTACCCTCTTCCTGTTTGCCATTGTGTTTCTGGTAGTATTGAAAGACGCCCTGAATATGCTATGGGGCCTGCTTGGGCTGCTGGCGCTGATGATTATATTGATGCTGGCCATTCGCCTGTATAAGCGCATTCGGAATGGGTAATCACTAAAAAATAATAATTGTTTCTAACGTAATTTTACTCTTCAAGATTTGAAAGAATAATTATTTTGTTATTATATTTAGTGCCTTAATATATATTTAAGTTTACTTATTTCTTTTTCTTTTAGGGAGGTCTTATGAAGTTAATTTATGTCTTCTTTTTCTTTTGTATAATAAATCAAACTTACGGTCAGCAGAAAGAATTAGAATTAATACACAACTGTCAGGGAAGATTGTCTGGTTTTGCTACTGTAAAAGTCATTGATAAGAGAGACTCAAGTGGGAAACAGATGATTGGTATTGTTCAGAAAGGTGCATTAAATAAGCCTGTGAAGGTTGTATTCAATGGTGAATTGACAGACAGCCTTGCCGCTTTTTTTATCGATCAGTCTGCTAATTCGAATCCATTGCCCTTAGTGCTAATACTCAATGAATTGTTCATTAGTGAGGCTATAGATAATATGACCGAAATTGGACGGTTTCGTTTATCCCTGCGATTGTTTATTGGTAAGCAGTCAGATCAATATTCAGAAATAGTGGCCATCGACAGTTTGTATACAGTAAAAGGACTAGACGTAACGAAGAAATTACTACGATCTATTAGTGAACAGTTCTGTAAAATATCTCAATTAGCCGCAGAGAAGCAACCTATCTTAGATACCGATGCCGAAAAATATACGTTTAAGCAATTGCACTATTTAGATAGTCTGGAAAAAATGAAATTACCTATGTACCAAACGGACCATCCGTCAGTGGGGCTTTACAAAAATTACAAAGAATTTAAACAAAATACACCTGGCGTAACGGCCGAACTATCTATTGAGGAGCGTAAAAATGGCTTCCGGGTTTATATATGGGATGAGAAACGAAAAAATAAAACCAAGTTACCTTCTACGGGATTATATGCTGTTTCCGATGGTACTACTTTGCTTAGGGCTACGCCATTAGGTTTCTTCAAGATTTTGAAGAAAGGGGGCGACTTTTATTATTGGCGACCTCAGGTGAATAAATCTCACCATAGTTTAGTACCAGCGGCATATATGTATGGGGCACTTGGAGGCCTGGTTTATGGACTTATAGAAGCTGCATCAGCAGGCAATAACAAATGGTTGCTACAAAAAATTAATTATCGGAAAGGTAGTGCGGCTCCTGTTTCCTGGACAACGGCTAAAGAAAATTAAAGGACTCCGGTGGTTTACAGAATTGTTTTTTGCCAATGATTCTATGAAGGCCAGTATAGCAAAGTTGATAATTAGCAATAGGAGCCTCGGTCTTATGAAAGTAATCTTTACCCCAACAAATTTTCCAGGAAAAGGGCTAACTTGCTTGTTATGATGGAACGAATAAAACTAAATCTGGGAATCGCATTGGCTTTCGTTTTCGTGCTGGCCGGTTGCCAGTCGCGGGGCCCCTGCGAGTCGGCACCCGTTACCGAAAAAGCTCCCCAGGGCGAAATTGACCAGCTAAAACAGTTTATCGAGTCGAACAAAATTGATGCTAAAGCCGATGAGCGTGGTTTTTATTACTCCATTCAGAAACCCGGCTCCGGAGCTAAACCAACTGTTTGTTCAGAAGTAAGTGTAAACTACAGGGGCGAGCTAACCAATGGCTCCAGTTTTGATTCTGGCAACGATGTTCGTTTTGGACTAAATCAGCTTATTGTAGGCTGGCAGGAAGGCATACCGCTCATTGCTCCCGGCGGCAGCATTACGCTCTATTTACCGCCAAGTCTGGCCTACGGCTCCATGGAGCAACCCGGCATTCCGGCCAATTCCATTCTGGTCTTTAAAATAGATCTGCTCAAAGCAAACTAACGATTTCGGTACGCTCCAACTACCCAACATCAGATCGGACTTACCTATGTCCGATCTACTAGTTTCGCTTCAGGATGCGCTCCCGATGTTGTATACCCCAGTTTCGCAGAGCCTCAGTAACACCCTGTAAGGTCGCGCTATAATCGGTCAATTCATACTCGATGGAAACAGGTGTGGTTGGGTATACGCGCCGAACAATAAACTCATTCATTTCCAGATCCTTAAGCTCTTTACTCAGCACCCGTGGCGTAATACCGTTAACGGCTCGCTGAATCTCACCGAACCGGCTGGCTCCATTGTCCAAGGCAATAATTATGGGAAGTTTCCATTTGCCATTCAGCACATATAACGCATCCTGAACCGCTTGCAGGCTCTGATTGCACTCGTGAGCCGAAGCCGGTTTGGGTCCCCAGGCCGAAAAAACAGGCTCTTCAATACCATCGACAGTGCTCATAGGTCTTTTCATTTTAACCGCATCCTGATGCGATTGTCAGGTTTCATACAACTCGTTGCGTTTGCCAGTATGAAGATACGACAAGGCCCTCAATCTGATAGTCGGTATACCAAACAATAGCACTATCCTTTAGGATACCACTTACAAAGTGATAGTTAGTTACCGTACGTTTGCTTAGTCAATCGACAATAAAAACAACCTAATTATCTGTGAGCGATGAATCCCAAAATCAAAAAAATTCTGACAATAGTCATGACGGCTCTGGCCGCTGGCCTGGTAATCCTGAGTGGCGTTATGAAATTTATGCAGTCGGCCGAAGTTGTTGAGACTCTCAACAAGGTCGGGGTAGGTTCCTATATCATCGGATTAGGTACTATGGAAATCGTGTTTGCCCTCCTGTTTCTATATCCTAAAACGATGAAGATCGGCTTTGTGCTGTTATCGTGTTATTTCGCAGGCGCTTTAGCAACTGAATTGTCGCACGGCACACCGCTCAATGCCTTCATGCCCATTATACTGGTCTGGATTGCCGCATTTCTGCGAGACCGGCGCATCTTCCTGGCAACAGAATAACTGAGAATAAGCCAAAAGTAGCGGGCGTTCAAGTAGGCAAGGAGTGTTTCCTTGCCTACTTGAACGCCCGCTACTTTTGGGGTCAATCGGATAAATTTCACTCATCCCCACGCCCTATCATTGCTCATAGTCAATCAAAGTATATTACTCTACCGGTTCTGGTGAATTATTCCAATTTCTTTACAAAAAAATACCATCACTCTTGCAATTTACATACGATTGCTTATACCTTTGCCCTCATCAACTTAGTGCGTTAAGTTAATGACCTCAACCCTACGCTGGCTTATTGCGTTCCTGCTGTTTATCGCCACCGGTCTTAGTTTTCTGGATCGACAGGTGTTATCGATTGCAATCATCAAGATTCAGGAAGAATTCAAGCTCACCGACATACAGTATGGGATGATCAACACCAGTTTCCTGATCAGTTATGCCATCATGTTTACGCTTGGCGGTTGGCTGATTGACCGGGTTGGTGGCAAAATCGGGCTGGCGCTTTCTGTTGGAGTATGGTCGGTAGCGAACAGCCTGCATGCAACAATGAGTTCGTTTACGCAACTACTGACCTACCGGTTCTTTCTGGGTATGGGCGAAGGAGGTTGTTTTCCCGGTGCGGCCTGGACAGTATATCGGTGGTTCGGTAAAGAGGAACGGGCCTTGGCCAATGGCATTGCCATTGGTGGATCGGCCATTGGCGCTGTAGTAGCACCCCCATTAACAATCTGGTTATCGGCACATTATGGCTGGAGAGGTGGTTTCCTGATACCCGGACTGATTGGCATTGCCTGGGTCGCAGTCTGGTTAATTATTCCCTGGAAAAACCAGCCGTTAAGCCAGGATGATACACCGGAAGTAACTCAATCGGTGAGTGTATCGTTTCTGGCGTTACTGCAAAACCGAACAACCTGGGTATTTATTGTTATCCGTTTTTTGCTCGACCCAGTGTTTTATTTCATGATGTTCTGGATTCCTAAATACCTTAGCTCGGTTCGGAACGTGCCGTTTGAAGCCATAGGACAGCTTTTCTGGATTCCGTTTCTGGCCTTGGGCGTTGCCAATATACTTGGAGGATGGTTTTCTGGTCAGTTGATGAGCCGTGGTTTTTCGGTTGATAAAGCCCGAAAAACTATAATGGGCATTGCCGCTTTTTTAACGTTGGCAGCACCTGCCATTGAATGGGTTTCGTCCGTCAATATAGCAGTTGCCCTGATGGCCGTATTCATGTTTGCGCATGGGTTCTGGATTACCAACTACATTACATCGATCTCAGATATGTTCGGAAAAAAAGCCACGTCTACAGTAGTAGGGTTATCGGGTACAGCAGGCGCCGTGTCGGGGTTACTCGTCAATCCGCTGATGGGTGTCGTGATTGCCCAGTATTCGTATCGACCACTCTGGATAGCCTCAGGACTCCTCTACCCATTCGCCTTTGGTTTACTCATCCTGCTGATTCCCAGAATAATGCCACTGAACCTGAATTCGTTAACAGAAGCTAAAACGGAACGCATAACCCACTGATTTACAGAATATATCTCAAAAAGTTGCTCAGTGCCAGCCATTGGATATTAGCCTTACAATGTCAGGCCGTTACCCATGCGCTAGTGATGACTAACGGCTAGTTTCTGACATCTTTGGCACTGGATGGTGTGCAGAAAAACGCTCTTTCATCACTAGTTTACTGATTATACACCGTGGTAGAAAAGTATCAGTTTCCGGATAATCCGTGCGCTGTCAGTATGTCGAAAGCAGCTTAGTGCACTAACTAGACTTAACAAAAGCTTAAACTATAATTATGGAAAACTATTCTCCGAACGGCATTTCGCTCTATGAAGCAGGCAGTGTAAAACGAAAAAAAACACGACCTCGAATTGGCGTCTTCGGTGTAGGCTATTTCAAGTATTGGGGCCAGTTCGATGGATTACTGGACGATATGATGAAAAAGAAGGCCGCCTTTATGCAGAAGATAGAAGCCCTCGATTCGGCCGAAATCATTGAATTCGGACTGGTCGACGATGCTACCAAAGCCTATGAACTGGTACCAAAACTTAACGCGGCCAATCTCGATCTGATTTTCTGCGATATGCTCACGTACGCAACATCGAGTACGTTCGGGATTATTATTAAAAGCATTGAAATACCTATTGTGCTGGTTGCGCTCCAGCCCGATAAGGCAATGGATTATAGTCGGGCATCGACCTACATGCAGTTGTATAACGACGACATCTGCTCGTTGCCCGAGTTTGCCGGGGTTGCGGTGCGAATGGGCAAAAAAGTTCCGAATCTGATCATTGGAACCCTGCACGACGATGCAGTAGCCGATGCCGAAATTGAGGAATATTGCCGGATTGCAGCCGTGCTCCACGACCTGAAAACCGCACGAATCGGTCATATAGGGCACCCTATTGAAGCCATGCTCGATATGCATTCCGACTCAACGATGCTGACGGCTCATTTCGGAGCGCATATTGTGCAGTGTGAGGCACACGAAATTGTCTCACACTATCAGAAAGCAACCGAGGCCGAAATTACGGCGGTTAAAGAGCGCATTCTTGCTTTTTTCGATACTCCAGACCCGGTTTCTGACCCAATCTCCGAAAAGCTAAGAGATGCCGACCTGCATACAGCAGCTCAGGCAACGGTTGCGCTCGAACGGTTTATCAAAACAAAAAAGCTGGATGGATTAGCCTACTACTACGACGGGCCCGATGGCAGCGACACGCGCATTGTGATGTCGAACCTGATTGTGGGAAATTCACTGCTTCAGGGGGCTGGTTTTCCCATGTGTGGCGAGTCAGATTTGAAAACCTGTATTGCCATGCTCATTATGGAGCGGCTGGGTATCGGAGGAAGTTTCGCCGAATTCCACCCTGTCGATTTCAAAGAGGGCTTTGTGCTGGTGGGGCATGATGGGCCACATAATATCGCTATTGCCGAAGGTCAGCCGGTGCTTCGGAGCCTGAAGAAATATCACGGCAAACCCGGTTTTGGCGCAGGTGTTGAGTTCAAAATAAAGGAAGGGCCAATCACTATGTTGAGTATCAGCTCGACCTATGAGGGTAAGATCAAATTCATCATCGCCGAGGGCGAATCCATTGCAGGGCCGATTCCTCCCACGGGCAACACCAACACCCGGGGTTTTTTCAAGCCAGACGTTCGAACCTTCCTCAAACGGTGGATCAGTGAGGGCCCAACTCACCACTTTGCGCTGGGTGTTGGGCATCATGCCCAAACAATCCAGAAAATCGCCAGCTACCTCAAAGTCGAATCGGTCATTATTTCCAATGGCTAGTGCAGAATGAAGCGTAAACACTGAAGCAAAAACAGAAAAACGCACTGTAAATCAATTACTTGAACACAAATACTAACTAGACCTGCTTTCCATTCTTCACGTTTCAGGCTTACCTATCAAAACGTCTTAAACCTTAATTCTCTTTACCCATGAACCATTTTTTATTTCATCACCTGAGACTGCTGGTGATTGGCAGTATGTTGAGCGTACTGGGTGTTGCGCATGGATTGATGGCGCAATCGCCCAGGCTGGTAGTGAGTGGTACGATTACCGCGGCCGAAGACAGCGAACCGCTCGTTGGCGCAACTGTAACCGAAAAAGGGACAACAAACGGGACAACCACAGATGCCAGTGGTAATTTCAAACTGAGCGTGTCGACGGGTGCAACCTTGGTCGTTAGCTTTATCGGCTACAGTACTCAGGAACTCGCCGTTGGCAATCGTTCCCGCATGAACGTAGCCCTCAAAACCGATCAGCAGCAATTGCAGGACGTGGTCGTAGTTGGTTACGGCACACAACGCAAAAAAGACCTGACGGGCTCCATCGTCAACTTAACCAGCAAGGATCTTGTGCCCGTTCCCTCTGCCACCAGTGTCGACCAGATGATGCAGGGTAAAGTAGCAGGCGTACAAATCACACAAACCTCAGGTGCGCCGGGAGGGAACGTGAACGTAGTGGTGCGGGGCATCAGTTCCATTACGGGTGGAAATTCTCCTTTGTATGTTGTGGACGGTTATGCCATTGGTACGGGCGGTGGCGGTTCGGACCTTAGCTCCTTTGCGTCGAGTTCCTATTCGGCCAGCGGCATTGCCAGTAGCAGTTCTACGAATCGGATTAATCCACTCAGCATCATCAATCCGGCTGATATTGAATCGATTCAGGTATTGAAAGATGCCTCGGCAACAGCCATTTACGGGTCGCGTGGTGCCAATGGCGTCGTTATCATTACAACCAAACGTGGTAAAATAGGCAAACCAACCATCAGTTTCGAACACTCGACGGGCGTGCAGGAACTGGCAAAAAAACTGAAGTTGCTATCGCCCCGTCAGTATGCCGAATTTGTGGCTGAAGGTCGCGATAATGCCTGGGTTCTGGCGGGCGGCAAAGCCACCGACCCGAACAGTGTGCGCAGTACGGCTACGCAGGTAAAACCCGAATTTCGAACCCCTGAGCAATTTGCCAATCAGGGCTACGGCACCGACTGGCAGGACGTTATTTTCCGAAAAGGCATGGTGCAGAACTACCAGCTTTCGGCCAACGGAACCAGCAAAGATGTCAGCTACTATATATCTGGTGGTTATTATACCAACAAAGGGATTATTATCGGCTCCGATTTCAACAAGTTCACCCTTAGAACCAACATTGATGCGCATCTGACCGAACGGCTCAAAATAGGTGCTTCGTTTTCGGGAGCGTATTCATACGGCAATTTCGCACGGGCCGAAGGGCATCTGCAATACCGGGGGCTGATTTCGGCAGCTCTAGCCAGTGACCCTACCATTCCGGTCTATAACCCCGACGGAACGCCTTATTCTGAATTTTCGAGCCCAACGGGAATTCCGGTCGAAAACCCGGTGGTTATTGCCGCTGAATTTTCTGACAAACGGAATAACTCCAACGTGTTTACCAACAATTATCTGCAATATGAACTGGCTCCCGGTCTGGTACTGAAAACCTCGGTTGGCGTCAATTATTCGAACAATGTAACCCGGCTCTGGAAATCGTCGAAGGTAGGGTTGGCAACCAGCCGGACCGGGCAGGCTACGGCTGGTTCTACTGAAATCAAAAGTCTGAACTGGCTAAACGAGAACACTATCAATTATCGGCATAAGTTTGGCCAGCATGATGTCGATGCGCTGGCAGGGTATACCATTCAGAAAAATTCCGACGAAATTCTCCAGGCAGGGGCAACGGGTTTTTCGACCGATTATGTGCCTTACCTGGCTGCCGGAACGGTGTCGAGCGGAACCAACTATATCAGCCAATGGGCTATGATGTCGTGGCTGGCCCGCGTCAACTACACATACGCGGGAAAATACCTGCTCACAGCTACCATTCGGCAGGATGGCAGTTCACGATTTGGGGCCAAAAATCGCTGGGGCACCTTCCCGTCGGTATCGCTGGCGTATCGCCTGTCGGACGAAGCCTTTCTTAAATCGGCAGGTTTTATCAGCGACCTGAAACTACGGGCCAGTTATGGGATTGCCGGCAATAACCTGATTCCCAACTACGCTACTCAGGGCTTGCTGAGTGTATCCCGTACGGTTGCCAATGGGCAAATTGTACCCGGTATTGTGCCCTCAAGTCTGGCAAACGATATGTTGACCTGGGAATTGTCGAAGCAGACTAACCTTGGATTAGATCTGTCTTTGTTTCAGAATCGGTTGTCGTTCACGTTCGATGCCTATCGGGCTCACAAAAAAGACCTGCTCTTAAACGTAACGCTGCCATCGGCATCGGGCTTTGGCAGTTCGGTTCAGAATATTGGTGAAGTCGAAAACAAAGGGCTTGAGTTAACCATAAACTCACAAAACCTAGTGAAAGGCCCTTTTCAGTGGAGCACCGATTTTAACATCAGCTGGAATCGCAATAAAGTGCTGGCACTCAACTCCGAAGCCGCCCGAATTGTTACCTCCGACTATCAGGTTGCCCAGGTTGGCTATCCAATTTCCAGTTTCCGGCTACTCAATATTCTGGGAATTTTCCAGACCCAGGAAGAAGTCAAAAGTAGCCCAAAGCAAAATCCAAACGTACAGCCCGGCGACTATCGCTTTCAGGATGTGGATGGAAATGGCACAATCAATACCTCCGACAAAACCATTGTTGGCAACCCCTGGCCCAAATTTACGTGGGGGTTGGGTAACCGATTCAGCTACCGAAATTTCAACCTGAGCATTAGTCTGAACGGTACATCCGGTAACCAGATCTACTTCCAGGGCGGAGAGGTATCACTGAACGATGCGGGTGTACAAAACCAACTGGCCCTAATTGCCGACCGCTGGCGTTCGGCCAGCAATCCGGGGGCCGGAGTATACACACGGGCCATTCGCAACGACTATGCCTATGGTTTCAGTGCCGGAACGACCAAATACCTGTTCGATGGCTCCTATACCCGCATTCGGGATGTAAATCTGTCCTACACATTTCCGGCAAAGACGATCGGTAAATTGAAACTACAGGCACTTTCGGTCTATGCCGACGTGACAAACCTATACACGTTCACTCACTATCCGGGCTATGACCCCGAGGGCAGTACTGGTGGCGATAATCTGGCTAAAAGTGGGGTCGATTTTTTCTCTTATCCCAATCCCCGCACCTTTACCCTTGGCCTTCGGATAACTCTATAATCAGTCATTTGTCATCCGTCATGAAAAAGAACCTACTGGCCTTACTTCTTTTTACGGCCACTCTCACATCCTGTCAGGATTTTTTAAACCTGAAGCCCGAATACCAGATTAGCGATCAGAGTTTTTACCAGAATCAGAATGATTTTGAAACAGCTCTGGTGGGTGTATACAGCACATTACGTGGTCTGTATAGCACAAGCAACATTCTGTATCTGACCGAACTCACAACCGATAATACCGAAATACAGTGGTCGTCACCTTCGGCCGATGAAATGCAAATGGACCAGAATGCCATCACTGCAACGAACGCTTATGTTCGGTCGGTCTGGAGCGTGTGCCTGTACACCATTTCGCAGAGTACGACTATTCTGAACAGGATCGATGCGGTGAACTTCGACCAGGCCTCCAAAGACCGAATTAAAGGCGAAGCGCAGTTTCTGCGAGCATTCAGCTATTTTTATCTGGTGCGACTATTCGGAAATGTCCCGATTGCCAACCAGACATTTACCAGTCCGGCTCAGGTAGCGGCTGCCGATTTAACGCTCAAATCCAGTGAAGAGGCTTATCAACTCATTCTGTCGGATCTGACCAGTGCCGAAACCCTGCTCCCTACCGCACTCAACACAACCAAAACGCGGGTTTCGCAGATGACCGCCAAAACCCTGTTAGGAAAGGTTTATCTGACCCGGAAAAACTACGATCTGGCGGCCGCCAAGCTGAAAGAAGTGATCGACTCAAAACAGTATTCGCTCCTTGCCGATTACAAAACTCTGGTAACAAACGGGAATATCAATCTGACCGAAACGGTTCTGGAAGTAGATTATCTGTCGGGGCAATCGCTGGGAAACAATTATTCGGCGTTGTTTACCCCAGCCATTACGAGTATGGCCATCTTTCCGAACAATTTGCAGGGAGCAGGGCGCATTGTTCCAACCCTGGACTTAATCAACTCCTATGAACCGGGGGATGCCCGAAAAGCCATATCGGTCAATGATTCTGTTACGCTGATTGGTGGAAAAAAATCGTATAGTCGCTACGGTCTGAAATTTGTCGATTTCAAAGCGACAGATTTGAGCGATGGTTCCGTAACGTTCACCATTCTTCGCTTTGCCGATGTTTTATTAATGTATGCCGAAGTTTTGAACGAACAGGGTAAAACCAGCGAGGCCTTGCCTTATTTGAATCAAATTCGTCAACGGGCCAAGCTGGCGGCATTATCAGCACTCTCGCAGACCGATATGCGGCTGGCACTGGAACGCGAACGACGAATCGAGTTTCTGTATGAAGGCCATCGCTGGTTCGATCTGGTGCGTACCGGGCGGGCACAAACGGTATTGAACGCTCATTTTGCCAGTCAGAAGCTTAACTTTTCGGTACAGGAATTCGAATTACTTTTCCCGATTCCACAAACGGAAATCGATCTGAATCCGGCATTGAAGCAGAATCCAGGCTATTAGCTATGTATAAACGAGCACCGCACAGCAACCCCAACGGATTTTTATGATCTGTCGGCCTATTCGCCAGCCGTTACGTATGCTGTGGCAATGGCTAACGGCTGGCATCTGAAGTCTTTTGCCCAGTACTGAGTAAAATCAGCATTCCATATAAGCCAGTTTCCCATGCGAAGACCGATCTTATTTGTTGCCCTTATACTTATTCTAAGTGCTTTCTGTGGACTGGTTTCGGCGCAGCAAGCAACCGACGCGTTTGAATTGAAATTGGGCGACCGGGTAGTCTTTCTGGGAAATTCGCTGTTTGAAGATGATGTACAATTCGGTTATCTGGAATTGGCCCTAACCACCCGCTGGCCCGACCGGAAGGTGACGTATCGAAACATTGGCTGGTCGGGCGACAATGTTTTTGGCGATGCACGAAGCTACGTAACAACGCCACCAACACCCTATGAACTGCTCATTCAGCAACTCACCAATGCCAAACCAACGGTGGTGTTTGTGGCCTATGGAGGCATTGAGGCTCAGGAAGGAGAATCGGGGCTGGCACATTTCAAACAGGGATTAAATCAGTTACTGGATACGATAGATCGGCTTGGCGCAAAAACGATTCTGGTATCGCCAATTCCGGTTCTGTTGGCTCCATCGGATAAAACAACACAATGGAATACTGCACTGGATAGCTATGCCTCAACTATTGCCCAGACCGCAACGGCCCGAAAAATACGATACATCGATGTATTGAGGCCAATTCAGGAGAAAAGTAAGCAGGCTGTACTGACTGAAGACGGTATCCATCTGAACGAAACGGGCTACTATTTTCTGGCAACTGTTTTTGAAAAAGCGTTGGGACTGCCCTCCCGCAAGGGCGATATTACTATTGACGTGGCCAAACAATCCGTGGCGTCGGCTTTGCCAGCCAAATGGCTTTCTGGCGACAAATCGGCTCTACGTTTTGTGGTCAATGACCCCTATTTGCCTTTGCCGTCGCCAGAACAGGACGGAAAAATGATAGCTGTCGATAACGGACAAATGCTCACAATAACCGGTTTGAAAAAAGGATTCTACACCCTGACTGTCGATAACGATAATGTCGTCACGGCTTCGTCGAAACAGTGGGCCGACGGAGTCCTGATTCGGCAGGGCCCGGCATTTACCCGATCGGCAGCATTGCGACAGATGATTCAGAAGAAGAACGAACTGTTTTTCTTTCAATATCGGCCCATGAACCAAACCTATATTATTGGGTTCCGGTCCTACGAACAGGGGCGCCATAAGAAAGGGCTGGAGGAGCAAAGTTTTATTATTACGTGGCTCGAAGGGCAAATAGCCGTGAATAGCCAGCCCAAATCGGCAACCTATCAACTCACACCACTTAACGAAAAGAGCGAACGGGCAAACGAATGAAGGGTTAGCCCCTGACTCAATTCGGCTTTCACTCTTTTCATTCTTACGCTTTTTCACATCGTATCGAACAGTATGCAATCCTTAACGTTTCTGCGTAAAAGCCTGATTATCCCCGTTATTTTGCTGACAACGGCTCTCGTACGGCAGGATAACCCTGCCGACGTACCTGATCCTGACGTAAAACGGGAACTCGAATCGTTTAAGGTTGCCGATGGGTTTGAGGTGACGTTGTTTGCCGCTGAACCGATGGTCGTTAAACCGATTCAGATGAACTGGGATACCGAAGGGCGGCTATGGGTAGTGAGCAGTACGGCCTATCCGCACCTTAAAACCGGCGAACAGGCTAACGACAAGATTTACGTGCTGGAAGATACCAATGGCGATGGTAAGGCCGACAAATCGACCGTTTTTGCCGAGGGTCTGCTGACACCAACAGGAATTCTGCCCGGTGATGGCGGTGTTTATGTCGCTAATTCAACAGAAATCCTGCACTTTGCCGATACCGATGGCGACGGAAAAGCAGATAAAAAACGCCGGATATTGAGTGGATTCGGAACGGCCGATGCCCACCATCTGATTCACACATTTCGCTGGGGGCCAGAAGGAAATCTGTATTTTAACCAGTCGATCTACATCTACAGCCACGTTGAAACACCATCAGGCATCAAACGACTGGAAGGGGGCGGGGTCTGGCAACTACGGCCACAGCAACTGGAACTCGATGTATATGCCAAAGGACTGGTCAATCCGTGGGGATTGCAATTCTCGCGCTGGGGAACAACATTCATGACTGATGGTGCTGGTTTCGAAGGCATTAACTACGCCTTTCCGGGTGCCACCTTCCTGACTGCCCCCGGTGCCGAGCGAATTATGCGTGGGCTGAATCCTGGTCAGCCGAAACACAGTGGGCTGGATATTATTTCAGGACGACACCTCCCCGACTCCTGGCAAGGTAGTTTAATTACCAACGATTTCCGCGCTAACCGGATCAATCGCTTTAAGCTGGAAGAGCAGGGAAGTGGTTTTGCATCGAAGCAGATGGAGGATGTACTCTGGACCGATCATGTTGCCTTTCGCCCGGTTGATATTTCGGTTGGTCCCGATGGAGCCATCTACGTTGCCGACTGGTATAATCCAATCATTCAGCATGGCGAAGTGGATTTTCACGATCCGCGCCGAGACCAGCAGCACGGACGAATCTGGCGAATTGTGGCCAAAAACCGACCACTGGTAACGAAACCACAACTCGAAAATGCAACCGTCCCGCAATTACTCAACGCATTGCGACAGCCTGAAGACTGGACTCGTTTGCAGGCTAAACAAGTTCTAAAAAAACAGGGCGCCAAGGTAGTTATTCCGGCACTGGAAAAATGGGTTAGTGGTCTGGACAAGACCGATGCAGATTACGAACACCTGCTGTTAGAAGCACTCTGGACCTACCAGACGCTCGATGTTGTGAATGGCCCGTTGCTGGAAACTTTGCTGAAAGCGAAGAACCCCAATGCTCGCGCAGCGGCCTTGAGAGCCTTTCAATTGTGGCATGGGCAGCTAAAAGAAGAAGCTGCGCTACTGTCGAAAGCCGTAGAGGACTCTCACCCTCGGGTACGGCTGGAAGCGGTAATTGCTCTACGAAAGCTCCATTCGGCAGAAGCAGCCCGAACCGCATTGACTGCGCTCGATCGCCCAATGGATGAATTTCTGGATTTTGCGCTATGGCAAACAGTTCGCGAACTGGAACCCCAGTGGGCAGGCCGCCTGAAAGCTGACCCCACTTTTCTGGGCGATACCCGAAAAACGGTTTTTGCCCTGAAATCGGTGAGCGATTCGGAAGCTGCCGCCCAACTGACACGGCTTTATCAGCAAGGGCAGGTGCCTGACGAATACCAGAAAGATGTGCTGACTTCGATTGCCAAATGGGGTAAGTCGGCAGAAATGAATGCACTATTCAATATGGCGATTGCGGGCTATGCGGCACACGATAAACAAACATCAGCACGACTGGCAACCCTGGCCGAAGCAGCCCTGCAACGTACCATTAAACCTTCGAATGGCCTTGACCGCATTGCCGATTTTATTGGCAGCAACGACGCAGCCGTTGCCACAAATGCAATCCAACTGGTTGGTTTGTGGCACATGGATCAACTAACCGACCGACTCGCAAGCCTGGCTCGACAGGGTGATAAACCAATAAAAAAGGCAGCCTTAAACGCGCTGGCGATCATGGGAAGCGACAAATCCCGGCAGGCGTTGGTGGTCATGAGCGGCTCTAAAAATACCCCGGAATTACGAGTGATGGCTACGGCGCAACTCGTATCGCTGGATGCACCGGAGGCTGCCCAGATTGGCACTGATCTCTTGCGATCTGCCCCCGAACAAACGGATGCAACCGAACTGTTTCGGGCTTTTTTTGCAACGAAGACCGGCACCCAGGCGTTAGCCGATGCTATAGCAGCCAAAAAAATACCGGAATCGTTTGCTAAAGCGGGTCGACAGCTAATGCCGCGAAACATTCCGTGGAATCGACAGAAAGCCGATGAAGTAATTCAGTTACAGAAAGCTCTGGAAGCTTCGGGCGGTACTTTGCCGGTCGAACGAATGCCCCAGCAACTTAGCAGCAACGAAATCAGTGCATTAGCTAAAACCATTGGTCAGTCGGCCAATCCAATGCTGGGAGAAAAAATATTCCGTAGAACTGAACTGCTCTGTCAAACATGCCATGCAATTGGCGGAGCGGGTGGTCGCATCGGACCCGATTTGAGCAGCCTGGGCACAAGTTCTCCCGTGGAAACCATCATCCGATCAGTACTGTATCCGACCTTATCGATTAAGGAAGGCTACGAGCTACAGCGGATTCTCAAAAAAGATGGTAGCGAATTGATGGCCTATCTGGTCAGCAACGGAACCTCGGAAGTGGTCATACGCGATGTGGCAGGAACGGAAATTGCCATTCCCAAAAACCAGATTAAAACCATCGAAAAAACACCGGGCTCACTCATGCCGGCTGGATTAACCGCTGGTCTGGAGAAAGATGAGTTCATAAATCTGATTGGATTTCTGTCGAAAATTGGCGAATCGGGGCAGTTTCGTGTCCCCACCGACCGGCTGGTTCGACGTTGGGCCGTTGTGTCGGGCGGCAACGAATTGACTCGAAAAATTACTGAAGATGGGCTGGTTTATGTCGCAAAAGCCAACGATAAACTAGTAACCCTTCCTATTTACAGCACTGTTTCGGGCGTGCTCCCCGTTGATGAGCTACCGATTGTGGACGTGAATTCGGGGAAACGATACAGTTTTGTTCGATTCGAACTGGAGGTGGTCAGCAAAGGGAATGTTGACCTGGCTTTTAACTCGACCGCAGGCATAACGGCCTGGGTAGGCCAGAAGCCCCTTAACCTAACGGCAAAAGGCATAATGACCAATCTTCCACAAGGCATTCAGACCATTACGCTGGCCATCGACCGGTTGCAGTTTAAAGCAGAAAACCTAAGCATTCAACTTCAGGATACTCAGCAGTCATCCGCACAAATCCGGCTCATAATGGGACGCTAGCAGTCATCTTTCTATAACTCTATTTACTCAAAAAAAACATCTCTCCAGGCAACTCGTATTGGGGAGGCAGGTTTCGTATTGTCTAAACTTTTCAACGTATGCGTACGCAAATCATCTGTTTTATCTGCGTGCTGAGTATCGCCATCGTTGGCTTTACCACCAGTACCGACTCCCCCGTCCTCGATAATTCGACGTTACGGGGCAAACCGTTCAACAACATTACCCTGGAACTGTCGCTGAAGCCGTTCAGGAAAAATGAGAAAGCTTACATCAATCAGGTATCGACTGAGTTGTTTACGCAGTGGGCATCGTTGCTGCGCCATACGGATACGGTATCGGTCATGCTCTGGACATCCGACGGTTCCGAAATTCTGGATTATACAGGCAAGCTGGATCAGCCATTGGAATGGGCACGTTACATGGGCAATCCGAATACCGATCATGAAGTGGGCTCAGGCCCAGCCGATCTCTCGCTCCACCAGCGCGCACTCCTGTATATCAATAACCCACCATCATTTACCTACGGCGATCTGAAATACATCATCGAGTCGCTGAAAGAATCGGGGCGACGGGTAACGGGAAAACCCATCCGCATTGGAGCGACCTTCGATCCGGGGCCGGAGTTTGCCCATTCGGAATTTAAGTACAAAAAGCATCCCGAAATTCTGGGTGGTAATGCCATGGGGCACAAAACGATGGTTAGCTGTTACTCAACCCTGAATGCCGATACGGAGTCTTATGCTGGTTTTCCGAAAGGCATACCGGCCAATACGCCCTTTGGGACGTTTCTGGGGCGGCAAAGCCAGCATTTTCTGACTGATCTGGGATATGATTTCATCTGGCTTAGCAATGGATTTGGTTTTGGCGTAGAAGGCTGGTCATCCACGGGTGCTATTTTCGACGGGAAAGCCTTTGCTGCCGAAAAACTAGCCAATACCCGCGAACTGATTGCCAATTTCTGGAACCTGTTCCGAAAGGAATGCCCCAAAGTTCAGATCCAGACACGCGGCACAAACCTTTCCACAGGAGCCGACCTCGCCCGCGATGGTGTTGATCTGAAGCAAATTTACGGTGGCCATTACAACATGCTACCGCCCCCCAATTCGCCCTGGGCCGCACTGGATGGCGATTTTGGGCTCGAAATGGCCGGCTATATGTCGCGCATGGCCGAACTGCCCGACGAGCGGTACCTATTCCGCTACTACACCCACGATCCGTGGTGGGTCAATAGCCCCTGGCTCGATCGGTATGGTCAGGAGCCGCACGACATTTACCTGCCAATGGCCGTGGCCCGTATCAATGCCAAAGGCGAAGTGCGGCTGCCAACGCATCTGAACTTCCTGACCGCCGACAATACGTATGGCGAAATGCCCGCACAAGTACCGGATGAAGTCACACCACACATTCTGAAAGCCCGCTATGATTCGCCGACAGCACCGGGCCCCTTGGTCTGGGTATATCCGTTCGACGAATACCACTCCTGGGCCTACAGACAACCCGACCGATTACCCGAAATTTATTATGGCGACTGGCTCATTCGCCAGGCCATTAACAATGGCTTTCCGCTGAACACTGTTATTTCGACCAACTCATTTCAAAAAGTCATTACCGACAAACCAGCCTACTTCAGTGAGTCGATTCTGGTATCGATTGTGCCAGAGAGTGGTTCGTCGCTCGAAAAATCGCTGATTAACTTTGTGCAGAATGGCGGAAAGCTGCTGATATATGGCCCTGCCGATCAGGCTGGAGCTGCTTTCTTAAATCTCCTGAATTTGCAAAACACATCGGCCCTGGAAGGCGATTTTCAGGTATATTCAACGATAAACATCGATAAGCTTGATAAACCCTCTCCCGAAAAAATTACGCACCGCGCCTTGTTTTCGGGTGGAGGGCTGGCAACACAGGTGAAAAACAACACCGATGTGGGTACCCATGTGCTGACCAGAATGACCCAGGGCAACAATAGCCGCGATGTGGTTTGGGTGCGGGAGAAACCAGACTGGAAGGGCGGAAAAGTGGCCTATGTGCGCGGAACAAATTCCAGCAGATTTACCGGTGGCAAACTCCTGACTCCCGACAATCCCGAACAACTGTTTACGGGGCCTTTATTGATGCGCTATGTTCTGAACGAATTTGGTATAGACTACCGGATCGATAAGCGGAACCCCTCGGTCAAAAACCCGGTGCTGGCTATTTCTCGTGGCAACAATGGCTTTTTCTTCTCGGGCTATTGTCCAAATACAACCGTAACGCACCGGTTTAAACTACCGCAGGGCGCACCGCTGCTTACGGGTTATGAAACCGAACTAACGAATGGGTATTCGGTCTACCAGTTACCCAAGGCATGGCACAGGGAAAGCCGTTTTTTTGTAACACAACCCGACGGGATTGTGTCATGCCAGGAAATGACATCAGGCGTTCAGCACATGAAACGGTGCGTGCGCCTATCGGGCCTAAAAAATGCCACGGTTCGCATTTACCCCGACGAAGGTGTCTCAGCCGAGGCACTTCATGTATATGCCAACACGGGCTATCCGTGGGGAACCAAGCCGCAAGTCCAGTTCAAATTGGGCGATAAAAAGTATGGCAATCATTATGTCGTTGACAAGGCAACCGGCGATTTAGTGGTGTTCTGGTAATACTAAAATCCTGTGTTCTATTGTAAGATGAGAAACCTGTTTTTTCTGATACATCTGCTGGCAGTCTCGCTGGCCAGCATCGCCCAACCTGCCGATTCGGCAACGTATCTGACCGACGTTAAAAACGAACTAATCACGGTCTGGCCGAAGAATCGGACTATCAATCTGGTTTTTCATGGGCATTCGGTTCCGGCTGGCTACTGGCATAACCACGAAGTGCATACACTGGAGTCGTATCCCAATCTGCTATTGGCGACATTGAAAGAGCGCTATCCATATGCGGTCATCAACGTAATTGTTACGGCTATCGGTGGCGAAAATTCGATCAAAGGCCAGACTCGATTTGAGTCGGATGTGCTGGTTCATAAACCCGATGTGCTCTTCATCGACTACGCCCTGAACGACCGTTTCGCTGACATTGGCAAGGTTCGGGAAGCCTGGGAGAAAATGATCAAGGCGGCACAGGCAAAAAAGATACCCGTTATTCTGCTCACGCCCTCGCCCGATCAGCGGCTGAATATATTGGATAACAAAAATCCGCTGGAGCCTTATGCTGAACAGATCAGAACATTATCCGGGCAGTATCATACGGGTCTGGCTGATCCCTATGAGCAGTTTAAAGTAGTAGCCAAACGAGGCAATTTAACGAACTATATGTCGCACGTGAACCACCCCAACCGGGCCGGTCATGCGCTAATCGTCGATGAGTTGTTGAAGTGGTTCAGGAAGTAATTGAACTGGAGGAGCGCTGAGCCAGATCGGGGTTGGCAATGACAGCGAATTTATACTTGTCGCCGTGATAATACGACTGCTCAATCTCAACGACTTTGTCGCCCGTACAAACAACGGCACTGTCGAGCACAAAGGCAGGGGTTGGTTTGCTTAATTCAAAATTAGTTGTGTTGGGTTCCAGAATCGTAACCCCAAGCGTCTGCTGTACCTCGCTGATTTTCAATCGGTAATTAACTTCATAAACTTTAAAATACGAAATTTCGGTAGGTAGTCGATTAATTTTAGGGCAAAGTGTGAGGGAGATGTATTTCACTTCATCTTTAATGAGCAGTTCATCGGCATAACGCAGCTGATGCAGTTTCATTACGGGGCCATCAATGATAAAATGGCGGCCGTTGATTTCTGAGGAAATACCATCCTGAAGAATGGTTTTTTCCAGAACGATATTCCTGGGTGTAAATCCTTCGGCAATGAGACTGTCGTGAAAACCGCGCCGTGTGGCGTAGATGGAGCCAAGCGTACGAAGCAGATGATGGTCTTCCGTACGGTTCAGGACATACGTGCCTTTGCCTTTGATGCGCCGGGCCCAGCCTTTCGACTCTATTTCGAGCAGCGTTTTTCGGGCCGTTGTGTTACTAATATTGAACGTTTTGATGAGCTCATTTTCCGACGGAATCTGATCGCCCGGCTGTAGCTCACCGGTTTTTATTTTTTCAATAATTAGCTCACTGAGGGCAATAAATTTTGCCTTGTCGGTAGCTAATGGTT
Source organism: Spirosoma sp. SC4-14 (assembly GCF_037201965.1). NCBI lineage: Bacteria > Pseudomonadati > Bacteroidota > Cytophagia > Cytophagales > Cytophagaceae > Spirosoma > Spirosoma sp. SC4-14. The sequence goes on along the minus strand of NZ_CP147518.1, from coordinate 3,693,020 downwards.
CAATGGCTCCTTTCTTTTCCATTCAGTTCTGTTGACCAATGAGCGAAGGACGGGTGTCGATACCTGCTAATCGTTTTGTTAATGCGTTTGCAAGATAGGTAAATATACAGGTTCTCCAGCAGGATGAACACTAATCCTCAAAGATGGCGACTACGCGGGCCGGGGCGGCCGAGGCTCCTACAACTTTCAGCGGAAATACACAGACTTTAAAGCCCACCGGAGGCAATGCACCGAGATTAACCAGTTGCTCCATATGGCAGTATTCCAACTCCCGGCCAACCAGATGTGCCTGCCAGAATAATTCAGGGTTCTGGCTGAGTTTTGCCTGTTTGATCATGTAGGGTAGCGGTAAATCCCAACCCCATTGATCGATGCCCATCACTTTTATTCCCTGCCCGATGAGCCATCGGGTGGCTTCGGGACTCATACCGGTGCCTTTTTCCGCAAATTCTTTCGTCCCGTTGAGCGTATCGCGCCCCGTTCGGATCAGCACAATCATTGTTGGTTTCAGCACCGTTCCGGTTTTGTGCAGGCTTTCCTGCAAATCGGCAATTGTAATGGGATCGAAATCGGCTTTGTGGCTCATGTCGATCATAGCTCCCTCGCCATAACACCAGTCGAGCGGAATCTGATCGATTGTTTTGGCGGGTTGCCCGGCTACCGTTGGCGAATAATGCCAGGGCGCGTCGATATGAGTGGTCGAGTGAACCCCCATCGACTGGATGGTGTCGTCGGCCCAGCCCGTAAACCCTTCCGGAAATAGCCGGAAGGGCAAGCCCAGCAATCGAATGAGCCATTTGGCTTTTTCATGAGGTTTATGCTTGATTCTGACCCGCATAAACCACGGATCATTGGTGTTGTAGCGAATCGGTTTGGAAAGATCAACAATACGAGGCATAATTTGTTGTTACGGCTGTAAAACAGCAATTCCCGGTACATAAAAGTACAAACCAGCCAAATGTCGGGGCAACTCTACGTCGAATCTTTTAAAAAATCTTAAACCTTCGGGCAAAGTAATCACTAACAAACTAAATCGGGTTGTCTGAAGTAGAAGCACAGCGCAAACTGAGAAGCGATCAGATTTGGCAACAATCTCTGTTCCCGATGCCTCCGCAAACAATTAGAGTTGCATGGCATTGATCTGTTCGTTTGGCTCGCTGGCTGTGCCGATAATCAGAAAAATTCAGCTCAGGAATTTCCACTATTTTTGCCCGGTCCCGAACAATTCCGGCCTTTCGGCCTATATATAGTACAAGCCCGTATGATTTCAAACAAAAGCCCATACGAGTCGCAACGAAACATCTCTGGTCGCTATGCCCAATCAGCTCATATACGAAACGAGTCCTTATTTACTTCAACATGCCCATAACCCCGTCGACTGGTACCCGTGGGGAGAGGAGGCACTCACCAAAGCTACTACCGAAAACAAGCCTATTCTGGTGAGTATTGGTTACTCGGCCTGCCATTGGTGTCATGTGATGGAGCGCGAATCGTTCGAACACGAGGAGATTGCCCAACTGATGAATGAGCGATTCGTTTGTATAAAAGTCGATCGGGAAGAGCGCCCTGACGTCGATGCCATTTATATGGATGCTGTGCAGGCAATGGGTGTACAGGGTGGCTGGCCGTTGAATGTGTTTCTGATGCCCGATGCAAAACCGTTCTATGGTGTTACCTATCTGCCACCACGCAACTGGGTGAATCTGCTGAACAGTATTGGCGATGCCTACGTAGAGCACCGCGATGATCTGCAAAAATCAGCAGAAGGGTTTGCCAATGAACTAAACCTTACTGATGCCGACCGATATGGACTAACTCAAAGCGATCCGCTGTTTTCGCCCGAAACACTGGAGGTGCTTTATCGGAAGGTAATCGTTAAAGCCGACGATGAAAAAGGCGGAATGCGTCGCGCACCCAAGTTTCCGATGCCCAGCATCTGGCGGTTTTTGCTGCGGTATTACGATGCCAGCGTCTCTATAGCCGACGGCAACGATGCCGCTTTGCATCAGGTTCGGCTAACCCTCGACCGGATGGCGCTCGGTGGAATCTATGACCAGTTGGGTGGCGGTTTTGCCCGCTATTCGACCGATGCCGACTGGTTTGCTCCCCATTTTGAGAAAATGCTCTATGACAATGGACAACTCCTGGCCGTATATGCCGAAGCATATAGCCTGACCAAAAGTCCATTGTATCGTCGTGTTGTTTATCAAACGATTGGGTTTGCCCAGCGCGAATTGCTCAGTCCGGAGGGCGGCTTCTATTCGGCCCTGGATGCCGATAGTGAAGGCGTAGAAGGCAAGTTTTACACCTTTACAACGCCTGAGTTGCAGAACGCACTCGGTGCCGATTACGATTGGTTTGCCGATCTCTACAACCTCACTAACGAAGGGAATTGGGAGCACGGAAGAAATATTCTGCACCGTACTGAATCCGACGAAGCTTTTGCCGAACGGATGAGCTGGCCACTCGCCGAGTTGAATGTGCGGCTCGATGCCACCCATACGCGCCTGCTGCGCATACGCGACGAACGCATACGGCCTGGTCTGGACGATAAAATCCTCTGTTCGTGGAATGGATTGATGCTCAAAGGCCTAACCACCGCTTACCGTGTTTTTGGCGAACCCGATTTTCTGGCCCTGGCGCTTCGGCTTGGGTATTTTCTGTTGAAAAAAATGCGGGATAGCCGGAATGGTCGGCTCTGGCATACCTACAAAAATGGCCGTGCACGTCAGGCTGGTTTTCTAGACGATTATGCAGCAGTGATCGATGGCCTGCTGGGGCTTTATCAGGCTACTTTTGCAGAAAGCTGGCTAACAGAAGCCGATCAGTTGATGCAGTATGTGCTGAAAAACTTTACGGACCCAGACCCTGAGTCCGACGATCTGTTATTCTTTACCGACAAAAACAGCGAAGAACTAATTGCCCGCCGTAAAGAGCTGTTCGACAATGTAATACCGGCTTCCAATTCGATGATGGCCGAAAATTTATACCTGTTAAGTCTGTTGCTCGAACGCCCGGATTATGCCGACCGGGCCGATCGGATGCTGGGTCGGGTACAACCACTGGTACAGCAAAACGCCGACTACCTCACCAACTGGGCTGCTCAGTTTGCTATGCGGCTTCGTCCAACGGCCGAAATTGCCATTACTGGCCCCGATGCAGATCAGTATCGGGCCGAACTGGATGCCGAGTTTTATCCGAATAAAGTACTTTGTGGCACCACCGGGCAGGGAAATCTACCGCTTCTGGAACAGCGAGGCCCTATCGATGGTAAAACAGCTATTTATGTGTGCTACAACCGGGCCTGCCAGCTTCCGGTCACGAGCGTTGAAGCCGTCTGGAGGTTGTTGCGGTAATCGAAACCGGTCGGGTTGGGGGCCTACCCCACCCGCTTACTCGTTACCCCAGGCGGTTAGCACCAACGTACGGCGACCGCCCTGGTTGCGGTGTTCACCCAGGTAAATGCCCTGCCAGGTGCCCAGGTTGAGCTGCCCATTGGTGATAGGAATCGTAACCGAACTACCCAGCATGGCCGCTTTCAGGTGAGCAGGCATATCGTCGGAGCCTTCGTAGTCATGCTGATAATAAGGAGCGTTTTCGGGAACAGCCCGGTTGAAATACCGTTCAAAATCTCCCCTTACGGTTGGATCGGCATTTTCGTTTATAGTCAGGCTGGCCGATGTATGCTGGATGAACACGTGCAGAATGCCAATCCTGATTTTTTGCAAATCCGGAAATTCACGTTCAACAATACGGGTAATCAGATGAAAGCCACGAGGATATGCGGGGAGGTTGATCGTTTTCTGAAATGTAGGCATGTGGTTAGAAGGTTGTCATTGGTTTCAATAAGAAACGAACGACCAATTAGCCAATGACCCATGGCCGAAAGCCTTACATGATTCGATTGGAATTTTCACTGACAAAGGCACCCCATGCGCCTTTTTTTGTTTTTTTGTTGGATACGGTCGGCAGGGCATTTTCGTGGAAATGATGGCAAACAGCAATAGCCAGTGCATCGGTGGCATCGAAAAACTGAGGATTGAGTTTTTCGCCCAGCAAATGGCTGACCATTTGCGAGACCTGTTCTTTAGTTGCATTTCCGTTACCGGTTACCGATTGTTTGATTCGGCGGGGTGCATACTCTACAATTGGAATATTGCGCGAGAGCGCAGCCGCCATCACTACCCCCTGAGCCCGACCCAATTTCAGCATAGCCTGAACATTTTTGCCAAAAAACGGGTCTTCAATGGCCATCTCATCGGGATGGTATTCATCGATCAGGCGCAGTATGGTTTCGTGAAGTTTCTGGAGCTTCAGTTGGTAGGTACTATATTTGCTCAACTGAACTACTCCATACTGCATCATGGTCATCACTCCTGCTTTTACCGAAATGATGCCATAACCGGCAACCTGGGTGCCTGGGTCTACTCCCAGAATGATTTTTTCCGGAGTTGGGTTATCTGGCAATGTCGTAGCGGTTTGTGGAGTAAGTGTCATGAACGTAGTGTTGTACTCTTTACAAAGTAACGTGTTCTTATACGTTTTGTCGCTGAAACCAACGAAAAAAATCATTTTATTGGGCAAAATCATCGTTTTTGCCGGTCTGCTTTATTATATAAACCATACCTTACGCCAACAGCCATTGGATTGGGCTATCCTAAAGACCCAGCTCAGCACCGTAAGCAAACCCGAATACTGGGCTATTGCGCTGCTGTTCCTAATCCCCATCAACTGGGGCTTCGAAGCGCTGAAATGGCAGATTCTGCTCCAGCGCATTGAGAAAAAAACGTTTTGGCAAGCCTATCAGGGCGTTTTAGCCGGGGTATCATTGGGTTTTGCCTTACCTGCCCAGTTGGGCGATACGGCGGGCCGGGTGCTGTCGTTGCGAAACAAGCGGGTTGAAGCCATCGGGGCTTCGCTGATTTCGGGGGGAATGCAATTCTATGTCGCCATTGTATTCGGAACAATTGCCTGGGCTTCTTATGTCCATTTTGTGCCCGAACGCAACACCGCAGCCGGGCAATGGCTACTGGGGTTGCTGGCTGTTCTGGTAAGTCTGGGCATACTTTTAGGAATTGTGCGCAGACCGCTCTTAAAATGGGCCGAAAGCCGAGTATCATTTCGCTGGTTAATACAATTCTGGAACGTTGCCGGGCAATACACCAACCGTGAAATTTACCTGGCTCTGCTTGCTGCTACCCTTAGGTATCTGGTATTTTCTGTACAGTTTTACCTGGCCTTACGCTTACTTGGCATTGACTTGCCGGTGCTCATTTCAGCCTCAGCAATCGGGCTGGTCTTTCTGGCGAAAACCATAACCCCCGCGTTTAATCTGCTTAGTGATCTGGGCGTTCGGGAAGCAGCTTCGCTGTGGGTCTTTGCACCATTAAATCTGCCGGTCCCTGTGCTACTGACGGCAACATTAACGCTTTGGCTTGCCAATGTATTAACACCTGTTCTGGTGGGATTGATCTGGGTTTGGAAACTAAAAATAACCGCCGAATGACACTGTTTCTAATAGCGGTGAGCCTACTCTATGCGCTGTTTACGCTCATATTATGGATTACCTGGGTTCGAATCCCCTTCTTTAAGCCTTTAGCTGCTGTTCCGCATCAGCCTTATATCTCTGTGGTAATACCGGTTCGAAACGAAGCCAATACCATTGGAAAGTTGTTAGCGGATCTTAACCAGCAATCATACCCACAGTTTGAAGTGATAGTGGCCGACGATTCATCGAGCGATCATACGGTATCGATTGTTCGGTCCTGTGTTCAGTCAGTGTCTTTTAATTTACAGTTGCTGGCTTTAACCGATGAACCAACGTCATCACCCAAGAAGCGGGCCATCAGCCAAAGCATTGCACAGGCCAAAGGCGACCTGATCGTTACAACAGACGGCGATTGCCGTGTGGGGCCAGCATGGCTGGCAACTATTGCGTCGTTTTACCAGTCTACAGGAGCAAAACTTATTTCGGGGCCGGTAACCTTCACGGCAGAACATACAGTTTCCGATTCCCTACAGACCGTTGAGTTTGCCAGTTTAATAGGGTCTGGAGCCTGTACAATGGCGCTGGGCATGCCAACTATGTGCAATGGCGCTAATCTATGCTATGAAAAACAGGCCTTTAGCGAAGTAGGCGGCTTTTCAGGAATCGACCATATAGCCTCCGGCGACGACGAATTTCTGATGCACAAAATTGCCAATCGTTACCCGAAGGCTATTCGGTTCCTGAAAAGCCCCGAAGCCATTGTCAGTACCAGTCCACATCAGTCGTGGAAAGCGTTCTATAACCAGCGTAAGCGCTGGGCCAGTAAGTGGCGAATGTATCAGAGTTGGGGGCCTTCTCTGTTGGCGGTTTTTATATTCCTGAGCAATGCGGCCCCCGTTTTAGCGGTAGTAGCCTGGCTCTTCAACACCATTAGCAGTAGTACGGCACTGCTTGTTATCGGGCTGAAAGCCTTACCTGAGTTTTTATTCCTGCGGCAGGTTCTCCTTTTTTTGCAAAAAAATAAGCAGGTACCAACCATTCCTCTTACGCAACTAATCTATCCCGTATATGTTGTGTTTTTTGGCCTGGTGGCCCAGCAAACAGGATACTACTGGAAGGACAGAAAACTAAAATAAACCGATATTTTCCCGTCCCTCCAGTGCCATTGACTGACAGGAATCAGATTCAGCAAAAGCTATTCGCTTGGTTCCAGTAAAAGAGCTATACGATTATACTCAGCAACAAATGTATGGCACTGCTGATGCAAATGGGCCAGATAGTGTTTCTGATTAACCAGTAGCCCATCGGGCGGGTTAGTGGGAATAAGCTTTTTTACAGCTACTTCCATGAAGTTTACCGAAAAAAGCCGACTGTTTACCAGCGAATCGTAATATCGCTTTTGTAAGCGTAGTTTGTCAAATTGTTTTTGGCTCACAGTTGATTGAATGGATTTGGTAGTGACTATTATAAAAAAAGAGTTGCTATAGTTTGTCTAATATAGTAAATTATTTAATTCAAAATATACTTCCAGTCAAGTATATTAATTTTTAAAAAAAACTCATCAGTGCGAATAGAGAGAAAAACATGCCAACGGCCGAATACTTCCTGCAAAGTAAGTAGATTGCTCATTTTATCCCAATCTATCCAGTATTTTTAACCATAAAATTAATTGTTGGTAATTGACCGTCTCTTCTACACGGCAACTTATTGTTTAACCAGATCGGGGTTCATCATCTCTTCTTAACCGCTTTCATTCTTCTATTAATCCAAAAATCAGGACTGCAACCGACCGTTATGAAACAAATCTTCGATTTTAGCGTATAGGTAATTAGTTGACTCGTATTTTTGAGCAAAACTGAAATCCAACTCGTAAACGATTTCAGTAAACTGTACTTTAATGAGAGCTAACTAGCTTACGGTTAAGTACTTATTCGAAACAGTATGCTTTTCCTGCATAAATCCAACTTTCTGCTTCGGACGGTCTACCCTGAGTTCTGGTGGAAGATCGAAGATGAGGCTACTCCTACTATTTATCTGACATTTGATGATGGGCCAATTCCGATAGTAACGGAGTTTGTGCTCGAACAGCTCGATAAATATGCGGCCCAGGCAACTTTTTTCTGTATTGGCGATAATGTTCGAAAGCATCGGGATGTGCTCTACCAGGTACTGGAAGCAGGCCATATGGTTGGTAATCATACATTTAACCATTTAAATGGATGGAAAACCGACGATGCTGTCTATCTGGAGAACATAAAAAAATGTCAGGAGCAACTCGGGGTTGATACCGCCCTGTTTCGCCCCCCTTATGGCCGGATAAAAAAAACGCAGGTGGCCGAAGTGATGGAAAATTATTCGGTAGTCATGTGGGATGTGCTCACCGGCGATTTCGACCGGCGGTTACCGGCTGATGTATGCCTTCGAAAAACCATTCAGTACACGCATTCGGGCTCAATTGTCGTGTTTCACGATAGCCTGAAAGCCTGGCCAACCATGCGGTATGTATTGCCCCGAATGCTGGCTCACTTTTCAGAGCGGGGTTTTGCATTTCGGGCCGTACCACAGCCTGTCTATGCCGGTTATTGATCCTTTGCCAGCACCAATACAACCCTCTGTCAGTATTCTTATTGCTGCCCGCAACGAAGAAACAACCATTTTAGCCTGCCTGGAAGCTATAGCCCGGCTCCAGTTTCCGGCTGAGGAACTGGAGGTGCTGATTGGAAATGATCAATCGACAGATCGAACTCGGGCTGTCGTAGCTGACTACATTGCCGATAAACCCTCATTTCGGTTAATTGACATTTCGGCAGTATGGCTGGATCTGCCCGGTAAAGCCAATGTGTTAGCGCAGTTAAACACGTTGGCCAGGGGCGAATACCGCTTCTTTACGGATGCCGATACGGTGGTAGCTCCCGACTGGATTGCGGTTATGCAAACCTACATGACCGAATCGACTGGTATCGTAACTGGTATAACCTTACCCGAAGGCCCACGTCTGTTTCATAAACTGCAAACCATCGACTGGCTCTATAACCTGACGCTGGTACATCTGGCAAGCGAGGTTGGCTGGCCCGTTACGGCAATGGGCAATAATATGGCGGTCAGGCGCGAAGCCTATGATGCAGTTGGGGGCTATGAAGCGTTACCCGTTTCGGTAGTTGAAGATTATACGCTCTTTCGGGCCATAGTCAGTAAAGGGTTTGGCTTTCGCAATGTCCTCAACGAGCAGCTACTGGCCAGAACGAAGCCCGTCGATACAGCAAAGCAGTTTTTTCAACAGCGAAAACGCTGGATGCGGGGAGCGATGGACTTACCCATCTGGATGCGGGTATTGCTCTTTGGGCAATACCTGACGCTACCGATTCTAGTAGCCGTTGGCTATTTGCTGCCAACCTTAGCAAGTAGCCTCTATGTGATCGTCGTATTTTTTCAGGCCCTGACAATTTCCTTCGGATTAAGTCGCATCAGGCAAACCAAGTTGTGGCCCTATGCGTTGCTTTTTGGAATATATCAACTCATGATTGGTCCAGCGTCGGTGTTATATTATTTCCTGACGCCCCGGATTGAATGGAAAGGACGAAGTTACACGTAGTAACCGATGAGGAGAGGAATCCATTTTTAACCATCGTTCACTACCCCTCAATGCTGGTATGATACTTATTGATACCCACGCCCATATTTATGATCCGCAGTTCGACGACCAGGCTACGGGTGGTTATGATGCGATGCTGAAACGGGCCGAAGCACAACAAATCCATCAGATATGGATGCCCAACTGCGCTCAGGAAACAGTGGCCAGCATGATGGCCCTGGCCGAACACTACCCCGATCGCTGTTTGCCCATGATGGGGCTGCATCCTGCCTATGTCAACGATACGTTTGAACGTGAACTGGCAGCAGCTCAGGATCAGCTCAATCGCCATGCGTTTATGGCTGTTGGCGAAATAGGTCTTGATTTTTATTGGGATATGACATTTGTCGACCAGCAGTTTGAGGCATTTGAGATTCAACTGCGGTGGGCGGCTGAACAGAAACTCCCGGTTTCGATGCATACCCGATCCGGACACGATCGAAATGCTTTTTCGGAAGCCGCCGACCTGATCGAAAAGCTGGCCTTTCCGGGCCTGACCGGCATTTTTCATTGTTTTGTCGGCACTCTTGATGAAGCGAAGCGAGCCATTGACATGGGCTTCAAATTAGGCATCGGCGGAGTCAGTACGTTCAAAAATGGTGGTCTCAACAACGTTCTTCCCTATGTAGAACTTGATCATTTAGTACTCGAAACCGATGCGCCTTATCTGGCACCGGTACCATACCGGGGTAAACGAAACGAACCCGCTTACCTACGGCTCATTGCCCAGCGTATTGCCGATCTGAAACAGGTCAGTATCGACGATGTTGCGCGACATACGACCGCTGCTGCCTTATCGCTTTTACCTGCCTTATACGCAAACCTGCTCCCCGAATAACCGTTTGGCAGTTATGGCCTATCTCATTTCATCGCTTTCATTTCATCGGGAATGACTTATAGAACAGTTCGCCTGAATCCAGGTTCGACCAAAGAACCACGGTCATCGGTATTGGTAATTTATACGGGAGGCACATTTGGTATGGTATACGACCCCAAAGCCAATCAATTAATTCCATTCGATTTTGAACAGGTACTCGACCGGGTTCCTGAACTGAATCGGCTCGATTTTGCCATAACCATACTGACGCTTCATGAGATTATCGACTCGTCGAACATGAAACCCGCTGTTTGGGTTGAGCTGGCCCAGTTAATCGAAAGCAATTACCCACTATACGACAGCTTTGTGATTCTGCACGGTACGGATACCATGTCGTACACGGCCTCGGCACTCAGTTTTATGCTTGACGGACTGAATAAACCCGTATTGCTCACCGGTGCCCAATTGCCCATTGGCATCGCCCGTACCGATGCGCGGGAAAATTTCATTACGGCCCTGGAGATTGCTGCCGCTCAGGAAGATGGCAAACCGATTGTATCTGAAGTCTGCGTTTATTTCAATTCGTTACTGCTGCGGGGCAACCGCTCAACCAAACACGAAAGTGTACAGTTCAACGCCTTTGCCTCCGAAAACTACCCGCCCCTGGCTACGGCTGGTGTCAGTATCGATTACAACCGCCCCTATATCCGCCCCTACCAGCCCAACTCAATCTTACACATTCGCACATCCCTGGACTCACGGGTAACGATTTTGAAATTATTTCCGGGCATTACTCAATCCGTTGTGGAATCGATAATTTCTATTCCCAATTTACGGGGTGTTGTTATGGAAACATTTGGAGCCGGAAATGCACCGACCGACCGTTGGTTTCTGTATACACTAAAAGCAGCTATCGACCGGGGAGTACTTATCATCAATGTGTCGCAGTGCGAAGGCGGCCGGGTTACCCAGGGACGGTATCAGACCAGTAAAATGCTTCAGCAGATTGGCGTCATTAGCGGTGCAGACATCACAACCGAAGCGGCCATTACGAAACTTATGTTTTTGTTGGGTCAGGAAACTAACCTGGCCAACATTCGACAACTTCTGGCTCAACCACTTAGCGGAGAGATGAGCGAATAAACTTTTTTTTGTTGAACACTTATTGCGTAATTGTTCGTAATCCTGCATATTTGCAGTCCGAAAACGAAACAGAGAGCTGCCGGAGTGGTCGAACGGGTCTGATTCGAAATCAGAAGTACTCGCAAGGGTACCGGGGGTTCGAATCCCTCGCTCTCTGCAAATAAGGTTATAACACCCTGTAAATCAGCATTTTATAGGGACTTATAATCGACAGTTGCCAAATAGCTGTTATGACCTTAAAGCCAGACTTACTTTAGTCTGGCTTTTTGCTTTATCCTTATTTATTTTCCTTAAATTGTTTGTTTGCTAACAAATAAATTACTACCTTTACAATGTCATCCACAGGGGATGGGCGTTAAATAGATCGTAAATGGCAAGTAAATTTATCGAAGGCCACATCAAGTTTCAGGAGTCAATTTTAGACGATGTTCGGCACCTGATTAACGAGAAAGGCGAAACCTCAGATCAGGTACAAAAAACCATCGATGATGCTCTGGAGGAACTCAGTGGATGGTACGAAATGAGAGACATGTTTGAGTGAGGGTACCGGGGCGAAAGCCCCGCCCTTTACAGCCTATTTATAGATTGAGTACCTATATATTTTAAAAACAGAGGTTATGGAAACGACAGAACTTATTCTGCTTATTAAGGATATTTCCAGTCCTGAGGATATGCAACGAGTGCGGGATACCATCATGCAAATGCCTGGCCAAATGGCTCCCGAAGTGCAGCAGGCGTTACTTGATAAAGTTGCTCAAGTAACTGCCCAAAGTAAAGCCAAACGTGAAGACGCGATTGCCGTCTTAAAAGTACATGGTGTTGAATACCCGTTGACCGATTGGCTGACCCCGAAAAACTATGCCACTAAGTTTGGCATCAAAAACACCGAAACGGTAATCAACTGGATTAACAGAGGGGTCATTGACAGTGAAAATGTTAAAGAAATTCCGGAACTTGGTTTACGCCTGGTAAGAGCGATTGAATACTCACCTCGTAAATATTCAGGCCAGCCAGTCAAAGCTTAATTAAATAGTGCCATTTAACGATATAATCAAACAGCCCAACGGTCTTGCCATTGGGCTGTTTTTATGATAGGGGTTCATTCAACTATCGGTTGCGAACAATATCTCTGGCCAGCCGCAACGCGTCAAGCTGAACCTTCGCGTACTCAATGGCTTTCCCGGCGATGTTGGTCATTACCTGAGCCTGGTCTTTAAAATCTGGACTGGCTTCAACCTGCTCCATCGCCCGGGTGAGTGAATCCATAAAGTTATCACACACCTCCAGCGATTTTAACTTTGGCACAGCGACCAATTGATCAACCGATGGGACTCGTTCAGAGGGTAAATCATCTTCCTCTTCAGTTTCTAAAAATTCCTGACTCGTTAGTCGACTGTATATTTCGGGTAACGTGCCCCCAATCATTCGGCGGCTCGTTTCAACATAAACCCGATCATCTTCGTATTTCCAGCTTAATACCCGCTCCAGGTACGTATTACACAGAAAGCTTTTATTGTGCATCGCTTTCAGTTGCTCTTCAAGCCGGTCGTGAATGGAACGATTGCTCATAGTTGTTTGATTTTACGATTTAAATGAATCTGGAGTCGTTTCAGTTTAATTAGGTTCGGTGTGTTCAGCACTTCCTGCAGCAGGTCAGGATCTCGGGTAATCGCACGGGCAATAAAGGAATCCGGGTAAAAATCCGGGTGTGCCCGTTTCGCATCAAGCGCTTCTTGGGTCAACGTCAACCCAAGGGCATTGGCCTTATCCCGAACGGATCGAATGGGTCTACAGATCGCTTTGGCAATAGATCGTATGGGTAGTGTCGTAAAGTGCTCCCGGATATACGTAATTTCTTCATCACTGAATATGTCATCACGTTTTAACGACCCTTTCTGCAGGATGCTTTTCCGTTCGGTCTGAGAAAGGGTTAGTCCTAACTTATGGCCTCGACTCATCACGATTTCACGCCGGTTGCGGCCAATCGCTTTGGCAATATCGGCCTTGGACATGCTGGTCCAATGAGCAGTAATGAACTGGTCTTCTTCCGGCGTAAAAGAAGAAGAGGCAACGAATCGATTTTCCAGGAATAGGGCCCGGGCCTGCTCCTTTGATTTGGTAAGCCCTAATCGAAAGACCTGGTAAGAGACACTGCCCTGGCTCCGGCCAAGGTGTTTACCGATCTGGCTTTTCGACATCAATGCATAGTTGGTACGTAAAAACGTCAATTCGTCATCCGACCATCGATCCTCTTTATGCTGGCTTAGGCTCAGGATATGGTTACGCTTCGCTTCGGGTGATTTCTTCAGGCCCAAAGCAAGAATTCGCTTACGAACCGCTCCAAATTTTAGCCCAAGCCTGATCGCCAACTCACGGGCTGAATAGTGCTCGTAGTGATCGCGAAGAAACTGATCCTGCTGAGGTGTCCATATGAGCTTTGTCGAAATCATCGTCGATTTTATTGAAAGCGACTACGCCGTTTGCCGCCTGCTGATTTGATCGAAGGTCTGCCCGATCCGACGCGTGCGCCACATTGAGAAGAGGCTGCCATTTTGGATAGCTTCAGAGCATAGGTATCGGCATAACCTTTATGAAGCCGGGATATTTCTTTCCGTTGCTGATCGGTCAGGGGCTCACTGCCGTCACTGTAGACCGTAACGGGACCATTCACCGTAACCGTTACATTCGAGGTTAAAATATACTCACTCCAAATGGCATGAGCCAAAAAGGGTTCAATGTTCTGCATCCATTTTTGGGTATCTTCTGGCCAGCCCTGGGGACTGGCATTCGGTAAGCTCTTCAGGACCTGGTTAATAATCGTGACATTGTTCAGACCAATCAGCTCGGTAAGCCAGGTATCGACAATACGGGTGAATATCGAGTTAAGCTTATTGTCGACCCGAAAGGAATCTGGTAGTGTCCCGATGTTGTTTTTGAATGTATCAGGACTCAACCAACTGAGTAGCGGTATGGGTGGTTGATAGGCTTCCATTGGGTTTACTGGTTAATAGTTGCTGTATTACCGTCGGGCTGTGCCACCTGGTCAGTGAAGTAATTCAGGTTCTGGATTTCAAATTTTGGTTCGGCAACCGGTAACGGTTCATGCCAATACTGCATAACCATAGTAAGCACTTGGTCAATTTGACGCTGCTCTTTATTGACGGCCTGCATCATCATTTGACTGGCAACTTTCATTTCTTCACCCGTTGGTGCAATGCCGCCTTGCTTGCGGATGTTGATAATCTCGTTGGGTACTCGGGACCGGCGCGCGATCCGCTGAGCAACCCGCTCGTTAGTTGCGTTGTAGCGATCGGCCAACCCAGCGCCTGTTGTTGGCACAAAATTGGCTGCCTCCAGCTCTTCGGCATTGTCCGCTTCAAATACCAATATCTTACCACCATTTACACCGCCCTGGTGCTCTTCGAGTCGTGAGGTTGTGTCGTCTTCGTCTTCCTCTTCATCAGACGGTGAGCTTCGCTTTTTAAGCTGTTTCCAGATTCCTGAAATATTGAAACCATTGACAGAGACAGAGAAGTCGTAGTCCGACAGTTCCTTTTCAGTCTCCAGATTCTTGACAGTACCGAAGAGTCGAGGCCGTGAATAATAATCGGAAGACGGTTTACCCGTTTTGAAATACAATAGCTGACCATAGTAATTCCAGATACCCCCAACGGCTTCGATTTGCGAAAGCACTACCTCAGGATCTGGATTGAAGAGCGGCAAAAGGGTATGTTCCTTCTTTTTGTCCTTCTTGAAGCTGTTATCGAGAAATGGAAAGATACCGGCATGAGTCAACTTGCCGTTTTCGTCGGGTTCTAGCAATCGTACCATTTCCCAGGGTACCGCCCGGATGCTATTGATCTGACCAAGCCCATTATAACCGAAATGCAGCGTAATGACTTCGCCTTCTGAGATATTCCACCCGGTTTTATCGACGATACTATCTAAGGTTTCGCCGTCCTTATTGACGATCATGTCGGCAAGCTCTTCGACATCTAAACCATTACCGACAATAAAGTCGTGTCGGGCTTCAACGGCGGCCGACGCTGTATCAGAATCGTCTATGGCGTCTTTGAAGTCCTGAGGGAACATATCACCCCGCCCATAAGGAAGAAAGCCCGACACCGTTGGCTTGGTGTCGAGCCTCTTCTTAGCTTGCGGCCGTCTTTGAATTTTAGCCATAAGGCTGATTAAGCGTTAGGGTCAGTACCTTGATTTTGCGTGTCTTCCGACTTCTGTTCGTCGGCTCCTTCTGAGGGATCGCCCGTGTCGCTATCGTCCGAACTCTGGGTTTCGGTTGAATCGTCACCGACTTCGCCCTGGCCAGTCTCTTCGCCGGTCGGTTCGGCTGGGTCTTCAGGCGGGCTATCCGTTGCGCCTTCGGTCGGTGCTCCAGTTTCGCCCGAATCCTTTTGATCACTGGCTGGGGTACCAGTTTCTTTGGAGGCTTTCGCTGTTGCCTTGCCCTTGCCACCCGTTGCATTGGCAGGTTTAGCAGGTTTGGGGGCCGGTGCTTCGTAGTCAGGATTTTTAACGATAACCTCTACCAGGTCCGGGCGATCTTTTAAAAGCTGCTTAGCCACAGTATCAGTCAGGAACTTTGCCGAAGGGCCTTCACGACCCGAGCCTTTATTGATGTAGACATACGGCAAACCGTGAATCTGAAGAAAACCCGCCTTCTTCGGGTCAATCATGTACTCTTGTGTCTTTTCCATTGATTTAAAACCAAGTGAAGCCAGGTGAACCCTTAGGAAGTGCAGCACGTCAAACCAATAACTCGGGCATCTACGGCAGCGCTCCCCAGTATCACCTGAAAGTTTAGTATACACCTGCTGAACGGCAGGCTTTAATGATTCAGGTAGCGAACCCGTATGATACCACGGGTCCACTACGGCAAACAGTTCTTCGTCAGTCATCGACGTACTACGAAATAGCCAGCGCCAAACCCTCTAAGTAGGTATCCGTGTCATCGACGGCAGGGGCACCGTTCGTGTGCTGGAACGTGTAATAAGTCGTCGTTTCGTCGGGTGCGCTCATTTCGATGGTATAGGCACCTTTTAGGGCATCGTCGTTCGAATCAGACGTTAGGTTTGTAACCCGAAGTCCGGTCTTCCAGCCGATAATTTTGTATGAGCCAGGGTTGCCGTTCTTTTTGACGATTGCGAACACGTCGTTCTTATTAAGCAGGGCATCAAGTTCGGCTTCGTCGTCTGCATTGTTTGAAAACAGGATGTAGCGTAAACCCTGTGGAACCAGATTGCCGTACTCATTGGCCGTAAAGCCGCTGGTAATCTGGTTGGAGTACCCTTGCCCGATGTACCGCAATAGCTTTTTACCCGCCTTCAGCGTCAGCGTGGTAATAATCTTCTTATTGGTACCGCTAGCCGTAGATGTATCGAGCCAGGCAAACCGACCAATGAAAATTGTTTCGTCAACACCTTTGGCTAAGGGCTCATCACAGATGGTAAGCCCCAAATTCGCCTTTAAATCATCCGTTGCGCAAGACATAGTATATAAGATGGAAAGAAGCTGAGTCCGGTATTAGCGGACTCAGCTCGGTTGATTTATCGATTAATAGCCAAGCGAAACGTACTGATCAAGGGCAACCTGCGTATCGAGCATGTACATCATACGCGCATACCAGGCCTTATCTTTCGGCTCATCCCAACTCTTGAAGGCAACCGGGTTTTTAGTTGCTGTATCGAGTGACACCTGCAAATTGTCTTTAACCGACAACACGACGCGGTGCGGGTTGGTAATCGTGGTGTTCGCACCAGCGCCAAACTTAAAGTCGGCAGCCAGGTACTGATCAACCACGTCAACGATTTTCAGAGGGATACCCCGGTACGACAACGTTTTAGTACCGTTCAACAGCATGACCCGTGCGCTTTCGAGTGCATTGTTTGACTCCAGCGTCGAATAGTAGTTGTTGTAGATCGCCCGTGTTACCTCAAACATTTTCAGGCTGTCGTCAACCTGCATCATCGTAATGTCCTGATTGTCGTAGACATTGCGAAGAATCTCTTGCCCACGACCGGCGGCAAGTCTTTGGTCGGCAGTCGTAGCGCCCGTATTTTCGGCAATAATATACCGAGGTGTCAAACCGGCGGCTACGGCAGCAATGAAGTGTACCCAAAAGCCGTCTACCTGGTTGTAGTTCTTCACTTCAGTAGCGCCACCGGTTAATTCACCGGCCGTAATGCCATACTTAGCCAACTGCACCATACGAACCAGGTCGCGGGCTGCGGCTGGTACGGATGCATCAAGAATAAACTTCTCAATATCGGTATCTTTGATTTCGGGCCGATCCGTGCCAGCGCCTAATTTGCGCTCGAACATAGATCCGTACAGGTCCGTATAGCACTGCTTCAAGACGGCTTCGACCGGCCGGGGATTCCAGAACTTTTCTGTACGAACGATTGGCTTACTGTCGTAAACCGGATCACAACCAGAATCCCGGTAAGTGATTTTGTCAAGCGTCTGAGCGTAGACAACCTGTGTACTCGAATTGACATCCGTGAGTACCTTATAGTGATCGTCAAGACCGCTAACGTTCAGCGCGGGTACCCAGATATACTCTTCGGCTTCCTTCGCTGAAAAGGTTATGCCGTGCGGTGAGGTGATATTCGAAGCCATAATAAAATTTTGCTGTCGTTCAGTTAGTTGTAATTGCCTTGCTGCCGATTAGGTGGGTTATTGCTGAGCGGGCTTCTTAGCGTACTTCGCTACGTGCTCAGCAAGCATCTGTTCACGCTCCGAAAGCTGCGGGTTGCGGTTACCGTCTGGTTGGCGATTGGCCTGCATGTTGGGTTCTTTGCTGGACATAGCCGCCAAAACCGGCGTAACCCGGCGTTCCAATTCGTCGTACTTATCGCTTGTCGCTTTCGACTGCGCTGACAGTTCGCGGTACGCTTTCCGTAGGGCTTTGACTGCGGGGGTGTCGTCGGGTTGATCAACGGTTAGCTCATCAACTTCGACAGATGCTTCGGCGCTGGTATCGGTTTCGCCAGCAGCTTTTACATCCGATACGGCCCCATCTTTCACGGAAACAACGGTACCATCTTCGAGGGTATAGTCACCGTCCGGTGCTGGTTGTCCATCGATTGTGGCTTTGTCTCCGATTACCGGCGTATCGCCCGTTGAGTCAGTGACCAACGTGCGACCGTCGTTTAACTTGTTGTCCAAGTTTTTAACCTCTGAACCGGACAGAAACGCCAGTACAGAATTAGCCGCTGATACAAGCGACTGCCTCATTTTTGCCATATTATTTTGAGTTGATTGTAAATCCGTCGGGGCGTTGGGGTTCCGCTTTTTGTCTTTCAGACTTAAGTGATAAGTCGGTTTTTTCTTCCGGGCATCCAAAGCGGATAACTTTAACGAAGCGGCTGCGCTGGGTTGCCAAATACCGGTTGAGAAACCTTGCGCTACTGTTTCCTGCGGAGTAAGTTTTAGGTCCTCTTTCTGAATTAAGGCGCTAAGGTCATCAACTGTCTTACCCAGATGGTCAGCGTAAAAGGTGAAGAGCTTAGCGGTTTCTTTTTTCAGATAGGCGCTGAACTCTTCGTTTTGAAGGTCGTTGCCTATGAAGATGTCCCAGGGGCGGTGCAATACATAGTCGCAATGCTGGGAGATCTCCCGAGTTTCACCCATCGAATGAAAGACGGTGCCAAATGAAGCACATTGCCCATAGGCAAGGGTATCGATAGGAAAACCCAGACTAAGCAGGTAATCGACGATTGCCCACCCTTCGACGCAATAGCCGCCCGGTGAAAAGATGTTCAGCTTGATTCTAGCGAAGGTGCCAGCGGCTTCGATTTGCTGTCTTACGCGATAAAGTGAGGTTGCGTGATCGCCTTCCCAGATATACTCTTCCGGCCATATCTCGCCGTCTATGAAGATGTTGGCAACTTTGTCGGCCACAGCTTATGTACGTTATTAGTGCAGCCGTGAATATAAGTCGAGCCGAAAAGTTGTATCTTGGTGATAGTGTTTTCCGTATGCGTTAAAATCGCTAACATGACCACCGAAGAGCGTTTTCAAGTCGCCATTACCCGCGTGAAAGGCGGTGAAAGTATCCCATCTGTAGTTGCTGCACTTTACCGAAATTGGCGTCAGTTCAAAAAGGATTGCACAGATGCCCAACGCAAGAAGATCCGGGCGGCCCGGCTTGAATACAAGGCAACCCGCAAAGACCTGCCGACCGCCAATAAACGTTACCCGCGCTTCATTGCCAACACGACACCCGAGCTTCATCGGGCCGTGTCGGAGTATTGCGAAACCAATGGTATCGATCTATCACGCTTTATTAACTCATCGCTTCGGACTGCATTGAATAAAAGTAGGTCCAATTAAAACGAAGGTGGGCTATGAGCAATAAAGGTTAGACAAGCCTAACTGTGTATGGAGTCGAAATAGAAGCTAAAGGATTCTGGGACAATCGCTATGTTACCAGTTACACCTTTCACACAATTTCGAAATCTGTTTCAAGTCGACCTTGTTTCTTTGTACTACGATCCTTTATTAGGATGATTAAACGCTAGTCTCATTTTGACTAGGTTTATGGTGTGGATAGAAGCGGAAAGCCAGACTTGATCTTTAGTCTGGCTTTTTTGTTTGAAGAAGATTATAGCTTATGTTCTTATTACTCGGTGTATCAATAGTTCGATGCCTCTACAGCCTTCACTTTATTACCCTTCACCCGATCGATTTCCTCAACGGACACTACGGGCTCAATATCTCGTATAGCATCAACGATCCGGTCTAAGTCGGTTGTCGGTCGGGCAACACCACCTAACGAAAAATTGGTAATCTGGGGCATCTCCACATCACTGGCACCGGGGAACGGCCGACCACCCCCCTTGACATTAATAGCTGATAGTTCGTCGTAGTACATGGATGTACTCACGGCGTTTATGACGGATTCGCCATTACTCAACCGTGAATTAATGCTATCGGATTTACCGGTACCTGGGCCTCTTAAGAAGGCTCCGTAACCGTCCGACTCGTAAATACCACCAAAGGCGAATTGCTGGGCGTCGATTAACTTTTGGTTAGCCGCTGCCTTCGCTAATATCAATAGTTCGGTCAGCGCTCCTAGTACTGGGTTTTTTGCAACCAGCTCCAGGGAGGCAGTACCGGCAGATGCCGTATCAATAATGTTCTGAATCGAAGCGATACGCTTTTTCTTCCGGGCCGCTTCCTTATTGATTTCGTCAAGTTTGTTTTGATACTTCTCTTCGATCCGGGCGCGTAGATCGGCATTGGTACCAGCCGACTTTAGGGCTGCTTCCTGTTGTTTATTCAGGGCGTTAGTTGCAGCCTGGGCCTGTGCTTCGTACCAGGTCGACAAACCATCAGCGGCAATACCAGCCGTTTGAACGATCTGTTGAGCGAGTTCTTTGCCAAAGTCCTCATCAAGTTTCTTTTCCTGTTGCCGGTATTTGGCCCGAATCGCTTCCTTCTGCTTTTCGGTCAGTTCAGTGTTGGCTAACTCCTCCTCCATCTGAACTTTCATCAGTTGCTTTTTGAGTCGGAGTTCCTGAAGACTGCCTTCGTTGACGCCAGCCAGTTGAATCTCAATGATTGCCTTTCGGTTCGCTCGTTCGTCGGCCTGAATCTGCCGGTACACCTCTTTCCGCTTTACCTCAGCTTCGGACTGTATGGCATTGAGTCGAACGAGCCGTTCTTCTTCGGAAACATCCTGAAGGTTCAACAGGTCGATTTGCTGCTTCTCTTCAATATCAATTACGCTAACAGCCTCATTGCGACGAATGGCCAATACGTCCTTACTGAGGTTAAGTTCAGTTTGAATCCGTAACTTACTCAGTTCAGCCTGTCGGTTGATTTCGTTTTGCTCGAACTGATTCCGGGCATCATCAATGGCGCGTTGGCCCGTGGTTACGATATTGGCTTCCTGTTCCTGATACTGAAGTTCAGTAATAAGCTGCTGGTCCTTCTGCTTTTTGTTTTCGATCTGCCTTGCCCGAACTTCAGCCCGAATTGCTTCAATCTGCAAGTCAAGTTCCTGCTTACTACCACGGCGGGTAAGGGTGAGCGCTGCGGAGATCTCAGCTTGTTTGGCAGAAACTTCTTTTGATTGCAGATCGGCTAGGTGCGTAACCCGTAAAGCGGCAATTTCGGCGTTCGTCTTCGCTTCAATCAACTTGCGCTGCTGGGCAACCTGTGCGGCCGTTGCGTTCTGGGTAACCAAACTATCTTTGTCGGCTTTGGCCCGACGACGGATAATTTCTTCTTCAAACGCAAGGGTATCCATGCCCCGTTTTTTGGCCATAATGAGCGCCCGTTCCGCTTCGGCGATGGCTTCTTCATTGGCCAGGGCGCGCGCTTCTCGGGCCTTCGTGATACCCTCCTGATCAATCGAGTTTAGCTGGTTTTGAAGTTCGGTTTGCCTACCAAGACTTTCTTCGCGCAACTCTTCGTATTTAATCTGTTCTTCAGCCAGCTTACGGGCATCTTCACGGGTCCGATTACCAACCGACTGTTCACGTTTCA
Organism: Spirosoma sp. SC4-14; assembly: GCF_037201965.1. NCBI lineage: Bacteria > Pseudomonadati > Bacteroidota > Cytophagia > Cytophagales > Cytophagaceae > Spirosoma > Spirosoma sp. SC4-14. The sequence goes on along the minus strand of NZ_CP147518.1, from coordinate 3,671,429 downwards.
GGTTATCAATGCGTTGCTTTTGTAATTTAAGCGACTGATCCAACGTTGAGTTCTCCAGCTCATAGGCTTTCTTCGCTGCGGCCGATCGCGCTAACGTTGATTTGGTGGTATCTTCCGAAATCTTCTTATACTTTTCGATTTCAGCCCGGTTTTTCGCGCGCACGACGCTAAGTTTTATCTCCGAGTCTTCAATTTGCTGGTTTGTTTTAGCCACTTCAAGACCGATACGGGCCGCGTTTGCCATAGCTTCGCCGGTTTCGTCGGCCGTCTTACGAAGGTCGCCCCATAAGTTTTTGAATTTCTCCCAGGAAGTGAAGGCTTCGAGAATGATCCGGGTGTTTTTAATAATACCATCGGTCAGCGCACTAAGCGCCAGTTCTGCGGCCTTGGTGTACTGAGCGAGTTTATCCATACCGGCTTGCGATTTGGTCAAAATCAAATACAATCCGGTCAGTATGGCTACGATCGGAACGGCAGTAAGGGCAATCAGTGCGCCACGGCCCGTAAAAAGCGCCTTTGTGAAGACCTGCACACCTTCGACGCCACCTTTTACCGCTTCCTGGAACTCGCCAACACTGGTACCGCCTACTCGAACCAACTTCAGATAGTCCCCAACAGAGCGATAACTACGGCCGGTTGCCTCTTCCTCTTCCTTCAGAGCGTCCGACAGCTCCTTAATTTGCTTCTTCAACTTGCCGCCTACCTCTTCGTTCTTGCGCTCGGCTTCTGACAATGCATCATACGATTCAACGGCCAACGAGAGATTGGCCCTCATCTGATTCAATGAGCCGTTGGCTTCTTCACGGACTTTGGCCACATTCCGAAGTGTCTTTTGTTCGTCGGCTATGGCGCTGTTTACCGCCTTTTCCTGGAGCACTAACTTACTAAGCGAATCAGCATACTGTTGTTCCGTAATTTTAGCCTCCTTATACGACTTGGTAAGGTCGTCCCGAGCGTCCTTTAACTGCTTTTTCTGTAAGGTCAGTTCGGCAAGCTTTTTTTCACTGTTAGCCTCATCAACTCGTACCTTTAAGAGCACTTCGTCTTCTTGTTCTGCTGCCATATCAATAAGCAATAAGGACCAGTGAACACGGAACACCAGCCTGATAGTTGGAAACCTTGTTTAAGTAAAAATAGCTGTCGGTTATCTCCATCGAACCGGCCTTTACGTTACGAAGTCGTACCGGGGCAAATAAATTGATAGACGATAACGTTGACGGTTGAAGGTAAGCCGCTATAGTCAATTGGCGCGGCCGACGTAATACCCGCTTAAGTCCGCCGAAGTACCGCTCAATGAGCGTCTGCTCACGGCCGTTACTGATGGATGGTCTATCGAAGGCCAGCGAAAAGCTGTTATTGCCAAACTGAATAGGCGTCGGCCGCTTATCCCACCAACAGGCCATGAGTTGAATGTTCCGCTTTACAACGGTCAGATCGGGCGTGACCTGGTTAACGGTAACCGTAACCATCTTGGACGGCTCCGCCAATAGTAGCCGGGGTGTTGTCGACTTCGCATTTACCTGTAGGTTCGTGCCCGATCCGGTCACGGTTCGGGTTTCTACCAATACGGGGTTGCCATAACCGCCAATGGTAACCGACGAATCCACAGTTGCCGAAAAGGGCATTTCAAACAGATCCACACTCAGCGGTATGTTCTGGGCATCGCACTTAATGACACCATCGCCATAGCCAGCGAAAGACTTATCTTCGAGTGCTTTCCATTTCAGCTTATTAGCCTGGGCGTACCCTTCCAGAATAACCGCGTTTTCGGGTTCGACAGATTCTTCGATGCAGTCGCTTAGGTCGGTGGCATTGGCATAATTATCGATAACGCCATCCAAGGTTTTTAACTCAATGGTTTTGGCGGTGTCGTCAATATCGAAGGTTGCCGAACACATGAGCGCTACCGATCGCAAGAAGTCGGCGCAAGTCATATCGGGCAAGTTGGGTGCAATAGGAAACAGGTCACCTTCGTGTATCGATGCATCCGGTTCGAAAGATGCGAACATTTCGCCTTGTGACCGACTGAAGTAAAAAGCATAACTTGAAATCGACGTTCTCGAATTACCTTTCAGCCGGATACGCAATTCGTCACCGGCCCGACAGTCGACTGACGTATCGAGGGTAAGCACATCTGGGTAGTCGAGGTGATCATAATAACCAGCTTCCGACCAATATACCTCACCGGCATTTTGCCCGTTACGCTCCACAATAAGCCGTATTTCGGCCGCTCCGTACCGGGTGATACTGACAAATGAAACGCTGGCAACAACCTTCATGCGAGTTGCTTCTTTCGCTACATAGGTTGCCCGGTCCGCTTTATAGCAGTCGAGCGCGCCATCCTGGAACCCATTTAGTGGCTGGTTATCAACGGTGAGCGGCAGCAGAATATCAATTGGGTGCCCGCTCTTAAGTACGATTGGCTGCGGGTCGTCCGGTACGCCTACACGGGCCTGCCGATCGGCAACCCAATCAGCGTCGTGGTTGGCTGGCTTGTCATTGACAAAGGGCAAGAAGATTCGTTTTGTAAGCTCATCATACAGCCAATCACCTTTAGGCCGGTAGCCGCACGTTTTGAGCATGACACGAATCAACGTAGTGGCATACATAGCCGGGGTAATCGTATCCTGAGCAAAGACGCCATTATCAATAGAACCATAGTCTATGAGCGGATAAAGAACGCCTTCGGTTGCACCAGCGTAGTTAGCGACCGTATCGAGGTTCCAAATGTGGTTATAATCGTTGAGGTCAAGGTCGGTTAGCTTCAGGTCTGCGAGCTGGTCGAATAACTTACGGGCTGGTCCTACTAAAAGGATCTGCCAACCGGCCTGAAACTTTTGCAGCGAAGCGTTACCATTGAACGTTATTTCGCCTTCTTCAATCAATCGGGCCGGAACCAGCCGGTAAGGATTTCGACCGCCTGCATTGATCTGTTCGGCGTTCTGCAATAACTGCCTGATCGCTGTGGTGTCCGGCAGCGTGAACATATTACTATAGCTAGTTTGCAGGGTGTCCGGTGTAGTCAAGTCGTTGGCCTGTTTGTTAAGAACGGCGTCAACTTCAGCAACCCACTGACCATCTAAATACAGTCCATCAAGCATACTTTATTTGTCGTTAGCCCATATGAGCATAAGCACAATAACCGCAATAGCTACATAAATTATTGGCCCAAATATCGACCAGAACATTGCCGTACCTAAATCGTCAATTGGGCGAGGGGTTGAAGTGAAAAGGCTACGAAAGAGCGACTTAATTTTATCCATGATCAATTGGCCAACGGCCCTTTATACTGCCTGTGCCTTTTTCGTGGTGGTAGTGGTGGTGAATTTTTCATTTTGGGCATTTGGCCAGGCGTTATCTTTTGCGGCTCCAGTAGACGAATTAACCCATAAACCAAAATACCAACAATCAAGTAAGAGAAGATTAGTCCGTCCATGTCAAATCCGTTGTGAAGTTTTGTAAGGCAGTGTTATCGTTGTTGAAAAATTATTCGTGTACTTCTGACTATCCCAGAACTCAGCTTCGCCATCTGGAATAGTCGCCGGCACTCTAACGACTGTATTGTCATCCTTATGAATCAACCAGAAGATGCTAACGCTTTCGCGTATGGTTCCGACCGCTTCGGCTTCGTCACGAGTCAGGTTCTGGGTATGAATGACCATTGAGCGCGAAGTGAGTTTTTGGGTTGGCCTATTTAGTCGGCCCTGTACAGCCTGCCCACGTACCGCCGTCGATTGACTGATCTGATAGGAGCCTTCGAAAAGCCAGTATTGCCAACCGCCCTGAAGCGTTAGCCAGGTTAGGTAAACACCTTCTTTCCGGCAACCTAATTGTGCCGGTGGTCCATCTGGGTAGTCGTCCTGAAAGGTATTATCAAAGGTTGAGTCGAACGTAAGCATAGCCCTGTTGATTGGTTTTAAATTTCCCCGCCATCGTTACCCGACTGGCTGGTAAAAATTTGAACGTCTGATTCTGATTGTGGATCACTTGCCCCCGGGTCCGTTGGATTCGTACCACCCGATCGGTCGATATTGTCGGCTACGGCAATGACTTCTTCCTCGACAGCTCCGCAGTCACGAATAACCCACTGGTAACCTGCCTGAGCAGCAGGAGCGGCCGCTAAGGTGATACTAATGATCGCATTCATTTTCTGGGCATAGTCCCCCCCTACCGTTGCTTCGATTGCGGCAACGGCTGCATTAAAAGCGGCATCGTCATCGTCGCACGTACCTCCGTTGGGTCGTAGGTAATAGCGGAGAGTGTTCGTGGCCCAGCCCGTAACCGAGTCTCCTGAGTTGTTAATGGTCAGGTAAGTTCTCATGTCGTTACGGAGCGGTATAGATGGTTAAGATGTCACCGACTGCCATGCCATCAGGATCAAAGGTCAGGTCGAGCAAAAGATCTGTTTCGCCCGTTTTACGCATTCTGATGTGATGAGGAGCTGCAATCGTATTGGTAGCATTTGTGCCCGGATAGGCCATATACACATTGTAATCCTGGTAGCCTTCCGGTAAGCCTATTGTGTTGGGATTACTAGTGCCCGGAGTAAATTCAGGGGTTTCGCTATTTTCTAAGTAATACTCGTCCCACTGGTCCTCGAAGGTGGTTCCTTCCGGGAACGTACCTCGATAGAGGAAAACAAAATCAGTCAAAGCGGCATTATTGCTATTTACCTCTTTTGCCCATAGCACCAGGCTATCAATGACTACTGGTGTTGAAACAGGTGTAACATGCACCACGAAATCAATCAGATTGGAGAGTACGCCATCAAAGGCCATTAGCCGGAAGACGATGTCTCTGGCCTCACCCGCAACGGGAGCCGTACCACTGAATACCCCACTGAGCGAATAATTTGCCCAGGATGGTAATGCATCCTGATAGATATTCGTATAGTAGCCCATGTGATAGGTCAACATATCGCCATCAGGATCGGAAAAATGGCTACCCGGCTCAAGATCGAAGCTGAAGGCTTCGCCCTCGACAACCGTTTTATCGGCTATAATCGAGAGGATGGTTGGTGGATGATTCTGCTGGGATGTGCTATAGGTAGAATCTTTTACGGCTACAATCACACCATTGGCTACCTGAATGGCTTTCAGCACGGTATTCCCACCCGTGTTATCGAGCACGTAGTAAATGTTATCTCCAGCTTTCTCACAACTGGTTCCCGTTCCCAGGAATACCTCCGTGCCAATATTGAGGTTTGCGGCCTGCACGGTGAAGGGATCAAGGTTGCCCAGTTCGGTACCATCGAAGCGTTTCCCTGCTGTCGTACACGCATCATCAAGGGTGGTGTACAGCCGGGCGTAGCCCCCATCCGGGACAAAATGCCAGCTCAGTTGATAGGTGTTCAGGCCTGAAGGAGGTCGGGTACAGCCGACTGATAGTACCTGAATCGTTTGCGGAAGCGTCAGCGAGCATTGCAGTTTGAAGCTGTCTACCTCAGCGGCTGACGTAGCCGATATGTCCACGGATTTTGTCGAGGCATTCGGCGTAAAAACAATACCCGCCGGACTATCTGCCAGGCTCCAGGAGGGTATTTCTGTACCTGAATAAGGCCGTTCGGAATTATCACTGAGCACCTCAATCAGCGTAACCGTTTTAATAGCCCCGCCTTTTTCAATGCTGTTGACAGTCGACTGCTTATAGTAGGTAACATAAGGGTCTGGCGTTGACGGCTCACCGCAGGTTTTTTGCTGAGGTACATTGTAATCGGTAGCCTCTACTTCGCTGTCTCCAACAAATAACTGCCAGGTGTGCTCTTGGCCATCCATAAACGTGGCTGGCTTAATCCAGTTAAAACCAAAAATGGTTTTAGTGGTGTTCGCTCCCAGCTCGTTCAGTGCGTCACGCACATCGGGACGTTCCAGGGTCGCGGTTGCATAGCCAACAGCCAAACCATCACAGACGATACGTACAACGCCTGGGTAATCAGGACCACTAACCCAACCGCTAATATTGGTACATTGGTTGGAGTCCATAGCCGCTTTTGAAGGTAAGGAGACGGCCGCCAGTTGTTCTTCGTAGTGATTGACGATGACCAGATTAAGCGTTGGTTCCTGAGGGTTCGCCCCATTGCAGCCAATACTAGCAAGACGATTGCATAGTAATTGTAGAGTCTGAACGGATAGGCTTCCAATGATCGCTGCCATGAATGCATCCAATGTTTCATCAGTCGCATCCTCCGCAAATTTGTCAATGGCTGCATCGGCATAGGTGCTATAAAAGTTGGCGAGTCGGTCGTTTAGCTGCTTTGGTGTGGTGTACGAATCGTTATTGGCTCCGAGTGCAGCTTCCTGATCGGTCGCTTGTCGAGCGGCCCCGCGTTGAGTCGTCGAAGCATTCGGGATTCCACCATTGGATTGGATCTGATCAACCAGTGTTTTTAGGGCCGAAGCTGCAACCGGAAGTTTATTGCCTGCGGTGACCTGTATTGGATCGATAACCAGCTTTAACGACCACTTAGCCGGTGCTGAATCAGGGCTTTCGCCGGGGTTGGTTGGCGTTAATACTTCAGCCAGTATGCCATTATAGATAGCATACTGGCCAGTATCATAGACTGCTACTGCATCGAACTTACTGGCTCCAATTCTGGAAAGGTCTTCGAGTATCGAGCCAATTCGAGCTGCTGAGTTAGCACCAGTTATCGATTCAGTTTTAACGATACCGGCCCGTTGGAGTAGGTTAGACAGTAATTTAATCACGATACAGGACAGTTAATTGTTTGGTAATCGGAGATTCGCCCGAAAGAATGACTAAAACAGCCTTTACCACAGTATCGGCCGGGTTCGTATCAATCTGGTAGCGCTGTACATAGTCACTTTCGACTAAATCAGTCGTTGTTGTGTTGACCACCTGGCCATCAGCATCATAAAAGGTAGCTGCCAGGATGTAGCCGCTTAAGCTTGGAGCGGTAAGCCAGAACATGACATCGCGGTAGTAGCCTCGAAAAGCAATCACCGGTTCGGCGGGAACGATCCAACGTTGGTTTGATAGACTAGCGTAACTCGAAAGGTCGGTTTCACCTTCGGGCGATTCGGTATGAGCAACCAGTCGACTGAATGAGCCAGGTATCGGGGTTTCAGCCTCGGGACTGATTGACGAAAACGTTACATCAACTTTTGTTGAAAACTCGGTATCTTCTCGGGTGTGAGCTGGAGCCGAAACCAGTAACGGACGAACGCCCAGGGTAACCCGGTTACGTATATCGATCGTCGCGGTTAATTCGGCTTTATCAACGATACCCTGCGAGATCGATACCTTGCCGTCCGGGTGTTCGACTATAGCATTGATGTATTCGAAGTCAAAGTCATTTGGCGAAGTGACCAGGCAAATAATCGGCTCCATCGATGACAAGGGGCCGTCAGCCGGTTCGGTAATCGTATAATCAGTACTGGCAGGTAGTGGTATCAGGTTAGCCGTGAATTGGCCATTACCGTTGAAGGCTGTTGAGGTTTCCGTTTCCCACAATTCGAAACCATGGGCAATAACCTGAATGGTATACGTTTGCCCAAATTCCAAATGATCGGTCGAAGTCAGCCACTTGGTTACGTTGCCGGACGAATCAGTACGGCCGGACGCAACACCAAATAGAACAGATGTTACATCAACGAGGCTTGCATTCAATATGCGTACCTGAGCATCATAGACACCGGTACCATTGGGTCGCAAGGCGTTGAGGGTGAAGGTTCCGTAATCTGCCATTACTTAAAAAATGTACTTTTAGCCCCTTCAATCAGAATAGGGCGTATGGCTACTTTCAACGAACTGCGTACTTTATCTGGGTTCAGCGGTTCGCTGAGTACACCGCCCGGGTTGAATGGATTGGGAACTTTGATGCCATCGCGTTGAATCTTCATAGCGATAGCGTAGGCTGGAATGTTGATGCCCCGTATTTTAGTCCACTCTTTAATGGATTCGACCATAGCGCGCGAAGGTCGCTTACTACTCGGACGCCTGCCGTTCTGCTGCTGGTAGAAGTAAGCTGCTCCAAGAATTTCGAGTGTTAAGACGGTACCGGATCGGGTAACCCGCTTATGCAGTGAAGCCGCTGACCGACCACTTGCCCGAAGCTTCTTTTGCCGCTGCGAAACCACGACCGCTTCAATAAAGTCACCACCCTTTTTAGTAAGGGCTTCTTCGATACCTACAAACGACATAGCGAAACGGCCGGGGTTTTAATGGTGAGCGTCAACTTGATTACATCAAGATTCCGGGCCGTGACGTTGAGGCCCATAAGTACCGAAGCGCTTTTGATTTCACCGCGCTTGGTAAGCTGTTTGTAAACCTTGTGAAGCTGAGGTTTGAGGCCGTCCAGGTATTGCTTGCGTTTGTCGGGTAGGTCGGCAAAGTCAGAAGGGGTGCAAATATCAAGCACCATCGAATGAGTGTACTCTAACGCGCCCTGCCCATCCTGAGCAAGGGTCGCGTTAAAGTAGCCTTCGTGAAATAAAATGTACGGTGGGTCGAAACCGGTTATATCCTGAGCAATAGCAAGTAGGTCTTCGGGTTGACCGTACCCGAAGACCATACCCAAACAGTCCGCAACGCCCTGTAACTCGTCTAGCATACAGGGCAATTTACTAGCGTCGTGTTGCCTTTGGTGGGGTCTTTAGTGCCTGTAAGTGTTTTTGGTATGCGTAAAATTTACTCTCACCTAATAGCATGTGCATAGCCTGCACATAGTTCAGAGATCGAACTTGTAAGAAGGGAATACCGAAAAGAGTGGCTAGGTACTTTGTGGTGTAGTGGGTTTCGAAGTTCGCGAAGCCCGGAACCCGAGCCGCTGCCATACGCTCGAAAGGGTCGGACGGTTCGGTATCTCGCTGACTTTTCCAGAAGGTGAAGGACTCAGCGAATTGCGCAAAAAAAAAGCCGACAGCCTCAACCCATCAATGCAGTTCATTTTACTGACGGTATCCCATAGCTCACCGGCTTCGTGCCAATCGGTGTAGGGTTCGTTGCGAAGGTATGGCCATAAGAATACGGTCAGTAAAACCGGTGCCATGACTGCTGAGTTGACCGGCTCTTTGTCGGATTGCCGCTTTTGAATGACAAACTTAATGTCGGTCATCTGGCCTAACGTGGCATCCTTATCGATTGAAGACGGTATAACGATCGTTTTGCCATCAATCGTTATCGATGTTGGGGCACCGGGTTGCAGATCTGGAGATGAATCATAGATGAATTGAATGTGCTCCAGTATAACACTGTCGAGGTCATAGGCTTTGCTTTTCCTCAACTGATCCGGTGTCAGGCTGGCCAGTGTACTGATTACATAGATCGAATCGGTTGGAGCATCTTCTTTGGTTAGCTCGTAGAATTGGTGAAGGGTTACTTCGTTCCATGAAGTTGGAATATCGAGTACCAGGTCGTCAGCTTTAAAGCGTTTCATTCGGAAAACTAAGCTTTATTGGCTATTATTTGACTATCATAAATTTCAGCTTTCTTTCCAAAATATCGTGAAAGCCAAAACTTTTCATTTTTTGTACGCCCATCATACATATTATTATAACCACGAACACATAGATATAATGCAGTCATCAATTTTAAAAAAGTCGATGTACCCGCTTGGTATTCAAGCGTAAATACGATGCAGGCAACTACGGCAATAACTGATTCTACAAATCCATACCAGAACTGTTGCTTTAATTTAAACCACAAAAGAAATAGCCCCAAAGTTGGAAGAAGTATTCCGCCAAGCCATGGGCCGACAGGAGACATGAAAAGCTTAATAATAGCTACCTTAGATGAATGAAGCCAGACAGGAGGGTTTCTATAAGTTTGTACAAGGAAAGTTACAACGCCCAAAAACAACATGCTCAACCTTAAGGCTATTAGTACGGGGTCATTTAGCCTTGAAAAAGCTCTTTTAGCACCAGGTGTTAATTCTCCTCTCATATCAATTGCGCTTGACAGTATCTAATGTTTGAAGATTTATTGATTTAGTTTACCAGGCCCGGCCGGTTTGCGCTTTATAGGTCTTCATCTTGCCGGTGCCGCCTTTGGGTTTTGTCTTCAGTGTAAACACGGCTGATCGAATACCGTCAAGGGCATGGTTATAATCGTCGATTGGGTCGTTCGTGATCTTACCAGCAAATACTTTCCAGGCATATTTACCTACTTCGTTTTTCAGGTTGACACTACGACTCGTGTAGTAAACTGTGTAGGTCTTCAGCTTGGATATACCGGCCCGTATCGATCCGTCGCCTTTTATGCAGGCTATTGCATTGACACCGGGCACGAACTCTTTACCCTCTTTCCAGTAACCCCGAATCAGTTCTTCGATTGATTTCGGTTCAGCATGGTCGCAAACCACCTGTAAATGGGTTGGCAGGCCGGTTGCCTGGTAATGGTCCAATATGTCCTGATTGGTCAAATGCGTTTCATAGAACAACTCGTCAAGATAAATCGAATTGCCCTCTATGCCAATATGTGTAGCGGCTGTCGGGTCGTTGGTATAACCAAAGTCGAGGCCGACGAACTCGTCATCGAACTGGCTCGGAAACTCATCAATTTCAATCCAGTCGCTAAAGATAATTATTTCACTGTCGGGCTTTGGATCACCTTGATACAGGGCGTTGAAGGTATTCTTGCTATCCTTCTTTATCTTTTCTAACCGGTGCTTACTATGCCGCTTCGGCCAAAGAGCCTCACCCTCTGAGCGGGGATCATACGACAATACGGCATTGGTCCGAAGAGCCGCGAAATTAAGCAGTACCCAACCGTCAGGATTGCGCTTTGCGTCGTATATGCCGTCACGTTTGAGGAATCGACCGGCCGGGTCGTCTTCGTCCCATCGGGTCGTGACATACAAAATCTGACTATCATTGTGGAACCGGGTTTCGACAACATCAACAATCCATGCCCACGTACTCTCTCGGACTGTGGGTGACTTGGCTTCGTCGGAGTCTTTGAACAGGTCGTCAAGAATGGCAATATCGATCGGGTCACCCGTAAGCGGTCCTTTTCGTCCGACGGCTTTAACACTACCACCCGTGCCGACGATATCGAACTCTTGTTCGGTGCGTTTGGCGCCATAGTCTTTAGAACCGGCAAGCCGGGACTTTGGGAATACGGCCGAATACCGGCCGCCGTCAAACACCTGTTGGATTTCGCGGGAGAACTTATGAGCCTTTGACGCGGAGAAGGAAAGAACACCAATTCGGCGATCGGGCTTTTTGCCAAGTAAGTAGGGTGGAAAGTTACGGGTAGACAGTTCGGACTTACCATGTTGGGGTGGCATGGTAATCATAAGCTTTTTAATCGTACCCTCTTCGAATTGTTGCAGGTGCTCAGCAGTAGTCCGATGAAAAAATTCAGCCTGGTACTTCGGCTTGACGTACTCAACAAAGTCGAGGTAATTACGCCGTGCCAGTTCACGGGCCCGAAGTTCGATCTCAATGTCGAGTTCTTCGTCTTCCAACTCGTCAATATCGATCATGGATTGTCACAAATAAAATGTAAGTATACAAGTTGAGTTTTAGCGTTTTCTGCCCTTTTAATGAGGTTCGTCACAAAAAAAATGCATAATTACATCACGCTTTTACGCGAACCTTCAATTGGAATTCAGTCACTTAGCTGTATTTGTACAAAAAAAATGTATAATTACACCATTGATTGATTTGAATCATTTGTACAGTCGCTTGTATCCATTTGCGTTAAGTAATCGGTCTATATGCTTAACAATCCACTTACTTTCTTCGTCCGCTTCTTCATCTCCACAGCCAATGTATGAACTAATATTATCAGCCGCCGTACATATTGCCCGTAATTGAGTTGGAGTAACTTTTATATAGCCTTTGGGTGGTTTAAGTTCTTTCATTTCCCCTTACGCTTTTTCAGTTTAGCCAGTTCAGCCCGAAGTTCGTCGTCGCTCTTATCTGAGTAGTTACCGCCGACATTGCCTTTGTGCTCAATCTCCGATTTATCAACCCAACCCAGATTTTTAAGTGCGAAGATGACACCAGCCGGTGACGAACTCCAAAGCCCATCTTCGTACAAACTTTCAATAACAAGTAAGGCCCTTTTTATCGGGTAAGAAAATGCTTCCTTCTTGGCGTAATCGGTCAATGATTGTCGTGACTCGAAACCCAAATACAAAGCAAGTTTAGTCCAGGTCGGCCGCTCGGGTTGTCTGATCCATACGGTCACCTCTTCTTCAACCTCGACCATTTTCGTTTTACCGTCTTCGCCTTTACGCCTACGCCTGACGGTCTTTTTTTCAACGGTCGATTCGCCCTCACAATAAGTGAAGTACTCTAGGATCTTATTTGTGAAAGCTTCCGGGTCTTCGTAAAGCGGGGGCCTGCCAGCATTATGGTTACCAAGACCGTACTTGTTATTAATTGGTGCTGCCATGCTTCTAATATACTTAATTTATTGCGGTGAGTGTTTCGGTTAGCTGCTAAGTTCATTGTTCAGCCATAAAGGAGGATGAACACTTGAGGTGTCGTATCTGATAGTGGCAAAAATTGATGTCGGCCGATGGAGCTGAAGACTCCTTAAGGTTTGATAAGAGTTTCTGCCACTGCGCTAATTGCTCCCCAAGCAACTGGGTGATCGTATAAAGTTCTTCAGGATCGTTAGGCGTAGCTGGGATAGAGGCAGGTTGCTCTGTGACAGCCAGCGGGCAAAAGACATCTTCATAACGGGCATCCAATGCTTTTAGAATTACCTGAAGGTTCTTTCTGGAGAAAGTTTTCACCTTCATGTAGGCGGATACGGTTGATTTCGCCTTGCCCATTCGGGCAGCAAACGAGGTATGGCTTATGGCGCGCTGAAGCAGATAAGCTTGTAAGCGCTGTCCATAGTGAATGTTAGATCGTTGATAGTTCTCCAGTATCCGTCCATCGTTAATACCCAGGCCTGAATAAATTGACTGGCGAACGTGAGACGAAAAACGGGCGATGACAAAATAACCATAGACCGATCGAAGCGATCGATTGATTCGGACGGCCAAGACCTCGGGTGAAATATTTTTGACAAGAAGGTATTCTTTCAGCCTCTGGCCTTCATGAATAGCCATTGGCATTGATGGGTCTTGGTTTGTTGGGTATTCAATCATGAAGGGATACGGTTAAAACTGAGGGTCTACATCGTCCAATTCGGACAGGGGTGTTAAGCGACCATACTTTAAGGAGCCAAACCGAGCTACACGATTACAGGCACCATCATAGTCGAGTAGCCAGGGCTCGTGCCGGTCGGTAGGCTGGGCCCCTCGGAACTTCAGACCGTGAAGCTCCATGGTGTGGACATCGGCCGAACCGTCTTCATACTGCAAGCCATACTTGAAGGGCCGGAACAAAAACAGAACCGCTGTAGCATCCTGTTCAAGCTGGCTACTTTCTTTCAAATCCGACAGCATAGGCCGTTTGTCGAAGTCTTTACGCTTTTCAAAATCCCGGTTTAGCTGTGAAATGGCAACGATGACAATGCCTAATTCACCAGCCAGGGCCTTTAGATCCATGCTGAGGTTGGAAACCCGGTCGATACGTGCTGGATAGCGTGAGTCCTTCACCAATTGAAGGTAATCGAGTACCACCATCTTCACTTTCTTCCGGCGTACCCATTCCCGGATAATGTACTGCAACTCGACTGACTCAAGGGGTTTGTCGTGAATGTGCAGCGGCATATTAACCAGACGTTGCGTTCGCTGGTAAAGCGTATCGATATCGACATTGGCCCGGTTCAGTTGCGAGTTGGAGTAATCAGACTCTGCGGCTACGAGTCGGGCCATATACTCGGCCCCAGTCATCTCCAGGGTGACAACACCGATCGGGTTTTGTTCAACCAGGCACTGATGACGGATCACATGCACCATAAAACCGGTTTTACCCATACCTGTACCAGCGGCTAAAACGACGTAATTGCCCGGTGCAAATCCACCGACGCGATCGTCAAGATCGGTAACACCGAACGTTAAGCCCCGTTTGCGACCAGCCTGTTTATCTTCCAGATCGTTGAAAACCTCTTTTAGGAAATCCTTCGCCGACTTTTCCTGCATGGAGCTAATGGCTCCCAGAATCGTATCGACATCAGCAGTAAGCAAATTGATCAGCTCAAGCGGATCGGTATGCGGCTCCATGGCTTTACGCCGTAGTTCACCACCATATTGACCCAGGTAACGTTTGATGGCCAGCTTGAAAAGTTGCAGGCAATGCCGATCGATTCCCGTCAAATGGCCTTGATTGACCAAGTCAGACAGGTAGTACGCATCGATGCTATTATCGGCCTGGTTCGATTGTAGCCAGCGATTGACTAAGACCAGGTCAATCGGATCGCCTTGCTGATACAATGTGGACAGCGCTTTATACACGGCCTGGTGACGTGGGTTATAGAATACACTCGGTTTTTTGATGTACTTGAGCAGGTTACCTGTCAAGTGCGGGGCATTGAGCACAGAGCCAAGAAGCATAGCTTCGAGCTGCTCATCCACGTTGATCAGGTAATTCGGCATAAGTTCGGTGTTCATCGGAGTTGGCCCGGAGCCGTCGGGCGTTTAGCGGTGGTTGTTGGGTTTTGGGGCGTAGGGATGTGGGTAGTGGGTTTGTCTTTGTTTTCGCGGACCCATCGCCGGGCTGCGGCATTCCAGTCTTTCATGGTTTCCCTGCCAACTTTCCAGCCTTTCGAGGTGTAAAAGTCAAACATGGTTTCCGCCATCGGTATGGTGCCTCCAGCCTGGGTAAGCACATAGGCCGTCAGTTCTTCGAGAGTAGGCTTGATCATCCGACCGGCCGTGTTGTGTTTGACGGCCGTGTCAATGGGTGTCGGTGTCGGTACGGGTTGAGTCGGAAGGGCTGTTGGTGATGAAGCGTCTTGAGGGTCGATAGGAGGATCGACTTCATTTTTTTTTGACACACCCCCTAATATATATCTATTCTGTTTTATATTGTTTTTGTTGTTCGCACTTAAATCGCAAATATGCGACAGTTCAGGATCGTCATTTTTGCCGACTGTCGCACCTAAATCGCATATTTGCGACAGTTGGAAAGGGCTAATTTGATCAACTGTCGCACCTAAATCGCAAATATGCGACAGTTGGGCGGGTTCGGTCGGCTGAACTGTCGCACTTAAATCGCATATCTGCGACGGTTCAGCCGACAATTCGGAGTCGCCTTCTGTCGACTGTCGCACTTGAATCGCATTTTTGCGACAGTCATTTTCCAGGTCTTCGCCACTTTCGTCACTGTCGCATAATTGCGACGGTTCATTATCCTCTAGCAGGCTGTGTCTGTTGAGGTATTCAGCCGCCAATTTTACTTTCGTTACCTTACCGCCTTCCTTGGAAACGATCTCAATGATGCCCCATTCTGCCAGGTGGTTGATACACTTCTTGAGCGTATGGTCGGAGCCGATAAAGGCCATGGCCATCGTGTACCGGGTTGGTAAGTCCATGACTTCACGGCCCGGATTACGGGTTTGTATCTGGTTCCGCAATTCACAAATCCAGGTGTATAGAGAATGGTGATTCCCTGTACACCCAATCTGCATCGCTTCATTGGTGCTATGTTCTGCGTAGAACGCTTTGGTTAACTGATAGCCCTTCATAAGGGGGAATGAATACGGTTAAAACTGATAGCCCATAGCCAGGGGTTGGTATCATAAACGGCCTGGCCATAAACCGATATGAACCACTGTTTAAAGGCAACACGGGCCCCTAAGCAATACGAATTGCCTTCCCCTGCATAATTCACATAGGCCGGTGCAAAGCCAGGTATGTTGTATTCGGCTAAGGGCGTGAACCCTTCGCACAATGCTCCCGCCTTGCCAATCGCATGAGCCCGCTCAATGGTCACATGGGCGACCTTCAGCCATAGCCGTGCCACCCGTTTCGGCATCGTCGTTGCGGGTTGCCAGGGTTGGGTTCGGCTCCGATCGGTGATCGAACCACTAGGCGTAGTGGCCTTTAAAATGTAGTCCCGGCTCCTCACACCAATAGTGCTCCACTCTTCCTGAACATACAGGTAATCACCCCGTTTGCCATACGGGCAATGGATTTCGGGGTATTTCCGTAGTGCTGACTCCTCTAACGAAGTAGTATATACGTAAAACTCGAATCCTTTCCGAAATGGACTGGGTGGGTAAAAGGCGTTGAGGGGTGGGGCCGGTTGTGGGACCAGCGGAATGCGTACCTGTGTTGCCCGATCGGCAAGAACTGCTTCGAGTTTATGGGGGGGCAACACAATGGGAATGTGCTTCATGATGGCGCATTGGCTTCGTTGTCGACAGGATGGTACAGGCTAAGGATATAGGCTGCACATCCCTTGTAATCATTAGTTTCCTTGCTGAGATCGATAGCGGCCTGGGCCCGCAGGTAGAAGGTATCATAGCCGTCCAAACAATACCCGACTTCGATGAGCTTGATCTGTCGATTGATCTCGATTAGGTTCCGAACCTCTTCGGGGAGCTGCGACTGGGCTATAAAAACAGGGTTGCCAGCCTGATCGGTGCCCTGGTAATGCAAATCAACGTCACCAAAAAACTGTTGGAAGCCGGCATCGTGGGTTTCCCGAATATGCTGATAGTTGGCTGCCAACATGCATAATTCCTTATACTGTGCTATCGTTGGGGGTAAGTCCCGAATCGTATCGGAAAAGAAATGGTAGATTATTTCCTCGAAAGGATCGAAAGGCGGGGTTTCCTCATCGGCATGTTGTTCGTAGTCTTCATAGTAAGCCTGGAGATTATCAGTTGCCAGATCCCTACAGACGGCATGGAGCTTGCGTAGCTTATCAAGCAGGTTTTCTGCCTGTTTGTAGGTCTTGTATAGCCGAACGAACAGCTCGGGCTTAATGTCCGAATCGTTATCCCAGTTGTAACACTGGCTGGTAGCCAGTTGCTTCGATGATCGTGCCTGGTCGTATAACAGACCGATCAGCTCTAAATTAATCAACGCCATAGTGTTGGGCTTTAAAGGTCTGGTTAGTTGGCTACTCCCAATGTGGTGATTTCCTGAGTCGTCTGGACTTTATAAGCGTAGGCATAGAACAGCTCGCTAATCGTTTGATAAGCCAGTGTATGGTCAGCTATCGACGAATAGCTCATACGGTTTTCCACGTCCTGAATGAAAGCCAGGAAAAAGCCACGGAAAATGTTCTTCTCGATAATTACTTCTTTGGAGAAGTACCCAAACATCTCTTCGATTGCCTGGTAAGCCAGCGTTTGGTCATCATCAGGCTTTAAGGCGTGCATGATCAGCGTATCAAACAGGTTGTCAAGCTGTTCGTATACGTCGGCATACAGCTTGATCTCCGACGGCTCCAGCTCTTCAAGCTGCCGATTTTCCAGCTTGACAAACGTCATAAACCAATCCCTCAGATAGGTTTGGAATTTACGTAACTCGTTCAGCTTCCGATCATCGATGAGATCGAAGAGGTAGAGGTTATTCCCTAGGAGCTGTACTTTAAGGGAGGAAATCGCTGCGATTGGAGGTTGGGGATAACTCATGACTAGATGGTGTTTTGGGATGGATTGGAAAGTTGTTGTATACGCGCAT
Organism: Spirosoma sp. SC4-14; assembly: GCF_037201965.1. Classification (NCBI taxonomy): domain Bacteria; kingdom Pseudomonadati; phylum Bacteroidota; class Cytophagia; order Cytophagales; family Cytophagaceae; genus Spirosoma; species Spirosoma sp. SC4-14. The sequence goes on along the minus strand of NZ_CP147518.1, from coordinate 3,653,932 downwards.
TTATGAGGTTACTCGCTTCGATAAGCGCTGAGGGCGTGCTGTAGCTTAGGATCGATCCGTTCGGCAGTAAGGTGTAGACGACTACAGATTGCTCAATGCCATGCCGTGCCATAAGTACCGATAAGTCCTTAGTGAAGGCGCTAATCTGCGGGTTTGGATCGGGCAAAGCATACCGCTGAGTGGGAGGTCCATCCGGTTTATTTATTTCAGAATTAAGCATAACTTCGTATGAATTGAAATTCATTGGAATTTGAACGGGCCCCGGCATTTTGCGCGGGGCTTTGTTTTTAGCGGAACTTGGGCATGTCGGGCATTATCCCGCCGGTTTGCTGGGCAATAACGCTGATGCCATCGCCAACCACTTCTAACTGCTGCACATCGATGTATTCACCATCGATCATTTTGCCATCCCTGGCCGCTGGCTTTACGCAGTACTGGACACATCCATTGAGGTATTCACATTTGACAATAGCGATACCTTCGAAGCCGGTGACCTTGCACCGTACTTTTTGACCGAGTTTAATCATGGGAACAGATTTATTGGGGTTGAAAAAACGGATTACTAATACCGCTAGCAGATCAATCGAGTTGTGAGAGCTGCTTTACTTTAATGGAATGGCGCTCAGCAAACCGGAGAATGGTCGATTTTTTAAATCGCTTGATCTGACGGCCGTGTACGAATAGTTTCTCATCGGCTAGCATGAGCATCGCCGTTGACTTACTGATGTCAAAGTATTGGCATATCCATTCCCAGGTGACGTATTGGTCATCTTTCAGGGCGGCCAATTCTTTTTGGCATTCCTGGAGCTCAGCCGCTACACGCTTGTAGTCTGCGATGAGCTGAGGAAGTTCGGCGAGGGCTTCGAAAGGTGTCATAAACTAGGGGAGAATAGAAGGATTAGGCGATAGCGAGTTGAACAGGAGTTGAAAGCGCGGGATTCAGTAGACTGTGAATGAACTGGCGGCCTACTTCAGTCCAGACCAGCAGGTGTTCAGTGCGAACGGAACCGTCGCTACCCAGGTGTGTATAAGTGCGCAGTTTGGCATAACCCTTGCCATTATAAGCCGCTCGTAAAATCCAGATGCCCGACTGTTTGTACTGGACTCCTTTCTGTTGCAGCAGCTTATTAAGCTTACGGGCTGACATGCCTAAATCAATTGCCACTTTTGTAGTGGTCAGCTCCGTTTCGCTGAGCAATACCTGTTCGGCATACTCAGCTTTAGGTTTTAGCTCCGCATTTTCAAACTGCAAGGCCCGGACCTGCTTTTGTTCTTCGATCCACCGTTTGGCCCGTTCGATTTCGTCAGCAATCTGGTATGAGGGAAAATTCGCTTCAGCCAGTTTTTTACGGGCTTCGGCAAAGGAGCGCACCAATACCGACTTAAATTCAACGACCCGTTCGGAATTACGGCTGAGTGAACCGATAAAGAGTGACTGATCTTCGGTGAGGTAAGCATATTTGAATTGATTCAGCGCGCCTACTGAGTTACGAACAGTCCCGATTTGAAATCCGACCTGTCCAAAATCTTTTTCAATAACTAACAGATAGGCCTGAATCGTCGCAATCAAGCTAGTGTGTTGAATGCCTAATCCTTCAGCGAAGTCAACCGTACTGACAACCGGCACCCCCTGTTCATTAGTAGTGATTGGAAGAAGGGACTCATTCATAGCTAGAAAGTAGTTATCGTGACTTCCTTGATTTCTACCTCAATTTGGGAAGCAGTATTCCTCGATATGCCCGTGTAGATTGGATCGTTTGAGTCCCAGGCACGGACAGCCAAGCCAGAATAATAAGCTAGGTTCAGTAGCGCATTTAACTCGCTGGCCGAATTCCGAATCTGATCGGCTAGGGCTTTCTTTTCGTCGTTTGTCATGGACTATAGCTCTCTAGTTATTGTATCTAGAATGCGAATGGACAATCGGACAGGCTTTTTATTTTCGTGTAGCCATTCACCGGGCGTGTCGTCTTGAGAAATGTCAATCAACAAATGGTTGTAGTGGGCTTCTTCAAGCAATGCGTTTAACTCAGCCAAATGATTGCGAATCTTGGCAGCCAGTTGTGCTCGTTGATTAGGGTTCATAAGGCTAGGGTAGAATAGCGTTTAACTTTTGTTCTTCTGCCATTTTTGCCATTCTCCCCTTTTCCTCCAGTTCGACAAGATTGGTTACTAAGGACTCAATATCTTTAACTGAAGGTGTTGTGCGTCCCTTAAACCAGTTGTGTAGAGTATTCTCAGATCTCCCCATTTTTTCGGCTACAGCTTTGATGCCGCCTGGCACTTTCAAGCACCGTTCGCGGACCTTTTCAAGCCGTTGGATTAATGTCTGTTGCGTCATATTGCTGGACTTAGTTTATATTGCGGTTGGTGTTGAGGTAATGATAATTGTTTGTATCAAAATTATGATACTAATATCAAAAAGTCAATACCTGTATCAAAAATACCTCCTCAAAAGTGTCATTTTATTAGTTCCGTGCCATTATGACGTATCAACATTTTCCATATGACGTATCAAAAACCCGATTTTACCTGCTAGGAATAATGACTCCGTTTCAACGTCTTGAGATAATTGCGAGAGAGGAGAAAAGAAGCGAACGCCAGATCGTGGAAATGTCTGGTCGGAATCCTTCAATTGTATCAGCTTTGAGAAATGGCAAAAAGGCCTTCACTGAAGAATTGGCTAAAGCTATTGAAGATAAGTTCGGGTATAGAAAGGAGTGGATTTTAACAGGCGAAGGAGAGAGGAAAGTAGAAGAGCCAATTATATATAATGCCCCCTATCATAATGATCGCGCAAAACTTAAGGGTATAAGGATTGCCGATAATGTCGATTTAGTACCAATTCTGAAGACCCCTCTCTATGCCAGAACAGGATACGGCTATGCAGCATACCCAACCAGACCCCCCGAAGAGCAGGAATGGGAGTTCATACCGCCCTATAAACTTTATCCCGGTATTAAGCCTGAAGATCATACGATTGTAACCATTAATGGCGATAGCATGGAGCCACGATTAAAAGCAGGATTCGAAATGTTAGCCTATAGATTACCTGATGGGGAGTTGCCTAGAGTTGGCAAGATTGTAATGTTGGATTATCGTGATGAGTTAATTATAAAAAGCCTTGTTAAGGTTGATTGGGATAATAAAGAAATAACGGTCGAATCAGATAATACGCGTGAACAAAGAATTATCAAGATGGAGGAAATTCGTCGCGTTTTTCATGTATATGACTATCATAAAGGATTACTATGATAAATTAACTCTACTTTTTTCTTAAATATTTCATAGTTCTATGTTTAATTCCATTGAAATAAATAGTTATCGCAATATAGAATTACTGCAAATTAAAAATTTGAGTAACGTTAATTTATTTGTTGGAAAAAATAATACTGGAAAAACATCTATATTAGAAGCTATATCAATTGCAGCCCTTAGTACAAAAGCAGTAGGAGATTATAATATTCTACTTGGTTGGATATTTAAGCTGATAAACAATAGAGAGGGAGACTTTTTTATTAATTTAAATCAATCATCCAGAAATGTTGTACTTTTTAACAAGGCAGCATTCGCCTCGGTAATGCATAAGAGAAAAAGTCACCCGTTTTCAAGATTAAGAATTAATGCAACCGATGAAACCTTAATAAATGAACCGTTTTATAAAAGAGTTTATGTAGATATTTATTTTACTGTTATATACGATAAAGATTTTGTTGTAAAGGATGAAAATGGAAATACCAAAATGGTTAAAGGTAAACATTCTCTTAATCCAGATCTTATTGAAACTTTAAACTTAGAAGGAACATACGGCCAAGCAACCGATATAGTTTACTACACTTCAAATGGATATGGTTTCCCAATTTATTTTGACAGAGACTATAGGGCACAAGTTCAGATCTCTGAAATTTTCGCTGCCCAAAATAAAGTTTTTTATATACGATCAAATGTTAATAATGAAAAAAATAATGCTATACTACACGAAAATATTGCATTTGATGACCAATTAAAGAAGTCAGTTACTGAGGCATTACAACTCATTGACCCCACTGTACAGCAATTTGCATTTCAAACAAATGAATTTGGGCAAAGATTAGGGATGGCCAAAGTGGTAAATGAAGAAATGCCTATCCCAATTAGTAGTATGGGAGACGGAATCAATAGAATATTGACTATAATTCTTGCTCTTGTAAACTGTAAAGATGGGTTCTTATTAATTGATGAGTTTGAAAATGGATTACATTTTTCTGTACAGGAAAACCTATGGAAAATCATTTTTTCACTTTCAATAAAACTGAATGTTCAAGTATTTGTAACAACACATAGTTCAGATACAATTCACTCATTTTCTAAGGTGTTATCCAATTTACCGCAAGGAAAACATCCTGCCAAAGCAATACGTATACAAAGGAGTGATGACAAACTATATTCAATAGAGTATAGCACTGAAGAACTTGAAACGTCAGCCAAATTCAATATAGAAATTCGCTGATATGATACTTGAAGAAAAATTCAATGCTAAGCTTCTTGTTGAAGGGCATAATGATCAGCACGTAGCATGGGCTATTTGTAGGCAACATCATATAGCGGAAACGTTTGATGTAATTGATTGTAAAAGCATTAGTAACCTTAAACAAATGTTTTCAGTTTATTTGAAGCAAGGGACTAATACTGCGGTAGGAATTATCATTGACGCCGATCAAAATCTTGACGCCAGATGGGCAAGTATATCCGGAATCCTTATTGACTCAGGTTATATGGTACCTACTACATTGCCTAACAGCGGACTGATTCTTCCTGCTCATACCATATTTCCTGTAGTAGGCATTTGGATTATGCCTGATAATACATCAATAGGTATGCTGGAAGACTTTATAACAAATCTTATTCCTGATACTGATCCACTAAAAGCCTATGTCAATGTGGCTTTGAATACACTGGAGCAAACTGGTCACCATCGCTATAATGTCATACACCGTTCAAAAGCGTATGTACATACCTTTTTATCGTGGCAGGAAGATCCAGGTACCCCAATGGGGCAGGCCATCACCAAGCATTATTTGGATCACAACGCAGCACAGTGTATAAACTTTATTGATTGGCTTAACGCATTGTTTAATCCCAACGTGGCCTAGCTCATGAGTAAACCGGCTCTAAAAGAGTTCCAATCACTTGCCATTCACCTATTGACTACATTGCCTATTAAGTAAAAAAACAAAATTATGGGATTTCGCTACCGTCCACGCATTAAGATAGGCAATGCCACATTTGGGAAAACAGGAGTATCCTTTCGGACAGGGATACCTGGTCTGACTTTTCGACATGACTATAAACGTTCGTCAAAATCACGCTCAGCCCCAATAATAGAATCAGAACCATCACCACCAACAGTAGTTAAGGCAGTTCTGAATACGATTGGCTTTGTTTTCATGTTGACGCTTGCAGCCTTCTTTTGGTCCGCTATAGCAGGGGCAATATTCAATGATACTATTGGTCGTATAATGGGAATCGGTATTATCGGCTTTATGTGCTGGGTAACTGTAAAACCTGGAATAGAAGGTTATAGAACTGGTGAATACAAGGGGAGATATCTAAGCGATCACCACAGAACGATTATTGGGGTTGAGTCAGGCATAAAGACTTTATTTAGCCTGGCTCTAGGCTTAGCAATCTTATTCGTTCTCAGATAAAAACATTTTATGTATAATTTTTCTAATTGAAAAATTGACTTTTTTAATTAGAAAACGATCACTAACTATATTATTATGTCGAAGGATAAAGAAATAGCTGGTCTTTTTAATGAAAAGCTCAATGAGTTAGCATCGGCGCGGCTTGCGGAATTAGTTAAAGAGCGAATTATGGAACAGGATCCAACTATAGATTGGACTAAAATAAGAACAATAGCTGATTTAAAGACTCAGGATTTTCATTTTGAGACCGATGACTCCGAAACTGAAGATAAATTACAGAGCGCTATAAATAAGCTAAAGGAGAATTCGACCGAGGGTTAATCAAGTATCTACATCGGTCTGTATTTAAAGTAGTGTTTAAAAGTAAACGTTATTTATTTCAGTATCCTACAATCCTATTTTAATGAAGAAGCCTAAACCTATTGACGATGCTATAGCCGTTCATTTTTATGAACAGGTATTGCCTGCTTATCAGGAATACTTAACCGCAATAGATAGAGGAGAAGGAGGAGGCATAAAGATAATGGGCCCAGCAAAAGTTTTAACAGAGTATTTATTTCATCTCAGAGATAGACTTGAGCCTTATCATCAGGAAAAAACATTTACACGCAAAAAGGTTGCGTTGCTTTTCCCTGAATTTGATCTGATTGGCGATATCGCAAATGCGATGAAGCACGGTCAACTGACTTTTAATCCCAATAAGCAAATTGAAGATATAACGTCAATTCAGGAGAAGTTTGTTACCGTATTCTTTCGCAATTCGCCACAACCAATGTATGGCTATAGCCAGCTTCGCATCTTAGTAACCTTATTGACAGGGGAAGTAAAAGATCTATTAGAAATATGCATAAATGTTCTTAACTTTTGGGCTGACTATTTAAAAGCTAATGGATTTATCAAATACACACATCGATTCACTTATAAAGGAGATGACGTATTAGATAGAATACAAGTAACCTCTTTCAAGAGCCTTAGAATAAATGTTCATTTTCCTGGAGACTTTAATGTATATATATCAGAGAGGAGCTACAGTTTTAAATCTAAAAAATGGCTTCCATATCGATAGCAATCTGATCCAAGGCTTCCAATTCCTGATTTGAAAATACTACTATCGAACTATCAGAATCGCTAGAACATTCACTGACAAAATTTATTCCTTCTACATAGGTGATGACAGCCATATATTTGGTTAACAGTAATTTGTAGTCTATTTGCTGGTTGAAATTTATATGTTCCATGTGGGATAAGGGTTAAGCAAATTTCTATAAAATTTATCTTTGGGTAAATATAATGACCGCTTTTAACACATCCATCGCTGGAATAAACCATTATGCTGGTCCTTACATACTAGATTCGATCTCTATCGATGAACCGCTCACTCTGGTTCGGGAGCCAGATAACTCTGTTGACCCAGACGCCGTTCAGATTTTTTACAAGAAACACAAGTTGGGCTATATACCGGCTTATCGGGCCCAGACTATAGCACGAATAATTGACAGGGGAGGCTATGTAGCGGCTAAACTTATACGAAGTGGCTCTGATGGAAAGCATTTGTATGCCGCAATCCGTGTGTTTGAATCTGAGCTGCCTACCTCGACTCCTAACGCTGCGAGCTCTAAGAGCGGCTGTATGGGGGCTTTGTTATTCACAATCATACTGATTACTTCTACGGCCTTCTGGTTAATTACAGGCTAGTTATTCACCTTTACCCTCAGTCTCCTATAAAGAGCAAAGACTACTTCTTCCAACCGGTCGAGCACTCCGCCTGCCGTATTAAATGCGCACCGGACTGATCGGTATATTGGTAAAGAGGCAATCTTTTAGCAGTAATAAACAAACATGCACATGAAGAGACTAGTTTACCTTGCCCTATTACTTTTCCCATCTGCTTTACTGGCGCAAACGGTTAATGGTGTACCGCTAAAGAACATCAACGTCGAATACGTACAGATCGTCGGTACGTCGAAGCTATTGAGCAACAAACTGACCATTGAGATTGATTTTGGCCAGGAGAATAGCTACTGGTCCCAGCGGGATACTCAACTCCGGGATGCCAATGACAAGTTGCTGACGTTTAACTCCATGATCGATGCGTTGAATTTCATGACCAGCCACGGATATGAATTCATACAGGCCTATGCTTTCAGCGTTAGTAGCCAGAACGTTTACCACTATCTGCTCAGGAAGAGAAGAGGATAGTAATAGCATTGGGAAAGGAGCCACTTTTCGTAAGCACAAAAAACAATTTCTAAATTGCCTTGTAGTGGCTACAGGAGATGTAGCCTTCTACAACTTTGTCCAGGTGATTGTTGGTAAGACGGTAGGAATCAGGCCAACTGAGGATATGTTTACCAATTCCAGTCAGGCTTTCATCAACGTATTAGAACACCTCAAACCAGATTAGTCGTTGTGCTCGGTACACAACTAAGTGGACACTTAAGTAAGCACAGGAATGAATTTGCGCCCTTAATAACTAATATAGAATTCTGCCAATGGACTCACCCGTCGGCTAGGCGTCATTTCAAAGTCCAGTTGGCCAGAGATGCGTTTGTACGCACAGAGCAGAAATGGCGTTAAGGAAACGTATACACATAAAAGTAATGTCTACCGAATAATAGATTATGGTATTTACTTTTTGGTACTAGCACCTATTAATAAGTAAAATAGAAGTTACTTAGACTTTGCTCTATATCTCAACCACACCTTTATGGACGTTCTCATCTTTACCTTTCTGGGTATAGTCGCCCTTGTTATACTGGTCAACGTACAACGTGGCCGCAAAGAAGCCGAACTGAAAGCCATTTATGATGATGCGCTTCGAAGCGGCAACAAAAGTCGTGCACTAGCCGCTGGTCGCGCGTACTACTCTCATCTCCGCAAAGGAAAGCTAACGATCTACGACGAACAGGCCATTACCAATGATCTGAGTACGATGTAATATTGATTCACATTATCCGATCATTTCCTATTTAATCTCAAAAATCAATTAATACCGTAATGAAGTACCTTTCTCTATTTGTGATTGGCCTTTTCTTGTCAAGTTGTGGCGGCTTTATTCCCAATGAAATTCAAAACGGTAAAGTACTAGGGGTAATGCCACTACAGTACGGCCGCGTTAGTTATCAAACATCCAACCGGCTACCTAGTGAGCGAGAGGATATCTTCCGGCAAGCTCGTCGGTGGGCGGCTTTTCATGTAGGCAACCCATCTCATGCCCTGGCTATCAGTGACAATTTAATAGGCGATATTATTGCTACCGGGCGCATTGACAAACAGTACATTAAAACGAGAAGCGGCCCGCAGTTAATACCAGCACTGGATTATGCAGCCAGTATAGAATGCTACGATCGCTATTACCGGGTGACACTGACCAACTTTCGTTATGATCTGGGTCCGCAGGGGTCTTATGGGGTTGAGCTGCGACCTAAGGGTATGAACAAAAACCGGGTTAAGCAACAGTTGGAGATTATCCATGAACAGGTGAATCAGATCATAAATAGCCTTCAGGAGTTCATTGACGCTGAGGCTAAACGAACCCAATAATCGAGGGTCAGGACGACTACTTGATCGATTAAGTCTTACATGAAAAAACGACCCAGATAGATTTTTCATACCTAAACCATGCTAAACTAAAAATTGAAATTATGTCACCAAAGAATTACTTGGATGCAAACAAATATTTAAAGGAAGCAAAAAAACTTTCTTATGAAAAATTGCTAGAGTACACCCAACATGAAGCTAATGTCGCTATACGGCTTATTGAAATTTCATGCCCTAAAAACACTACTGATCCTGAAAATAATACCGATTTAAATATTGCTTTAATGGCAGAAGGTTATTTACACTTTATCAGTAACTCATACACATACTTTTCAGAACGGGTACGACCTGCTAATTGGAAACCTGAATTGTTCAATTTTTTAAAACCTATAGTTGAACACTTGGTCGAGTCTGGAGAATGGCCGAAGAAAATGCTTTATGATTTTAATAATTAGACGCCGAAAGAAATGACCGAAGAAGAATATAGCAACATGAAAACAGATTTAGAATCTAAAGGTTGTGTCTTTTTTGAAAATGTAGAAGTCCCAAAAGGTAAAGTTGCTGTGGCCATACCTTTTTCAGCACTTAAGGATACGCCGGGTGTTGTAGCGCCTATTTTGCCAAGCATTTCCGTGCCCGAACTGCGAAAAATGTTAGAGCAATATAATATTTCGGTAAAGCCGATGGAAATTTTCATTACAGGTGATAATAAGGCATGGATGCCTGAAGATAGTTATCTTGTATATTTTACTTTGCCTGATAAAGAGATGGCAATGCCATTAAAAACTATTTTTGAGACTAACATTCGTTTATTCAGAGCATACGTAAACGTTACTCAAAAAGACTTTGGAAATTTATTGGGATTAAGCGAAAGTGATATTGCGTCAATAGAATCAGGCCGAGACCCGCAACAGGCTATGACAGTTTTTTCTATAATTACACTGGTATCAATGGGCTGTAATCCTAATTGGTTATTTCTTAATGAAGGCCCTATGTTAATTCAGAAATAGTTAAAGCGTATAAAGATCTAAGTTTATCCCTTTTCACTCATAACTAAACCCTTGTAATATGAATCCGTTTATCAGCTTAACTAGGTCATTAAACTATACTGAGGATGAAAAGGTCTTAGTGAATGTTAACCAAATTGTCAGAATTGAATTATCATCAGGCGATGGAAGTAAAATTATAACTACATCGGATACTTTTTACTGTGATGAAACCCTAGCGCAAACCCAGTAGTTAATTGATTGAAGGCGCTTTCAAGTGAATTTGTTAACACCTTTTTACGTTTATAATGTCCACAATTTTAATCTTTTAATCATGCCATCCATCAAGATAGGAGACAAAGTCCGGCTTAAGTCGGGAGGGCCAATTATGACAGTTACGCATTTTAACGACTTAACAGGTATTTTTACATGTCAATGGTTTATGAATGGAAAGTTGGAATTAGGATATTTCCCAGAAGAATCACTAGAAAAAGTCGTGGATGATTCGTCAGCTTCTCCAGGTATTTTTGTTGGTTAATACCTTATACCTTCATAAAATCTTGAAAAGCATAAGGCATAAATCTAGTTTAAAATTACGGTGGTTACAGAATGGCCAGGGCAATGCTACTGGCCATTTTTATTTCCATAGCTCATCCATCGCGTCGTTTACGTCTGACTGCCGTAGGTCGGCTAGATATACCTCAGTTGTTGAGAACTTACTATGGCCTAATGCAGCACTGATCTTACGCTTATCGCTGATCATCTTATCGGCTAGCGTCGCAAAGCTATGCCGGGCAATGTGCGTTGTCAGATTGACTGGAATACCCGCTTGTTCGGCTATTTCCTTTAGTAGCACATTAATCATCTGGGTTTTGCTTTCAATCTGAGCAATCAACCGGGCTTTATTCTCCAGTGCCGATTTACCCGGTATCTCTTCAAACTTCGCCAGCCAGGGTAATAAAAATTTGCCAGGCACGGTTCGTAAGTAATGGTCGATTAATACCCGGGCTTTTTCACTGAGCCGTACATCGATCAGATCTCCGGTTTTCATACTAGTGTAGTGTAGATACCAGCTATCGCCCTCTTTCCGAATATCTTCCTTTTTCCACGTCAGCGCGTCGCTGATCCGGCTGCCATAAGCATAGAACTGAAGCATGAAGGTGTTCCGAGCGTCGGCTTTCCTACCCTCCAGGGGCAGCTCCTCCAGCGCTCTTAATTGTTCCTGCGTTAGTTTAGGTTTACGAACCTTAGCCTCTTTGAACTCAAGAAAAGCCATTGGGTCCGCTTTGGTGAAGCCCCGCTTACGGGCATCGTTAAACAGGGTATTCAAAAAAGCCATGCGTCGGTGAAGCGTGTTGTCTGATTTGCTTCCATGGGAACGGAGCCAAATCGACCAGGCCAATACCCAGTCTTCATCAATATCGTCCATATGCACATCGATCTGATTGCCGAACCGATCCTTACCCAGGTATTCAGCTAGCTTATTCATATGGCTGCTGTACTTTTCGGCCGTATGAATCTGACCTTTGTGCATACAACGTTCAATATACTTTCGGCAACTGGCCAGCAGGGAAGCCCCTGGATTGGAAACAACCACTTCTTCAGCAATAATCTGTTCAGGGTCAATTTTGCGCCCTTCCAATAAGGCTGTGTGTAGCTTTTTTTCTGCCAGGGTGAATGCGTCGGCAATCCGCACATTCAATACGATAAGATTAGGATGCTTAATGATTCGGCATGTCGATTTATCAAATTGATTTGCCTTTACTTTGCAAAGTGTTCGACGTTTCCAGATAGTACCCGATGCCGACACGACTTTACATTGGAGCATTACGGCATGTGTGCCATCAGTATATTTCTTGCTGTGGAGAATAATTTTGACGGAAGCGGACATGGTCAACTGGTTGCTCAATAGTTGCCACGAATATAATATAGTTTAAATACTCCCAGCCGCTATCAAGATAGATTTTGCCTCAAAAAGTGCTTTTACGACTCACAATGGCCGATTGCGACTATATTTTACTTATATTGAGGTTCCTCGCTCTCTGCAACCCCTAGTGGAAATCAAAAGCCAGAATGCCTGAAAAAGCAGACTGGCTTTTTTGTTTTTAGTCAGTACTTTCGCAAAGAGCGGGCAGCATACCGGGCCGAAAAAATGGCTACTGCTCCTCTTTCCAACTTCGCCCTTTCGAATGTCGTAAACACCAGCTACGTATGGAAACAACTTCGGTCGAACAGTTTTATAAGCAATTGTCGGGTACCGTTGATGGTGAACTACGATCTATCTTACCCGATGGTATCAATAAAGAAATAGGGCATTTCAATGTCTTCAGCATGACCGAGCTATTGCAGAAAGCCAAAGGAAAGCCTCTGATGCCCTACAACCGAAGATCCTATTACAAAATAAGTCTGATGATCGGCCGAAACCGCGCCGAATATGCCGATAAGGTTATCGACATTGAAAAAAATGGGCTTTTGTTTGCCACACCTAAAGTTCCTTATCACTACCTGCCCCAGGATATGGACCAGACCGGGCATTTCTGCATTTTTACCGACGAGTTTCTGGTTCCATCCAAAAGTGGAGTCGTACTCGACGAGTTGCCTATTTTCAAAGCCGGAGGCTACCCTGTTTTCCAGTTAACAGACGAGTTAGCAACCGAACTCACGCAGCTTTTTCAGAAGATGCACCGTGAGCTTGCATCGGACTATGCCTATAAATACGATCTATTGCGAACTTATGTGCTCGAACTGATTCATTACGGCCAAAAACTACAACCCGCAACGGCTTTGTATCCAACCCATACCGCGTCGGCCCGTGTCACCTCTCTGTTTATCGAACTACTGGAGCGACAGTTCCCCATCGAATCGCCCAACCAAAAATTAGCCCTTCGCTCTGCTAAAGATTATGCCGATCGCCTGTCAATACACGTGAACCATCTGAACAAAGTGTTGAAAGAAAATACGGGCAAAACAACAACCAGCCTGATTAGCAGTCGCCTGATTCAGGAGTCGAAAATTTTACTGAAACAAACGGACTGGAGCATTTCAGAGATAGCCTATTGCCTGGGATTTGAAGAGATAGCGCATTTTTCCAATTTTTTCCGAAAACAGACTTCACTCTCCCCAGCAGCCTTCCGGTCCTGACGACATACTCAGGACTCGTGCAATGTTGTGTTCACAGCAGCCTGCGCTCACGAGTCTAATGAAAAGACAACGGGTTGCTCTGTTTAACCGTGTCTTCACCTATGCCTAACCGCTGGCAGTCAAATTCGCCCATTTATGTAATTTGTATTGCATGATACCTTGCAATACAAATATCTTAGAATATGGTATCTCAAACAGAACTGATCGTGCCAAACCCCTATTGGTTTCCAGGTCGCTGGGTAGGTGGATTTTCGTTACTGATTGCGCCACTGCTGCTGTTAGGGGCCGAAATTCTCCGCGTGCAATTCAACTTTTTCTTTCCTCAGCAACTGGCTGCCTTTGCCCAATATCCGCTGCTGATTCAGACTGCGTACAGCTTATTTCTAGCCGGGACTATTCTGCTCTGGCCCGCCATTCTTACGTTGGCTCATCTGATTGGTCGAACAAAACCAGCCTGGGCAACCTGGGGTTGCACCTTCGTAATGCTGGGTTTGTTTGCCCGTACATTTCACTACGGAATCAACCATCTGGCTTTTCAGTTGGTTAAGAGTCAAAATTTGCAACAGGCAACCAAAGCCGTGGCCGAATCCTACGGTGCTTTTCATATCGTATCTGTTCTTTCAGGAACAATTTTATTCGGCTGGATCATTCTGGCAATTGGTGCTTATGTATCAGGAACATTATCACTCTTCCGTTCGCTGTCCCTCGGACTCATGTCGGCCCTAATGCTTGGTGTGTTGAAAGGCAGCACACCTTTTTCAATTCTGGCTACATCGGGTTTGTGCGTTGCACTGGTACCACTCGGATTTGTCGTATTAAAAACCGGTCCAGCACCGGAATGGAGAGCCACCCTATTCTGGACCGGTTTGCTAATTGGGTTACTGGCACTGCTGTATTTTCTGGGGCAGGCAGGATAAACAAAGCCTGCTTAGTTGGTTAGCTGGCTGGCTCGCTGATCTTCCCGAACCACAACGCGCTCTATTTTTCCAACCAGAAAAATATAGGAGCAGGCACCTACAAAACCCAATGCACCAATGAACACTAGCGCAGGCTGAAAGTTGCCCCCTTTGGCCAGATAGCCAATTACAATAGGAACAACAATCGAGGCCAGATTACCCATGAAATTAAATACGCCCCCCGTAAGCCCAATCAGGTGTTTGGGCGATAATATTGACACGAAGACCCACGAAATCAGGGCCATTCCTGATCCAAAAAAGGCTAAGGCCATAAAGAAGATAATCAGGGCCGTATCATTGGTATAGTTGGCACCAATGATACTTACCGATAACAAAAGCCCAATAATGATTGGCGTTTTACGCGCCATTCCTACCGATCTGCCTTTTTTAACCAGCGAGTCTGAAATAAAACCCGAAAGCAGAAGTCCTGCGCAAGCCGCCAGAAACGGTACTGAAGCCAGATAACCCGATTTAATAAAATCCAGGCCACGATAGGTTACCAGATACGTTGGAAACCAGGTCAGGAAAAACCAGAGTGTAGCATTAACCGCAAATTGGCCAATATATACCCCCCAAAGCGTACGGCTTGAAAAAACCTGCCGCAGGTTGCTGAGGCTCCAGGTCGATGGTTGCCCAGGCTCATTTTTTTTTCCTCTGAAGAGCCCTCCACCTTCTTCGATGTATGTCAATTCGGCCTGATTTACCCGGGCATGGTCGAGCGGGTCGCGATAAAATAAATACCAGATAATGCCCCACAGCAAACCAATCACACCGGTCCCGATAAACAACCCTTTCCAGCCTGCATAATATTGCACCGTCACCAGCACCGGGGTCAGAAACGCCAGCCCAATAAACTGTCCCGATACATACATAGCAATGGCCGATGCCCGCTCATGATCGGGAAACCAGCTCGTTACAATCCGGTTGTTGATTGGATACGAAGGAGCTTCGAAAGCCCCGGTTGCTAAACGCAGGGAAAACAAACCGGCAAAACCACGAACAAACCCCTGTGCCAGTGTTGCCAGCGACCAGGTCATCAGGCAAAAGGCATATAAGACCCGTGGGCCGAATCGGTCGGCAATGAGTCCGCCAGGAATTTGCAGAATGGCATAGGTCCAGCCAAAGGCCGAAAAAATAAGCCCCAATTCAACCGACGACAACGCTAAATCTTTACTTAGGGTAGCCCCGGCCACCGAAATATTGCTTCGATCCAGGTAGTTGATGACGACGTTGATGAAGACAAGCGCCAGCATTCCGTAGCGAACCTTCGTACGTGGTTGTTCCATGGGTTGAGGGATTGATTTAGATCAAAAATTAGTCGGCCAGGTAGATTTGGTTTAGCGGGCTGTCCAGCCACCATCGACCGTGAGCATCGAACCCACCATATAGCTGGCGGCATCGCTGGCCAGGAAGATGGCAGCGCCCTGAATTTCGCGCAGTAAACCCCAGCGCCCCAGTACGGTGGCACCCACCACAAAGTTTTTCGCTTCGGGTGTGTCGGCAATGGGGGCGTTCATCTCGGTCAGAAATGGGCCGGGACAGATGGCATTTACGTTAATATTGAAGGGAGCCAGTTCAATTGCCAAAGCACGGGTCATGTTCACAATGGCCCCTTTGCTGGCCGTATAGGGCGTACGATTGGCCAATCCAACCAGACCGAGCGTGCTGGCAAGGTTGATAATACTGCCCCGTCCCCGTTGTTTCATGTGAGGCACTACCGCCCTCGATGCCAGCCATGTACCGTTGACATTCACATTAAAAACGTTGTTAAAATCATCGGGCGTTACTTCGTCGATAGCCCCCCGAATGTTGATTCCGGCACTATTGATCAGAATATCAATTTGACCAAACGTATCCAAAGCGGCCTTCGCCATTGCTTCCGTATCGGCAAGGTTAGTAATGTCGGCACTAAACGACGTGGCACGTACGCCAAAATCGCGAGCCAGTTCTTCGGCCGCTCTAGCCCCTTCGTCGGCATTTCGATTCACGAGCATCAGATTAGCTCCTGCCGACGCCAGGCCCGCTGCCATTGCCAGGCCTAAGCCTTTAGAGCCACCGGTTACGATGGCCATTCTACCAGTCAAGTCAAATTGTTTAATTCCGGGAAGTGTTTCCTTTTGCATGTAAAAATCAGGTTGTTATACGCTATTTCAGACAGTAGCCAGCAGTGCGGAGAATATGCCGGCAAGACTGCTTTATTTCAGGCCCATGCGATCTTTGCTATACGTCAGACAGGCAACAATATTTCCTTCTTCGGCGGCCAGTCGATCTTCGGCCGTTAGCTGAGCTACTCGCGGTAATCCCTTTTTCGATTTATGGCCCCGAACCATTCGAAGCGTTCGGGCCAGATCAGACCCAGGCACCGTTTCAAATGTTTCCCAGTATTCTTTTTTCAGACAGGGTATTTCGAGCGGATCGCGGGTAATCATTTCCAGATTGAAAGTTACCGCCGGATTATGTTTCCGGCAAAGGGCTATCATGGCTGGTAAATCGAGGATTCCCTCCCCCAGCGGCACTTCCGACAGCAGAAAACCATCGGGATACTCCTCTACCGCCATATCTTTGATATGGGTTGTAAACACATACGGAGCCAGTGTTTGTGCCACCTCCATCGGATCTTCCAGCAACGCAATGCTATTGCCAAAATCAAGTGTAATGCCAACCCATTCGCTATTGATTTCCTTAATCAGCGCAGCCATCTCCCTTGCCCGCCAATCCTTGTGATTTTCAACCGCCAGTTTAACCTGATGCTTCCGCATAACTGGTTCAACCAGCCGCAATGTAGCCAACGCATTTTTTGTCAACTCCCGAAACGCTTCGGGCGAATGATACGCTTCATAGCGCCGACCGCCCGAGCAAACGGTTCGAATGACGTTAACGCCAGCATCTTTTGCATTTTTGACGGTCTGTTCAAATTTGGCTACGTCTTCCGGTTTCTTTGGTAACCCCATCGACCCTTCCAGATATAAGCCGAGTTGCTCCCGTTTAGCCCGCACTTGTCGGGCATAATCAGGAGTCCAGTCGCTGATGATGACCTGCGCCCCACCAGCACCGATCTGATGGCAGTGATCGAGCAAGTCGATGGCATTCGTAAAAGCGGGATAATTCTTACTGGGTGTTTTAGAATTCCAGCGGCTCCAATACGAATGCACCACAATACCCATTCCTGCCTCCTTTGCAAATGAAGGCACCTGAGGCCACGTCAGCACCATTGCTCCAGCGGCTGTTTTCTGCAAAAATTCACGTCTATACATGGGGGAGAGATTACAGTGATCGGTTTTCGGTACTCGGTTTACGGTTGCTTCGCATAAGGGGCCCGATGGGCAGAACAACCATAAACGGCAGACTATAAACTTCTTTACTTTCCACTGGCCGCGCTGGCTTCGAGGATGTATTTGTTTAATTCTTTAGCTGTCCAGGGCACTACACGCCCCTGCGACGTAACCCGGGTCATACCCACAACCCGTCTTCCCATCGGTCCGGCCTGATTGCCCCATTCATTGCGGATATAGGTCAGAATAGCCGTCAACGACGCATCGTCCATTGTCGAGTGGGCGGGCATCACGGGCAACACATCCGGCACATCGTACAGCTTTCCTGCAACCTGCACTGGCCCTTCCATTCCGTGCAAAAGAATCAGCGCCAGTCGTTTTTCGTCGCCCACAACCCAGTCAGAACCAATCAGTGTGGGTGCAAACCGGTTAAGGCCACCGCCATCGGTACCGTGGCAGCCAGCGCAGGTACTCAGGTAGAGTTGCCGTCCCTGCGCAAAGAGTTTCTGGTCGTCTTCACTCAGCAAACTTTTCTTCACTACAGCATTTTTCGCAACCACATGACCGGGCCATTCAAACATGGAAACCAGTGCCGACAGCCGGGAAGGATCGACCTTAGCCGACGACCGGGTCAGGATGGCGGGCGCTGCGGCTAGTTTAATGGGTTTTGCTTTACCAATTGACCCACCAATGGACATTCCCGTCAGGGCCGCTTTTTCCTGCCAGCCTAATGATCCGTTTTTCGTATCGAGGGCGGCAAGTAAAGCCGCCAGCTCGGTCGGCTTCCGATTACGAACCACCGACGTAGCCAGTGTTTCAATAAATATTTCTTTCGACGGATCGTGCGCCTGCCAACTGGGGGTCTTCATCAGTTTCTGCAAAAATGCATACTCCTGATGCTCCAGACTACTCATCACGGCATCCCGAATTAATGGCGAATCGCCATAGCGTTCCAGAATACCGGCCAACAGTTGGTGCGAGACATTCGGCGAAAGCGCATTGGCCGATAGCGCGATCTGAAGTACCTGATCGATGGGTGCTTTCTCCCATTCTTTCAGCAAAACAGTTTCCAGTTTTGTCCGAACCATTTTATCCGTTCGGGCAAACGGTTCAAGTAGGCGTAATGCGGTTGTACGAACCAACGGATCAACGTCGGCAACTAGCCGTAGCAGAACCGTTGGGCTGCTCAACTTCAATCCATCCAGTGTCCAGAGTGCATGAAAACGGCTCAGTTCATCTGGTCCCGTCTGCGCCAGTGCGGTTAGGGCTGGTGCAACCGATTGATCATTCCGCTCAACCAGCAGCCGCTGTGCCATGTCGCGATACCAGCCGTCGGGGTTCGATAAGGTTGCCACCAGGTCGGCAGACGCAACTGCCGAAAGCTTTTTGGGAGCAGGTAGTTTTCCATTTTCCGGGACAATCCGCCAGATTCGGCCACAATGGATCGGTTTGTCAAGCTTGCGCGACAGCGTCTGCTCTTTCAGATAGGGAGTTACATAAGCGCCATGCTGAATCAATCCTCTATACATATCGGCTACATACAACGACCCATCGGGGCCGGTTGCCAGGTAAACCGGACGAAAGCGCTCGTCGGTAGACGCCATAAATTCCCTGCCCGGATGAGGATCATGGGCTGTGAGCAACAATCCCTTTTCTTCCACGACGTTGCGTTTGATCAAATTGCCCGATGGTTCACACACAAAGGCATTTCCATAAAACTCCTTAGGTAGGGCCGCTCCCCGATAATACAGCGGTGAACAGGCGGCCGTAAATTCGAGCAGGCGCCCCTCTTTGTCGAGTGTTCCGGGAATATATCCCCTATTTACGGCGGGCGTTGGCCGGATCGGGTAAACGCGCCGATCGAGGGTTACACCATAGTCGATACCAGTTGTAGGCTTATGGTTTTTATTACGGGACAAATAATTGGGAGGAACCAGATCGGCGTGCAACTGCGACCAGTTGTAGTTGTAGTACAGATGGCCTTTATCATCGTGGCTAATGCCCCACTGCCCCCGAAACTCCGTCGAATCCCGCTGCCACTTTCCATTAACCGGTCGATAGCGAAAGCGTGATTTGGCATTATAATACCAGTTGTCCATACTCCGCCAGAGACCATTAGGAGCATGCTCGGGCAGGCCATTTTTTGCATAATCCGGATCGATCAGGGTTTTCGAATCGGCTTTCAGATCGCCATTGGTGTCTTTGGTTAGCCACAAGGCACCGTTTTCGGCAATGAGGGCGCCCCCCGGAATGAGGGCAATGGCACGTGGCATAACCAGACTATCGATGTAGATTTTACTGACATCCATCTGCCCGTCGCCATTGGTATCTTCCAGGATCGACACCCGGCCAACAGGCTGGTTCTCGCCTTCGCCTTCGACGTTGGGCATAAAGCCACGCATCTCAACCACCCAGAGTCGTCCATCTGCGTCAAATGTCATCACTATTGGTTCCTGAACCATTGGTTCGGCGGCTACCAGTTGAACTTTCAGGCCCGGTTCGATCTGAAATGTCGCTAGTTCTTCGGTTGGAGAATGAGCAGGAGATGGCCCATCGTCCAGCAGGGTTCCGAGTTTCGATTTAAAACTAACCAGCAAAAAAAGCCCGACCCCAAGCAGTGAAAAATAATATGCAGGCTTACTCATGAACTATAAGCAGCTTTACGTTTTCGTATATCAATCGCTGTTTATATAAAGCCAATAGGCAAGCACAATTACTTCAACTCTTTCTATAAATTTTACCAAAATGAATTTCGTTTGCTTTGGCCGAACGATTCGCTGTTGTCAGACAGTAAATACGGTTCCTTTTATGATTTACTATCCGATCCTTTCTTTTTCTACGTATCTATATGTCAGATCGCTTTAGTAAGCAGGTTGCCATTGTTACCGGGGGTGCCGATGGTATTGGTAAAGGGATAGCCCGCCGGTTGGCTTCAGAAGGAGCTACCGTTGCCATTTTCGATAACAATAGTGCTATGCTCGAACGTACTGTTACCGAATTCACCAATCAGGGATATGCTGCGCAAGGGTATCGTGTCGATATTTCGCAGGAAGATGAAGTGAAGCAGGCTATTCAGACTGTAGTCAATACCTATGATCGGCTCGATATTATGGTGAATTCTGCGGGCATTGTTGGCCCCACGAACACCAAAATCACGGATTATGATGTAGCTGATTACGACCGAATTTATCAGATCAATTTGCGGGGTGCTTTCCTGATGACCAAATATGCCGTTGGTGTTATGGAAAACAACAACTACGGCCGAATACTGCACATGACGTCGATTGCCGGAAAAGAAGGAAATCCGTTTATGGCAGGCTACTCGTCGATGAAAGCCGGGCTGATTGGCCTGGTAAAAGGAATTGGCAAAGAATACGCCGAAACCGGTATTACCGTAAATGGCATCGCTCCAGCCGTCGTCAGAACGGCGATGAACGAAAATACCGCTCCCGAGCAGTTAGCCTACATGACCGCCAAAATCCCAATGAAACGACTAGGAACCGTTGATGAAGTAGCCGCACTTGCCACCTGGATCGTGTCGAAAGAAGCCAGTTTCACCACTGGTTTCATCTTCGATCTGTCGGGCGGACGAGCTACGTATTAAGTCAGTTTATAGTTTACAGTGCTCTGCGGCAGGGAGGTTCTAGTAGGCAGAGCATTGTAAACTATAAACTGAAAACTTCTAATGCGGTTCGGGGTGGTCGATTGTGATCGTGGCGGGACCTGTCCGGGCGCCTTTTAGCTGCTGAGCACGGCTATAGGCCCGAAAAACAAATGGAACAATATCGGTTCCGTCGCCGGAAGGGAAAAGTCCCGTATTCGTGTTAAGCGCATTGACAAACAATACAACCGTCAGGTTATCGGGAAATTTCATCCAGATGGTGCGAAGACCAACATAGGTCAGGCTACTGTCGTAGTACGTCAGATACCACCAGCCATCGTGGTAAGCCACATTACCCAAACTGCTCGATACCCGAAAACACCCCAGATTATTCAGCAACAGCGTATCTTTATAGGCAGTTGGCAATACCGACTCATCGGTTGTCGACAGAACGCTGGCATAGAGCTTCCCGGCTTCCTGTGGAGTCATATACCAGCCATAAGCCCCTAACGTACTGGTAAAATTTCCAGGATTCCATCCGGCCCGGCCCGAGTATGGATAATTGTAACAATACGTATTGCCACTTGTGGGTTGGTGGGGTACTATGTTTTCCAACGCCACTTTTTCGAAGACATTTTTCTGAACATACGCCATATAAAGCTGCTGGGTCTGCTGGTCGTCTGTATTGTCGTTGCCTGTGAAGACATAGCCCGTCAGCGCCGGAATCAGAATGCGAAATAGCCCTACATTGGCATTCTGATAACAATACTGCCCCCGATTGGCCTTTTTTACCCCTTTGGCAATAAGTTGTTTTAGTCCCGAATAGATATTTTCGGCGTAGCTGCCATTCTGACAATTATCGCCCAGGCCAATAATGCCACTGCGGTGATTAAACAAATCCCAGAAGGTGATCTGGTCGATGTTTTCACCTTTGGGCCAGGAAGGCGGCAGATAATTGATAATTCTGTCGGTTGTTTTAAGTCCTTTCTGAACCGCCAGTTGCGTAAACGCCATTGCCGCAATGGTCTTGCTCATGCTGGCAATGTGCATTTTTGTATCAATCGTAAACGGTTTTTCACCTTCGACATCCACCGATCTTGACTTTAAACCACCGCTTCCCGATGCTTTCAATTCGCTGTTCTGGTATATGACAAAGCCATAGCCAATAGTCCGGTTCTGAAGCGAATCGGTTAGCGTTTGGGCCAGCAAATCGGTCAACGCGGGCGAAGCTGGCACCGAATCGGTGCCATGCCTACAGCTAAAACCAATCAAACCAAGTAATGCAAGAGTAGCCGTAACGCGATAAAATGACGCAGAAACAGTCATATGTTTTGTATCTCGTTCAACCTCGAAGTAACACTTATTTTGGCAAAAAAACATTCACCGCCGGGTGCATCGTATAGAGCCGAAACCGATTCCCATCGTTTACCAGAATTCCGCTCGACTGATCGCCACCAACAATTGGATTGCCGCTGTATTTTTTCCAGTGAATCAGATCATCGGACATTGCTACATTGGTGGACCATTCGCGCCAATCGGCAAATGCCGACGCATGGTAGTAGGCATAATAGTGGTTTTTATACTTAACCACCTGATTTACGGCAACAGCGTATCGATCGTAGGGTTCTGGCCCTGCCGATAGAACGGGTTCGTCCTGCACATTCGTCCAGACTTTCATATCGGTTGACGTCGCCAGCCAGATTGCCTTGTCTTCCCGTTCGTAAAAGAGATACCACTTGTCGCCTTCTTTCAGAGCCGTAGGAGTTCCATAGGCGCCTTTACTCAACGGCTGGCCAGTTGCATAGCGAATATAAATCGGTCCTTTTTCCTGCCAGTGAATTCGATCGGTTGAGGTCATCAGATGCGCAATGTCATCCCGCCCTTCAGCAAACATATAATAGGTATTGCCCGATTTCACCACAATCATGTCTTCAACCCAGGTTTGTTTATGGATTGGATTTCCGGGATAGCGGGTCCAGGAAAACCCATCCGGCGATGTTGCATAGCCGAGGTGTCTGGTCTGATCACCTGTTTTCCGATAGCCGGTATACCATAAGTGATAGGTGTTTCCCTCGTGCAGAATATAGCCCCGCTCCCGAATCGTTTCATCCCAATGGTTGCTACCGGCACCCGTAAAAACTGGATTTTTCGCATAGGGTGTAAACGACACCATTTCAGCAGGAAAATCGGGCGTCTGGGGCTTATCGGTAACTTTCAGATCAACTGCTCCCCAGCCGGTCAGCAATAGTGCTAACACCGTTAACCCTGTCAGAAAATTGGAATTAAGTGTCATGTGAGTGAATGAGAATGCTGCCCATCGGCATTGTATCGGACTGGCAGCCGGTTTATATAAAAACGCTCGACGGATTGAAAAGGGCTATCTGAAAAATAGAAAAAGCTCAACCGAACTAATTCAGTTGAGCCTCCCGGTAGTTCGTGCGGTGGCCTTCGGTTGTGGAGAAGCGGAAGCCACATTAACCGAAACTTACGCTATTTTTCTGACATTATATTCGTCATCCGAGACGATAAATAATTCCGTTCTTTGCATCGGGCTCCAATCCAGTTCCTTTGTATTTTGTATCGATGCTTACCATCAGAAAATCAACGCCGGTCGACCACGACAAAATCTGGGAGATCATTCAGGCGGTTATTACTACGGGCGACACCTATGTTTTTGCACCGGATTCGTCCCGCGAAAAAATGCTGGCCTATTGGTGCGGCTCCGACAAACATACGTATGTTGCCCTGCTGGATGACACTATTGTGGGAACCTTTGTTCTGAAAGATAACCAGCCCGATTTGGGCTCGCACATTGCCAATGGTTCATATATGACGTTACCCCAGGCTACCGGTCGGGGTATAGGTAAGGCAATGGGCGAGTTTTCATTGGTAGAAGCAAAACGACTGGGGTATAAAGCCATGCAGTTCAATATAGTAGTCAAGAGTAATCGGCGAGCCGTGAATCTCTGGCAAAAATTAGGTTTCACGATTATCGGCGAAATTCCAAATGCGTTTAATCATCAGCAACTTGGCCTTACTAATGCCTATATCATGTACCAACGTTTATAGTCCTCTTTTGAAAACAACAATTTACTATTCCAATGAACTCTGTGTATAAAAAGCGATTAGGCCTGTTTCGCACTACTGCTGTCTGGAAAGAGTTGAAACAACTCGACCCGGTCAGGGACCATCAGCGGATCGTTCATTTACTGACAGCCTATGAATTTCCGTTCGACATTACGCGGGCCCTGGAACTTGCTCTGTTTCATACGTATGCCAGTCCGCGTGTGTCGGGGCTACTGGCCCATACGGGCGAGTTCGAACAGCATGGCCAAAAACGCTACGACGACACGAGCCGGTTGATCTCTGAATTTATGGAATCGGGCTACGACAGCGAAAAAGGCCAACGCGCCATTGCCCACATGAATATGATTCATGGCCATTATAGAATCGACAATACTGATTTTCTGTTTGTGCTGGCAACATTTGTCTTCTACCCTATTAACTGGATTGCCCGCTATGGCTGGCGCAAACTGACTAAATCAGAAGAACTGGCACTGTTTTATTTTTTTAGGGAAGTAGGTCGCCGAATGAATCTGACCGACCTGCCAACTAATCTGGATGAGCTACGGTCATTTACCGAAACCTACGAAAACCAGCATTTCAGGTACACCGAAAGTAACCGGCGCATTGCCGATGCAACGGTTGCCATTGTTAAGGGCTGGTTTCCCGCGTTGCTTCACCCGCTGGTAGAGCCTGCTTTTTCGGCCCTGATTAGCGATAACCTTCGAACTGCGTTTGGTTATAAGCGCCCGCCCAACTGGTTTTCGGCCCTCGTCGAAGGGGGCCTCTGGGTTCGCAAATGGCCCCTTCGCTGGATTACGTTTAAACCCTACCCCTCCCTGATCGAAAAAACCTCATTCCGCTATTACCCCGCCGGTCCTCCCAATATCGAAGCCGTGGGACCGGAGCATATTATCAAGAAAATGGAATCATAATAAACATACCCAGTCATTAGCCATGGGTATTTTCACCCCCGATGGCTAATGACCATTGACTAATGACAAATAGCTTTGCTCATGCTCTCGTTACAACATGAAATTTTTCTGGAAGTGGCCCGGCTACTCAGTTTTACCAAAGCCAGCCAGATATTATTCTTAAGTCAGTCGGCCATTAGTAAGCACATCAAAGCACTGGAGGCCTTCTATAAAACGGCTCTTTTCGAACGGCATGGCAATAGTATAAGCCTAACCCAGGCGGGTATGTTGCTGTACCAGAAGGGTCTGGAAGCGGCTCAACTGAAGGTGGACCTCCATCAACAGCTTCAGCAGCTCAACGAAAATTTTTTACCTACAACACGACTGGCTGTTGGCTCCAGCACCACCATTAGCCTGTATGTGCTGCCGCCGGTCCTGTCGGCCTACCTCCGTACGCACCCAAATATGCAGATACAGGTACTGAACCGGAATTCAAGTAATATTCAAAAAGCCCTGATCGACCACGAGATTGACGTTGGTATTGTTGAAAGTCTCACTCAGGTTAACACCCTGACCTATACGCCGTTCATGACCGATCAGGTACTTGCGGTCTGCTCCTGCAACAGTCCACTGCGCAACCGAACCGTCTCCATCAGCGATATAGCCACTATACCTTTAGCCGTTCGCGAACCGGGGTCGGGCACACTGGCCGTAGTTGAAGATACGTTGCAAAAACATGGGATTCGCCCGGCCGACCTCCAGATTCTGATTCGGCTGGGAGGCACCGAAGCGCTCAAAAATTTCGTATTGGCCGATACCTGCCTGGCTTTTCTGCCTGAACGGGCGATTCTGAAAGAACTGGCCGCTGGTGAGTTAGTGGCGATTCCTATTGAAGGATTGGCTATTGAGCGTACGTTTCAGTTCATTCAGCGGAAAGGAACAGAAAACAATCCACTGGTCAACGCATTTATTCGGTTCACCCGACGCTATTATTCGATTCAGGAATAACTCATTCCAAAACAGCGTTTGTGGCAAAATCATTGGTCGACCAACTTGCCAAAAAGTTTACCGATCACATGAATACAGCCATCACTTCATCACTGCTCCAGTCGTTACAATGTACCCAATGCGGCCAAACCCATTCACCATTTACCAGTCAAACCCTATCGCCCTGCTGTCAGATGCCATTAGTAGCTACCTACCAGCTCGACCGGGGAGTTGATAAAGCCGAGCTGCTGACCCGCGAAAAAACGCTTTGGCGCTATGCCGAAGTGTTGCCAGTACTCGATCCGGATAACCGGGTTAGTCTTGGCGAAGGGTTTACCCCATTGCTCGCATTGCCCCGGCTGGCCAAAACGCAATCGCTCGATCGGCTTACGCTCAAAGATGAAGGGCTGAATCCAACCGGATCGTTTAAGGCACGAGGTATGAGTCTAGCCATTTCGAAAGCGAAAGAAAATGGCGAAAAAGCCTGCATTGTACCCACTGCCGGCAATGCAGGGGTTGCAATGGCGGCCTATTGTGCACGAGCCGGTATGGAAGCCGTAGTTGTGATGCCCCGCCATACACCCGACGCTTTTCGGGAAGAATGTCTGGCCTACGGTGCTACGGTTATTCTGGTTGATGGATTGATTAACGACTGCGCGGCAAAAGTGCGTGAGTTGAATCGGCATGGCGACTACTTCGATGTATCGACTCTGAAAGAGCCCTATCGACTGGAAGGTAAAAAAACCATGGGCTATGAAATTGCCGAACAACTAACCTGGCAGCTACCCGACGTTATAATGTACCCAACGGGCGGTGGCACGGGCCTCATTGGGATTTGGAAAGCTATTCGGGAAATGCAGTCACTGGGCTGGCTATTGCCTGGTCAGCCACTTCCCCGACTGGTGGCTGTGCAGGCCCAGAACTGCTGTCCTATTGTCGATACATTTTGGGGAATTCAGGCCAATAGCAAACAATATATTGGCAAACCCACGCTGGCCAACGGTCTGGCAGTACCCCGCCCCATTGGAGAACCGCTCATTCTTGAGGCCCTTCAGGAATCAAAAGGAACAGCCATTGCTGTTTCGGACGAAGAGATGCTGGAAGGCGTGTCGGAACTGGGTCGGCACGAAGGTATTTTCGCGGCTCCAGAAGGTGGCGCTCTCTGGGCTGCAACCAAACAGTTGTTACACGAAGGTTGGTTACAGCCCAATGAACACATCCTGTTATTGAATACGGGGTCAGGTCAAAAATACCTCGACAATCTGAAAGGAATCTGGCCACGCTAATGACCTTTTCCGTCCTTTGTTTGGTTTAGGTATTACGGTTTACGGTTGTGCTGCATGGACCGAATGCGTGCCATTAAGCGGAGCAATCGTAAACCATAATACCTAAACCACCCTGGCTCAATATAGCTGTCATGCAACCTGCTACTGAACAATTTTCTCCTCTCGATCATATCGCCAAAGACCCTGTAATGGCCCGGTTGATCGATGAAACACCTGCTCCCAAAGTATTCAACGATTATGCAGACGATGTCTATCTGGCGCTCCTCGAAAGCATCGTCTCGCAACAGATTTCAGTCAAGGCAGCCGATGCTATTTTTGGTCGGTTCCGCCAGCTTTTTCCCGATGGCTATCCGCATCCTGAGGCCCTGTTACTAAAAACAACCGAAGAATTACGCAGCGCCGGGCTGTCGTTCCAGAAAATAAAATACCTGCAGAGTGTAGCCGGGTTTTCACTGGCCAATCCAATGGACCGGGCCCACCTCGATGGCATGACCGATGAAGAAATTGTACAATACCTGCTTCCTATCAAGGGGGTCGGTCGCTGGACGGTGGAGATGCTGCTGATGTTTGTACTGAACCGCCCCGATGTGTTTCCGATCGACGATCTGGTAATTCGCCAGCGAATGATTCGGGCCTACCCCGAACACACGAACGGGCTTAATGGCAAAGCTCTTTATACGGTGTTGCATCAGATTGCCGACGCCTGGCGGCCACACCGCACAACTGCCTGCCAGTATCTATGGCGCTGGAAACCAGTTTAACTAGAGCTTTTTAATCTTAACGGCTACTTTCGAATCGACTTTAATCAGCACCTGAACTCCTTCCGGACGAACCACCAGCCGTTCGGGTACCAGTCGAAAAGCATTGATATCGAGATCCGTTTTTCGTCCTGCTTTGCCGCGGGCAAATGCCGTCTCGATTTTTTCGGGAATTTCGTCGATCTCATGCCGAAGCGGCACCACAACAACCGACTGAAGCGTATCGCGCAGGTTATCGTGGAGAAGCCAGTCGGCGGTGGCAAACAAACGTTCTTTGGTATCTACGTCGAAATCGAGGTTTTTGATGCGTAGCGTATTGGTTAAGGTATCATAGGCAGGTTGTCCATGAAAATAAAGGGTTCCGTTTACTGCACCGGCAACTTCGGTTTTCATAATCAGCGATTTTCCGCTGCCGTAAACCGTGGCTTCCTTGATCTTGATTTTTCCACCTATCAAATGAAGCTTTTGTTGCGCCAATGCAACTGCCAGCACCCGATTCATGTCTTCGTATGGAATAAAGGCCCTGACTTGTAACCGGGCAGCTTCGGGCATTGTAGCCCGTTTCAACAGTCGGGGTAATCGCTCAAGCTCCGTTTGTTCTGGCCGAGGCCCAATTTTGGTATCAACCCGGAAAGCAATCTGAAGTGGAACCGTTATTTGCTTTTTGTTGCCATAAACCGGTGCAGCCGCCACGCTAAATGGTTTCGGAATGATCCAGATTTCTTCCGGTTTTTTTGTGATGCGCAACGGTTTCTGGATATCGCGCCAAACCTTGCTTACGTGCTTATCGAGCCGAAGCTCACTGTGGACGGCTTTGTCAATTGCAGCCTCGATATCAGCTTTTCGTTTGTTCAGTATATTTTCGGCCAGTTTAGTAACTCCAATTTTCAGGCCAAGCAATTTTACCGTTGGCTGCTCAATCCACTTATAATCCTCAAATCGCGAACGGGTTGTTAATCGCCAGTTCGACGAAATGCCCAGTGGACTCACAAAATTTACTGACAGTGCGCACAATGGCCGACGTTTCCGAACCTTCTTCAAACCAATAGGATTTGTATAATAAACCTGCAATGGAGCAGAAAAAGATACCTGCCGGTTGGCATAGTTAATCTTAACGGGGCCAGTCCGTTCAACCCGCAGATGCCAGGCTTCTCCTTTTTTCCCTTCAAACGTTTCTTCTGGCACAAGTACAATACCAAGCGACTTGTTGATCTTTTGTTCCAGGTCGTTGAGTTTAAACGTTACGTCGCCCGCAACGTAGGATATAGGATCGGGGATTGACGGTTCAAAATCCTGAGGAACAGGAGGTTTAGGGCGCACACGATGGCAACTTACGGATACTGTAAGGGCCGCGATGATAAAAAATAATCCGATGATTCGTTGAATGTTCACTTCAACAAAAACCACCGGATCAGGAAAATGTTAAGCCAGCCGATAGATATTCATTTCGCGGTAGTGGTTACCGGCCGATTTACGTCAGCAGCACACCCGCATCCTTTGCCACAGCCAGCCTGCTTTTTCGAAAAACTCCGGTAAGCCCGGCTCGCCAGATACCCTATCGCAGCGATAAAAACCAGTATGATGATGATTTCCTGCATGACTTTGTTTGTGGCGAGTGAAGACTAATTGCCTAAGGGGCTATTCTTCACCCGTCACTTTATTATACATTTTTCCCGAGCCATCCGTTCCGAATGGCCAGTTGATAAACATGCTGATAGTGATGCTCGCCATGCCAGGCATAGAGCCCAATTACTTCCGATAATGGAAAGCTACGCTTCAATCCCGGATGAAAATAGGTCCGCTGAAGTTGCGGTTCTGTTAATGAATTTAGTACTGCCACCCATCGATGGTGCAAATTACTTAGAATAACCAGCGATGGCGCTACATCGAGCTGATAGTCGGGCAGTTTAGCCCATTCACCTTCTCCATAAGGCGAAATTGTTGGGTTCTCTTCCGTCAGAGCCAATTTTGTCCGAACGTAGGCATTGATATGGCTATCAACAACATGGTGGGCAACCTGCCGAACTGTCCAGCCTTCAGGCCGATAGGGAGTACCAAGCCGGTCGTCGCCCCACTTCCCAATCAGTTCGGTCAGTTTCTTTGGAAGCCCAGCAATTTCGGCGATGTGTGCCTGGGTCTGTTCGGGCGTAAACACGCTACCATAAGCAAAATCGCCAATCGGGTAGCGTAGCGAATATAAATCCTGATCGTTCATGTGCTTGCGGTTTTTGGTTTACGGTTGCTCCGTCTGGGCTGAATGCCTGCCAATAAGCAGAGCAACCGAAAAGCGAATATTATTCCCAATATTTCTGAATCACGTTTAACAGTTCAGGTTGCATCCCCGAACCGGCAATAATGTCGCCCCGAAAGAGGTACTCGCTTCCGCCCTCGAAGTCCGATACGATTCCGCCCGCTTCCTGAACCAGCAGCACACCAGCGGCCATATCCCAGGAATTAAGATTATATTCATAAAACGCTTCAAAACGTCCACAGGCTACATAAGCCAGATCGATAGCCGCCGACCCCAGCCGACGTAATCCATGCGATTGCTTGATGAGTGTTTCCAGAATCTGGAGATAGGTTGGCATTTTATCAAAAATCCGGTAGGGAAAGCCCGTAGCAATCAGGCTTTCGGAAAGGTGCATGACCGGCGAAACCGAAATTTTTGTTCCATTGCAATAAGCCCCTCCACCCTGCCAGGCCGAAAAACATTCGTCGCGGTTAGGATCATAAATGACGCCGGCAATGGGCGTTTTTCCCTGCGCCAGCCCGATACTTACCGAAAAAACGGGCAACCCATGAATAAAATTGGTTGTGCCATCGAGCGGGTCAATTATCCAGTTCAGTGCCGTCTGATCGGCTTCCTGCCCTGTTGTGCCTTCTTCGGTTATAAAACCAGCTTCGGGAAGTAGATCGCGTAAGCGGCTCACCAGTTGTTTCTCCGTTTCTTTATCGACGTAAGAAACCAGGTTATTAAGTCCTTTATACTCAATAGCTTCAGGCTGAAACCGGTTTCGCTCCTGAAGTAGAAAAGTACCAGCATCGGTGGCAATCGTGCAAATGTCGCGGGTAATGTCTGCTAAGTCGTATGTCACAAAAAGAAAGTTTAATTATGGTCATTCATTGGCCGGAAGTTCGGCTCCATGTCGAGGCAGTATAAACTTCTCGCAGGCTGTATTCATGCATTCGCCTTTATAAAACGCATGGCAAATTCGCGGTGTTCGTCCAGAGGCCAATAGCTGTCAACAGCTAACAGGGCTTGCCTGTTTTCGGCAGGCATCCTGTCCGTAGCGGTTAGTCGATTCACAAAACTACTATTTTCGGCCTCTTTCCGAAGCTAAAAACTATAAAATGGGGTTAAATCCGGGCATCGGTCATTGTCCGCAAATCCATTCTGTACGACCTTTGCTATATGACGATTGACCTACGCAGCGACACTGTTACTCAACCCACGCCCGCCATGCGCGAGGCTATGTTTTCGGCCCAGTTGGGCGATGATGTTCTCGGCGACGACCCTACTGTTAACGCCCTCGAAGCCAAAGCCGCAGCCATGTTTGGCATGGAAGCTTCGTTGTTCTGTACCTCCGGTACTATGACGAATCAACTGGCCATCCGCACTCATACCCGCCCCGGCGACGATGTGATCTGCGATTACCTCTCGCACGTGTATCAATATGAAGGTGGGGGTATTTCGGTGAATGCGCTGGCATCGGCCAGCCTGGCCCATGGCGAGCGGGGTAAACTGACCCCCGACCTTATTCGGGAACATATCTATAATCCATCGGACCCGCACAAGCCACTATCCCGATTAGTCGTTCTCGAAAATACCGTCAATAAAGGTGGTGGCTGTTACTATACCGTTCCTGAAATTGCAGCTATCCGTCGGGTTTGTGACGAATATGGTCTGATTCTCCACCTGGACGGTGCCCGGCTTTTCAACGCCCTTGTCGAAACCGGCGAACCAACCCAAGCGTATGGTAATCTGTTCGATTCGATCAGTATTTGCCTCTCGAAGGGGTTAGGCTGTCCGGTAGGGTCGCTCCTGCTCGGAAAAGCCGACATGATTCGGCAGGCCCGGCGGTTCCGCAAGCTTATGGGAGGAGGCTGGCGACAGGCTGGCTTTCTGGCAGCAGCGGGTATCTACGCTCTCGACCATCACATCGACCGCTTAAAAATAGACCATTCCCGCGCCCGAAAAATTGGTGCACTACTCGAACGGCTACCGGAAATCGAAGAAATTCTGCCTATCGATACCAATATCATAATTTTCAGGCTGTCGGCAAACCTCTTAGCTACCGATTATGTTGCTCAATTAGAATCCAAAGGAATCCGAAGCGTAGTATTTGGCAAACATCTGGTACGCTTTGTCACGCACCTGGACCTGACTGATGAAATGGTGGAAAGTATCGACCAACGATTATGATGTCTGAACCAGGATTTATGGGATTTTGCGGAATGGCTTTGATTTTGAACTATAAAAGCGCTTCAAAGAAGCGAAATCAAACAAAAGCAAAGTCGGTCAATAAAATCAACTAAATCCCGGTTCAGACCGATTTTTATGCACATACAAACCAGAAACTTACAGAAAGAAGATTATCACGACCTCAAAGAAGCCATGATTGAGGTCTATAGTGGCATTGGCGGTGACTACTGGCCCAAAAGCTCAATTAACAAGCTACTTACGATTTTTCCCGAAGGGCAATTCTGCGTTGAAGTCGACGGGAAGGTGGTTGCCAGCGCGCTGGCCATTCGAATCCAATACGATCTCTTTGGCGACAATCATACTTATGCTGAAATTACCGGCGGCTATACGTTTAAAACACATAGCGACACGGGTGATTATCTTTATGGTATTGAAGTATTCGTGCACCCCGACTACCGCGACCTGCGGCTGGGGCGACGCCTGTACGATGCCCGGAAGGAACTCTGCGAACAGTTGAATTTAAAAGGGATTCTGGCTGGCGGACGAATTCCGAACTACAACAAATTTTCTGACGAGCTTTCGCCCCGCGAGTACATTGCAAAGGTGAAGCAAAAAGAAATCTACGACCCAACGCTTACCTTCCAGCTTTCTAATGACTTCCACGTGAAGAAAGTGCTGAGGGGGTATCTGCCCGGCGATTCGGAGTCGAAAGAATACGCAACGCTGCTGGAATGGAACAACATCTATTACGTTGTTGAAAAAGATAAGAAACCCCATACCGACTCCATTATCCGGCTGGGAGTGATTCAGTGGCAGATGCGTCTGTTCAAGAATCTCACGTCGTTTCTGGATCAGGTCGAATTCTTCGTCAATGCGGTCAGCGATTACCGGGCCGACTTTATGGTGTTGCCTGAGTTTTTCAATACGCCACTGATGGCCGACTTCAACGACCTGCCCGAACCAGTAGCCATTCGAAAACTCGCCGACTTTACGGAGCCCGTCCGCGAAAAACTCTGCGAACTGGCAATTTCCTACAATGTCAATATCGTGGGCGGCAGTATGCCACTGGTCGACGAGGATGGCAAACTCTACAACGTCGCTTACCTCTGTCGTCGCGATGGTTCGTGGGAAGAGTATCGTAAAATCCACATCACACCCAATGAAGTAAAACACTATGGCATGGTGGGTGGCTACGAAATTCGGGCATTTGATACCGACTGTGGTAAAATTGGTATGCTCATCTGTTACGATGTCGAATTTCCCGAACTGAGCCGGATTCTGGCCCAGCAGGGTATGCAGATTCTGTTTGTGCCGTTTCTGACCGACACCCAGAATGGCTACTCACGTGTACGCCATTGTGCCCAGGCCCGCGCCATCGAAAACGAATGTTATGTTGCTATTTCGGGCTGCGTGGGCAACCTGCCCAAAGTTCACAACATGGATATCAACTACGCACAATCGGCGGTATTTACGCCATCTGATTTCCAGTTCCCCACAAATGCCGTAAAAGCCGAGGCCACTACCAACACCGAAATGGTGCTGATTGCCGACATCGACCTGAGTCTGCTGAAAGAATTACACGAACATGGCTCGGTTCAGGTACTCAAGGATCGCCGGACGGATTTATACGATGTGACGCTGAAAAAAGCAGGCCGAAAAGCCCTGAAACAGAAAAAAGAGTCGCCTGACAACGACCCGGAAGCAGTAGCGCCGGTCGTTGTAGTGGCCGACAATCACTCGTAGTCGGTTACAGCGTAGCGCTAAATGATTTTGGAAACCTTTTAGCGCTACAAGCCTCCAACGGGTACCCGTTGGAGGCTTTGTTATTTCAGAGCTTCGGCCACAAAAATGCCCAGATACGTTCCGATAGCATTGCCCAGCGTACCCACCAGCACGGCTGGAAGCTGTAGATCAGGACGGTTCAGGCTTTTTGCCAGAGCCAGTGCAGACGTTCCTCCGCCGATGTTTGCCTGCGATGCAATAGCCAGTACGGCCCAATCCTGACGTAACAAAGCACCGACTCCAAACAAAATGACGGCATGAATAAAAACCATCAGCAGAATCATGCCGAAGAGAATGAATGCTAACTGACCATCGCGAATCAATGCAGCCACATCGCAATAGGCTCCTATAACCGCCAGAAAAATATAGACGCCAAACAACCCTATCAATCGGCTACCACGCAGTTTATTGATAAACCGGAACTGAGCAAGCGCCAGGGCTATTGTTGTCAGAATCAGCACAAAAGGAATAGCAGGAATGAAACCAGCCAGCATCTTCGATAGAAAAATTGCGCCAAATCCCAACGCCAGCAACGATGCCAGATCGTTTGGATTTATGGTTTCTGAATCGGCAAATGGATCATCGACCATAGCATTGGCAGTTGTGGGTGCCCCAGCGGGTTTATGGGCATTGATCAACCGAGGATACCGTCGTTGTAGCATAGGAGGGAACAAGATGGTAACGACCATCCAGAGAGCCGTCATGATATTATCGGCCGCCGTTGCCGCCACAAACAGATTTCCCGCTTTCGAGATGTTATAGTGCAGGGCCACCGCATGGTAGTTGATACTTCCACCTATGTAAGTACCGGCAAACATGCCAGCCAGTGCATAAAACAATTTCCCGACTGTCTGCGGAGCCGAAAATGCCCAGACGCTGATAAAAACACCAATCAGCGTTCCAGCCGACCCGATCAGGAACATGGTTAGCATGGGCAAACCGGCCTGCCGCAAATCTTTCAGATTAACACTGAGCAACAGCAGAAATAGCGAAAATGGAGCCAGATAGCTAAAAATACCTTCGTAGACTGGCGTTTCGGTGGCAGAGATAATACGAAGATTAGCTTCAATGGCCGTGACAATAATTACCAGCAAAGCCGTTCCAATATGTCGGAAACCCGGTTTTTTGATAAGCCATTCGCAGATAATTACATTCAGACAAAGAACGAAGAGAATAAAGATTGAGTCGGCCACAGTGAAAGCAAGGCAGGTTGAAGTAATCAACCCTAATCTACTAAATTTTCGGCTACTAACCTCATCTCCCGATGGCCTTCGGTCATTTAAATAGCCTTGTCTCGCTTCAGAAAAGGGGGATAAAACAAACGCGAACCCCAGAATACACCTACTGTCCGCGTTTTTTCTTTCCAAAGCAAAGCGATTATTCCCCGGCCATCGGATCAGGCGTTCCGTCGGGATCGCCCGTAACAGCTCCGTGGGTGGGTAGGTTATTTCCTCGTATCAACAATAATCCGGCTACGTGAGGAGCCGCCATTGATGTACCACTCAGGGTTGCATAGGTGCCATTTTTATAGGTCGATGTAATTTTCACGCCATAGGCACACACATCGACACTACTACCATAATTAGAAAACGAAGCGAACTGATTGGCGCTATTCATGGCCGATACCGTAAACACATTGGCATTATTCACATGGGCAGGCGAATAGCTATCGGCACTTTTGCTATCGTTTCCGGCTGCAATCGCAAACAAAATTCCAGCTTTGGCGGCTTTCAAAATCGCCTGATCGAGCGAAGTAGAGGTCGTTTCGCCACCCAGACTTAAATTGACGACATCGCCCGCTTTACCGTTCTGATACACATAGTTTACCGCCTGAATAATTCCCGATAGCCGACCTTCGCCCTCATCGTCCAGCACTCTCAGCGATACCAGCGTGGCCCCCGACGCAATTCCGGTGACACCAATGCTGTTATTCTTCGCTCCAATAATACCGGCAACGTGGGTTCCGTGTCCATTTTCATCATCGGCCGAAGTAGTACCGCTAATAAACGATTTACTCCGACTCACATCGACATTCAGATCCGGATGATCCAGATCAATACCGGTGTCGATAATCCAGGCGGTTTTATCGGCCTGTAAATCACCCCGACCATACCCCGTTTGCTTCACATTCCAGGTCAGCGTGGTTGTGGTTGCCACATCGACACAACTGCACATTGCCACAATGCGGTCGGGTTCAACCAGCATTACCGACGGGTCTAGCGTCAATCGTTTTGATTCGGTTTCGGTCAGATGCGCCAGAAAACTGGTCTGTTCGCCGGTGGCCAGAATTTCGGCATTGGCATTGGCCACCAAATGCGTTGCCAACAGATTTTCGGCGAGAGCTTCGGCAGCCGCAACCCGCGCACCGGGAGCAACGGGCAGCGCTTGCGCTGGCTGGTAGGTAATGATATAGTCTCCGGCAATGGCCACGCCATTGTTCGATGACGCTTTTACGAGGCAGTCGGTAGCTACGGCATTGGGGTCGACACTGCTATTGGTCTGGCAGCTAAACACGCTAAACCCGATCAACACTACGTTGGTCAACGTTGCAAACGGAAGTAAACGTCGCATGAAATAAATAGTAGTTACTAGTCAGTTGCGTAGACGGTTTACTCATGCGGCATTGGGAGTGCGTTCTGTATTTGTCTGTACGCATTCCCAATGCTTAACGTGTCAATTTGGTTTTAATTTTTTGAAACTTTTCGTAAGGGGGATAAAAACAACCCGACCAGCCGCCGGGAACCGTGTTTCGGCAACGGGCTGGCCAAAATGAGCATAGAAGCCGCCAATCTGGTCAGGAGTTAACAAATCGAGGTAGAGATTTATACCGGCAAAATTATGTTGTTGAAAAAAACGGGTCAGAAACTGCCATTCCTGTTCAGTAAATGAGCGTTTGGGTGTCAACAACCGGGGCCAGCCATGGCGCAGAAACGGTTGGATCTGGTCGGGATGCAATCGACCAAAATACTGCCCGACGACGCTTTTATCGTAAAAGCGCCGGAATGTAAAATTAGCATTTTGCTGATCGTAATACGGGCAAAGCCCTTCCAGATCACCAACACCATTGGCTCCAACTACACAGAAAGGCCAATCGAACACCGCTTCTCCGGGTTGCTTTTTAATTTTCGAACAATACAGCAGTAAATTTTCAGAGGCCAGATTTACTGGCATCCGAAGCCGCTGCCGATAGCCCGTATACCACTCCAATCCCATCAGTATGAATAGTGACCCCATCAGGAGCTGAACCGATAATTGACGCGGCCACGAAACCCATAAGGCCAATAGTCCCAGCAAAACCGGATATACCAGACTGGCCCGCCCACCGTGCCGGTTAAAACTAAACCACGGAAACAGTTTCAGCGTCGGCAGTACTACCGGATGGTAGAGCAGACACAGGATCAGCATTAACACCAACGGTAGCCAAACGGCTACCCGCCGACGAATCTGCCACCAGCCAATAGCCGCCAGCACGACCAGATATAATCCCGGACTGCCCTGGCCGTAGCTTTCAAACGTATCGTGCAGATAGGGCTTGTAATCGAACGCGAACGTGTGCAGACCGGGCAGGTGCGGAATCAGCAGGCGCAACGGGTGCGACCACGCCCGCAATTCGGGCACAATACCAAAATCAAACTCCCAGGCCGTAAAAGCAATCTGAAACGTTAAGGGCAAATAGAGCCAGCAACTGATTAGAATCAGGAAAAAATTGACAGCTATCCAGTGAGGTTTTTGGGCAAACTGCTCAATCAGATACGAGCGGATCAGTGTCGGCCAGGTCTGAGCCTTCGGAAATCGGCGAATCAATACCACAAGCAGCACCGGTACGGTAAGCGTTGTGAGTGTCAGCGCAAAGCCAGCTACGTAAGCCAGTTCCTGACTTAACACCTGCACATGCAACCAACCCCAAAGCAGTATGAATACCAGCGAGACATTCCTGTGCTCCGCCACATCAAGCAGTATCCGAAAGGTTGCCACCATGCACAGCACCGTCCAGTGATCGACGCAAACGTTCATGTGAACCGGAAATTTCCAGATGGCATATACGTTGAATACCGATACCACAAGCCCAAGCCCAAATGCTTTAATAGCCCCAAAGCGGGGAGCTATCAGAATAAACGATCCTATAGCAGCTACGATAAGGCTGTATACGTAGTAGTATTGCAGATACGGACCGGCACCATGAAACCACTGGTAGCAGAGCGCATACCAATAGTCCCGCTCAAAACCCCAGTCCAGAAAAACCTGATTCGTACCGTATGGATAAAAGGTCTGGGTATTGATCAGATTGAGGTGCGGATAAGGCCAGAGGCTGATATTCTTCCAGAAAAAATAACCTACATATTCATACTGATCAGTATCATTACCGTCGGAAAGCGGCAAACTAAAATCGCCAACAATAAGGCTGCCCAAACCAGCCACCAGCGTCAAAAGTGTACTAATCCAGATTGTATTCTTAGGCATCTAAAACAGAACCAGTTGCAGCTAAATGTTGCACAAAGTAACAGGAAGGTTTTGTCAGTACAATAGCGACCAGCAGCGGTCAGCAGCACTAGCGAAAACCTACAGGCATACTTCTTTTTAAAAAGTGAGTATCCATAGACAATCATTTCGTCTATTCCAGAAAGCGTCATTCGGTTAATCAGCGAATAAAACGGGTAAAAGCGGTATCTTTGCGCATTCTTTTCCAGCAATTTTATCTGTTCACATGGAGTACAATCACCGCCAGACCGAACAAAAATGGCAACGGTTCTGGGACGATCACCATACCTACCAACCAGAAACCCACACAAATAAGCCAAAGTATTATGTGCTCGACATGTTTCCGTATCCGTCGGGTGCGGGCCTGCACGTGGGGCATCCGCTGGGTTATATTGCTTCCGACATCGTATCGCGCTACAAGCGTCTGAAAGGCTACAACGTGCTGCACCCAATGGGATTCGACTCGTTTGGCCTGCCAGCCGAACAGTATGCAATTCAGACGGGTCAGCATCCGGCGGCCTTTACGGAGCAGAACCTGGTTCGCTATATCCACCAGCTCAAAAACATTGGTTTCAGCTACGACTGGACCCGTGAAGTGCGCACCTCCGATCCATCATTTTATAAGTGGACGCAGTGGATTTTCATGGAGCTATTCCGCAGTTGGTACAATAAAGAAACCGACAGAGCCGAACCCATCGAAACGCTGACGGCTAAGTTTGCGGCCAACGGCACTACGGGCGTTCTGGCCGCCTGCGACGACGATGCACCCGCTTTTACGGCCGACGAATGGAACGCCATGAGTGAGCAGGAGCAGTATGCCATGACCTTAAAATACCGGCTGACGTTTCTGGCCGATGCGGTCGTGAACTGGTGCCCCGCTCTGGGAACGGTTCTGGCCAACGACGAAGTAAAAGATGGTGTTTCGGAACGCGGGGGCTATCCGGTTGAGCAAAAATTGATGCGGCAGTGGATGATGCGCATCACTGCCTATGCCGACCGCTTGCTAACCGGCCTCGACACTATCGACTGGACCGAATCGCTGAAAGAGCAACAACGCAACTGGATCGGAAAATCGGTTGGCGCTTCAGTGAAGTTCCCATTAGCCCCCCCCGCCCCCAAAGGGGGAGCCTCTGGCGCAAAAGTTGCTGACGCATTAGCTGTTGTAGCGGCAAACATGACTCCCCCTTTGGGGACGGGGGGGGCTATCGAAGTGTTCACTACCCGCATCGACACCATCTATGGTGTTACGTTCATGGTGCTCGCTCCCGAACATGAACTGGTAAGCGAGCTGACCACGCCTGAACAACGTGAAGCGGTTGAGGCTTATGTGAACGCAGCTAAAATGCGCTCCGAACGCGACCGTATGGCCGATACCAAAACGGTGTCGGGTGTGTTTACGGGTAGCTATTGCATCAATCCGGTGAGTGGCGATGAGGTACCGATTTATCTGGCCGACTATGTGCTGGCGGGCTATGGTACTGGCGCGGTGATGGCCGTTCCATCGGGCGACCAGCGCGACTGGACTTTTGCCACGCACTTTGGCCTGCCAATTATTCCGATTCTGGATGCGCAAAAAGACATCGACAAACAAGCCGATAATACCAAAGAAGGCCATTACATCAACTCAGGCATTATCAACGGGCTTACCTACAAAGAAGCTACCGCAACGCTGATTGCGTGGCTGGAAGAACGGGGTCTTGGACGTGGTAAAGTCAATTTCCGAATGCGCGACGCGGTGTTTAGCCGTCAGCGTTACTGGGGCGAGCCCGTACCGGTCTATTTCAAACCAAGCCCCCCTGCCCCCAAAGGGGGAGTTTCTGGCGTTCCTTCTTTGAACCAGTTACCCTATCTGATCGACGAAAGCGATTTGCCGCTGGAGTTGCCCTCCGTCGATAAATACCTGCCAACCGAAACCGGTGAGCCTCCAC
This sequence comes from Spirosoma sp. SC4-14, assembly GCF_037201965.1. Lineage (NCBI taxonomy): Bacteria > Pseudomonadati > Bacteroidota > Cytophagia > Cytophagales > Cytophagaceae > Spirosoma > Spirosoma sp. SC4-14. Next base: position 3,613,132 of record NZ_CP147518.1, on the reverse strand, counting down.
TGGCCCGCGCCGAAGGCTGGAAATACAGCCCCCCTGCCCCCAAAGGGGGAGATGATCTACAGGGGCCATACGAGTATGAACTGAGTACCATGCCCGGCTGGGCAGGTTCGTCGTGGTACTGGTACCGCTATATGGACCCACACAACGACCAGGCGTTTGCGTCGAAACAAGCCATCGACTACTGGCAGAATGTGGATTTGTACATCGGCGGAACCGAGCACGCTACCGGGCACCTGTTGTATAGCCGGTTCTGGAACAAATTCCTGAAAGACCGGGGCTATGTGCCGCAGGAAGAGCCGTTCAAAAAACTGATCAACCAGGGAATGATTCAGGGACGGTCGAATTTTCTGTATCGGCTGAAAGGTACTGGCACGGCGGAGAAAGCGCCAGTTTTCATCTCTCTCAATCTGGTAGGCGATCAGGAAGTAACTCCAATTCACGTAGACGTCAACATTGTTGAAAATGACGTGTTAGACATCGAAGCCTTCAAAAAGCAACGTCCTGATCTGGCAGAAAACGCTGAGTTTATCCTGGAGCCAGACGGTCGGTATGTCGTTGGAGCGGAGGTCGAAAAGATGTCGAAGTCGAAATTCAACGTCGTTAATCCCGACGACATTGTCGATAAATACGGGGCCGACGTATTGCGGCTGTACGAAATGTTTCTGGGGCCGCTCGAACAGGCAAAACCCTGGAACACCAACGGTATCGACGGTGTGCATCGGTTTATCCGTAAGTTCTGGCGGTTGTTCTACAAAGACAATGCGGCTGGCGAAAGCGAGTGGATCGTAACCAACGAACAGCCAACCCCGGCCGAACTGAAGGTTCTGCACCGAACTATCCAGAAAGCCGAGAGCGATATTGAGGCCTATTCGTTCAATACATCGGTTAGCGCGTTTATGGTCTGCGTGAACGAGTTAACAGCGTTAAATTGTCATAAACGCGCCATTTTGCAGGATCTGGTGCTGATTCTGTCGCCTTATGCTCCGCATATCACCGAGGAACTCTGGGCCGCACTGGGCAACGAACCCGGCACGATCTCGAAAGCATCGTTTCCGGTTTTCAATCCAAATTATCTGGTAGAAGATGCATTCGAGTACCCGATTCAGATCAACGGTAAAGTCCGCACAACGATCAGCTTTGCCATTGACCGAGCTCCTTCCGAAATTGAAAAGGAAGTGCTGGCCGATGAGATTGTCCAGAAATGGCTGGATGGCAAATCGCCCAAGAAAGTAGTTGTTGTTCCGAAACGGATCGTAAACGTGGTTATTTAGTGATTGGTCATTGGTTAATTGGTCATTGGGAACTCAACTATGACCAATTAACCAATGGCTTCTGCGCAGCCATCGTTTCACGGACTTGAGCCGCTATCGACAGCGAATGTTTTCGGGCTTTGTGGTCATAAATGGGAACCGTCATAATCAGTTCATCAGCTTTCGTCTGGTCGATTAGCTTTGCCAGATTACGCCGTACAGTATCGGGCGATCCAACCGCCGAACAACTCAGTACCGGCTCAATTCCAACTAGTTCATAGTCGGGCCAATGAGCCGTAAGGTCATCGACAGGGGGCTGCATTTGCCGGGCCTTTCCGCGCCGGATGTGCAGAAACTGCTGTTGCACGGATGTAAACAATCGTTCAGCTTCCCGATCGGTATCGGCCGCTACTACATTTACGGCAACCATTGCATACGGCTCTTCAAGATAAGGAGATGGCTTAAATCGGCTTCGATAGATGTCGAGAGCCCGCATTAGTTGGGCTGGGGCAAAATGCGACGCAAAAGCATAGGGCAAACCTAATACTGCCGCCAATTGGGCTCCAAACAGACTTGATCCCAGAATCCAGACCGGAATGTTCAGGCCAGTGCCCGGCACCGCCTGTACAAATTGATTGGTATCGTCGGCGGGCTGAAAATAATTCAGCAATTCAACCACATCCTGCGGAAACGTATCGGCATCGGTAGCATCCCGGCGCAGGGCACGAGCGGTAACCTGATCGGACCCCGGAGCGCGACCAAGTCCCAGATCGATACGCCCTGGATAGAGCGATTCCAGCGTACCAAACTGCTCGGCAATGACCAGTGGCGAATGATTAGGCAACATAATACCGCCTGCTCCTACCCGAATCGTTTTCGTACCACCGGCCACATACCCGATCACAACCGACGTAGCCGCACTGGCAATCCCCGGCATGTTGTGGTGTTCGGCCAGCCAATAGCGGTTGAACCCTAGCTGTTCGGCGTGTTGTGCCAGATCGAGCGTATTATGCAAAGCCTGCGATGCGGTATTGCCGTCGACAATCGGCGAAAGATCTAAAACGGAAAAGGGAATCATTGTACGTTGGTATTTTTTAACACATGCCCAGACTATCAACAGCTTACTTCAGGCAACGGCCAGCGTTCCTTTTTCTGGTTATGAATTCTGAGGCTGACCTTCTAATTTCACAGCGTCAGGAAAAGACTCATTGACCTGTTCCGGGCTTCGTTTAAATAACCGAACGGTTCCCAATGAAAGTTCAATGATCATCGAACAAACAAAAATAACGCCATACGAACTCATCCGAAAAGCTGGCATACTGGCTTGGTTTCGGCAATTTTTCCATCAGTTATGATCAAACGATATGTTTTACTCATTGGACTAGGCGTTAGTCTGGCAACCTGTTCTCCAAAAACATACACAAAAATTCCGGCTGGCCATGGGCCTGACTTTTTTCGTTACAAAGCCAGCAAAACCACTGGGCAACCGATGGCCAAAATATCGGCTCACCGCGGTGGTGGCGACCTGAAAGGCTATCCCGAAAACTGCATCGAATCTTTCGCCTATCTGGCTAAGACAATGCCTGTTATTATCGAATGCGACATCGACCTTACCAAAGACAGCGTGATGGTGATGATGCACGATGCCACGCTCGACCGGACAACGACCGGTACTGGCAAACTGATCGACAAAACCTACAACGAGCTTGCACAGTATCGTCTGGAAGATAATATGGGGAATGTGACTCCCTATAAAATTCCGACACTGGAGCAGGTGCTAACCTGGGGAAAAGGAAAAGTAACCTTTACGCTCGACGTAAAACGGAACGTTTCGTTCGGGAAGGTGGTCGATATGGTGCGCAAAACGGGTATGGAAGATTATGCCGCCATTATCACCTACAATGCACAGGATGCCGCAAAACTCAATAAACTCGATCCGAAGCTTATGATTTCGGTGACGATTCGCAACCGGGCCGAATATGACCGTTTGCACGAACTGGGCATCCCCGACAACCGAATGGTTGCCTTTGTGGGTGTTAAAGAACCCGATACGGAGTTATACCAGTTTCTGCACCAGAAAGGCATTGCCTGCATTCTGGGAACGCTCGGCAACCTCGATAAACAAGCCGCTGCCAAAGGCGATCAGGTTTATAGAAAGTTTGCCGAAAACGGGGCCGATATTATGTCGACCGACCGGCCGCTGGAGGTATGGCAGGTGGTTCGTCAATAAGCGCCCAACTACTTCCGGATTAATCTATTACCGCTTCGCTTGCAACTCTAAAACTATTTTCTGTACATTTGTACGTTCAAACGTCATCAGACAAAGCGGCACTTCATTGTGCCGCTTTTCGCAAGAACATAAATCTATTTATTCGATAGAATATAGTCACTATGAGTATTCATGGCGAGTCAGAACTGGCATCAACAGGAGAAAGGGCAACGGTATCGGCACTACCTTTTGATCTTAATGGTCTGAAAATAAGCCTACAAGGTGATACAAACCGAACAACCGAACAGGCCAGTATGCTACGGGAACTGTTTCCTGATGCGCAGATTGTAACGTCCGAAATGGTTTCTAACCCCCTGTTAAGGCGTCGAAACCGTACCGAAATTGCGATTTATGTCTTTGCCGCACTGGCCCTGATGATTGTTGGGCATCTGCTGTTCAGTTATTTAACCCTGGATCGACTGACCGAGCTGACCCAAACCATTAAAATTACTCCCGACGTTTTTTATTTCATTATGGCTGGTTTTGTGGCCCAGATGATCGACGGGGCACTGGGTATGGCCTATGGTGTTACGGCCACTACGTTTTTGACCAGTGTAGGCATCAGTCCGGTTTTTGCCACAGCTAGTGTCCACAGCTCCGAGATTTTCACCTCGGGTGTGTCGGGCTATATGCACCTCAAATTTGGCAATGTAAACAGTCGTCTGTTCAAAGCCGTTCTGATTCCGGGCGTCATTGGTGCGGCATTGGGCGCTTTTCTAATCACCTCCCTTTCTGATCTGGAAGCTGTCAACAACTATTTAACGCCTGCCATTTCCGTTTATACGGCCATTCTGGGCATTTTAATCATCAAAAAAGCGCTGGTGAAACGGGCTAAGAAAAAGCCCGTAAAACGAATTGGCCTCCTGGCCTGGTTCGGTGGTTTTGTCGATGCCATTGGCGGTGGCGGCTGGGGCCCCATTGTCAACTCAACGCTCATTGCCGCTGGTCGGCATCCTCGTTACACAATCGGTTCGGTCAATCTGGCCGAGTTCTTCGTTTCATTTGCGTCTTCCGTCGTTTTCGCGCTTTATGCCGGTCTGGACAACTATGGCCTGGTTATTCTGGGACTGATTCTGGGCGGCATGATTGCGGCACCAATTGCAGCCCATCTGTCGCGAAAGCTTCCCGTCAAAAGCATGATGGTACTGGTCGGAATTGTAGTAATACTCGTAAGTTTGCGAAAGATTATCAAGTTTTTCTGACAGGATAAGCCGGGTTTATAGAACTGCCTCCAGCACGTTAATCCTGTACATCCTGTTAACCCTGTCAAAATAAGTCTATGAAAAAACAAACCAAAGCGATCCGTACGCAGGCAAAAAAATCGCAGAATCGTGAGCATTCTGTGCCCTTGTATCTGACATCGAGCTTTACCTTCGAAAGTGCCGAACAGGGAAAAGCTTTATTCGATGAAACCGAAGAAGGTAATATCTATTCGCGTTTCTCGAATCCCAATGTTACAGAATTTGTCGAAAAAGTCTGTATGCTGGAAAATGCCGAAGATGGTATCGCTACGGGAACAGGTATGGCAGCGGTGTTTGCCAGTATGGCGGCTCTGCTGAAATCGGGCGACCATCTGGTTGCCAGCCGGGCACTGTTTGGTTCTGCTCACCAGATTATCACCCAGATTCTTAGCAAATGGGGCATTACGCATACGTATGTCGATGCTACTGCTACCGAAGCCGAGTGGGAAGCCGCTATGCAGCCCAACACCCGAATGGTCTATCTGGAAACCCCGTCGAACCCTGGCCTCGAACTGGTCGATCTGGAGATGCTCGTTCGGCTCAAGAAAAAACACGGTTTCATTCTGAACGTCGACAACTGCTTCGCCACCCCGATACTGCAAACGCCTATCGATTTCGGCGCCGACCTGTCGGTTCACTCGGCTACGAAGTTTATGGATGGTCAGGGACGGGTACTAGGCGGTATTGTGGTTGGTTCGAAAGAACTGATTCAGCCAATTCGGTTCTTTGCGCGACATACTGGGCCCTCGCTGTCGCCTTTCAATGCCTGGGTGCTGTCGAAAAGTCTGGAAACGCTGGATCTGCGCATGGAACGCCACTGCCGCAATGCCCTGCAACTGGCCGAAGCTCTGGACGCGCACACCGACATTGAACGCGTGTTATATCCGTTTCTTCCCTCCCATCCGCAATATGATCTGGCAAAGCGTCAGATGAAAGCCGGAGGAGCCATTATTACTATTGAGCTGGAAGGCGGTTTTGAACGGGTTAAAGCCTTTTTCGATGCGCTGACGATTCCAAGTCTTTCGTCAAACCTGGGCGACTCGCGAACGATTGTCACAAACCCGAATACAACGACTCATGCCAAGCTTAAGCCAGAAGAGAAAGCAGCTCTGGGTATTACGCCGGGCCTGATTCGGATTTCGGTAGGTCTGGAAGCCATCGACGATCTGATCGAAGATTTTACCCAGGCTGTAGAAAAGTCGGCGGAGGTATTACAGGCAACGAATTAATCGGTTTAGTGTTGGCGCAATGAACTGATTTACAAGGAAAAGTTTTATTACAACAAACTCACACTTACCTTGAAAACGCTGACGATAGACATACCAGATTCGCTCGATCCTGCGCAGGCTCGCTGGGAGATTGCACAGGCACTCTATGAAAAAGGGACCCTAACCCTGGAACAGGCAGCCTCATTAGCCGAGTTGGCTCCCACGTATTTTAAAATGCGGCTTAACGGCATATTGACGGGAGTGCCTCCCAAAACGAATGGGCCGATTCGTGAGGGATTCGACAGTAAACGTATTGAGGAAATTGCGAAGCAAATGGATATACAGGAGTCGTGGGAAGAACTTGTTGCTATGATTGGCAAATGAGGTACTTCCTGGATACTAATATCATACTGGGGTTTATTCGTCGAAATGTTGTTGCACAAGCAGTAGCCAAGATTCTTAGATTAACCGACGATAATGAAATTTATGTCTCGGTCGTCTCAGAAGGTGAAATCTGGTCTATAGCCCGGCAAAGTAACTGGGGCGTTTCCCGGCGGAATAATTTACTAAATCTCTTAGCCGAATACCAGCGAGCTGATATTAATGATGACGAGCTTATCCAGCGTTACGCCGATATTGATGCATTTAGCCAGAACAAATTAACTGACCGTCCGCTGGGCGTTTCGGCCCGAAATATGGGCAAAAATGACCTTTGGATAGCTGCTTCTACTTCATTAGCCGGAGCTTCACTCATTAAACGGATAAAGATTTCGACCACCTACATGGTGAATTTGTTGACGTGATCTGGGTCAATCCTAATCTATAAAAACAATGGTGCCCAACTGGCAAACACTTGTATCTATACTGCTTCTCACTCACCTGGTGAATGCCCAAAGCCCTAAAAAACCGCTTCGGGTTGGCATTGTTAGCCTTGTTCATGACCATGTGAATGGCATCATGAATAAGGCATTTAAGCAAAAAGGACAGACCGATATAGAAATCGTAGGCATCGCCGAACCCAACCGTGAACTGGCCGAAAAGCTGGCCAAACGGTTTGGCTTCAGTCTGGATCTGGTGTACCCGACAGTGGCCGAAATGCTCGACAAAACAAAACCCGAAGCTGTTACGGATTTTGGCCGCATTGTCGATCATAAAAAAACGGTCGAAGCCTGTGCACCACGCGGTATTCATGTGATGGTTGAAAAACCGCTGGCAACCAGCTTTGCCGATGCAAAGCAGATGGAAGCACTGGCGAAAAAGCATAACATCCAACTCCTTACCAATTACGAAACGACCTGGTATGGCAGCAATCATAAAGCCTATGCCATTGCCAATACGGATAAATCGATTGGCGACATTCGGAAAATTGTTGTTCATGATGGTCACGAAGGACCAAAGGAAATTGGCGTCAGTAACGAGTTTCTGGAATGGCTGACCGATCCGGTTACGAATGGAGCCGGAGCCTTGTTCGACTTTGGCTGCTATGGTGCCAACCTCTCGACCTGGCTCATGCATAATCAGCGCCCAACGTCGGTACTGGCCGTAACGCAGCAGATCAAACCCAACATCTATCCGAAAGTCGACGACGAAGCGACTATTATTCTGACCTATCCTAAAACGCAAACCATTATTCAGGGCTCGTGGAACTGGCCCTTTGGCCGGAAAGACATGGAGGTGTATGGGCAAACGGGCTATGCCATTACAATCGATGGTTCCCGAATGCGCGTTCGGCTCAAAGGTGAGAAGAGCGAGCAGGCCACCGAAGCACCTCAATCCGACGCGCCGGCGGCTGATCCGTTTGCTTATCTGGCCAGGCTCATCCACGGCGAAACTAAACCCGACGAACTGACGTCTTTAAAAAATAACATGATTGTAGTTGAAATTCTGGACGCGGCCCGTCAATCGGCCAAAACCGGAAAAAAAGTTGAGTTAAAGTAGAATTTATGACAGCGGAACCTACCTCCTATACACTCGACAGTCTGAGCGAGCGACTGAACGGTTTGAGCAATATAGATGCCCTGCGCACTCTGGCTGAACTGTTTCCGGGCGAAGTAATTTTTTCGACCAGCCTGGGCTATGAAGATCAGGTCATTACAGACATGATTCTGGCCAACGACATCCCCATAAAGATCTTCACGCTCGATACAGGACGGATGTTTTCAGAAACGTATTCGGTCTGGAAAAAAACGAACGATCGCTATGCTACAACGATAGAAACCTATTTTCCGAAAGCCGACGCCGTCGAAAAGCTGATGACTGAGAAAGGTCCCTATAGCTTTTACGATTCCGTCGAAAATCGGAAAGAGTGCTGTGGCATTCGGAAGGTAGAGCCACTAAACCGGGCGCTGAAAGGCAACAAGATCTGGATCACTGGCATCCGCGCCGATCAGTCGGCCAACCGCCAGGCCATGACCCAACTGGAATGGGACGAATCGCACCAGCTTTTCAAGTTCCACCCACTAATGGACTGGACCTTTGAGCAGGTAACCCAATACGTAAAAGATCATCATGTGCCCTACAATCCGCTCCACGACCGTGGTTTTGTGAGCATTGGTTGCCAGCCCTGCACCCGCGCCATCCAACCCGGCGAAGATTTCCGCGCTGGCCGCTGGTGGTGGGAAGACAATTCCAAAAAAGAATGCGGATTGCATACGCACGAAGAAGTGTTTAAAGCCTAATGATTGAATTGTTGCATGATCGAATTGAGGATAATAGCCAACAAGTCAATCATTCAACAATTCAACAAGTCAATCATTCAAATGAAACTCGATTATTTAGATCAGCTCGAATCAGAAGCCATCCACATCATGCGGGAAGTGGCTGGTCAGTTTGAGCGTCCTGCTCTGTTGTTTTCGGGCGGGAAAGATTCCATTACGCTTGTACACCTGGCCTTAAAGGCGTTTCGGCCCGGTAAATTGCCATTCCCACTCGTTCATATCGACACGGGGCACAACTTTCAGGAAGCCCTTGACTTTCGCGATAATCTGGCTGCCAGCATTGGCGAAAGACTTATCGTTCGCTACGTAGAAGACACCATTCGTGAAAAGAAATTAAAGGAACCTACAGGCCGCAATGCCACCCGGAACGGTCTGCAAACCTTTACACTACTCGACACCATCGAAGAGTTTGAGTTCGATGCCTGTATTGGTGGCGCTCGTCGGGATGAAGAAAAAGCCCGCGCCAAGGAACGAGTCTTTTCGGTACGCGACGAATTTGGCTCGTGGGACCCCAAACGGCAACGCCCTGAACTCTGGAATCTCTATAACGGTCGTATTCATAAAGGCGAAAACGTTCGTGTGTTCCCGATTTCGAACTGGACCGAACTCGATGTCTGGAACTATATCCGTCGCGAAAAAATCGAATTGCCGAGCATCTACTTTGCGCACGAGCGCGAACTGCTTGTACGAGATGGCAAACTGATGGCTACAGCCGGAGGAGTGATCAAACCAGAACCGGATGATCAGCTCGTAACCCGCCGGGTTCGTTTCCGCACGGTTGGTGATATTTCCTGTACCGCTGCCTCCGAGTCGGGAGCCGACACACTTGACGCCGTGATTGCCGAAATTCAGGCCACCCGCATCTCCGAACGGGGCGAAACCCGCATGGACGATCAGCTCAGCGAAGCCGCCATGGAAGACCGTAAGAAAGGCGGATATTTTTAATGAGTGAAAGAGCGAAAGAGTGAATGAGCGCTGGTAGCTAATCACTCTTTCGCTCTTTCACTCTTTCACTCATTAATAATGGATCTTTTACGATTTATAACCGCCGGATCGGTTGACGACGGCAAAAGCACGCTGATTGGGCGGCTTCTTTACGATTCCAAGTCTATTCTGGCCGATCAGCTTGAAGCCATCGAACGGGCCAGCAAAAGCCGCGATGACGGCGAAATTGATCTGGCACTGCTGACAGACGGACTCCGCTCCGAACGCGAGCAGGGTATTACCATCGATGTGGCTTATCGCTACTTCCAGACACCCGTACGCAAGTTTATTATTGTCGATGCGCCGGGGCATATTCAATACACACGAAACATGGTCACGGGTGCGTCGAACTGCCAACTGGCCATTGTGCTGGTCGATGCCCGGCATGGCGTGGTCGAACAAACGCGTCGACACTCGCTAATTGCCTCGTTGCTGGGTATCCCGCATATTGTGGTGGCGGTCAACAAGATGGATTTGGTTAACTATTCGCAGGATGTCTTTTCGGACATCTGCATTCAGTATGCCGAACTGGCCAAAAAGCTGAATGTACATCAGGTGACCTACATCCCAATGAGCGCCCTGAACGGCGACAATGTCGTAGATAAATCATCGGCTATGTCCTGGTACGAAGGTGCCACACTGCTGGAACATCTGGAAACAGTGGCTATTGACGATGACACGGAAGGCATAACGGAAGATCATCATCCGGCCTGGCCTGGATTGGCCCGTTTCCCGGTTCAATATGTAATCCGCCCACAAACGGCTGAACTACACGACTATCGCGGTTATGCCGGTAAAATCACAAGTGGGCTGTTCCGCAAAGGCGACACCATTACGGTATTCCCTTCGGGCGAAACCTCAACCATCGATGCCATTGAAATCGCCGAAAAGCACCTGGACGAAGCGGCTTCGCCCATGTCGGTTGTGCTACATCTGGCTACCGACATCGACATTAGCCGTGGCGATCTGATTGTTCGTTCAGACAACCAGCCCATCAGCAGCCAGACCGTCGAAGCTATGCTGTGCTGGATGGACACTAAAGAGTTTAAGGTTGGCAACAAATACCTGCTTCAGGTTGGCACATTCCGTACCCGCTGTTCTGTTCGCGAAATTGCCTACCAGCTCAATGTGAATACCTACGAAGAGACCCCGGACGTTGACAATCTAAAACTCAACGACCTGGCAAAAGTCGTTTTACGGACCGCCCAGCCGGTTAGTTTCGATCCATATCAGAAAAATCGGGCAACTGGCGGAGCTATTCTTATTGACGAAACATCCAATGTAACCGTAGGTGCGCTAATGCTACTTGGCGAGGCTTGATAACTTCTGTTTATCGACCATAACCAAAAGTTGGCTAAATTCTGAACCGATTAGCGGCTAAATTCATTTATCATTGTATAACAAATTAAACAAAACGCCGGATTGCTTCGGCGTTTTGTTTAAAGATATTAGACGATTAACTCTATAGAGAATACTCACTATGCCTATTCATCTAACCGATAATGTAAGCGAGGCCGCTCGACGCGACATTCTGGATCTGGAACAGAAAATCAATTCGTTTCAATCGGGAAGCATTGCTGACGAAGCTTTCCGTAAGTTTCGGCTTACACGGGGAGTTTATGGCCAGCGGCAACCGGGCGTACAAATGATTCGGATTAAACTGCCACACGGTCGGATAACAGCCGATCAACTCACCCGGATCGCCGATCTTTCGGATCAGTATGCAACAGGCAATCTGCACGCAACGACTCGTCAGGACATTCAGTTGCACTTCGTAAAGCTGGCCGATTCGCCCCAGTTGTGGGCCGATCTGGAAGATGCGGGTATTACGCTAAAAGAAGCCTGCGGAAATACCGTTCGGAACGTAACGGGTTCAGCCCGCGCTGGTGTCGATCCGCTGGAGCCTTTCGACATCACTCCTTATGCATATTCTATTTTCGACTATTTCCTGCGCAATCCGATCTGCCAGGATATGGGCCGGAAATTTAAAATAGCCGTTTCGTCCAGCGAAAAAGACTCTGCCTATGCCTATATGCACGATGTTGGTCTGATTCCGCGCATTCAGGACGGTAAACGTGGGTTTAAAGTACTGCTGGGTGGTGGTCTGGGCGCTCAGCCATTCTCTGCACAAACGGCTTTCGAGTTTCTGGACGAAGAACGAATTATACCGTTTATTGAAGGGGTGATTCGTGTGTTCGACCGCTATGGTGAACGGCAGAAACGCCATAAAGCCCGGATGAAGTATCTGCTTAACGATATTGGTCTGGAAGAACTTCTCCGCCGGGTTGAAGAAGAAACACTGGCTCTGAAGAATAAAACGTTTACGGTCAATGACTTGCCGTTTACGGTATCGCATCCTAAACTAGCTTCTTCGGATAACCGTATACCAAAAAGCGACAACCCAAAATTCGACATCTGGCTTAAAACCAATGTTTTTGAACAGAAACAGGCTGGCTGGTATGCGGTGCAACTGCGGGTGTTGCTTGGCGATATGAGTTCCGATACGGCCCGTGCTCTGGCGCAGGTTGTGAAGCAATATGCAGCCGACGACATTCGCGTTACGGTCAATCAGGGGTATCTGCTTCGCTTTGTCCGCCCAGAAAATCTTCCCGCTTTGTTTGAAGCACTGGACACTCTCGGTTTGGCCGACCCTGGTTTCGATACAACCGCCGATATTACAACCTGTCCTGGCACCGATACCTGCAATCTGGCGATTTCGAGCAGTTACGGGATTACTCGGGCACTAGAACGCATGATGCATGATGAATTTCCGGATCTGGTCTTTAACGACGACATCAAGATCAAGATTTCGGGCTGCATGAACGGTTGTGGTCAGCACTCGGTAGCCAATATCGGTTATCATGGATCATCGCTGAAAAACGGGGCTTATGTGCTACCCGCGCTTCAGGTACTGCTAGGTGGCGGTTTCAACGGCAAAGGCGAAGGACTGATTGCCGACAAAGTCATCAAAATTCCGACCAAACGTGGTCCTGATTCGCTTCGGGTTTTATTGCGCGATTACGAAACCAACGGCTTCGATGGCGAATATTACAGCGACTACTACGCCCGGCAGGGGAAAAATTACTTCTACCAGCTACTAAAACCACTAGCCGACCTGAAAACTCTGGTCGACAGTGATTATATCGACTGGGACCATACCGAACGCTACGTTACGGAAGTGGGGATTGGCGAATGCGCCAGTGTGCTGATCGATCTGGTAGCGACTACGCTTACCGAAGCCAGCGAAAAACTTGGCTGGGCACGCGAAGCTCTTGAAGAAAGTCGCTGGGCCGACGCTCTTTATCATGCGTATAATGTGTTTATTACAGGAGCAAAGGCGGGTTTGATGAGCCGCGATGTGCCAACCAATACACAGCATGGTATTGTGAACGATTTCGACAAAACATTCCTGGGCGAAACTGATTTTCACCAGACCGAAGGCGAATTTAAAGCCCTGGTATTCAGCATTAACAAGGAAGAGCCTTCTGAAGCGTTTGCCCGTCGTTTCGTTGCTCAGGCCGACGCTTTCCTGCAAGCCGTCCAGGCTTTCCGCGAAACGCAAATCGAGTTGGAAGGTCTACCCGAACTCCAGGAACTAACCCAGGCGCAGGATAGCTAATGATTGAATGATTGAATTGTTGAATGATTGAATGCGGACCACCGTAGCGGTTGAATCATCCAACAATTCAATCATTCAACAATTCAATCATTGAACATGAAATTAACCCTCGTAGGTGCCGGTCCCGGCGATCCGGATTTAATAACCGTAAAAGGCATTCGGGCATTGCAGCAGGCCGATGTTGTGATGTATGATGCGCTGGTCCATCCCGAACTACTCGACCACTGCCGTCCTGATGCGCTGAAAGTATATGTCGGGAAACGGCGGGGTGCGTATTCCTGTATGCAGGAAGATATCAATCCACTCATCGTTCACTATGCCCGTCAGTATGGGCATGTAGTGCGACTAAAAGGTGGCGACTCATTTGTGTTCGGGCGGGGCTATGAAGAAATCGAATTTGCCCGCCAGCATGGTATTGAAACGGCCGTCGTGCCCGGTATTTCGAGCAGCTATGCAGTACCAGCCGCTGCCGGTATTCCATTAACAACGCGTGGTATTTCAGAAAGCTTTTGGGTGGTTACGGGTACTACCAAAGCCGGGCAGCTTTCGTCGGATCTTCAACTGGCGGCCCAATCGTCGGCAACGGTTGTAGTGCTCATGGGTATGCACAAGCTGGCCGAAATTATGGGCGTTTTCATTGGGCTTGGCAAAGACGAAGTGCCGGTTGCCATTATTCAGAACGGCACACTAGCCGACGAACGAACTGTTATTGGCACTGTTCAGACTATTTGCAATAGAGTTGATGAATCGGGGATCGGCAATCCAGCCATTATTGTGGTGGGTGAGGTTGCCCAACTGGGTGCTACCGACTTCGTTGCGCTGGAAAAACAGCATTCGGCCAATTGCTAAGTTCTCGTTTCCCAATCGCCCACTGACTAAGTTCTGATCTTTCTGCTGATCAATTTCAACAAACGGAGGTTATCTATTACATAGATTATTCGCTTAGCCTGGCATCGCGGCAAAACGTAAAACCGCGCTCCACGTTAAGCGAATGCTGTATTAAGCACAGAACTATTCGTTTATGAACACAGATACCCCCATTATTTTAATTGATGGAGACGAGGATGATCAACTGATGTTAAAGCCAATTCTTCAGGAAATTGCCCCTCAGTATCCGATCCTTATTTTTAACGACGGCCAGCAAGCTTTTGATTATCTGAAAACAACAACCGATCGACCGTTTATGATCATCTCTGAGATTAGTCTTCGGCTCATAGATGGACTGGAACTTCGGCGCCAAATTGAAGCCGATCAATCGCTAAAAAAGCGGGCGATTCCTTTTATCTTTTTCACCCATCCAGTTTATCAGAATCTGGTAGAAGAAGCTTACGAGCTAACCATTCAGGGCTTTTTTGAAAAGCAATCCAATCTTACCAGCATGCGCAGGCAGTTAGAAGCGATCATTGCCTATTGGTCAAACTGTCTGCATCCTAACCGTTATGTAGAAGATTAAAGGGGGGCTTATCGGCTTCCCTTTGTTCAGTGTTTCTTTAAGAACAACCTGGCGGCAACCACAAAGTAGCAGGCAAATATCACAATTGCTTTTCGTTAAAAGCCCTGTTACATTGTGTCAGTCAATCGGTTATCGTATGCTTCCGCCTTATCTACTAACTGAACTCAGCCAGGCCAAGGTTTCACCCGATCGTATCGGGCAAATTCTGAAGCAGACAACGTTTTTAGAGGTAAAAAGCCAAACGCGACTTGTTCGGCCTGGTGATGTATGCAACAACGTTTATTTTGTTCTATCGGGCGGTTTCGTGTGCCGGTATATCGATGAAAATCTGGAAATAGAGAAAACGATCAACTTTTATATGCCGGACCTGCATCCGTTCATGAGTTGTATCGACAGCTTTTTTTCGGGAGCCCAAACGAGGTGCGAACTACGGGCTATCAGCAATGCGACTGTGCTGGCCATCGCCAAAAACGATATAGAAGCAATGGCAGCGACTGATAGTAACTTTTTTACGTTTTACCATTCTATGGTTACGACGGCCTTGCAGGAAGAGAATGATTTTAAACTAAAAATTATTTCCTACTCCTCCGAGCAACTCTATCAGTACCTCATCACTACCTTTCCGAGTATTATCCAGCGGGTGCCATCGCGCTTCATAGCCGAATTTATGGGCATCTCGCCCGAATGGCTAAGCAAGCTCAAACACAAGATCTAACCATTCTGGTCGGTTTGCTACGGGTTTTCATCCAAACCATTTCTTGAATTAATTCAAGTGCTGTCCCCGTTATAGCCCATTAGTTTTGAGGTATTGCTTTAACGTCTCAAAATGATGAAAAAAGAGTACATAGGCTATCAATTACAGGATTTCCATACCGAACATGCCCGGTACTTTCAAGAAGCCATTCTACCACTGGCAACTCACATACATACTGCCTTAAGCGATTCTCCCTTTCCGCTGAGTGCCTTACCGCCATTTTCGGCAGCAAGCTATCTGGAGGCTGAGGGCCATACCGACCTGGAAAATGGCTATACGAAAGCTACCGACGGAAGTATTCATGTTGCCGTCCGAACCTATATGCCTCATGTAACTCCTCCAATGTGGGACTGGTGGTTTGGCTGGCATGGTTGCCAAAACAGCCGCTACAAACTGTGGCATCCTAAGGCCCATGTGAGCGCCCACTGGGAAGATGGCCGGGACGATATAGTCTACATTGGTCGCAATTCGATCATCAAAGAATATATTGGCGATGAGTTGCTGGATGCGGCTATCCAGTTTAAATCACCAACCGAATTTGGATTCTCTTCCGAAACCATTAATCACCCCGAAAAAGTCGTTTATATCTGCGCCCGGCTTGGGCATCCTACACTGCCAGTCGACTATGGTTACCTTGTTCATCAGATTCGTGCCGTAGAAGGCGGCTCCGAAATGCGCTCGCGTTTCTGGGTAGGTGGTCGGTATGTCAACGTCCGCAAAACCGGTGTGCTGGCTGAACTAGCCTCCGATTTCCTCCGCAAAGTCCGGTCGCTGCCCAAAAACTTCGCGCCCGATTTGTTAAAACATTGTTCGGAGGAGATGACTCATCTGGCCGCTTTTTTACCCGATCTCTACGCCGAATTCAGAACGAAACCCGAAGGGCTCCAGCTTGCAGGTACCATTACGAAACGTAACGATCCTGTATTCGACAAGTTGGTTATGAACACCTTGTTCAATAAAATCGACCCCGGCAAACGCCCCGAGATGGTAGTTGAGCCTAAAAGCGTGCAGGATATTATTGCCACGCTTACATATGCCCGAGCTACCGGCAAAAAAATCACCGTTTGTTCGGGAGGCCATAGCTTCAGCGCCAACCACCTGCGCGACAACAGTATTCTGATTTTGATGAAGCATTTTAATAGCTACGAAATCAATGCCGACACCATGACGGCCAAAGCTGGTCCGGGCGTTGGAGGCAGTGTATTGATGCTCGAACTGTATAAACACAATTTATTTTTCCCGGCTGGTCACTGCAAAGGCGTTTGTATTGGTGGCTACCTGTTGCAGGGGGGCTACGGCTGGAACGGTCGGAAGTTAGGGATTGCCTGCCAAAGCGTGATTGGTCTGGATATTATTACGGCCGATGGCGAACTTGTTCATGCCAATACCGAACAACATTCGGATCTGTTCTGGGCGGCTCGTGGTGCTGGTCCCGGCTTCTTTGGTATTGTGATCTGCTTCCACTTGAAGCTGTATCCATTGCCCAAATACCGAGCCATTATTGCCCACAACTTTAGCATAAAGCACCTCGAAGATGTGTATACTTGGGCATATGAAGTAGGCCCTACGATTCTAAAAGCCGTAGAATTTCAGATGATTATGAGCAACAATATGCTCAATTTGCTCGGACCGGGTATTGAAGCTATTGCGCCTATTTTTGCCGACACGAAGGATGAGTATGAAGAAGCGATGGCCTTTATGAAAAACAGCCCAATCAAAAATAAGGCGGTTATTGCCACGCCCGCCTTCAATCCGGGCATCGACATGCTGTATAAAACCACTATGACCCATTACCCGGAAGACCAGTATTGGGGCGTCGATAATATGTGGACACACGCTCCGCTCGACGATCTGATGCCTTTTATCAAAGAAATTGCGCGAACCCTCCCTCCCGAGCCGTCGCATTTTTTGTGGCTGAACTGGCACCCTGGTCATCTGGCGACGGACATGGCTTATTCGAACGAAGATAACATTTATCTGGCTTTATACGCTACCTGGAAAAATGCCGACGATACGGCCAGATTCGGCGACTGGGCTGCCAATATGATGCGGCAAATGGCGCATTTATCGACCGGAATTCAGCTAGCCGATGAAGGGTTACACAAACGCACGGCTCCGTTTTTGTCGGATAGTCATTTGAAAAAAGTCCAGGAAATCAGAGCTCAGCGGGATCCGAAGGGTTTGTTTTATGAGTGGCACAGCCGCCCGGCCATAACATGACAGGGTTCTTCCAACACTACCAAATCACTGTTTCAATCTTAAACAATCAGTATTCATGAAGCTAAAACTCCTTATTTTCTGTGTGTTAGTTGGTCTTACCAGCCGTTTATTTGCCCAAAAACCAACCGACAATTTCGCCGGGAATTATAAAACCGATGACGATGGTGTTCTTATTGTGATCAGCAAAACCAGCACCGGGTTTGTAGGCGTTGATCCAGCCAAACGAGTTGTTCTGAAAGATATAAAGTTTACGGACGGTCGGTGGAAAGGAATCGTTTATAATCCTAAGAAAGATATAACCGCCGAATGTGAAGTGTATCTTGTTGGAAATAAGCTGAAAATAGTAGCCCACAAAGGCATTCTGACAAAAACCGTTTATTGGGATAAAGTGTAAAAATTGAAAAGCCCGGCGAGCCATATAAGTGGCTTTGGCAGACTTTTCAATTTGGAATTTTCATTTAAAATAAGCAGACTTGGCTACAGTTAACCAAGTCTGCTTATTTATGACACCCACTAAACCCACCACAATTGACGAATACATTGCTGGCTTTCCAGAAGCGATCCAACTCCTGCTTGAGCAGATTCGGGCTACAATAAAAACAGCCGCGCCGGAGGCTGAAGAAGCGATTGCCTATGCCATGCCAACGTTCAGACTAAACGGCAATCTGGTTCATTTCGCTGCATATAAACATCATATTGGGTTTTATCCAGCTCCAGCCGGAATTGAAGCGTTTAAGAAGCAGCTTGCTAATTTCAAAGGCGCGAAAGGCTCCGTACAATTCCCGCTCGATCAGCCCATACCGTTACAACTCATCAGCGACATCGTAAACTATAGAGTTGCCCAAAATACGGCAGGTAAAAAAGCAAAGAAGTAGTTCTCATTCGCTCTACTCTGCCTTAGCTGCGCCAATGGCCTCAATACGAACAACATCTATTCGTTCTTGCCCCGTTCTTTAAACAGGATATCATCCAGACTAAACGCTCCGGGACCAAGCAACAAACTGGTTAGGTAACCGATCAGCAATAAAAAACCAGCCGACCCATCGCCTGCTATATCGCCCTCGTGTGCTACAAAAACAATGACAAACGCAGTAATAATCAAGGGAATTAGCACCAGCCGCGTCAATAGACCCAGCATCAGCAGGATAGAGCAGAAAAACTCTGCTCCAATAGCCAGCGCCAGCGAAACGGGGCTGCTCAGGCCCAGAAAACTCATAAAAGAATCCTGATACTCAGCAAAGTGGGTTAGTTTGTCGTAGCCGTGGGGAATCATGGCGATGCCCAGCCCCAAACGTAACCATAGGGTAGCACTGTTTACGGTCCAGGATGTAGCAGGAGTGGGTTGTACGAATTGCATAGAAATTATATGAATTAAAAAAGCTGGCAAATACTTGTTATTGTAGGAATTAACACTGGGCCTGTTTAAACTTTTGTTTCAATTGCTTTTGTCATCCCTCCTGCCGCCCCGGCGGACCGGCAGGAGGGATGACAAAAGCGCTCATTACGAATTGATTAGGAAAAGCTCAAACAGCTTCACTGCCATACTCCGGTTATTTCGCTCGGGCATCGTCGTTGGTTATTTTCCGGACGGGCTCGTCGTGGCTGGCGCGGACCTGCCCAAACTGCCAGCTAAAGGTTAGTTTGACCGAGCGGGTGAAGTATTGATTAGCGGTATGTGCCCGGAACGTACTCGACTGCGAATCGTTCTGCTGACGGAAGGGATAGGTGAACGGGTTGTTCACACCCAGCGTTAGATTGGCTTTTTTATCCCAGAACTCTTTGCGAAGCGCCAGGCTGTAATCGTACCAGGCCGAATTTTTGCCCTGCAACAGCACCCATCCTGTACTGTAAATACCATTAGCCTGAACAGTGTATTGGCGGGGTAACTGGTAAGCCAGATTGAGTGTCAACTGCCAGAGCCAGCCGGAGTTCTGCACCTGTAAGGCCGGGCTGTTGAAATGGGCGTAATAAAACTCACCTCCACCGTTCAGCTTCAAGTTTCGGCCTAATTGCCCGGCTGCGTTGACATTCAATCCCGTCCGGTCATTGCGGGCCACGTTCTGTCGGGTAGTTAGCGATACGCCCGATGTATCGACGGTCCGTACATCATCGATGGAGTTATCGGTTTGTCGGCGGTACAGAGCGAGGTTGAGGTAGGTGCCTTTTTTAGTTGTCAGGCTGTAGGAGATTTCGGCCAGATGGGCCAGTTCCGGGCGAAGCTGCGGATTACCGGCCATCCGGTTTTTGGGGTCGCTGGCATTAACATACGGATTCAGATCCCAGATCATCGGTCGGGAAATCCGTTGTGTATAAGTCACTTTAATCGATTGCTGTTCTGAAAGTTGCTTCGACAGAATGACGCTTGGAATGAAGTTGTTGAACTGCGCCCGAAACGGAGAGATAGTGTGTATGAACTGACCGCTCATGGTGGTGTTTTCCAGGCGGGTACCCAGTTGAAGTGTCCAGAACGTTCGGTTTACCAGTTTTAGGGAGGCATAACCCGCAGCCACCTGCTGATCATACGTGAACGTATTAGACCGGTCGGCGCTGAGGCTCAACAGGGCAACGTTTTCGGGCTGGCTGGTGTATACGTCGTACGTACTACTCACATCCCGACGGACCATTTTCGCTCCCACTTCAAACACCTGCTGCCCACTGCGCGAAAACGGATGAACATAATCGATCTGCCAGGTCCATTGGGGGTTATGGCTGCGGTTCGTGCTCGTCTCCCGGTAAAGAGGCTCATCGGTCAGGCTGAACTGGTCGCTGGCATAACGGGAGTTATCGAACGTGTAGCTATACTGACCCAGCACACTGAGTTCCTGCTTCGGCTTGCGAAAGGTGCGGGTATAGCCCAGGTTCCATTCAATATTGCCAAACGGGTTCTGCTGATCGACCACCTGGTTATATTCCTGCGTAACTATGTTTTCGGCGTTTCTGAAACGATAGTAGCCCGTATTGGATGTGGGCCAGGCACCACCCCAACTGCTGACCGACAGGTTGACCCGGTTCAGCGTGTCGAAGGCATATTCCATGCTCAAATCGCCGAACCAGCCCGGATGGATGTTATTGGCACTGATTCGCTGAAACAATTCTCCGGCAGGCTGGCCATTCGCCAGCGATGTACGGGTCGTTTCAATGATACTCTTTTCGCGTTCGGCATTGGTATTGCCCGAAAACGTCAGGCCAAATTTTTCGCGCTTAAACCCATAGCTGCCGCCCAGCGACTGAACGTAATTGCCCGCCGTTACGTCCAGGCTACCATTGGAACCTTTCAACTGTTTTTTGGTGATAATGTTGATGACGCCACCCGCCCCTTCGGCATCGTAGCGGGCCGCCGGACTGGTAATCACTTCGACCGACTGAATCGTGTTGGCCGGGATCATCTTTAGGGCTTCGCTCAGATTGCGGGCCAGCAAGCCTGATGGCCGACCGTTCAGCAACACTTTAATGCTCGAACTCCCCCGAATCTGAACATTACCCGACACATCGACGGTCAGCATGGGCGCTTTGCGTAATACATCGACCGCTGTACCGCCTTTGTTGGTGATGTCGCTACCTGCGTTGTAGACCAGCCGGTCGGATTTTTCTTCAATCAGGGCTTTTTGAGTACTGACCCGAACCTCGTTCAGTTGACGGCTTTCGGAGTGAAGCACTATGTTTCCTAAGCTACGAACGGGTTGAGTAACGGAAATCGTAATGTTCCTCAGGGTTCGGGACTGGTAGCCGACGTAGGTGATTTGCAGACCGTAGGTACCGATTGCCAGACCCGTAAACGCAAAGTGTCCGGTTTCGGTGGTGGTTTGGCCGCTTATAATTGTTCCGGCTTCCGACAGGAGCGCTACCGTTGCAAATGGCGCGGGCTGACGGGTGGTAGAATCGGTCAGTATGCCTGATAGCTGTCCTTTGTTGGTTAAATTTGTGGGTAATTGCTGCCCTTCTGCCAGAATTACCAGTAGCAGAAAGGAAACGATAAAATAGAGTCGTAGTCTGTCCATTCGTGTTATACCAGACGGTAGCTGGTCATCTGGTCACAAAGTACGAGTCTACTTTTGGCACCATCCCGCTAAAAATGACAAACGCATGCTTTTGGATGACGTATTCAATTGGTCATTTTCAATTGGAATGTCGGCTAACATTCGGTTTTTTTGTTTAAAAATCACGACGGAGAATGAGCTGGTTTAACAAGAGCGGAAAGCAAAAAGTCTGGCTGCGGGAAGTGTTGGCCTTTGTCTTTCTGTTTATTCTGATGTCGCTCAATTCCTGGAATCGGCTTACTTCCTGGAATGATCTGGGGCGGGCGCTGCTCTTTTTTCTGACGCTGTACGGGCAGGCTCAGTTTCACCGCTTTGTCTTATTCCCGCTTTTTTTTAGCCACCAGATTAAGCGATACATTGTCTGGACGGTTCCGGCGCTGGTGGTGGGGAGTTTTCTGGTGTATGGCGCAAATCACTGGCTCTATCCCGAAACCTGTCCGATTGAAGAATGGCGCGAGACAGGTCTTTTTCTGCTGGCTACCTATCTGGTCAGCCTGATGGTACTTGTTGGTGTTTTTCTTATTCAGCGATTTTATCAGCAACAGCAGCAACGCCATACCGACCAGTTGCTGCATCAGGACGAGCAAATTCGGTTTTTGCACGCCCAGCTTAATCCGCACTTCTTTTTCAACACGCTTAATAACCTCTATGGAATCAGCCTGCATGAACCCAGCCGGATGCCCGATTTGCTGATGCAGTTATCGAAACTGATGCGGTATCAGGTCGAGAGCAGCCGTCGGTCGTGGGTATCGCTTCAGCAGGAGATCGAATTTATTACCAGCTACGTTACGCTGGAGCAGGAGCGGCTGGGAAAGCGTTGCCAGATCAGCTATCGGTACCCTACCGACGAGTATCAACTGCAAATCTACCAGTTGGCTCCGCTGCTGCTGATGCCGTTGGTCGAAAATGCGTTTAAACACGGCACGGGCGACATCAAAGGCTGTTTTGTGCAGATCACCCTGCAATTGAAGAACAACCGGCTGCTGCTGTCGATTGAAAACTCGCTTTCGAGTCACAGGTTCAACGGCACATCTACCGGCCTGGGCTTACAGAATACCCGACAACGACTGGATATGCTGTATCCCGAAAAACATCGGTTGGTCTTAACCCAGGAACCTGACCGCTACATCACCCAGTTAGAAATCCAGCTAGCCACCCGAGCCGATGCCCAACCCGTTGCGGTGTTTACTTATTGATGACGAACAGGCTGCTCACTATGTATTGCAGCACTACATCGAGCAGGTCGATCAGTTGACGCTGGTGGGCAATTGCTATGATGCGCTGGAAGCGATTAATTTTTTACACCGCCATCCGGTCGATTTACTGTTTCTGGACATTAATATGCCGCAAATCAATGGGTTGCAACTGCTGCAAACGTTAGCCAATCCACCCCGCGTCATTTTCACTACGGCCTATTCGGAGTTTGCGCTGGAAAGTTACGAGTACGGTGTGGTCGATTATTTGTTGAAACCCATCGAATTTCCCCGATTTTTGAAAGCGATTGACAAAGTCGTGACAACAGAGACGGAAAAACAACCGGTCCAACTTCCGGCTGTTCCCGAACAATCGCTGGTGGCGAAAGTAGACGCCGACTGGATTCGGATTACCTTTAGCGATCTGGAGTACATTCAGAGCTGGGGTAATTACGTCAAGCTCTTTACAACACAACAGGTTTATGTAGCGTCGATGACCATGACCGAAGTAGAGCGTCGGTTACCCTCCGACCAATTCATCCGGGTGCATAAATCCTACCTGGTTCCCCTGGCCAGGATACGCCGGATGAGCGGCAACGAAGTTTTGATCGGTGAGACCACCCTGCCAGTTGGGCTAACCTATCGCCGGGAGCTGATCGAGCGCCTGAAAGGGTAAGTAGTAAAAGTTTTGATGAATCTTACTGCCAACGATATATGAAAAGTGCTGCCTATCATCTCAAACTCCATAATCCCTGCAATCAGTCGTGGGATTCGATGACGGAAAACGGTTCAGGAAAATTCTGTTCTGCCTGCGCAAAAACGGTAGTCGATTTCACCGGATTAGCTGATGCCGATATTTTGCATCTTATTCAGACGTCGTCAGGAAAATTATGTGGACGATTGACCCAAACTCAACTAAACCAAACGCTGGAAGAAACACAATCACACCGGTCTTCGTTGCCATTCAATACTGTACTGGCAGGTGCTTTTCTGATCAGTACGACCAGCAGTGCCCTTTCGGATCAGCAGCAATCGCTACCACCCACCAATGTGTTAGGCAGTCATACAGAAAACTCTGTACAGAACCAGGCCATCCGCAATAAACCGGAAACGGTTAGCGATAGTACAAAAAATACGATTCGCGGAACGGTTTTCGATGCTTCAGACCATCTGGCACTCCCAGGAATTTATGTCCAACTGAAAGGCACAGAAGTTAAGGCGATGACCAATGCGACCGGCCTCTTTAGTTTAACAATACCCGCAAGCTATACACCTGACAAGATAACCCTGATCTTTGCCCAGATTGGTTACCAAAGGCTCGAATTAACGCTCAAAGCAGAAGATTTACCGCTTACCAAAGAAGTTTACCTGAATCAGGAGCAGAGCTTTCTGGGCGAAGTCGTGCTTATACCTGTTAAGAAGAAAAAATGGTGGCAAAAGAAGCATTAAACCACTTTTGCCACCATTTCTACGATTATGCCTGTACGATCGCAGCAACCTCTTCTGCACTGACTTTCTGTTGTTCGCCAGTCAGCATGTTTTTCAGTGTCAGCAAGCCTGTTTGTACTTCTTCCGAACCAATCAGTACCACAAACGGAATCGCTTTTGCATTGGCATAATCGAGCATTTTCTTCACTTTTGCCAGATCGGGATAAGCCTCCGCCGAAATGCCCTGGCTCCGTAAGCGATTGAGCAACGGTAAGGCAACCACCCGTGCCTCGGCATCGAAGGAGACAATGAGCGCCTGCGTTCCCTGCCCCGCCGAAGCCGGAAACAATGAAAGCTCTTCCATCACATCATAAATCCGGTCGACACCAAACGATATACCTACCCCCGAAAGCCCCGGCATCCCAAAAGCTCCCGTCAGGTTGTCGTATCGGCCGCCACCGCTTATGCTACCAATAGAAACACCGTTGGCTTTGACTTCGAAAATAGCGCCCGTATAGTATGATAAACCCCTTGCCAGCGTTGGGTCGATCTCAACCTGCGGATTCGTCAGTCCATACTGCTCAACAAGCTGTAGGGTTTTTTCCAGTTCGGCAATACCCGAGGTGGCCGTTTCCGATGTTGCCAGCCAGCTTTTTAACTGATCGATCACTTCCTGAGCTGCCAGGTTGCCAAAAGTAAACATCGGATCTAGCCGATTAATACTCTCTTCCGAAAACCCGCGTTCACGGAGTTCGTCGAGGACTTTTTCCTTCCCGATTTTGTCGAGCTTATCGATAGCAACGCTTAAGGCCCCCTCCTGCCCCGGTGCGCCAATCACTTCCGAAATACCGGCCAGAATCTTGCGGTTATTGAGCTTAAGGGTAAAATTTTCGACGCCCAGATTGCGGAATACTTCATGAATCATCAGTACGATTTCGGCTTCGCACAGCAGCGAATCGGTACCGACAACATCGGCATCGCATTGATAAAACTCCCGATAACGGCCTTTTTGCGGGCGGTCGGCCCGCCATACGGGCTGCATCTGGTAGCGTTTGAAGGGCAAAGCCAGATTATTGCGGTTCATGACCACATACCGCGCAAATGGTACCGTTAAGTCATAGCGCAATCCTTTTTCAGCAATCTTCGGAGTAAGCTTTTTCGACCCGGCTTTCAGATCATCCTCAGTTAAGTCGGCAGCAAAATCGCCCGAATTTAGGATTTTAAATAAAAGCTGATCGCCTTCATCTCCATATTTGCCGGTCAGCACCGACAGGTTTTCCATTGATGGCGTTTCAAGCGGCTGAAAACCAAATCGCTGGAATGTCTGGCGGATGGTATCGAATATAAAGAGCCGTTTGCGCATCTGCTCCGGCCCGAAATCGCGAGTGCCTTTCGGTAATGTGGGTTTTTGCATGGCACAAAATTAATGGACAAGACTCTTTAGAGTAAATAAAATTCGACACATTCTGTCAATTCTGTTTAAAAAAGCCGTACTTTTGCACGTCAAAATTTGAACTTAGCAAGTAAACAAAGATATAATCATGGCAGTAACTGAATTAAAACGCAAAGGCCGCCGGAACCGGGCTATCGCTAATAACAAAACAAACGCGATCAAACAACTGCTGCGTAAGCCTACCATCAAAAACGTAGACGTTGAAGCCATCAAAGCATCGTTTGCGGAGAAAAAAGCGGCTTAAACCGCTTTAAAATGAAAATACCAGTCATAGACTGGTATTCCGAAAAAATCAAGCCTCGCCCTTACCCGGCGAGGTTTTCCGTTTTAGTCGAGACCATTCGCGGTCCCGTTTTTTCAGCTCCCGGCGAACGAACCGGCGATAATCGATCTGCACCCGATACCGAACCGCCTGGCCAAACAGAGCAATGCCTCCATTGATAAGAATAAGGCTATAGATTCCCCACAAAAACCATTGGCGAAAGGGCCCTCCCGTATGTTTAACGTGGGCAGCTTCACTGAAAACACAAAGCCCTGCACTAATCACCAATAAGCTTACAGGCGACAGAATCATCCACTTTGTGCGGGTGCTCATGCGCTTTACTAATCGTTGACCAGGTGGTTTTGCGAGTTTTGTCATCGTAGAAGCAGGGGTTGATAATTGCTTTTGTGGAATAACGTTTAAGTAGCGTATTTCGTTAATATTAGACCAAAATGATTGGCAAAAGCTTTTTTTCGCTCAGGAAGGATAATCGATGGTTGAGCCCGTTTCTCTGAACTCTTTAGGTTCATTGAGTCGTTTCCAGCCTTCGCTCAGGAAACCTACACCGTATCCAATCAGTTGCGTAAAAGCGGCTTCTACGCTCAACAGACCTATTTTCAGGCTCTTTTCTTTTCGGGTAGCATCAATTAGAATCAGGAGCGCAATCAACAAAACTCCGCTGAGGGCCAGTCCAAACAAAACAGGGCTGAGGAGTGCCCAGATCGGAAGCGAAAAGACATACAGCGTAAACATAGCCGGTATGGCATGAACAAGCTTTAACTCTTTCGGATAATAGCGTGATATATTTATGCGCGCCCGCCCGAAAAAACGCAGTTGGCGGTAAAACTGCCCAAAACTTGTCCGTCGTTTGTGGTAAATAAACGCATCGGGAATTAATCCTGTCTGAAAGCCATTCTCGATAATACGAATGGCAAATTCGATATCTTCCCCCATACGGCTCAGTTTATAACCACCGGTTTTTTTCCACACCTGGCGCGACAGCCCCATATTGAAACTCCGGGGATGAAACATACCTCCCAGATTTTTCTTACTCCCCCGAATCCCACCCGTTGTAAACGGCGACGTCATCGAATAGCTGATTGCTTTCTGAACAGGCGTAAAATCGGGATGCGCCTTATCGGGTCCACCGTAGGCATCGAGCCAGTTCGATGCCAGATGGTCGTTCACTGTCGAAAAATAATGTGGAGGGATTAGTGCATCCGAATCAAATATGACGAAATAATCACCCGTTGCCCGCTCAAAACCATAGTTGCGGGTAAAGCCCTGGCCTGAGTTTGGCTTATAGAAATAGCGAATATTGAGTTGGCCTGCAAATTCAGCAACTACGCCATCCGCTTTTTCTTTCGATCCATCTTCGACCACAATAACCTCAAAATGGGTGTACGTTTGTCGGGTCAGACTAAGCAGCAATTCGCGCAACTCGTCGGGCCGGTTAAAAACGGGGATAATGATGGAAAAAAAAAGAGTGTCTTTAATGGTCATGCTTCTGCCAATGCCTCCTGTAGGCTTTCTTCGTTGGCCTGAATGATCTGCTCAACCAACTCATTGGTCAATGCGGTTGAAATAAACAGGCTTTCGAATTGGGAAGGGGCCAGATAAACACCCCGCTTGAGCATCGCCCGGAAATACCGCCCGAACAACGGTAAATCACACGTTTTAGCCTCTGCGAAATTAGTCACCGACCGTTCGGTCATAAACAAGGTAAACATCGAACCAATGTGATTGATCGTGTAGTTTAGCCCTGCTTTTACCAGCCCTTTCCGAAAGCCTTCGGCCAGTTTCGATCCTGTTTCTTCCAGTTGTGTATAGACCTCAGGATGTTCATTCAGATAACGCAGCATGGCCAGTCCGGCCGACATGGCAATCGGATTGCCCGACAGGGTTCCTGCCTGATAAACCGGGCCAGCCGGAGAAACCACGCTCATAATGTCGGCACGACCACCATATGCTCCTACTGGCATACCGCCCCCAATAATTTTACCCATTGTGGTCAGATCTGGTCTAATGCCAAATCGTTCCTGCGCTCCACCTGCTGCGAGTCGGAAGCCAGTCATCACTTCGTCAAAAATTAACAGGGCTCCGTGTTTATCGCACAGCGTTCGAATACCTTCCAGAAAACCCGGCTCGGGCAACACACAGCCCATATTGCCCACAACAGGCTCCAGAATGACGGCGGCAACCTGATTATAGTTATTGTCGAGCAATTTTTCGACCGAAGCCAGGTCGTTATAGGGGGCCGTAAGGGTGTCGGCAGCGGTGGCCTTCGTAACCCCAGGACTATCGGGAACGCCCATCGTAACAGCTCCGCTACCAGCCGCAATCAGAAAGGAATCGCCGTGACCGTGGTAGCAACCCTCAAACTTTATAATCTTGTCGCGACTCGTAAAACCACGTGCCACCCGAATAGCAGCCATCGTCGCTTCGGTACCCGAATTGACCATACGCACCATTTCGACCGAAGGCACCATATCGACGATCAGCTCAGCCATTTCGACCTCTTTGCGCGTTGGCGCCCCAAACGAAAACGAATGCTGAATGGCATCCCGAACGGCTTTCTCAACCGGCTCAAAAGCGTGGCCCAGTATCATGGGGCCCCACGAATTGATCAGTTCAATATACTGCTGCCCATCTTCATCGTAGAGGTAGGGTCCCTGAGCCGATTTAATAAAAAGAGGGTGGCCGCCTACGGCGCGAAATGCCCGAACGGGTGAGTTTACACCACCGGGAATCAGCGTTTTCGCTTTTTCAAATAACTGTTCGCTCGTTGTCATATGTAGAAAGAACGAACGAGCGGCTGAATGAGCGAACAGAATCGGATCGCCGAAGCGAAGCTATTTCGCTCGTTCACTCAGTCACTCGTTTGCTAATTAATTTTAACAAACCGACTCCCTTCGCATTTGACGATAGGGACGATCTGGTTTTCGTTGCTTTGTGTATAATCAAACCCCGACATCAGATAATCATCGGAATCGGATCGCATAAGGCTCCGGTTCCGGGTGCTATTTTTGGCCAGTTGACGACCAAAAAATAACATCATATCATAGCCTTCGCTGGCAAAAACCGACGGAATCGTATTGCGTCGACTCAGGTAGTCTGCCTGAAAATCGACTACGGTTTCGCGTGAGGTATCGATAAAATCAGGATAAATCAGGTAAAGGTCCCGACGCGTGAATGTAGACGATGAATTTGCATAGAAATCAAACGCCGACGATGTGGCAATCAGGGGTGCATTTACTTTCCGGCGACTGAGGGCTTCAATTAGTTTTGCGCCATCTTCATCGTTAGTGCTGGCAAAGAAAACGTGACCTACTGTCACGGGAGCTCCACTCGTTACGGTACCAACAGAACGGGAGCTAGTTGTATTTCCCGAAAACTGCATGGCGTCGGCCATAGCCTGAGTGGAGCCACTCAGCTTCCGAAAATCGACAATCTGGTAATTTTGGCGTTTCAGTTCGCTCTGATAGGCAGCAGCCAGCAACGAATCCTTACGGGATGTACCAAAATAAATGGCCGCCCGCCGGAGAGTCGTTATGTTTCGGGCCTGTTCGGCAGCTTTCTGGGCCTGATGTGCCAGGGAAGGCTGCGCCAGAAACGACAGGGGCTGATCGGCAACTAATTCGCTGCTGGTAGCAATTGGATTTAGCAACAGGATATTACTCTGATTGGCATAGGCCGAAGCAATTCGGTTTGGCTCAATGTATAAGGGGCCAATAATCAGGTCCGTTTGCGCAAAAGCCGGACTGTTGACGAGTTCCAGTGCTTTATTGGCATCGTTATCAAGATCGTAGGCAAACAGGTTAATCGTTATTCCTTCTTCCTGTAGCTTGGCTTTTGCCATTTTCATACCATTATACAAATCATAAACATACTGATTTGAACGCAGGTGCCGATCGGCATTAAAATCATCCAGCCGAAAGGGAAACATGACAGCCACATTATAATATCCTTTCGAACGTGCGTTTCGATTGGGCTGATTTGTGGTTGAAGGACGCGTTGTTGCGGGTGTTATGCTGGTTGGTTGCGTAATAGTACCGGGAACGCCAAAGCGATTAGTTAGCCGATCCGACAATTCCAGATCATCTTTATCAGTAGCAGTACGCTGAATCAGGTCGATCAGAGCAAGCCCAACATTCCGATCATCAGGATATTGTCTGTTGATCTGTTTCAGGCGGCTCAACTCCTTGATTTTACTCAGAAACACCTGTTCCATCTTATCGGTATCTACCCGAAATGAGGTACTTTTGATTTGTTGAATAGCCTCCAGAGCGTCTTCGTACTGCCCCATTTCCATATGCACAGCAGCCAGTAAATAATTGACATCGTCCATTTTCCGCCAATCCGGATAGCGCGACATCAACTGTTTGATCATGAGCCGAGCCTGGTTGAAATTTTTCTGGCGAAAGGCGGCAACAGCATAATAATAGCTTGCATAGGGTGCCAACGGTCCGTCGCGTTGGACAAGGGCATTCAGATCAGCTTTGGCCCGTTCATAGTTTCCGGCCTGTACCAGTTGAACGGCAGCTTTGTATCGACGCTGTGCATCCGACGACACCTGGGCCTCTGCTGTTGTCCAGTAAACAAACCCGATCAGAAAAATCAGCAGCTTAAACCAATTAAGCCTACCATTCATGTTGTTCATGGGGTTAATACACAAAAGCAACGCCTGCGCGTTGCTTTTGTTGGGAGTTACGTCGCTTACGAGCCGTAATTTATGATTGCTTTGTGAATAGTTGAAGAGAAACTACCGACAAAGGTTTTATTTCTTCTGTTTTGCTTTCCGTTGGGCTTCTTCGGCCTGTTTGCGAGCTTCGTCGGCCGCAGCAAGCTGTTTTTGCAACAGAGCCTGGAAACCACCGGGTTTCTTACCTTGACCAGATGCGTTTTTCCGCCGATTATCGTCCAGTACTGCCCGGATTTTGCCTTCATCAACAAACCGACGAATCAGTTGCTGCTGGGTAATGGTTACAATGTTCGACACAAAATAATAGAAGGTCAGACCAGCGGGATAGGAGTTCAGAACGAACATAAACATGAGCGGGAATATGTAGCTCAGGGCTTTCATATTTACCGGACCGGGCTGCGTGGGTGTTGTCTGATTATTGTAATAGGCATACGCAATCGACGAAGCCGTCATCAATACTGTAAACAAGCTGAGGTGCCCTCCAATAAACGGTAGCGTTGGGAACGTGATAAACGCATCGTAGGTTGAAAGGTCGTGCGCCCACAGGAATGGCTTCTGCCGCAACTCAATCAAATTCGGGAAGAGCATAAACAGAGCAAACAGAATAGGCATTGTTGCCAATACTGGCACACAACCACTCAATGGACTTACGCCAACCTCCTGGTAGAGCTTCATTTGCTCCGACTGCTGCTTAGCCATATCGTCGCCTACTCGCTCTTTGATCTCATTGATTTCGGGAGCCAGCACCCGCATTTTAGCCATGCTCACATAAGAGCGATAGGTTAACGGTGTTAACAAGAGCTTCACAAAAACTACCAGGGCCACAATCAACAGACCATAGTTCGAAATAAATTTCTCCAGGAAGTTGAATACGGGTACAAAGAAATACTTGTTGATCGGCTTCAGAATTGAATAGCCCAGATAAACGTTCTGATCGAACTCCGGCGCTACGTCGCCCAGCAATTGAAAATCGTTCGGTCCAAAAAAGAATTTATACTGCGCTTTCCCCGACTTCACATCCGACATTGGCAGCGTTACATCGGCCACGGCCCTTTTCACAACACTACTATCGGCCGGATCGACCAGGGTTTTAAAATCGGCCTTGGGCATCGGGCTGTTTTTAGCGACAAACCCCGACAGGAAGTATTTGTGTTTGATTGTAAACCACTGCACAGGCTCTTCGAGAGTTGCCTCCTGGTTACTTTCGCCTTCGCTCAGTTTCTCGAAATTCTCATCGGCGGTCAGGTAGTTAATCGTAGCGGCACGACGGTTATTTGCCAGGTCGTTTTCATACTGACGCATCTTATCTTCCCAGAAGAATCGGATGTTTTCGTTCGCTAGCGTATTGTTTAATCCATTCAGTTTCAGATCGTAGTCGATCACATATCCTTCGGCCGGAACGGTGTATACCTGCTCTACTGATTGGCCCGGCGCAATTTCGGCCTGGAAAACGATTTGCTGCGCCTGTCCAGTTACGGTTCCGCTCTGAGTGGTAGACTGGTAGTACAGTGTGTGCAGATCGACTTTGCCATGATTGGTAGGCAGTTCGAGAAGCGTTTTGCTACTTTTTTCGTCGATCAGAACCAGCGGCTTCTGGTCGTAGGTCTTATAGTTTTTCAGCAGCACTTCTTTTACCCGGCCACCGTGCGTACTGAACGTTACTTTAATGTCTTTGTTTTCAATGACAATGTCGCGATTTTCTCCCGTGGCAACGGTTGCAAAATCGCCAAATCGAGCTCGGGCAACTGCCGAATCGAGCGGCAGTTCAGCTTTACTAATTGCCGCTTCGGCTCCCGATTCGCTTGTTGGTTTTGTTGTCTGTGTTTTCTGAGCCGCCTGTTTTTCGGGCGCAGGTTTCGGCACCAGAAGCTGATAGCCGACCAGCATCGCCAAAATCAGGACAATGCCAACTAATTGATTACGATCCATTTTCTAAGTTTTCAGCTTGTCGTTTTCAGTTTTCAGGTAAAAGCCGGGAATCCAGACATAGGCTGAAGACTGAAAACGGCAAACTATTTTCGGCAAAATTACGCCAATCTACCCGCTTAATCAACCACATCGGCGGTTTCTACATGGGCGGAATGTTCGGGCGTATCGGCAAGCCGTTTTTGCTGACTATAGGTAAGCGCTGCCCGAACAAACTGAACAAACAGTGGATGCGGGTTCATGACCGTGCTTTTCAGCTCAGGATGGAACTGTACTCCCACAAACCATGGATGGTTATTCAGCTCAACAATTTCGACCAGACCCGTGTCGGGGTTGACGCCCGTTGGCCGGAGCCCTGCTTTTTCGAACCGATCGAGATAATCGTTGTTGAATTCATAGCGGTGCCGGTGCCGCTCGCTGATCTGTGTTTTTCCGTAAATCTGATGTGCCAGCGAATCGCGTTTGAGTTTGCAGGCATAGGCACCCAAACGCATCGTTCCTCCTTTGTCGGTAATATTCTTCTGGGCTTCCATCATACTAATCACCGGATTCTTCGTATCAGGTTCCATTTCGGTCGAGTGGGCATCGTCGATTCCCAGTACGTTTCGGGCATATTCAATGACGGCCATTTGCATACCCAGACAAATACCCAGGAATGGAATACCATTTTCACGCACATACCGAACGGCATTGATCTTACCGTCAATTCCCCGCTCGCCAAAACCCGGAGCGACCAGCACAGCATCGAGCTGGCTCAACACCTCGGCGCAATGATGTTCATCGACCAGCGTTTCGGACTGAATCCAGTCGAGCTGAACTTTACATTCGTTTTCAGCGCCAGCATGAATAAACGATTCGGCAATCGACTTATAGGCGTCGTGGAGTTCAACGTACTTACCCACGAGGCCAATACGCACAATATCGCCCGGATTTTTAAGCCGCCCCAGAAATGCTTTCCATGCGTCCAGATCTGCGTCCTTATCGTTATACAAATCCATCATATACAATGCCCGCTGGTCGAGCCGCTCTTTCTGCATCAGAAGAGGGACGTCGTAGATGGTTTCGGCATCAATGGCTTCGATAACCGAACTAACCTGCACATTGCAGAAAAGAGCGATTTTCCGGCGGATTTCCTGAGGAAGTGCATGTTCGGAGCGGCACACGATGATGTCGGGCTGAACTCCGTTTTCGAGCAGCATTCGAACCGAGTGCTGTGTTGGCTTGGTCTTTAATTCGCCGGCCGATTGCAGATAGGGTACCAACGTCAGGTGAATGACAAGGGTATCTTTTTCGCCCAGTTCAAATTTGAGCTGGCGAACTGCTTCTACAAAAGGCAGCGACTCAATATCGCCTACGCAGCCACCAATTTCAGTGATCACAATATCATACTCACCCGTATCGCCCAGTAGCCGGATATTCCGCTTGATTTCGTCGGTGATATGTGGTACTACCTGAACGGTTTTACCAAGGAAATCGCCCCGCCGTTCGCGTGTGATAACGTTATAATAGATACGTCCGGTTGTGATATTGTTCGCCTGCGAAGTAGGACGATTGAGGAAGCGCTCATAATGCCCCAGGTCGAGATCTGTTTCTGCTCCGTCGTCGGTTACGTAGCATTCGCCATGTTCGTATGGATTAAGCGTGCCGGGGTCGATGTTAATATACGGATCGAATTTCTGGATTGTCACCGCCAGTCCCCGCGACTGTAATAATTTGGCTAGTGAAGAGGCTATAATGCCCTTGCCAAGTGATGAAGTTACCCCGCCCGTAACAAAAATGTATTTTGCGGATTTGGGTCCCGTAGCCGCCATGATTGAAACCTGTTTTGGTCGTTACGGGATGTAAAAGTACGAAGGATAAAGCAGAAATTAGAATAAGTTTACACGAAAATGTTTATCATTTTAAGTAACCGGCTACGGATCAGGCCACTACCAATTTACCTTTTTGCAAAATTTCCGGAATAATGAGTCTGCTCATCACCAGCGTCCATTGCCAACTCCTCCCGCCAGGGTTTGGCTTAACGTTTCGCCAAACGAGTTTTAATTAAGCCCTGCACCGATAGAGATTTTTGAAGGCACCCTGAAAGAAGAAGTAAAGTTTGGTAAACAGCAGCCAGCAATCTATATTATGGGCAATATTGCCAGAAACTTGCCCTTTATCGTACCATGATTACCAAACAATATCACTTAGCCCGTCTGGTATTACTTGGGGTTTTAAGGCTCTAGTTTCTCCTCTTCCGTATCCAGCGTTTTTATTCAACGCCCAATGTTGGCTTATCGACGCCTTGCTCCGGTTCAATTTTCGTTTTTTTTGTAAATAGTAGCTCTGTTCGAGCCCCTTTGCGTCTCGTTTTCCCAGCGTATTGAGCCAGGCATTTTTATCCGATGAAAGTGTGGATTGGCAAACGTTCTTTCTCAGTATGAATACTCACATGGATACCTTCAATGAGCATGATGTTCTTCACAAGCTGAAGCACTATTTACCCGCTCAGGCCCCGTTAAAAGATTTTGTTCATCACAATACATTACACGCCTTTCAGGATCTTGATTTCCATCAGGCCTTACACCGGGCAGCTAAACTGTTTGGCTACAAGACATCGCTTTCTATCGACGAATACCGCTCGCTGTATGCAGCTAAACGAATTCGGGAAGATATTTTAAAGCAGATAATCGGTCAGCGAAAAGGACCCGAGAAACTGGAAGAATGGCTACATAAAGCAATCCATCAGCCACATAAAGGCAATCGACGAAGCCGAATTGGCTCCTTACGGGCTAATTGGAAAAAACACTATCATATTGATCTGGACTCGATGGTTCATCCCATTTTGTTCAGAATTCTGTGTAGTTATCTCGACCAGGGAATTTCCATCTGGAATTTTCCGATTCGTCAAAAAAGCTTTTTAGCAGCCCTGCATGAACTTGAGAAAATCAGCCTTTCCAGTTTTTTTCGCACAAAACAGGTAAAGACTCTGTTTCTTTCGCAATCCTATTCACTGAAAAGTATATTGGATACACTGGTAGGAAATGAGTCACTCTACGAGCATTATCTGTTTGATCAACAATTTTCGCACCCTGGCTGGTCGGGACTGGTAAACGCTGTAGAAACTCTTCCCGAAAGCCTTTTGGACGCTCGCAGCCTATCTCTGCACGATCTGATTGTGTTCGAGCTTTTGCTGGAAATGGATTCACTTTATTATCAGTTTGGCAATAAATGGGAACCTATGCAGAGCTGGCTATCAGAAGCGCCAGTCTATCTTTTCGCCGAAACACCCAGCACAGAACTTAGTCAGATCCTTAGCATTTGGCAGGAGGCATATGAATGGAGTTATTACGATCAGGTACTGGCAGGGCTCGAACAGGAACCACATCCTGCCGATAGGCAAGCCAAACGCACAAGTTTTCAGGCACTCTTGTGCATCGATGATCGGGAATGTTCTCTACGTCGCTATCTGGAAGAATTTGATCATGAATGTGAAACGTTCGGCACCCCTGGTTTTTTTGGCATAGACTCCTTTTTCCAGCCCGAAGGCGGAAAATATTATACCAAAATCTGCCCCGTTCCGGTTACGCCAACCCATTTGATCAAAGAGACTGGATCGCCCCACAAACGACCTAAAGATTATTATTTAGACAAACATGCTCATTCTTTCCATAGCGGTTGGTTAATTGCTCAGACCCTGGGTTTTTGGGCTGCCCTGCGGTTAGTGCTCAGTATTTTCAGACCAACCCTGACACCCGCTGCGGCTTCGTCGTTCAGGCATATGGACAATAATGCCCAGCTTACTATCGAAAACAACGATCCGACAGCCCAGGAAAATGGCCTGCAAATTGGCTATTCGGTCAGCGAAATGGCTCAGCGGGTAGAAAACATTTTAAAAAGTATTGGCCTGGCCGATGGCTTTGCTCCTATTATTTACATCGTTGGACATGGAGCAAGTAGTGTTAACAATCCACATTATGCCGCCTACGACTGTGGCGCCTGTTCTGGCCGGGCGGGCTCGGTAAATGCAAGGGTCTTTGCCCATATGGGCAATCATACTGAGGTGAGAGCAATTTTGCGGGACAATGGAATTTACATCCCAGACACTACTCAGTTTATAGGTTGTTTGCACGACACTACCCGCGACGAAATTGAGTTTTTCGATGAAAACTCCCTTTTGCCGGAAAATCAGCTACACCATCAAAAAAACAAAAGAGCTTTCGATAAAGCACTGGATTATAACGCTAAAGAACGGTCAAGACGTTTTGATTCGGTCAATAGCAACCTAAGTCCCCATAAAGTTCACGAACGGGTTCGGCAACGTTCGGTCGCTTTGTTTGAAACCCGCCCCGAACTCAACCATGCCACTAATGCGCTTACCATTGTAGGCCGACGGTCTCTCTCCCGAACGCTGTTTCTGGACAGGCGATCGTTCCTGAACTCATACAACTATCGACTGGACCCCGATGGCATTTATCTGCTTAGCATTCTAAAAGCGGCTGTTCCGGTTTCGGGAGGCATCAATCTTGAATACTTTTTTTCAAAAGTGGACAATAATCAGTTAGGAGCTGGCACTAAACTTCCCCATAATGTAATGGGTCTGATTGGAGTAGCGAATGGTATGGATGGCGACCTTCGCCCCGGTTTACCCAGCCAGATGGTTGAAGTTCATGAACCAATCCGAATGTTATTTATCGTCGAGCAAGACCCGGGCGTCGTTTTAACTGTTCTCCGGCAATCGCCCCCTACAATGCAATGGTTTGCCAACAACTGGGTTCATTTGGTAGCGGTACATCCTGAAACGTTTGCGTTGTATGTTTTTACGAATGGCGCATTTACTCCATACCAGCCATTAACAACGCATGTCGACAACATTGCCGACACAACGTTGATTGTTGACTCAGAACAGAAGATCCAACCTGTTTATATTATTTCTGACAATTAATTTATGGCATCGCTTCTTGCTGCTTTTATTCTTCTTCCGCTACTGGTCTTTCTCCTGCTATTGACAATTTCACCGCGGAAGGAATACACCATTTCGAGGATCAGCTTTGTTACGGTCAGTTTGCAACTTATCCAGCTAATGGGTCTTTTGCTCTCCTGGGCGATAGCAGGTTTTCCAACGCTTACGGGTAAGAACATAGTGCTATTACAGACAGACCACTATACGTTTGTTATTACTTTTTATTTTGATAGCATCTCGGCTGTTTATGCGTTTGTAGGCACTGTACTGACGTTTCTTGTCGTAATTTATAGCCGTCACTATCTGCATCGGGAGCCTGGCTATAAGCGCTTTTTCAGCACCATTCTTTTCTTTTTTACCGGTTATAACCTCACCATCTTTTCCGGCAATTTTGAGACACTGTTTATTGGCTGGGAAATTCTCGGCATCTCGTCGTTTCTATTAATTGCCTTCTATCAGCATAAGTACATTCCAGCCAAAAATGCGGTAAAAGTCTTTTCAGTGTATCGAATCGGCGATGTCGGCCTGTTGCTTGTTATCTGGATGAGCCATCACTTATGGCACGATACCATTACGTTCTCCAAACTCAACAACTATGTTCTGGTACATGACCATCTACAAACCCATACCCTGATTGGCGTTTTTATCTCGCTGATGATTTTAATTTCTGCCCTGGCAAAATCGGCTCAGTTGCCCTTTTCTTCGTGGTTACCCCGAGCCTTGGAGGGCCCTACCCCCTCCAGCGCTATTTTCTACGGTTCACTGGCGGTGCATTTAGGTGTTTTTTTACTTTTACGGACGTATCCTTTCTGGGTTCATCAGTTTTCAGTCCGTATCGCAATTGCCCTTTTGGGCTTATCCACCACGATTATGGCTTCGGGTATAGCCCGTGTTCAGCCCTCCATCAAAGTGCAGATCGCCTACGCATCCATTGCGCAAATTGGGATCATGTTCGTTGAAGTTGCTGCCGGTTTCGAAACACTGGTTCTGTTTCATTTTGCAGGAAACGCTTTTTTGCGTTCCTATCAGCTACTCGTTTCGCCATCGGTGGTTAGCTACCTGATTCGGGAACAACTTTATGCCTTTTACCCCATCAGGCGTTCGCTGGAAGATTTTCTGCCCAGGCGGTTGTCATTCACTTTTTATGTGTTAGGTATAAAGGAATGGAATCTTGATTCAGCCTTGTATCAATACCTGTGGAATCCACTCAAACTGGCCGGAAATCAGCTCAACTTCATTACCCTTAAAGGGCTACTGGGCTTCTTTATTCCCTGTTATCTCATTGGTTTATTTTTTCTATACTACCCCAACAGTATCCCGGCCAGTATACGCAGCTATCTGCCCATTTTCTTTTCGTTCATAGCCGTGATTATGGTGCTCAAGGCATTCACAGAACGAAAGCGAGCCCGTGTTGCCTGGGTCTTATCCATACTCAATCACTTTTTTATTGTACTCGCTATTTCGTTTAATGAAACATTCAGTACGGTTCAGGTTCTCATTTACCTCAGCGGAGTCTGTGTGGCGGGTATCGTTGGCTACGCTTGTCTGGTGCGTGTAAAGCTGGCCGAAAAAAGTTTGAGTTTGCGGCAGTTTCATGGGTATGGCGTCCGCCATCCAATTCTGTCGTTTATCTTTCTATTGGCATGCCTGGCTGTTTCTGGCTTCCCAATCACACCTACCTTTATCGGAGAGGACTTAATGTTCTCACATATTCGTGAGAATCAAGTTATTCTGGCTTCGTTTACCGCCCTAAGCTTTGTTATAGGCGGACTCGCGATCATCCGAATTTACGCACGGGTCTTTTTAGGTCCCTATAAAAAATCAATGTATGAAATGGCTTATCGATCATACTAATAACGGCATCTGGCATAATCCGTTTACTCTTTTCTACAGGTAAATACGGGGAAGCCTGCAACTTATTGACGGTCCCGTTCGTTACTTTTTTAATCGCTTTTTAATCTGACACCTTATTAACCCTGCGCTCTTCAGCCCAGTCAAACAGTTAGCTTATCGATACAACCTACTTTTGGTTAATCATCTGTCAGGTAATCTCCTTTTCAAAATTAAACGTACATTCACTGGATTACCCAAAAACACTCAACCAGTTTCTTCACGCACTAATGTTAAAACCCAATGACGAAAGCCGAAAAACTTGCCATTGTTAAACAATACTACCCGAACGCTAAAACCACAACCGATACGATCAATGACCTGATTCGTTTCATTGAGGACAAGCTCAATATGGAAACTAGTCAGATACTTATGGCCGACAGTGTTTGCGCCGACGACGTTAACGGGGTTCAGTATCCGATGCGAACCCGCGAGTTTTACGGGCCCTTCAATCTGGCGGGTTTGTGGGGTTATCCGTTCACAGGTTTAACTGGCATGGGCGCTTTTGCCAGCCACGTTCCCGATGGCGGTGCTGCCTTTATTTACTATGGTCCACACATCGGCATTTCGAAACAGGGGCATGTTGGCGAAATTCATCGTTTTGGCCAAAGTGCCAACTCAAGCTGCTGCGGAGCGGCCATTGGCGCTTTAACCAAGTTCAACAATAAAGCGATTCAGGAAGGGGTTATCGACGAACTAAACTACCAGGCCAACACACTCGAACAACTTCTGCTGAAAAATAAAGAAAGGCTAAACAAATCTGCTGAATTTGGCCCTCAGTTGATGGAGGTTACGGAAATTGCATTCGAAGCAACCGATAAACGAATTCAGGAGTTAATTAGCCAAACCAGGTTTAATAATTGTCAATACATTATTCTGTTGGGTATTATTCTTATCAATGGCGACAGCGATGTAGGGTCATTTAATGCAATCAAACGGTTTGATATAATCGACCTTACCACGAACGAACGGACAAGTTACCTGAGCGATCTGTTGGACTAAATTACCCGACGAGTCTTTGTTTGAATGCCCGACGTTAACACAATTGGCGTCGGTGTGAACCCAAACAAAAGCCTGCCTGTTACTCCTCAGGCAGGCTTTTTCCGTTTACTTTTACCGATTATTTGCCGGATAAATACCGGTCTTTCCTT
The DNA here is from genome assembly GCF_037201965.1 of Spirosoma sp. SC4-14. Lineage (NCBI taxonomy): Bacteria > Pseudomonadati > Bacteroidota > Cytophagia > Cytophagales > Cytophagaceae > Spirosoma > Spirosoma sp. SC4-14. The sequence continues at coordinate 3,572,433 of NZ_CP147518.1, read as the reverse complement.
TATGATTCACTCGCTTACGTTAACACTACCACCCGAACAGGCTTTTGATGAATCTGCCTTTCGGGCTCAGGCTTTACAGGCCCTTCATCTCTCCGACGATGAGGTGTTCGTACGAAAACGCCGACAGTCGATCGATGCCCGAAGCCGACAAATTCGGGTGCATGTTGAGGTCGACGTTTTTGTGAATGAACCTCCCCCTCCTCTAATCCAGTATAGCAAACCGCAGTCAGATATCAGTCGGGCTCAACAGGCAATTATTGTTGGGGCGGGCCCTGCCGGTCTGTTTGCGGCCTTACGTCTGATTGAGTTAGGCATTAAACCGATTGTGCTGGAGCGCGGCAGCGACGTTCGAACCCGACGACGCGACCTGGCTGCTATTAATAAAGACCATATCGTTAATCCGGAGTCGAACTATTGCTTTGGCGAAGGCGGTGCCGGAACCTACTCCGATGGAAAACTATATACCCGTTCAACCAAACGGGGCGATGTACGCCGGATTCTTGAGATTTTTGTGGCGCACGGCGCTAGCGACGAAATTCTGATTGATGCCCACCCGCACATTGGCACCAATAAACTACCAACCGTAGTGGCCGACCTGCGTCAAAGCATCCTGAATGCGGGTGGAGAAGTTCGCTTCGATACGAAAGTTACGGACTTCATCCTGGAGAAAAACGAACTCAAAGGAGTTGTATTGGCATCGGGCGATACCTTGATGGGTATAGGAGTCATTCTGGCTACCGGTCATTCGGCCCGCGATATTTTTTATTTACTCCACAATCGCAATATCCGCATCGAGGCCAAACCCTTTGCTATGGGCGTTCGCATTGAACATCAGCAGCGTTTGATCGATCAATTTCAGTATCACCGCCCCGACCGGGGCGATTATTTACCCGCAGCATCGTACAGTTTAGTAACTCAAACCCGGTTTAATGGGGTAGAACGTGGCGTTTTTTCGTTTTGTATGTGTCCGGGAGGGTTTATTGTACCAGCGGCCACATCTCCGGGCGAACTCGTTGTCAATGGCATGTCGCCCTCACGGCGGGATTCTAAATATGCGAATTCAGGTCTGGTTGTAGCCATTACAGATTCGGATTTGAAACCGTATCTCGACGAAGGGCCATTAGCTGGATTAGCGCTACAACAGGATCTCGAACGCTGGGCATGTCGTATCGGTAGTAATCAGAGCGACAAACCCTCACAAACGGCCCCAGCTCAGCGCATAGCCGATTTTGTGAATGGCCGCGTTTCAGACGAGTTACTACCAACATCATACCAACCGGGCTTGTTATCGGTAGCCATGGCCGATGTATTACCCGACCACATTGCGCAACCCCTACGGCAGGGACTACGTGATTTCGGTCAAAAAATGCGTGGTTATCTAAGTAACGACGGTCAGGTAATTGGTGTAGAAAGCCGAACCTCGTCGCCGGTCCGTATTCCGCGACACCGCGACACCTGTGAGCATGTTGAGCTTCGGCGGCTGTTTCCGTGTGGAGAAGGAGCTGGTTATGCGGGCGGAATCGTGTCGGCAGCTATGGATGGCGAACGTTGCGCTGAAGAATTAGTTAGGTTGTATAAATGAGTTTACGGTTTACAGTTTTCAGTGGCTCCGCTGTTGCAATGATTTCCAGGAGTTAGGTTGTAAAAAGGTGGAGCCACTGAAAACTGTAAACTGTAAACTGTAAAAAAACATGATCGATACCTCGTTCCACAGCTTCACAAAACAGCTTCGGCAGCGGCTCCAGCAACCGTTGCCAGGCGAAGTAGCGCATCAGAAAATGGCTTCGGCCGCTCGCTACAGGCTTGGTATTAAACCCAACGAACGAACCCGACGCAGTGCCGTGTTGATTTGCTTTTACCCATATCAGGACTCCGTCTATCTTCCCTTGATTCTTCGCCCGCAGTATGATGGCGTTCATGCGGGGCAAATGGCCTTTCCGGGCGGACGAATGGAACGGTTCGACGAAAATCTGACCCGCACCGCTCTGCGCGAAGCCCAGGAGGAAGTAGGTATTCGGGTTACCGATGTGAAAGTATTAGGTCTGCTGACCGAGCTGTTTATTCCACCCAGTAACTTTTTTGTTCAGCCAGTTGTCGGCATGCTCCCCTACCGACCCGACTTTTACCCCGACCCACGCGAAGTGGAGGCCGTGGTTGAAGTAGACCTGCAAACGCTCATGGACGAAACGATTGTGGGCGATAGTCAGATTGAAGTCAGGGGTATTATTGTCGATGCACCTTTTTATCAGATCCAGGGGCATCGGGTCTGGGGAGCAACGGCCATGATGATCAGTGAGTTGTTGATGGTGATGGATTCGTAGGCTACGGAATTTCCGGTATTTTACCGGCTCGTTCCGGCTACATAATACAATTCGGCAATCGCTTTCTGGTATTTCGTTTTTAGCTCCTCGCCTTTTACACGCAAGTCAATCAATTTGGTTTCCCGCGAATTAACCAGAAACAGTGAGCTTTCGCCCAGCTCAAACTTTTGCTGTTCGGCCCTCAACAGAGTCTGCTGATTCTGAATCGTTTGTTGTTGAACAGCTACCTGCCTGGCCAGCGTTTGAAGCTGGTTATAAGTTGATTGGACAGTGTTGGCGATATCCCGACTGGCCTGCTGACGTTCCAGAAGCACCTGCTGGCTCTTTACCTGTACTTCTCGAAGCTTACCCCGTTCTTTCCGCAGAAACAGAGGAAACACAAAGTCTAATCCCACCTTATGATTCTGGGGGCGAAACGAATAATAATTACCCCAATCGTAGGGAATGTCTACCGTTGGCGTCTGGCTCAAAACACTCGCGTTGAGCACCACCTGCGGCTGAATCATAGCCTTCCGAAATTGTCCTTCCAGCGTGAGTTGCTGTGCTTTCGTATCCAATTTCAGTAGTTCGGGATGCTGCTGAGTAGCCTGATTTAGCAGGCTCTGGAGCACCTGTTCGTCATAGGCCGTTAGTGTAGCTTCCTGTGGTATGGCTCCGATGGGTAATTCGACAGGTTGCCCCTGTCCATTCCAGAGAAAGTTACTGACCCCAAGACGGGCATTTTGCTCGTCTACTTCTGCCTGCTGCCGTTGCACAAGTCGGTCCTGCACCGCAATGAGTGCTTCAGTGGTATCGATTGTGGCGGCATCGCCGAGCAATGCCCGTTCGCGCAAGGCCCGAAACCGACGGTCGGCCAAGTCATACCCTTCGGCAATCAACCGTCGCTGCTGATAAGCCAGAAACCACTCCCAATAGGCTTTGGCGGCATCGAACAGGGTTTTATTGACAAGTTTCAGCCGATCTGCTTCGGCCAGGTTCACAGCGAGCCGGGCCTGCCGAACAGCCGTTCGGCGGGCATCGATGAGCAGGCTTTGCCCAATCGGTACACTCAGCCCGATTCCTGTCAACCCCGAAGAAGGTGTCCGCTCTTCAGGGTTGATGTATTTTCCGGCATTCCGGTTGTAGGAAACAGTCAGATCAATCCCACCCGGCCAGAGCGGAACAGCCAGTTTGTTCTGCCAATGATCGTAATACAGATCGTTACCAAATTCTTTCCGGTCGTAGGTCGATACTAGTTTAGGATCGAAAGCGCCCCTGGCCTGCATAACAACCTGCTTTGCTTCTTCGCCAAACAAATCTGCCTGTTTTACGATAGGATGATTCTGCCGAATTAACTCAAAAAAGACTTGTGCCGAGAAAACGGACGTATCTGGCCGGGTAGTTCCGGCAACGGGTGCCTGCGAATAAGCCATAGACTTCAGCCCGGCCACGGCTACCATCATAAAATACCATAGCCTACAATCGAAGAGTCGTTTCATTTTTTCGCTCCTTTCTCATCTACTTTTGGCTCCTCTTTCAGGCTTGGTGGAAAGCCATTGAGCTGTCGCCATAATTCATACCAGACCGGAACATCGTCAAGCATTACCCAGCCATAAACCCCCGACCCAACCCGCAATTGGGTCGGCCAGGGCTGGTCGCCCTGCTCCTGAATTGGGCGTACCAGCAGGCGATATTTTCCGCCTACGCTACTCACGGCATCGATGACGGCTACCCGTCCGCCAAACGTTCCGACGGATACCGTTGGCCAGCCCGAAAACTGAATGGCAGGCCAGCCATCAAATTGCAATCGCACAACCCGTCCGCGTTGAATCAGTGGTACATCCATAGCCCTTACGAACAACTCAACTGCCAACTGCGGATTTGCGGGTTGCAGTGTAGCAATTGGTTCGCCCTCTTTAATTGTTTCCCCAATTCCGGCTTTAGATGGTCGCACAACGTAGCCATTCTGTGGTGCCCGTACGACATACAGCCCACGACGTACATCCACGCTACTGATTTTATTACGAATTTTTGAGATTTCGCCACCGGCTTCGGCCAGATACGACACCGCCGAACTGCGGTCTGATTGCGCCTTGGCCAGCTTTTCCTGAAAATCAGCCTGAATTGTCCCCAAATCGAGTCGGGCATTGACGAGTTCCTGCCGCGATACATTTAGTTTATTTTCCTGCGAAATCACTTTCGCATTGTCTTCCTGCACCTTTAGCCGCCGTGCTTCGAGGTCGGTGAGCGAGAACAACCCGTTTTTATAGCCCTTCTCGAAACGGTCGAGCCGATCGAGGGCAATCTGATAATTTTTACGAATAGCCAGCAGGTCAGCTTCATCGGCCGAGACTTTGTATTCGCTCTGACGCACTTTATTGCGGGCGGCTTCCAGCTTCACCTTCAGGCCTGTTTGCAGGGCCACAATCTGGCCATCCAGAGCCCGAATTTTTGTTTCGGTAGCGTGCAGGCTTCCCTGCTTGGCAGTTAGTTGTTCGCCCAGCCGCTGCGGCAGATTAGGATCAAAATAGTCGTCCTTTATATCGGAAATAACCAGCAGGGTGTCGCCCCGCTTCACATAATCGCCATCGGTAACGGCCCAGCGTTCAATACGCCCCGCAATGGCATTCTGAACGGTTTGCGGACGGTCCTGCGGAGTGAGTGCCGTAATGGTTCCTTCGCCATTGATGTTTTGCTGCCAGGGTAGAAACATCACCAGAATACCTAGCCCTAAAAAGGCCAGCATCCAGCGGCCCAGCCTTCGTCCACCGTCCGACTGTGGAAGTGCCCGAAGCGTTTTTAGCGGATAATTAGCAAATAGGTCTTCGTCTACCCGCTGATTTGATAAATTAAGCATGTCGTGACTGATGAGTAATAACGTGTACTGGAAAAGATTCTACGAACGATTTATCCATTACTGGTTATCATGGGTAAGTGGCAAATCGGTTACTGCACCAATTTTTTCAACGGCCGTTAATAAATCGAATACCGTATCAATACCTGAGATGAGTTTATCGACTGAACCCGTAATGAGAACAATCACCAGTTCGGCCGCCACAAACTGCCCCAGCGACATCTCCCGCCCAACCACCAAAGTCGTTCCCAAAATCAGCAAGCCGCCTGTAACGATGGTTTTGAAAGCGACACCGCTATAAAAGAATCGGCGAAGTACCTTAAAATGCTGATTTCGATAGTTGACGTAATTGGCAACCAGATTATCCATTTTATCAATAGGTTCCAGCGTGTCGGCAGCCGGATTGGCCTGCTGATACCGATAGGCAGGTAGCTCCCGGGCAATGTCTTCGAGCCAGGCTACAACTTTATATTTATATTTTGACTCATTCAGGCTCGTTTTGATGCCACTTGGTCCGTAAAGCATGCAGATAAAAACAATGATCAGTACGGTAAACACCCCAAAGCCAACGAAAACGGGATGATACGCCGACAGCAGAATGATGCCAAAAATAATCTGTACTGTAGCCGCCGTTAGATCAATCAAGAGTTTAGGAAGACCTTTCTGAATCGTTAACACATCAAAAAAACGGTTCATCAATTCAGGCGGATAATAACCCGATAAAGCATCGGGCTCAATGCGTGGCAACCGATACGTAAACTCGAAGGCTGCTTTTGCAAAGATCCGCTGCTGGAGAATTTCAACGAGCGTCATCTGGCCAACCAGCAGCAGACCAGTCGCTATAACTCCTGCAATAACCAACCCAATCAGCAGGTATACAGAACTAAACAGAAGCCCTCCCGATACCAGATTGAAGACAGCCTGAATACCCAAAGGCAGCGATAGGCTAATTACACCCGTTACCAGGGCATATAAATAGATATAGCCTATATCTTTTTTCTCATTAGCCAGTAACCGTATTAACCGTTGTACGGGAGTTGGTGGCGGTTCAATTGTATGAATTGCGCTCATATAGTTGCTATTGTTTATGATAGTATTACTATCTTTAATGCAAATATAATATCGATGGTCGATAGTATATGTACCTTTGGCTATTTATTAGCTAAATGGCTAAAAAAACGGATCAATGGAGTATTCTGTACATGTCCGCATGAATGAGCGGCTATTTCTGCGCGACCCGGAAGGGTCTGATCTAGGGCGTCGGATAATCAGACAGGGAATTTTATTATTCAATGAGATTGGTTTTGAAGATGCTACCTTCAAAAAGTTAGCCGAACGCTTAAACACGAAGGAAGCCAGTATTTATCGCTATTTCGAAAACAAACACCGTTTGCTGGTTTATCTGGTTGCCTGGTACTGGCAATGGATGGACTTTCAGCTCGTTTTTCAGACCAATAATCTGGCGGACCCACAGCAGAAACTACAACGACTGCTGCGTGTGCTTCTGCTGATCGATATTCACGAGACCCTCGCCAATGACATCGATATACGTGCTTTGCATAACATTGTGGTTCGGGAAGCCAGCAAGGCCTACCTTACACATCATGTAACAGAAGATAACCGGCACCAGTTGTTTAAGCCTTACAAAGATTTGTGTATACGGATTGCCAGTATTATCCTGGAGTATCACCCAAACTACCCTTATGCGCGGTCACGGGCTAGTTCATTAATTGAAACAGCTCATTATCAAACGTTTTTTATGGAGAATTTACCTTCCTTAACTGATTTTGGCCAACCGAAGGATGAGCGAAAGCTCCTCGACTTTATGCATCATCTGCTATTCTCATCACTTGACGCCTAGTTCCCTAAGCATTTTATGATGAGCAGTATACTGACTTATGATGTGTTTAGCTGGTGCACTGCTCAGGCACAGTTTTTGTCTATACCAGACAAGAAATTTTTCAATTTTCATCCAGGCAAAAACCATAAGTATTTTCCCCATGTCACCGTGTAGATCTACCCTATAAAACCAGAAAATAGTAGTTGCTTCATTATCACACAAAGACTGGGATTCAGGCTATTTATAGCTTTTAAAAATCATAAGCATTTTTACAGTCTATTGCCATTCCGTGACCAAACTAAACCATTGACAATCATTCTAAAATTCAATTATTTACCTTCAGCAATCCGTTGATATAGTGCTTAAGATTGATAGTTTTGTAGTTTGTAACAAACGTGGCTCTGCCACCGTTAAAAATTTACGTTTTTTATTGCAAAATACTGCTCCGTGAAAAGATGGATTGCTATCGTTCTCGTCGTTGGAACACTTGGCGGGATTATTTATTATAACAAAGTGTTACACCCCGCACCCGGAGCTACTCCTGGAGGTGGTGGCAAAGGAGGCTCCGAGAAAGGTGGAAAAGGCGGCCCTGGCGGGGGTGGTCCTGCCAGTGTAAATGCCTTTGTGGTTGTCCGAAAAAACCTTCAGGAAGATATTGTTTCGGGCGGATCACTACTAGCCGCTGAACAGGTCGACATCTATCCAGAAATTTCGGCCCGCATTACCCAATTGAACATCCACGAAGGGCAACCCGTTAAAAAAGGTGACTTGCTGGTAAAACTCTTTGATGCCGATTTACGGGCCCAGCTACTTAAACTACAGGCACAATCCGAAAATGCCCGCCGAACCGAAGAACGCAATAAACAACTGCTGGCCCGTGGTGGTATCAGCCAACAGGAATATGACATTGCAACCACCAACTTAAGCTCATCGCTCGCTGACATTGAATTAGTAAAAGCAAACCTGCAACGGACCGAAATCCACGCTCCTTTTTCGGGTATCATTGGTTTGCGAAACGTAAGCGTTGGCGCTGTTGTGTCGCCCAACACCCTCATTGCCCGGCTTCAGCAAACGTCGTCGCTTAAACTCGATTTCTCCATTCCCGAAAAATACGCTTCGGCTGTACACAATGGAAGTACTATTTCGTTTTTAATAGACGGGAGCAATCAACCTAGCCATGCAGTAGTTTATGCAATTGAACCAGGCATTGAAGAACAAACCCGTAACCTGCGTATCAGAGCCCGGGTCAACAATACATCGTCTCGTTTTCGGCCTGGCACATTCGCTCGCGTTACGCTGACCATTCAGAACGAACAAAGTCTGGTTGTGCCTACCCAGGCCGTTATTCCACAAACACGAACCAATCAGGTAATTATGGTTAAAAACGGGAAAGCGGTCTTCAAAGATGTTAAAACAGGACTTCGTACGGCCGGGCTCATTCAGGTGCTTTCGGGCCTGAGCGTTGGCGATACCATTGCTACCACCGGTTTATTATTCCTCAAACCCGATGCTCCCGTTAAAGTGGGTAAAGTAGTTAGTTTAACTGAAAATGGCCCCAAAGTAGCGGCAAACTGAGTACCACATACTTTAATCAACAAAACAATGAGTCTCCCCGAACTAAGTTTAAGTCGGCCCGTATTTGCGATGGTGATGTCTATCGTTGTCGTCCTATTCGGTGTGATTGGCTTTACGTTCCTCGGTGTGCGCGAATATCCGGCCATTGACCCGCCGGTTATTTCAGTACGAACAAGCTATACGGGTGCTAACCCCGAGATCATTGAATCGCAGATTACCGAACCAATCGAAAAGTCGCTCAACAGTATCGAAGGCATTCGGACAATCTCATCGAATAGTTCGCTGGGGTCCAGCAATATTACGGTCGAGTTCAATCTGGACGCCGATCTCGAACAGGCGGCCAACGACGTTCGCGACAAAGTATCGCAGGCACAGCGGCAATTGCCTCAGGATATTGATGCTCCTCCGGTTGTCACTAAAGCCGATGCAAACTCCGATCCAATTATTTTTCTGAATGTTCAGAGCACCACACGCAGCCCAATTCAGCTATCCGACTATGCCGAAAACGTGCTTCAGGAGCGGTTGCAGACCATACCCGGTGTTAGTCAGGCCAATATTTATGGGCTCAAGCGGCAGGCGATGCGCCTGTGGATCGACCCAATCAAACTGTCGGCTTATCGGTTGACTTCGCAGGATATTCAGAATGCCCTGACCGCCCAAAATGTTGAACTGCCCGGAGGTAAAGTCTACGGAAACAATACTGAATTGACCGTAAAAGCCGTTGGCCGTCTGACTACCGAAGACGATTTCAATAACCTCATTCTCCGGCAAACCAGCAATCAGATTATTCGGTTTAAGGATGTGGGATATGCAACACTCGGCCCCGAAAACGAAGAAACGATCTCCAAACAAAATGGAAACGTGGGCGTCATTCTGGCCTTGATCCCTCAGCCGGGTGCCAATTACGTTAGTATTGCCGATGAGTTTTACAAACGATTCGATCAGTTAAAGAAGGACGTCCCAGAAGATATTATTCTGGTAGTTGGTACTGATCGCAGCATATTCATCAAGCGCGCTATCGAAGAAGTAGGCGAAACGCTGCTGATATCGTTTATTCTCGTCGTTCTGGTCATTTACCTTTTCTTCCGCGACTGGCTGATTGCGTTTCGTCCGTTGATCGACATTCCGGTGTCGTTGATTGGTGCCTTTTTTATTATGTACGTTGCCGATTTCAGTATCAACGTACTAACGCTGCTTGGTATCGTGCTGGCAACGGGTCTGGTGGTAGACGATGGCATTGTGGTCACAGAAAACATCTTTAAGAAAATTGAAGAAGGGATGGAGACGAAACAGGCTGCTAAAGAAGGCTCCAACGAGATTTTCTTTGCCGTTATTTCGACTTCGATCACGCTGGCGATTGTGTTCCTGCCCATTATTTTCCTACAGGGATTTGTAGGTCGTTTGTTCCGTGAGTTTGGTATTGTGGTAGCCGGAGCTGTTTTAATCTCGGCCTTCGTTTCGCTGACCCTAACCCCCGTACTAAGTGTAAAACTAACCAGTAAAAATCACGGTCGCTCCTGGTTTTACCGGAAAACGGAACCATTCTTTGAATGGCTCGACGAGAGCTATCGCCAGTCGCTCAGTAGTTTTATGAAGAAACGTCGCTGGGCCTTTATGATGATTGGCGTATGTTTAGCGATCATCTTCGGCATAGGTTCGCAGCTTAAGTCAGAATTGGCTCCTCTGGAAGACCGTGGCCGTACGCGCATTAGCATCACATCGCCCGAAGGAACAAGTTTTGAAGCGCAATCGGCGCTGACCGACCGCGTGCTGGACTTTGTGCTGGACTCCATACCCGAAAATAAGCTGGCATTCAGCGTTGTGGCACCAGGCTTCTCGGCTGCTGGTGCCGTTAACTCGTCGTTCGTGATGGTGAACATGGTCGATGCCGACAAACGGAAACGATCGCAACAGGAGGTTGTCGATTATCTGACCAAAAACCTGAAAAAGTTTAGCGAAGCTCGGATGTTTGCCACACAGGATCAGACCATTCAGGTAGGTCGGGGCGGTGGCTTGCCCGTTCAGTTTGTGATTCAGAACCTGAATTTCGAAAAACTGCGGGAAAAACTGCCTACGTTCCTCGACGAGGTTCAAAAAGACCCGACTTTCCAGACCTCCGATGTCGATCTGAAGTTCAACAAACCCGAACTTAATATTTCGATCGACCGGGAGAAAGCTACCAATCTGGGTGTTTCGGTTCAGGATGTAGCGCAGACGTTGCAGTTGGCACTTAGTAACCGCCGACTGGCCTACTTCCTGATGAACGGAAAACAATATCAGGTGATTGGTCAGGTAGACCGGGGCGACCGCGATGAACCTGTCGATCTGGCTTCGTTCTACGTGCGCTCAAGTCAGGGGCAGTTGATTCAGCTAGACAACCTCGTTAGATTTCAGGAAGTAAGTAGCCCTCCGCAGGTGTACCACTATAACCGCTTCAAATCGGCAACAGTATCGGCGGGTCTGGCTCCCGGTAAGACCGTTGGCGACGGCGTTGCGGCCATGCAGGCCATTGCCGCCCGGACGCTTGACAACACCTTCCAGACGGCTCTCTCTGGCCCATCGCGTGATTACGCTGAAAGTTCATCGAACACACTTTTCGCCTTTGGTCTGGCGCTCGTGCTGATCTATCTGGTACTGGCCGCTCAGTTCGACTCGTTCATCGATCCGTTTATTATCATGATGACCGTGCCACTGGCGCTGGCGGGTGCTGTGTTCTCACTCTGGATGTTTAACCAGACACTGAATATTTTCAGTCAGATCGGGATTATTATGCTGGTAGGTCTGGTAACGAAAAATGGGATTTTGATTGTCGAATTTGCCAACGAGCAACGATTGGCGGGTAAAAACAAGATCGATGCGGCCCTTGAATCGGCAGCTCTGCGCCTTCGCCCTATTCTGATGACTACGCTGGTAGCGGCTTTCGGTGCTTTACCCCTGGCAATGGCCTTAGGTTCGGCTTCGAAAAGCCGGGTTCCGCTCGGGATCGTTATTGTAGGCGGTCTGTTATTTTCGCTCATACTGACCCTGTATGTTGTGCCAGTTATTTACACCTACATGACCCGCCGGAAAGATGTGCCGCAGACCGATCAGGAGAACACCAAGAAACTGAACGGGCGGCCCACTGGCGATACCACCAAGCCAGAAGAAGTACAGGTACAGTTGTAAGCGTCCTATAGTAAAAAAGTGATCGGGCTCAATCGAATGTAAAACCTGCATTCGATTGAGCCCGATTCTGTTTGGGCTTTTCTGCAAAAAATCCCTGAGAAGAAATCCTCCCAGGGATACGACGCATCATAGGTTAGTAGAAAATGTTTATTTAATTCCGACGAATCGGACGAATGGAAACAATGGTTGGGGCTGCTACATAAAAATCAAAAAGTGCCAACCCAATTAATTCATGCCCAATAGCATTCAGATAGCTGGGGCTATTCTCCAGAAAATACTCTTCACGAGGATAAACCACAGAATCCGAATCGAACACACTAAATAATTGCCTTACTTCCGAGCGCATCAGGAGCGATTTTTCTTCCTGCCGAAGCCACTGAATACCAGACTCCTGATGCGGAAATGGACTAAGCAGAACAACTTTATGCCGATGTGGTCTCAGCAGAATCAGCAGTTTATCTAATTCGCGCCCAACTGAATTCAAACCAGGCAGTCGACCAATAGATGCCAATGCTTTCATTAGCTGAAGCTTTCCCCATTGCCGAATTTGTGTCCAGGGCTTCCGACGATTTGGCCCGGAAATCGTCGGAAGCGGTTCGGGCAACAATAAATCACCCGTCAAATCGGGTATTGATCCCGAATTAGCAGCAACTACAGCTCCTAAACCAGCCGGAAGATCAGCACATCCCTGACCGGTCTGGACGACAATCAAATCGTATCGTTCTAACGGCAATTTTTCTAGCGTCGACTGTATGGCCGATAGAGTAGAATGAGCATACGCTTCTACCTCAACCGACCGCCCGTTCTGGCTGATTTGCCGAATAAAGTGCCCCACAAAGCTGGGTTGTCCGGCAGTAAGGCCATATCCGCCTACATGCCGATCGCCAATTATCAATATCTTCATTGGATGAAGTGGCACCCAATATGCCGTTTTTAAACGATACGCCCCAGGTTGGACAAGTGTGGCAGGAAAGGCAAAAAAAATCCATAAAATATTGGTAATTCGATGCAACGATTCATATTGGTCTTTCGTATTAATACGTATATGCGCATACTCACTCTAATCGGAACGAACGTTGTTTTTCAAGAAATCGTCCTCGTTTGCCGAACATGACCTAATTAGTGTCATTCAGGCCTGCCGTGCCAAAGATCCCCGGGCGCAACGAACGCTGTTTAAGCAGTTTTTTGGGTATGCCAAGAGTATTTGCCTACGCTATACAAACAGCCGGGAAGAAGCCGAAGATGTATTGAATGAGGGATTCCTGAAGGTTTTCCAGAATCTGGATCGTTTTGACGAAACCCAGCCCTTTAAAGCCTGGCTTCGAACGATTTTGGTTAATACGGCCATTAGCCATTATCGGCGCAATCATCAGCTCGACCAACAAACTAATCTTGAATCGGGGGAACAGATAGCTGTAGATGAAGATGTTGTCGACCAGATTGCGGCCGAAGAAATTCTGGCACTAGTTCAACAGCTAACACCAACCTACCGAACGGTGTTTATGATGCACGTTGTTGATGGATATAGCCTCCACGAAATTGCAGGCATTCTATCGCACAACGAAGCTACGGTTCGCTCTAATTATGCACGCGCCCGTCAGAAACTTCAGCAGATGATTCGACAGGCGTATCCATTCCATGCTAAGACTGGCCCTGCGGCCCCATTGCCCTATCATGAAAACTGACCGTTTTGCCGATATTATCCGACGAAAGCTGGATAGCATCCGACCCGATTTCTCCGAGCGGGACTGGGATAGGATGCAGGCGACTCTTAAACAAGCTGGGGTTACGCCAGATCCCACTTCCTTTGCCGCTCATCCATTTGCTGCTCCGGCAGCCAAACTTGCAGTTGTTGGCGCAATAGGCACTGCTGTTTTCTTAACCACCACGATCTGGCAACACTATGAATTAAAACATTTACATCAAAATCTCCAGGAAGTCACTCAGAAAGCCAATCAATTGCAGACTCTGACTCCCCGTGCCGATAGCCTGACGCAGACAGTTGGTGGCTCGGAGCCTGTTGGTCAGGTAGGCAAAACAATGCAGCAGACCCCCGATCAGCCGGCCAACGCTGTTTCCGATACGCGAAAAACGACCACTGGCAACATCCCACGCGATACGGTCTACATTGACCGATATGTGATGGTACCATCGACATCGCCCCGGCGTCAGACTACAGCAACAGCCCAACCTGCCGATCAGTTAAGCCAGCGCACGGTCGACAAACGGTTATCTTCCTCCGATCGTTCGTCGGAAAGCACGCCATCGACTAACCCGCCGGAAGAACGTATCGCCAGTCAGCGTACGGGAAAACCCGCTGAGTTATCGACACCGACACCGGTTGACCTCGCCCCTGAAGCTACGGCTGTAAAAGAAACAGGCAATGTCGCCGTCGATAAATCGGGAGCATCACCCTCGGTATCTCCTGATAAAACAACCGGCCGGTCGATGACTTCTGCGAAAGCGGTAAACGCATCGACCGTTGAGCCCGTAAACGGGATTGCTACCGACAACAGCACGGCGGTGACTGTTAATGACCGAACAGGTAGCGGACAAAAAAATACGGATCGAACGCCTTATAGGGCCCCTTCCCAGGCTGATCGTTCGCCGTCTTTTCCGACAGAAGAAACCGCTATCCCGAAAGCCAACGAATCGGCCCGGTCGGTAACAACCTACGAACAGCTAACGGCATTGCCTATGCAAAACAATACGGTTCGGTGGGATCAGCTCCTGGCTCAGCGGGCAAAACGTATGCGTCCGGCTCGTACAACCATTGTTAGCGGACAGCCGCAATCGCCCGCCAGAAGCAAGCCGATCACACCGTTTTTTGCGGGCGTTCGTGTGGGAGCGGGTACCAATCTAAGCTCTCAACTGTCTACCTATGGGGCGTATTCGGAAGTTCTGTTGGGCAGGCATTTTGCGCTAAGCGTAGGTATTAATAAGGGAAATTTTGCGGCCTTGAGTTTCCGCGACGAAGATGACTATGATCGAGTAAATCATGAAGACTTTCGGCAACAGTTTGCCCGATTTGTCGATATGCATCAGGCTATTCTGAACATAAAGAGCACAACAACTCGGGTTCAGATGCCTATTCAGCTTAGCTATCGGATTCCGTTAAATCAGGCGTTTACACTAGCCCCTGTAGTTGGCACTAACCTGACTATACAGAATATGGAATCGCTGAGCTTTATTTCGTTATTTCAGATACGCCCCTCTTTGTTTGAACTGAAAACGTTTGATCGGAGCATTAACCGGCCTATCGACCTATTCAACAGTATGACCCTCGGAACCAATGTTGAATGGCATCAACACCATTGGGCGGTGCAGGCAGGGCCAGTTGTTACTATACCTTTCCAGACTACATCGTTCCCGGTTTCGTACTGTCAGGATAATGTGTCGGTTGGTTTACGGGCACGTTTGTTCTATCAGTTCTGATCGTTTGTGTAGCTCCCAACAAAGCGTTGGGTGGCATACCTAACAACTAATCCACTATATAAAAATCAAAGCGGGCACCAGGTCTGAACGACCTGATGCCCGCTTTGATTTCAGGCAGTTTCGTTACTTGCTGGCGGCTACACGCCAGACACGACCGGCGGCATCATCGGCAACCAGCAGAGCTCCGTCGGGCGTTACGGCCACTTCAACCGGTCGGCCATAGACGTCTTTATCGGTTCCGTTGGCAATAAACCCCGTCAGAAAGTCTTCTGGTTCACCGGGCTTTCCATCCGTAAAGGGAACAAAAACAACCTTGTAACCAGCCAAGGTTGATCTGTTCCAGGAACCATGCTGCCCAATAAACGCACCATTATGGTATTTTTCGGGAAACGCCGATTTATCGTAGAAAGCCAGGCCGAGCGACGCTGTGTGAGCCCCAAGGGGCACATCGGGAACAATTGCTTTTTTGACTAAATCCGGGCGCTCACCTTTCCGTCGAGGATCTTCATGTTGCCCGTAGTAGGAATAAGGCCAGCCGTAAAAAGCGCCTTCTTTTACGCTCGTGAGGTAATCAGGTACCAGCTCGTCGCCCAGTTCGTCGCGCTCGTTAACGGACGTATATAGCTTTTTGGTTTCTGGCTGCCAATCCATTCCAACGGGATTCCGCAAACCACTGGCATAAACCCGTTCGCCCGAACCATCGGGATTAATCTCCAGAATATTGGCCCGCCGAACTTCATTTTCTGGACCGTGCTCGCCTACATTACTCCCCGACCCCACCGACACATAGATTTTTTTACCATCGGGGCTAGCCAGCAAATTACGGGTCCAGTGGTTATTGTAGCCACCTGCCGGTAGGCTCAGAATTTTCTTTCCCTGAGCCGTCATTTTGGTCTGCCCAGTCTGGTAAGGGTATTCCCAGAGCGCATCGGTGTTGGCTACGTAAAACTTACCATTCAGGATGAGCATGCCAAAGGGCTGGTTAAGTCCCGATAGAAACACCTCGCGGAGCTCTGGTTTGCCGTCTTTGTTGGCATCGCGCAGTATTGTAATCCGGTTAGCGCTTTCGCCTGTTCGTTCGGATTTATTCTGCCCCGTAACGACATTTTTAACGGTCTGCTTTACACCTTTTCGTTCAGTATTCGCTTCCGAAACAAAAACATCGCCGTTGGGGGCAACATAAATACAGCGTGGACTTTCCAGATCATGGGCATAGTCGGTTACCACAAATCCGGCTGGTGCCTGTGGGGTTTTACCGGCGGGCCAGCCGATCACGTTGCTGAATTTAATAGCCGATTTTGTGGCATAGGGCGGAGGTAAAGCAATGGTTGTGTCGGTCATCGCTACTTCGGTAGTCGATGTATTGCTTTCTTTTTTCTGGCCACAGGCCGCTACAACGGCCATAAAAGCCGCCGTTACAATCAAAGTTTGTGTTTTCATCGTTGAGTATTCGTGTTCAGACGCTTCCCGAATGGTGTATTTACCGGCCTATTACAGCCCGGGCAATAAGCCGAAACGCTTCCCTACTAAACTCATGAAAATGATCTTTGGTTAAAGCGATAGCGAAAAGCGGGCGTATGGAATCGGACCTTTATAGAAGACCTCGCTTACGGGTTTCATGCCGAAACGGCGATAAAAATCGGCCGCGTCTAAACGGGCATCGCACCAGAGAGTAGTAGCCCCTAACTGTTTGGCTTCGGCAATAACATGGGTTAGTAGCTGAGTACCAATCCCGTTTCGCTGGTAGGCGGGGCTAGTAGCAAATTTGCGAAAACGGGCGGTTTCTCCATCAACAAAAAGTGAGATAACGGCCACCAGCACTTCGTCCAGAAATGCCCCGTAATGATACCCATCCTCATCATTATCGACTTTCACGAAGTCGAGCGGCTTATCGGGCCACAACACACGATGGCGGAGCGGATAGGTCTGTTCAGGAGTAATAAGTCGAATGTCGATCATTAGTAGTCATTGGTTATTGGAGGTTTCGTGTAGTAACGAATGGCCAATGCCCCGCCTAAAACGGTAATTTCCCTAAATCAACATTCCCTCCAGTTAGAATAATACCCACTTTCTGACCGGCAAACTGCTCTTTATGCTTTATCACTGCTGCCAGTGGTACGGCACTCGATGGCTCAATAACAATTTTCATTCGTTCCCATACCAGTCGCATGGCTGCACTAATTTCAGGATCAGAAACCGTCAGGATCTCGGAAACATGCGTCCGAATAATGGCCAGCGTCCGTTCGCTCAGGCTGGTCATCAGGCCGTCGGCAATGGTTTTGATGTAAGGTGCCTTTTCTACCCGACCACTCAGAAACGACAATATGGCATCGGCAGCGCCTTCTGGCTCTCCGGCAATGATGCGTGTGGTGGGCGACAGATAATGAGCCGCCAGTGCTGTGCCGCTCAACAAACCACCACCACCTACCGGTGCCAGAATGGTAGCGAACGGCTTGTCTTGTCCAAAATCTTCGATCAGTTCTTTGGTTGCGGTAGCCTGCCCAGCAATGACCCGGTCGTTGTCGAACGGATGGACCAAAACCGCCCCCGTTCGTTTGATTACCTCCAGCACACCTGCTTCCCGGGCTTCGAGCGTAGGCTCACATTCGATCACTTCAGCACCATAGCCCAGCACGGCTTCTTTCTTCACCTGAGGGGCCGTACGTGGCATCACAATGTAGGCTGGTATTCCTACCTGCCGGGCAGCAAAGGCAACAGCCTGCGCATGGTTGCCCGACGAATGAGTTGTTACGGCAGTTCCTTCTCCATTTCCGACAACCTGCAATACGGCATTTAGGCCCCCTCGGGCTTTAAAAGCCCCAATCTTCTGGAAGTTTTCGCACTTAAAAAACAAGTCGGCTCCGATACGTTCATTGATGGTTTTATTGGTCATCACCGCAGTATGGTGAACATAGGGGCGGATGCGATCGTGGGCTTCGCCAATGGTTTCGAGGGAGATCATCGGATAATTTGTAAGCAAATGCCGCAAATTACGAAGAAATTGGCCGGTGAACAGGTAATTCTTGCGGTTTATGCTCTTTTCTCCTTATGACCTTTCGGCTTTTGCTTGGTTTTTCGCCGGGGAAGCCAGTCTTTTGTTTACGCAAAACTCACGTATCAAATCCATTCTGTTATGAGCACGACTCGTCGTTCATTTTTAAAGCAGGCCGCCGGTTCGCTGGCAGGCCTGTCTCTGATGCCAGCCGCCTTTGCCGAAGTTACCAAGAAAAAAATGTTCTTCGATATTTCGCTGGCAGAATGGTCGCTCCATAAAGCCCTTTTTTCGAAGAAAATTACGAATCTCGACTTTCCTGGTATTGCCCGCAAAGAGTTCGACATTAGCATCGTTGAATATGTAAATCAGTTTTTCAAGGACAAGGCGCAGGATAAAACCTACCTGAACGATTTACTGACCCGGTGCAAAGACAACGGCATCACGAACCACCTCATCATGATCGATGGCGAGGGGAATCTGGGAGCTACCGATGCCGCCGAACGCAATAAGGCCGTCGACAATCACCACCGCTGGGTGGAGTGCGCCAAATACCTGGGTTGCAAAACCATCCGGGTTAATGCGGCCGGAAAAGGCACCGCCGACGAAGTAGCCCATGCTGCCATTGAAGGGCTAAGCAAACTGGGCGAATTTGCCAAAACAATGAACATCAACGTAATTGTTGAAAATCACGGAGGTTATTCGTCGGAAGGGAAATGGTTAGCGGGTGTGATGAAGCAGGTAAACATGAAAAACGTTGGTACTCTGCCCGACTTTGGTAATTTCTGTCTGAAACGGGGCGAAGGCCATACCTGTGTGGAAGAGTATGACCGCTATTTGGGCACGCAGGAACTAATGCCATTTGCTAAGGGCGTATCGGCCAAAACCTATAATTTCGACGATAGTGGTAACTGTATAGAAACCGACTATAACCGCATTATGAAAATCGTAAAAGACAGCGGTTTCAGAGGTATTGCCGGCATCGAATACGAAGGCGACAAGCTCGATGAATATGACGGCATTCGCAAAACGAAAGCCCTGCTTGAACGTGTTGGCGCTCTCGTTTAGTCCTTTTCGGTTCTAAATCGGTATAATAGAAGACTTTCGCAAAAACCGTACAGCCTACGACGCACCGTGGTTAGTTGGCACGTAATGAGAGAACCGTAGCACGTTTTTTTGCGAAAGTCCTGTACCATTAGTTATTGTTCATCGAGACCACGAAGAATAAACATTCGGATTCTTTGCGGTTCCACCTCTGTATCTTGTTGGACAACCAGTAGATATAGTTCTGGTTCAGCGCTCCATTCGTTCTGTATATTCGTATTCCGTATGCCGCCAGAATCAGTCGATCCGTTCATTCAGTTCAGACGAGAGCTTCACCAGTTTCCGGAGATTTCAGGTCAGGAGTATGCTACCCAACAGCGAATAAAATCATTCGTCAGCTCGTTTTGCCCGGCAAAAATTACTGAAGTTGGAAAGACGGGACTCCTGCTCCAATATGGTGAAGATTCGTCGGGGCCAACCACACTGATCCGGGCCGATATGGATGCGTTACCGATTCAGGAAATCAACGAATTTGGCTATAAATCCAGAAACGGTGGCGTTTCGCACAAATGCGGCCACGATGGTCATACCGCTACACTGACCCGGCTGGCCTCATTGCTTCATAAAAAGCCACCCGCCACCGGAGTTGTTTACCTGCTTTTTCAACCAGCCGAAGAAACTGGTGCAGGAGCCGAAGCGGTACTGAACGACCCGGCCTTTGCGTCTGTACACCCCGACCGTGTGTATGCGCTGCACAATCTGCCGGGCTATCCGCAAGGCGCTATTGTTTGCAAACCGGGCAATTTTACCGCAGCCGTAAAAAGCCTGATCGTCCGGTTCTTCGGAAAAGTATCGCACTCAGCCGAACCCGAGAATGGTATCAACCCGGCCTATCTGATGGCAGAATTTATCCTAAAAAGCAGGGATTTTGAGCACAACGATCCTGATTCGGAAGCCTTTGCGCTGATAACGCCTGTCTATACCACTCTGGGTGAACAATCGTATGGCATTTCGGCAGGCTATGGCGAAGTCCATCTGACATTGCGCACCCGGAATAACGATCGGATGGAAGCGTTGACCCACCTGCTGCTAACTACCTTATCGAACCTTTCGGCAGGCTCAGGCATTACACTAGAAACAGCCTATACGGAAGCTTTTTTTGCCAACCAGAACGACACAAAAGCGTATGAAGCGGTAAAGAACTGCGCCGAACAATTAGGGTATGCCTTTGTTGAAAAACAGGAACCCTTCAAATGGGGCGAAGACTTCGGTTTGTTTACTCAGCAATACAAAGGTGCCATGTTTGGCATTGGCGCTGGCCAAGACACGCCAGCGCTTCATAATGCCGATTACGATTTCAATGACCACTTGATTGAACCCGGCGCTCAGTTATTTGCAGCACTTATTGACCAATATCACACCTAATTCAGCAACGCGTTATCAGCAAACGCTACTTTTTTTGACCAATCCTGATTGAATAGTATGCCAACATTGGACTATCAACTTACCGCCAATTTCATTGGTAACGAAGCAACTACCGGCGAAGGTGACTTTTTCCGGGCTTTTGCACCAGCCAGCCACGAGCAGCTTATCGACGAATTCGCGAATGTGTCGAGCGAGCAGGCAAACCGGGCCGTAGAGAAAGCGGCCACGGCCTTTGCTACCTATACGCGACTACATCCAAATCAGCGGGCCGATTTTCTGGACGCTATCGCTTCCGAAATTGAATCGCTCGGCAATCTGCTCATTGAACGGGCCGTCTTGGAAAGCGGATTACCGGAGGGCCGCCTAACGGGCGAACGTGGCCGTACTGCGGGCCAGTTGCGTATGTTTGCCAGTCTGCTCCGCGAGGGTTCGTGGGTAGATGCCCGTATCAACCCAGCGCTTCCTAACCGTCAGCCCCTCCCCCGGCCCGATTTGCGACGGATGCTCATTCCACTCGGGCCGGTTGTGGTGTTTGGTGCCAGCAATTTCCCACTGGCGTTCTCTGTGGCTGGTGGCGATACGGCTTCGGCACTGGCAGCAGGCTGTCCGGTTGTTTTCAAAGCTCACCCATCGCACCCCGGCACATCGTCATTAGTCGGTCAGGCAATCACGACGGCAGCGCAGAAAACAGGAATGCCTGATGGCGTATTCTCATTAGTACATGCCGACAACTCGGTAGCTCAGGAACTGGTAGCGCATCCGTCCATAAAAGCCGTCGGTTTTACCGGATCGCGGGCGGGTGGTCTGGCTATTCAGCGAATAGCGCAGGAGCGGCCTGAGCCAATTCCGGTTTATGCCGAAATGAGTGCCGTTAATCCGCTTGTTGTACTGCCCGGAGCCATTCAGGAAAACGCCGTAAAAGTAGCCGAAGGGCTGGCTGCATCAATAACGCTGGGGGTTGGTCAGTTCTGTACGAATCCGGGATTGGTCTTTCTGCTGGATTCGCCACAAACGGAGCTTTTTCTCGAAACCGTAGCCGAAAAAATACGGGCTTCGTCGCCTGCTACCATGCTCAACGCAGGCATCTGTCATAACTACCAGAAAGGTGTGCAGCAGAATCGGGTGGTTCCTGGTGTGCACGTACTGGCCGAATCGGATATTGATGCTGAGAGTATCCGCACCGAAGGGCGCCCAACGGTTCTGACAACCACTGCTCCTCAGTTTCTGAGCACACCCACTCTGAGCGACGAGATTTTTGGCCCTACCTCACTCATCACGGTCTGTGCAACCGAAGCCGAACTCGCCGACTGCCTGAATACCCTCGAAGGGCAGTTGACAGCCACTTTATATGCCACACCAGCGGAGTTAACCGAATCTGCTGTCGATTGGGTGTCGTTGTTGCAAAGCAAAGCCGGTCGTGTACTTTTCGGAGGGTATCCAACAGGCGTTGAAGTTTGCGAAGCCATGACCCACGGTGGCCCCTATCCGGCTACAACCGACGGAGGCCGAAGCACGTCTGTCGGCACGGGGGCTATCCTACGGTTCGTTCGTCCGTTTACCTACCAGAGTTTCCCCGACCAATTACTGCCCTTAGCGCTTCAGAATGACAATCCGTTAGGTATCTGGCGAAATGTAGATGGTAAGCTGACCAAATAAGATAAAAAAAAGACACAACTCGCTTCTGGGTTGTGTCTTTTTTAGCCAGAAGGCAATCGGTTCATCTGCACTTCGACAGCACTTCAGCAGCCAGTTTCTTCGCGAGAGCAATGTTCTCATCCTCGTTGGCACTTACATCCGTAATGACCTGAAATGTGGTTTTGCCCGCCAGCACAATGAGGTGTTTTTCTTTTATACGCCAGGTAGCGGCATCACCAACGCCCTCAACCGGCCTGAACATAATGGCCTCACTGGAGAGTTCTTTTCCTAAACCAACTGCCGACTGGGTTTTCGTCTGATCATATCCTTTCTTTTCCAGCATTTCGCCTGCTTTTTTAAACGCTTCTTCTTTTTCGCTGGTCGTCATATTCCGATAAAAGAAGCGAAAATTCTCAACGGGCGAGCCTTTTTTCGCCATCATGAACATATCATTTCCCAGCCAGCTCAACCCGATTCGGTTTGATACATGTATGTCCATTTCCCGCCCCATCAGGTTTATTTTCTGCATACGATCGCTCGGCCAAACGTACTCATAGGTGTCGGTGTCATGACTCCTGGCCTCAGGGCGGTAGCTGTATTTTTTCTCTGCCTTCGCCATATCGCCGGAGTAATACTTCTGGATTTGTTCAAGCGGCAATAGTTTATCCAGTTTGGTTTGGTAGTTAATCAAACAGGTTCCTACATCGACTGTTGGGGCCAACTTGTCGGCAACTGACCGGGCCGCTTCGGTCTGGGCGTTATTGCCACAAGCTCCAGCAATCATAAATGACAAAATAACCGGAAAACGATAGGGAATGTCCATAGGCTTCGAAACGGATAGCTTTAGAATGTGAAAACACATGAAATAGGATACAGGCCCAACCAATTTGTCATAACCGGGAGTCAGGTCAGCTTTGGCCTAAAGTTTAGAGTTGGCAACCATCTATACCTGATGCAGTTTACAGGCCTGGGATTTGAATGTGTCAGTGAGGCTTTTCAGTTAATGACCAACACAATGGCAAGCCTTACATTCAGAATCCAGGGCGCACTGAAAGAACGCCCGATTTATCCGGCAGCTTTCGGTAGAATTGTGTATTAATTCACGTTGATTTGATACAAAGCCAGTCAGCAGGCATTTAAATTTCGTGAGGACATTTAGATTTGGGAATTAAAACCAAAGTAATTCCATTACCATGACACTTCGTGAAGTTTTCAATAGCATTTCAGGCCAGCCTACCCTGCTCTTTCTACTGTTGATGTCGGTACCGGCACTTGCCTTCCTGGCGACTGTATGGTCGGGCGAAACAGCCGAAGACATCTGGAAATGGCGGTATGTCTATGCTGTTCTGGTGTATCTGGCCTGTATTCCCGGAATCTTTGCTGTCACGCTGAACATCTATCTGTTTTTGTTCGACCGCCAAAGTATCTGGGATATGAATCTGGCGGTTCAGGTACTTCCTGTTCTTACGATGGGGATTACCCTTGGCATTATCCGTCGGAAGATGCCATTCAACTACATCCCGGCTTTTGGGAAACTATCCAGTGCATTAACACTAATTGCGGCTGTGATGGGACTCTTATGGATTATTGACCGAACCCGGCTCATAGCCATCACCTACATTCCCTTCACCTATATCCTGATTGGGTTTGTGAGTCTGCTACTCCTCATTCGTTTTGCCTGGAGCCGGATTTTTTAGGGTGGCTAAACGCTGGCGATAACCAGCATTTGCGCATTTATTATCTACACTTTACCTTCGGGGGTTACTTTGCATACCTTACATGAATCCCCGTAACTACATCCTGTATCTTTTTCTGTCCGGCGCTTTGCAGATCGGTTGCCAATCAAGCACAACTTCCCCTGTTGATCCCGGAACAGACTATTTCCCGCTTGAAACGGGGCGATATACTGTTTATTCGGTTACGGAACAACAATATGGCCTCAACGCGGTTCCTGTCCAGCGGACCTACCAGATAAAGGAAGAGATTGGGGCCTCCTATCAGGATGTGACTGGGCAGCCAGCTTTCAAACTGCTGCGCTACCGACGCGCTGCCGACAATCTGCCCTGGCAAGCCGATTCAATCTGGTCGATTCGTCAGGTGAATAATGAAGCCATTCGGACAGAAAATGGGCAGGATTTTGTCAAGCTACAATTCCCGATCAGTGACAACCTGACGTGGAATGGAAATCAGTTGAATGCACTTGGCGAGGATGCCTATCTGATGCGCAATACAAATCAGCCTTACCACGTTTCGGATAAGGAATACGATGAGACAGTTACGGTTGTGGCCCAGGATGATTCGACGCTGGTTTCGCAGGATAAACGAATAGAAGTCTACGCCCGACAAATAGGACTGATTTATAAAGAGCGCGTTCAGCTACAATTCTGCTCATCGAGTCCATCGTGCATCGGAACATACCAGATTGACTATGGGATTCGACAAGTGTACCGCATTCAGGCTTACGGCAAAGAATAAGATTGGCTGGCTAGTGGTTCTGTTTCTTCTGAACCACAGCATCAGCCACGGTCAGTCAACCCACAAATATCTGGTACTGCTCCGCGATAAGGCCAATTCTCCGTATAGTATAACCCGACCGGAAGCTTTTCTGTCGCAGCGGTCGATCCTTCGGCGGCAAAAGCAACACATTTCGATTACCGAACGCGATTTACCGGTCAATCCATCCTACATCAGTCAGCTTCAACAGGCCGGAGGCAAAATCTGGTTCCCTTCCCGCTGGCTCAATGCGGTGATGGTTGAGGCTACGGATGCCGTCATGGCTACTATTCAGCAATTGCCGTTTGTAAAAGGGCTGGAATTTGGCCGTTCGCTGGCCAATTTCCGGGTAGGTGCCGACAGCACCGGTAAGACGGTGAATAAATTTGAAAAAGCCGAAGGCATTCAGGCTCTGAACTACGGGGCATCGGCTTACCAGCTTTCGCAGATCGGGGTCGACCAAATGCACGATCAGGGTTATCATGGCGAAGGAATGCTGATTGGCGTACTCGATGCCGGTTTTCTGAATGCAAATAAGGTTTCATACCTAAAACCACTCTTCGACGATAAGCGCGTATTGGCTACCTATGACTTTGTTCAAAAGGAAACCAGTGTCTATGAAGATGATCAGCATGGCGTAGAAGTACTTTCGTTACTGGCGGCTACGGTCGATAACCAGTTGTATGGAACGGCCTACAAAGCATCATACATCTTATTGCGAACAGAAGATGCCATCCCCGAAAGCCGGGTTGAAGAAGCAAACTGGCTCTTTGGGGCCGAATATGCCGATAGCGCCGGTGTCGATATAATCAGTTCGTCATTAGGTTATACAACCTTCGATGATGCCTCAACCAACTATACCTACCAGGACATGGATGGTAAAACGGCTTTGTGTACACGAGCTGCCCAGATTGCTACCGAAACAGGTATGGTTGTGGTCGTAGCGGCAGGCAACGAAGGAAATGACACCTGGCACTATCTGACGGCCCCTTCCGATGCGGCATCGGTTTTGGCCATCGGTGCCGTTACTCAGGCAGGTGTGCAGACATATTTTAGTTCCTTTGGACCGTCGGCCGATGGGCGGATCAAACCCGACCTGGCAGCACGTGGTCAGGGGAATATACTCGGAAGCCCATCGGGTGCTATAACCAGTGGTCAGGGAACCTCCTTTGCCACTCCGCTTGTAGCCGGTTTGGCGGCAGGTTTCTGGCAGGCTCATCCGTATCTGACCGCCCAGCAGGTTACTGAAAGCCTTCGCCGGTCGGGAAACCAGTACGACAAGCCCGATGACAAACTCGGCTATGGTATTCCCAACTTCGGGCGGGCAGCTACCTACTCCGACGTATATAGTCAATTGCTTTTTTATCCTAATCCATTTAGCGAAGCAAACCCGCTGGTCGTTCAATGGGCCGAGTTAGGAACCAGCGCATCACTCGATGCAACCCTTATTGACCTGACAGGTCGAGTTATCTGGCATACGAATTACCCTCCGGGTGGCATACCCAATTTTGTTCTTCCCAATCTCAACCTTTCCGCTGGTATGTATCTTATGACGCTGATTTCGGGCAATAAGAAGCGTACGTTAAAAGTGGTGAAGCAATAAACGCACATTATTGAGCTGTTTGCTTTCGAAACCGGTATAAGTAAGGCGCTTTGTTGGCGGCACCGGTAAATTTCTTCTCCAGGCGTTCCAATACATTCATATCCAGTATCTTCTTCTGAAAATTATTGCGGGCAAAGGGTTTATCATAAATGGCTTCGTAGAGTTCCTGAACCTCTTTCATTGTAAAGGTTTCGGGCAGCAAATTAAAGGCAATCAGTTTCTGATCGAGATTAAGCCGAAGCGTTTCCAGCGCTTGTGCCACCATTTCGTTATGGTCCATGATCATCGTTGGCAATTCCTTAACTGGATACCAGTCAATGGATTCGTCAAGATCAATTTTTCGGGGAATCACTGTATTAATGTCGACCAGCGCATAATAGCCGATGGATACAAACCGCTGGGTAAACCAATCAAATTCTTTTCGATTGAATTGCTGATCACCAGGTTTACCAAGTTTGTCCTCATTTAGCTGAATCAATCGTTCCAGAAAAGCGCGGTTGGTTCGCGGAGCATCACCAAACACTCTGAACTGCTCCAGGTAGATATCTTTAATGCCAGTTCGCTCTTCCAGAATCCGGCGGGCCGCCTGATCGATCCCTTCATGCTGATAGATAAATCCGCTTGGCAACGCCCAGAAATTGCCCCTGAAATTCAGTTTGGGTACTAAAACATGGAGTTGTTTGTGTCGATAGCCAAAAATGACACAATCGATGGAAAGTTGTTGTATGTAGCCCTGTTCGCTGGGTGCATGCATAGCGTACTGGTTATTAGGTCAGGCAAAGGTAATGGGTTTACGGTATTCGGTTTATGGTTGGCTGACGCGTCAGCAATTCGTGCGTCAGCCAACCACAAACCGAATACCCAACCATAGTACTGCGAAGATATGGAGTTGGATAAAATTTATTGTCTAAATAATAGACAATAATAATTTTTATTTTCTACATTTGCCCAATAACAGTAAAATACCCTGTGCTTTATGAAAGTAAACTCTCTAAAAATCAGCACCATAGTTTGCGGGTTATGGCTGCTGGCACATATTGCTTTTGCTCAAACACCTAAACTCAACCTGCTTGTTTTCAGCAAGACGGCCGCTTTCCGGCACCAGTCTATTGAAGCAGGTAAGAAAGCACTGGCGAAGATGGCCAGTGAAAAGGGTTTTGGGGTGAGCTTCACCGAAGATGCCAGCCAGTTTAATGAAGCCAATCTGAAAAAATACAATACGGTCGTATTTCTCAACACCACAGGCGATGTGCTTAATAACGAGCAGCAAAGTGCATTTGAGCGCTACATTCAGGCCGGTGGTGGCTATGTTGGTATTCACGCAGCCACCGATACGGAATACGAATGGCCCTGGTACGGTAATCTGGCGGGAGCTTACTTCCTCGATCACCCCATGCCCAATAATGTGCAGAAAGGCAAGTTTATCGTCGCCATGAAAAACCACTGGGCTACCAAAGGGATGCCCGATGAGTTTGAGCGCACCGACGAGTTTTACAGCTTCAGGAATATCTCACCCAAGCTCAACGTCGTGCTCAAAATCGACGAAAAAACCTATCAGGGTGGCAAAAACGGCGATAATCACCCCATGAGCTGGCATCAGGAGTTCGACGGCGGACGGTCTTTTTACACAGCGATGGGGCATACCGACGAAACCTTTTCGGAACCGTTGTTTCTGAATCACCTCTGGTCGGGCATTCTGTACACCACGGGTGGCGATAACCCGAAACCGCTAAACTTTGCCAAAGCCCGGCCGGAAGAAAACCGATTCTCGAAAGTTGTTCTAGCCGAAAAACTGGATGAGCCGATGGAACTGAGCGTACTGGGCGACGGACGAATTTTGTTTATCCAGCGCAAAGGTGAGGTTCGTTTGTATAACACCAAAACCAAAGAACTTAAAACGATCACCAAAATTCCGGTCAGCATTAAATACGTCAATAAGGAAGGTAAGGAATCGATGGGGGAAGATGGGCTGCTGGGTCTGAATAAAGACCCGAATTTTGCGCAGAACCACTGGATTTATCTCTACTATTCGGTTCCCGAAGAATCGAAAAACGTGCTGGCCCGCTTCGAACTGAATGGCGATGAACTGGATATGAACTCGAAGAAAGTACTGCTCGACGTACCGACCCAGCGCGAAGAGTGCTGTCATACGGGTGGTTCGATTGCCTGGGATAGAGCCGGAAACCTGTATCTGTCCACAGGCGACAACACCAACCCGCACGCATCAAACGGGTATAGCCCCAGCGACGAGCGCGAAGGTCGCGGCCCGTGGGACGCCCAGAAATCGTCGGCCAACACGAACGACCTGCGCGGTAAAATTATCCGCATCCATCCTGAAGCGAACGGCACCTACACCATTCCCGACGGTAATCTGTTTCCTAAAGGCACTGCCCAGACCCGCCCGGAAATTTACACGATGGGTCACCGCAACCCGTTCCGCATTTCGGTCGACCAGAAAACGGGCTACGTATATTGGGGCGAAGTGGGGCCTGATGCAGCCAAACCCGATCCGAATCGTGGCCCTGCCGGACATGACGAAGTGGGGCAGGCTCGTAAAGCCGGAAACTTCGGCTGGCCGCATTTTGTGGGCGACAACAAAGCCTATAACAAATACGACTTTACCGCCAGTAAGTCGGGTGAAAAGTGGGATGCGGCTGCACCGACCAACAACTCGCCCAACAACACCGGTTTGAAAGTGCTGCCTCCCGCGCAAAAGGCATTTATCTGGTATCCGTACGATGCGTCGCCGGAGTTCCCGCTGGTGGGCGCCGGTGGCCGGAATGCCATGGCTGGACCGGTTTTCTACAGCGAGGATTTTAAAGCGGCACCTCACGCATTCCCGAATTACTACGACAAAAAGCTGATTACCTACGACTGGATGCGAGGCTGGGTCATGGCCGTTATGATGGACCAGGAAGGCAACTACGTGTCGATGGAGCGGTTTATGCCGAGCTACAAGTTCAGCAACCCGATGGATATGGAATTTGCCGAGAATGGTGACCTCTACATGCTCGAATACGGTTCTGGCTGGTTCTCGGCCAACGACGATGCCCGCCTGATTCGGATCGAATACAACGGTGGAAACCGGAAGCCGCAGTTACAGATGGTAGCCAATAAAATGGGTGGATCGGCCCCGCTGGCGCTCAAACTTAGTTCGAAAGGAACCGAAGATGCCGACGGCGATGCGTTGACCTATTCCTGGAAGGTTACGTCGAAAAATGGCTACAGCAAAGTCATTAACACACCCGATGCGAACCTGACGCTGGATAAAATGGGCGTTTATAAAGCCACACTGACCGTGAATGATGGCAAAGGTGGCACCGCTTCGCAGTCGATGGATATTACTGTGGGCAACGAAGCGCCCGTTCTGAGTCTGGAGATGCCGGGGGCCAATAAGTCGTTCTACGTAGCCAACAAGCCATTTGCCTACGATGTTAAGGTGAGTGATAAAGAAGATGGCACCCTGGGCAAAGGTATTGATCCTGAGCGCGTAGCCGTTACTATCGATTACCTGCCCGAAGGCTTTGATAAAGTTGCTATTGCGCAGGGACATCGGTCGGCCGATGCGGGTGCCTTACTGACAACGGGTAAAAAACTGATTGAAGGCAGCGACTGTAAAGCCTGTCATAGCATCAACAAAAAGTCGATTGGACCGGCTTATGCTGACGTAGCGAAAAAGTATAAAGGCGACAACTCAGCCCTGGAGCGGCTGACCAAAAAAGTGATTACCGGTGGGGCTGGCGTATGGGGCGAAACACCTATGTCGGCACACCCACAACTCTCGGCCGCCGATGCCTCCGAAATGGTGAAGTATGTGCTGAGCCTTTCGAGCGAGTCGGCGACCAACGCATTGCCTGCCAAGGGCAACTACACCGCCAAAATTCCAGCGGGCGACAAGGGCAAAGGCGTTTACATTGTTCGGGCATCATACGAAGACAAAGGCGCGAAAGGACTGCCTTCGCTCCGGTCGGAACAGACGTTTATGCTCCGCAATGCCATGCTGGACCCCCATGGCTTCGATACCTACGACAACGTCAACAAAATGGCATTCGGAGGTAATAATCTCGCCATTCCATCCAAATCAGGCGCTTACATGGGTATTAAGCAGGTCGATCTGGCAGGCGTTTCGGAGTTTCGGCTTCTGGCAGTAGCGCCCAAGCCTCAGCTCAATGCCATTGGGGGTAAAGTAGAAGCCCATCTGGATAGCCCAACTGGCAAGCTCATTGGCGAATCGGCCATGCTGGAGCCTTCCGACAAGATGGACTTCAAGCCGAATCAATTGAGTGTTCCGGTCAAGCTACCCGTTCCAGCCGACAATAAGCCGCACGATGTGTATCTGGTCTTCGTCAATCCGGCGAAAGCAGCCGGAAGCCTGATGGTGGTAATGGGCGTTGAAGCCGTTCTCGATTCTACGACACATTAACTTCTGTAGTCTAATCCTGTTTCATTTCTAACCAATTCTAACTATGAAAAAAGTAAGCGTACTTCTGTTCTTTTTATTGCTGGGAGTTGCATACAATGGTTTTTCCCAAGCCACACCCTCCGATTTTTTTGCAGCTAAATGGGATATTCTGGTGGCAGGCACGCCCAATGGCGACGCAAAATTTTTAACTCAACTGGTCAGAAAAGATGGAAAGCTCACCGGCGAGTTAAAAAATCCAACAGATGCGTCTGCCGAACCGATCCCGATCACAAAAATTGAGGAAGCAGACAATAAAATAACCATCTATTTCACGGCTCAAGGCTACGATGTGAACCTGGATCTTGAAAAAGTGGATGAAGATAATTTGAAAGGCTCGCTGATGGGCATGTTTGATGCGAAAGCCCTGCGGGTTAAAGAAGGCTAAACGGGCAGTCTTACGCCTTTAAAACACTTCCCGAAAGTGCAGAACTATCTGTTCTAAGCTTTCGGGAAGTTGCGTCTTAAGCTACACTAATCATGCAAATAGCCAATAAAACATTTGTTGTAACGGGTGCTGGTAGCGGTATTGGGCGCGAACTAACCTTGCAATTGCTAAAAAAAGGCGCTAACGTCGCCGGAGTCGATATTCATCCCAATACTCTCCACGATACGCAGCAACTAGCCGGTGACGATCATAAATGCTTTATGGCATTTCCGCTCGATATTACGGATAGAGAAGCGGTCGGACAATTACCACAGGCAGTTGTCGGTCACTTTGGCGCAGTAGACGGTTTAATCAATAATGCCGGTATTATTCAGCCCTTTAAACCTGTTCAGGAATTAACAATGGATGAGATCGATCGCGTTCTGCATGTTAATTTTTACGGAACGCTATACCTGACCAAAGCCTTTTTGCCTCTTTTCCTGGAGCGCCCCGAAGCTCATATTGCGAATGTGTCGAGTATGGGTGGTTTTCTGTCCGTACCAGGTCAAACAATTTATGGGGCTGCCAAAGCGGCTGTTAAGCTCTTTACAGAGGGTTTATATGCCGAATTGATAAACACACAGGTTAACGTAACGGTCATATTTCCTGGCGCCATTGCCACTAATATTACTGAAAACTCAGGATTAGGCAAACCCAAAGCGAGCAGCAATTCAGCCTCCGAGTCAAAAATTAAACCGTTACCTGCTCCCAAAGCGGCTCAGATTATTTTGGACGCAATTGAAAAAAATAAATTCAGAGTAACGGTAGGCAGCGATGCCCGGTTTCTGGATTTACTCTATCGTTTCAATCCAAAATATGCTACAAACCTGATTCAGAAGAAAATGAAGAGTCTTCTGACCATGTGAGATAGGGCTATAACCAGAAAAACCTTCCTAAAGATAGCAATGCCACCTTTGGAAGGCTTATCTGGTTAGCTATATCAGGCGTCCGTTAATCGTTTCCAATCACGGATGTACTATCTGAATGACGTTTACGCTGTTTGGCCGTACGGTCGTCCGTTGCGCTGCGGTATTCGCCAACGCGCTGAATCTTGTAATTCCGCTCGGCCAGACTTACAGAGGGTGTATGATCAACCGTAATACCGCCTACTGGCTCAGCATTTGGTACTGCTTTTTTATAGTCGGCCAGCCGAGCGTCGTTCGGAGCGGGAGCTTCGACGGCAACGTTCGTTTTCGACTCCCATTTACGGGCAGCAGCGGCTTTGTTTGGGTGTTTGTAATTGTGTGTCGAGTATGTTGGATCATTTCGCAACTGCTGTTTATCCTGCGCCTGTGTCGGCCCGGCTATAGCCAGCAAGGCCAGACCAGCTAGTAGTCCCAGAGTGTATTTCATAACTATTCTATGGTTTTGTTGTACAGCAAAACTATCAATTTTGTCGTACTTACAAAACAAAGAAATTGACTACTATATTTATAGTTTTTACGATTTTTCACCTAAACACGCGTTATTTATGCAAAAACAGTACGTTTAAAAGGTAATTTCATTAGTTTATAGATAAAAATCGCCCTTCATCACATTTTCACCAAACTTTTTTTGGGGCTATTTATTCCTTCACAGGCAATCATTTTCTGAGTATTCGCAAGCCAGGTCTGCCGTTAAAAACAGCCCCGGCTAAGCCGATCAGGAAGCACCAAAACCAGCCGGTTATAGCTGGTTTTGGATAACGTCACATAAAAACTTAAGTTTTCAGGCAGCCTTATGATGATGCTCATGTTTATGCTTTGGCTGCATACTATGTGAGGCATGAACAACATGCTGGGTTTTGTAATTCCAGCTTGCCATATCGGTAGAAGCCTTGTAATCGATATTGATACCGCCATCCGATTCGCCCTGACGAACCTGGGGTTTATAATCGGACCACAGTGCCTCTTTTGCCGAAGTTGCTGGCACACTGACCCCCGATGTATGCTCGAGATGCTGAGCTACACTAGCCTTATTCATCTGTTTGTAGTTGTGCGTAGAATACGTCGGATCGATATATGCTACAGGATGGTCTTGCGCAAAAGCGGGCTTCATTAAAACCAACAGAATGAGTCCACCAACCAATTTCAGCACTGTTTTCATAGCCTTGTTTGTTTTAGTTTATCGAATCCATTACTGGTTGGTCATAAAACAAACTGCCTGGCGAATAAACTATTAATTTTTAATTAATTTTTTGAACCATTCTCAGGACAGACACTGAATTCGTTCGTGTAGTAATTGTATTGAGAGCCACCCATTGCACATCTTTGACCTCTTCATTTAGCTTAAAGGGCTCCGTCGGATCGGCTTCGAACAGAAACCGAATATCGTAATGAAGATGCTCCGGCACATCGCCACGGGCCGGAATGGGATGTATATCAACATCTAGGATTGCTGGGCTTACCAGTTTCAGCGAGGTGAGCCCTGTTTCCTCTTCAGCTTCGCGAAAGGCTACAGCCCTACTATCAGGATCACCATCGGCATGTCCGCCCGGCTGAAGCCATCTGTCGAGTTTACGGTGATGAATTAAAACTACCTGTTGCCGATCGGGGCTAACAATCAAAGCCGATGCCGTGATATGGCCAATGAGAAGAGTTCGTTCAAAACACGCAGGATTGGCTTCAACAAACTCAATGGTGGCCTGAGTCATGGCTTTTTCATCGGCTGTGACCGGATGATGTTCTTTCAATAAGGTAAGCAATGCTTTTCGATGCATAAGTTGGCTTTATATGTAAAAAAGCTGCAATTTGTGTCAATTTTCCAATCTATGTTTATAATCATGCGCAAATTTGCACTTTCAGCGTCCACATTTCTTCTGGCCGCTCAATTAGCCACCGCTCAAATTAAACTGCCTTCGCCTAGCCCCGGCGCCACCGTAACCCAAACCGTAGGAACTACTGATTTCACGATTAATTATTCACGGCCAAGCCTGAAAGGCCGGACACCGTTTACCGATGCGTTTGTTCCAACGGGAAAAATCTGGCGGACCGGTGCCAATGCTGCTACCGCCTTTACTACATCGACCGATGTGATGATCAACGGCAAAACCCTGCCGGCCGGCAGCTATGCCATCCTATCGATACCCGACAAAAACGACTGGACGCTTATTTTTAGCAGCAACAAGTCTGTTACAGAACAAACCTACAAACCCGAAGAAGATGTATTACGGGTTCAGCTTAAGCCAACTACGGGTGGCGAAAAAGTTGAAACCTTTACAATCGGCTTTAGTGATCTGACCGAGGCCTCAACCAAACTGAATATTCTATGGGATGATGTGAAAGTCAGTGCCGATCTGAAAGTCGATGTAGAAGCTAATGCAGCTGCTAATGTTGATAAGGCTGTAGCCGACAAGCCCGATGATGCAGCCGTATTGCAGGCAGCCGCCAATTATAACCTGTCGAAAGGTCGCAATCTGGATCAGGCACTGGGCTGGATCGACAAATCGGTTTCAATGGGCGAAAATTTCCGCAATCTGTACATTAAATCACAGATTCTGGCCAAAATGGGTAAGTACGCTGAAGCGCTGCCACTGGCCCAGAAAGCCCTGTCGCTCGGGCAATCGTCAAATGATTCGGTTTTCCCGTTCTTTAAAGAGGGGATCGAAAAAAGCATTGCCGACTATACGGCTAACCTCCCTGCCGTTCCCACTATAAAAGGGAAAGGCAAGAAGAAATCCTAGGTTTTCATTGAGTGAATTAGCGATTGATTGTAGCTTCTGAATGAAGTTCACTCAATCGCTAATTCATTCAATTGTTACGAAACACCTGTTGCAGTAGCCAGGCAAACCCGACAACCAACAGGCATCCAATCACGTTCAGCCACAAAAAGGCAGTCAGATTCAGATACCAGCTCAGCACCACAAACACTTCGGCAATAAGAGCTCCCCAGAACGTAGCCCGCCCACCAATTGACTTCACATAGAATGCCACCACAAAAACACCCAGTATAACACCATAGAACAATGATCCCAGAATATTGACAGCTTCGATCATACTGCCCAACTGATTGGCAAACTGGGCAACTATAATACAGAATATTCCCCAACCAACAGTTGCCCAGCGCGACACACTCAGATAATGCGCATCGTCGCCATCGTTTCTGACTAATCGTTTATAAACATCAACCACCGTTGTTGATGCCAATGAACTATAGGCAGCCGCAATTGACCCCATTGAAGCACTAAAGATCACGGCAATCAGTAGCCCAATGAGACCATGCGGCAGAAAATCGAGCACAAATCGCAGAAATATGTAATTAACATCATTCGTATCGGCTGCCGGGTTATTTTTTTGGATGAGCTTAACCACATCCTGCTTTACCGTTTTAAGGGCTTCGTCGGTTTGATGCAGGTTAACTACAGCGGCTTCCTGAGCCACTTCATCATGCGCCTGCAAAGCGGCCTGCATATCGGCGACTATTCGCTGGCGCTGGGCTGTCAGGTTCTGATGTTTGATTTCAGCGATCTGATAAGGTTGCGCATATTGGCTACTTTTCAGCCGTTCGGTTTCCTGCTTATTAAAAAATACGGGAGACGGATTATACTGGTAAAACACAAAAACCAGTACTCCGACCAACAAAATCAGAAACTGCATCGGCACCTTCAGTAAACCATTCATTAATAACCCCAGGCGGCTTTGGCTAATTGTTTCTCCCGTCAAATACCGGCCCACCTGCGACTGATCGGTCCCGAAATAAGACAATTGCAAAAAGAATCCACCAATCAGTCCTGACCATAAATTATAGCGACTGTTCGCATCGAACTTCAGGTCGATCAGATTCATACGCCCGGCTTTTCCGGCAACATGCAGCGCATCGACAAAACCAACCCCATCGGGCAGAAATTTCACCGTCAGATAACCAGCCAGCGCCATTGCAAACGTAACAATTGCCATTTGCTGCAGATGCGTATAGGAAATAGCTTTCGTACCGCCCGAAACCGTATAAATCAGGACAATTCCCCCCATAAGCAGGTTGGTCCAGTAAATATTCCACCCCAGAATGGTCGATAGAATAATGGCGGGAGCATAAATCGACAAACCGGTCGACAGCCCGCGCTGGAGCAAAAACAACCCCGCCGTCAGGGTTCGAACGCGGGTATCGAAACGGCTTTCGAGGTATTCATAAGCGGTAAATACTTTCAGTTTATGAAAAATAGGTACGAATGTAACCGAGAGCACAACCATGGCCAGCGGCAATCCAAAATAGAATTGCACAAAACGCATTCCATCGCTGAAACCTTGCCCCGGAGCAGAAAGGAAAGTGATTGCGCTCGCCTGCGTTGCCATGACCGATAGGCCAACATGATACCACGGTAATGATTGCCCGGCCAGCAGATAGTCGTCCATACTTCGACTATTCCGACTCCGGACTACACCATAAACAATAACTCCCAATAACGTTGCAATTAATACGCCCCAGTCAATTGTACTCATGAAAGCCAGCGCATTAAAACGTAAAACAGGATAATTTCAACGGCTAAACTTCCGATGACGATCGTGTAGAGTTGCGTCCATGTACGCACAAAGGGCGGTAGATCTGATGATTTATCCGGCATAAAAGGTGGGTTGATGAATAATAACGGCAAAATTACTGGAAATCTGACGTCTCTTTTGAAATACATGCTGAAACATATAGTTTGCATGGCACATACCCGACAAAACCGCTATGAATTCTCAATCTGTTTTTCATTCAGAAAAAGCCCTGTTCGATCTTTCGGATAAAGTTGCCCTTATCACTGGAGCCAGTAAAGGTATTGGCGAAGATATTGCCCGGCTCTTTGCCCGATTTGGCGCAAAAGTAGTGGTCAGCAGCCGAAAACAGGAAGCGCTGGATGCACTTGCCAATGACATCAGAAATCAGGGAGGAGAAGCCACCGGAATTGCCGCCCACGTAGGCGATTCTGACCAGCTACAAAACCTGGTCGATAAAACCATTTCTGTATATGGAGGTATCGATATTCTGGTCAACAATGCGGCTAGTAACCCTGTTTTCGGCCCGGCATTGGAATGCGATGGGTTAGCGTTTGATAAAATCATGCAGGCGAATGTAAAAGCTCCGTTTGAACTGAGTAAACGCTGCTATCCGAGTATGAAAGCCCGAGGGGGCGGTAGTATAATCATGATGAGCAGTATTGCGGGTTATACTCCCGACCCTGGCCTGGGAATTTATAGTGTAAGCAAAGCATCGTTAAACATGCTCACAAAGGTCCTGGCTAAGGAATGGGGACCCGATGGGATTCGGGTAAATGCAATCTGTCCGGGGCTGATTAAAACAAAGTTTAGTCAGGCACTATGGCAAAACGAACAAATTCTGGACCACTTCATCAAACGGCTCCCCATTGCCCGGATGGGCGCAACTGACGAAATTAGTCCACTAGCTCTTTTTCTGGCGGCAAATGCTTCGTCGTACTGCACAGGTAGCTTATTTTATGCCGATGGCGGAACAATCATTTAAGTAGTTATGTAGCCTATGGTAAGTGGGCTGCCACTCATTCGAATCTGGTTTATCGTATCGGTGGCAGCCCTACCCGTTTACTCCATCCTATAGCAATGAAGCATTGCTTCGGTATATAATCAACCCATGACACCTTCCATCGAAACTCGCGAAGTCTGGCTACGCGGTCCCCTACCCGATGTTCCTCCACTGCTCCAGCCCGTTGCTCATGCGTTGCTTCAGGCACGCGAAGAAGCCCAGGCCCTACTGCAACACTTTCCGGATTCGCTACTCTGGGAACGGCCTGCCGATGTGGCTTCGGTTGGTTTTCATCTACAGCATTTAACGGGCGTGCTCGACCGGCTTTTTACCTACGCACGTGGTGAGATGCTCTCGGCAGCACAGTTGGCCGTTCTGGCTACCGAAGGCAAGCCCGAGGTTGATGGCCCCATTTCTGTACAGAGCCTGATGAGCCAGTTCAATCAACAGGTCGATGTTGCTCTTGCTCAACTACAGGCAACCGACCCACAAACCTTGCTCGAAATTCGTGGAGTTGGCCGGGCGCAGATTCCATCTACCGGACTGGGCCTGTTTGTTCATGCGGCCGAACATACGATGCGCCACATTGGTCAACTATCGGTTACTGCCCGGATTCTATTGGCCCAACAGTCGGCAAAATAAGGCTGAGTTTTCATAAAACCCCGAGCCGACCGCCATCGGCAACGAGGGTAGTTCCATGAATAAACCGGGCATCGTCTGAGGCTAGATAACAGATAGCAGATGCAATATCTTCGGGTTTACCAATGGCGCCCTCAATTTTCTCCCTGCCGCTTTTCACATTCGGATTTTCCCATAACATGGGGGTATCAACGGCCCCCGGTGCCACGCAGTTGATCCGCACTTTAGCCATGTCGTATTCCAGTGAAACACCCCGCGTGAAGGCTTCCATGCCACCTTTACTGGCCGCATACGGAATTACATTCGCCGTTGTCTGATGCGCATGAACAGAACTAACATTCACAATGGCGCCCCCGTTCATGTGCGGAATACAAAACTTACAGAAGAGAAATACGGCTCTAAGATTTACGGCCATCAGCTCATCCCAATCGTCAATCGACAGATCGACGATTGGGGTAAAGGTCATCATGGCGGCATCATTGACTAAAATATCAACCCTGCCCCATTGGGCAACCACATCGTTTACGGCCGTTTCAATGGCTGTTGCGTTGGCCAGATCTACTTCGGCAAAATCAGCAATGCCCCCTTTTTCTCTAATTTGTTCGACAACGTCGATACCCTGCTCCCTATCGCGCCCAATCACCAGCACTTTCCCACCTTCGGCCCCCATCTGTCTGGCAGTTGCGCGCCCAATACCCGATGTAGCTCCCGTAATAAGGCACACTTTGTTCCTAAACCGCATAATGTCAGGTTGTTTTGCCATCCAACCATCTGTAGCATCGAACTGTTTAACTCTCTGGTCACAGTTACACAAAAAGCGCAGGCCTGTGGGCCTGCGCTTTTTGTGTAGAAACTCCGTTTAGCTACTGCACTGATAATATTTTAAATTCTGTTCGACGGTTCTGCTGATGTTCATCTTCTGAACAGGTCACCCCATCGACACAGCCATTGATAATTTCACTCTCACCATATCCACGGGCCACCAATCGTTTGGCATCGATTCCGCGCGACACCAGATAGTCGAGAGCAGCGCGAGCCCGGTTTTCCGACAACCGAAGGTTATAGGCATCGGTAGCCCGCGCATCGGTATGCGATCGTAATTCGATCTGCATCTGCGGATATTCTTTCAGGATTGCCAGCACGTGGTCGAGTTCTTTGGCAGCGTCGGCCCGGATAAAAAACTTATTCAGATCGTAGTAGATGTTTTTCAACTGGAATACATCACCAACGCCATACAGCCCGAGCGAATCCGTTACGACCTTGGCTTTCTTTTTCGATTTTGCATACTGGGTCTTCTTGGTCGCATACCGATCCTTCTGTGCTGTGAGCGTGTAGGGCGCTCCTGGCTTCATGTTAAATTCATAGCCACCATCGGGACCAGTCGTTACGGTTTGTTCTGATTTATCTTTCTCATTCCGCAGGGTCACTTTCACACCCGATGCAGGCTGCTGGTTTACTTCTGTTTTTACGACTCCCCGAACCAATGTGTTTTCGGTTCGTTCGAGATAAATTGATACGCTCAGCACCGGTTTGGGCGACTGAGTTAATGTAGAAAATCGGACGCTGTTCAGTGCAAACCCTTCTTTAACGGCCCGGAATTCATACTCTGTGTTGGCATCTACACACATTTCTGCCCGTCCATCGACATTTGTAACCCGCAGGTCCTGATTGACGCCATTGCGCAAGATGCGTACATCGGCGCTTTCGAGTGGAGAGCCGGTTTTAGCATCGTAAACTAAGATATTCAGTTGCTTACAAGTCCGGCGGAATGCGTAAATATCATCATCACTAATACCTTTCTTACGGTTACTGCTGAAATAACCAGTGGTACGATATTTATCGGTAATAAAGCCAAAATCATCTTTCTCGGAGTTTACGGGGGCCCCTACATTTTGAACACCTTTATAAGCTACTCCATCTTTCAGTTCGGCATAGAAAACATCCAGCCCGCCAAGTCCTTCATGCCCATCCGACGAAAAATACAAATTACCGTTTCCGTCGGCATAAGGAAACATTTCGTTGCCTTCGGTATTGATTTCTTTTCCCAGATTTACGGGGGTGCCCCATTCGCCATTGTTATATTCGACTACATACAAATCGGTTCCGCCAAAGCCTCCTGGCATATCGGATACGAAGTACATTTTAGAATCGTCGGGGGCAAAGGCGGGGTGCCCAACCGAGTATTCGTTACTATTGAACGGCAGTTCTTTGATGTCGACCCATTTGCCGCCTTTATTCACGGAAGAATACAATTTTAATTTTCTGACACCATCTGAGCTTTTACCGGCCTTTCCTTTACTGGTATTGTTCCGGGTGAAAACGATTGTATTCTGATCACGCGTAAACGTCATTGGCCCTTCATGATATTTGGTATTCAGCGTGCGACTGAAAATTTCGGCTTTGGTCAATGGCTGCGATGGCTCCGCCGATTCGTCGACCTGAGCTTCTTTCGCCTGTGCCCCTCCCCCAACAGCGGCAGCACCAGCCCGTTTAAACTCCAGACCGGGCACCCGTAACTGGTTGGTATCGGGGTGATAATACATATCCAGAAAAGGAGTCTGATTCCAGTTAAACACCCGTTTTACTGCCCCCGATTCATCACGCGCCGATACAAAAACCAGTCCACCTTTGTAGTACATGGGGCTGAAGTCGGCCTGGCGCGAATTAATAGGAAGATCATACAGCCGATAGGAGGATGAGTCCTGATAGAATCGGCTCAAATCCATATAAGAGACCGTAAAACGCCGACCACGCAAATCCTGAGCCTGTTTTTCGCCATACTGGCTATACATTTTCTGCGATTCGCGGTATTTACCGTTGGCAGCCAGCGACTGTGCGTAATAGAGGTAAACCTCACTGTCGAGATCAGTATACTGCTTCACTAGATCGGCATAAACACGCTCGGCATTCCGCGTATCCTGTAATTTTCGATAGCTATAACCAAGTTTAATTAATGCTTCCCGCGTTTCGGCAGGGTCCTTCTTTTTGTCCGTGCGCAAAAATTCTTCATACGCTCGCACAGCGCTGACGTAGCTAAGGTTATCAAACTGTTTGTTAGCCGCTCGTAACCGCGCACTTTGCGCCTGAACGGTGAGGCTTCCAAAAGCCATCCCCGCGATGAGCAAAACCCGTACAATCCGGTTCATGGGAGTCTATAAGTTAAAATACTATGGGCTTATGGCAATTATATCAAATAGGATGCCAGAATTTATTTTTTTATCCTTTTTAGCTTTTTATGAGCCTGAAATACGTTATCAGGAACCTTAAAAGTGCAATTTATTAGATGCAGTTCAATGTTTTAAGTCACTTGCTGTCCCAAATAAATTGTGCCACCTGCGTTGTGTTCTCGGTGATTCGAAACCGATGATTTATCCGATGCCCGATTACCCACACAATTTCTCCGCCCGATGCTAAAACCATAACCTGCTGCCGTTCTGTATACGTTAATTTCAGATCATTCAGCAAATCGCTCACCAGCTTTCGACCATTTAGCCCTAGGGGCCAAAAGCGATCACCACGCTGCCAGGGGCGGATGACAAGCGGAAAAATCAGGAGACTGGCATCAAGGCAGGCAATGGCTGCGTGGGCTGGTGGGCGAAAATCGGGCGGTTTGTTTAGCTGCAGCACCGTTAATTCGGCCAGATCGGCTATGGCTATTGAAGACGTTGGCCAGTCGGTAACAAAAATTTCGGTAGTGGGTCTGGTTCTGAGTTGTTCCAGCATTAATCCTGTTTTCCCGTTCAACCGGTCGTGTGTTATCCGATGGGTAGCCGTCTCAAACACTTGCCCAACGGGTCTGGCAAGCGATTCGATCATTTGTTTTACCTGATCGGTTCCAAATCCAAACGGTTTCAACCATTCGGCAAGCAGAAAGGCGGGTTCGGGTTGCTGCAACAGCTTATCGGCAGAAAACAGTACCCGATCCGTTTGTTGCTCTGCCACTTCGTTCCAGCACTGTTCTACTTGTCGCTTCATGAGCGATTCGGCCGCCCGTAATCGTTCGATAGTTCGAGGCAGGCCTTCCCACAACCCCGGATTCAATCCGATTAATATGGGTACGACGTGATGCCGAATCCGGTTGCGAGCGTATTTATCATCACTATTGGAACGATCTTCCCGATAAGCAATTCCTCGTTCACGGGCATAGTTGGCTAAGTCATCGCGTGTTGCAAACAACAAGGGACGAATCATAACGCCCGCCACCGATTTTTCCTGCCGCGGAGCGATGCCATGAAGGCCCGCAAGCCCAGTACCACGCGTTAAGTTAAAAAGCAGGGTTTCCAGCACATCATTCTTATGATGTGCCGTAGCCAGGCTGGCATAGCCATTGGCATCGACAAGTTGGGCAAACCAGGCATACCGCAGATCACGGGCGGCCATCTGAATCGAAATATTCCGTTCATGAGCGACGGCATTGGTATCGAAACGAGTCAGATGAAACGGAACCTCATACTGTTCGGCCTTGTTTTGTACAAAATCGGCATCGGCGTCCGACTCTGCACCGCGAAGTCCGAAGTTGACGTGGGCGATGGCGAAAGGCAATCCCGTCTGATAAAACAGATCAGCCATAACCATCGAGTCAATGCCTCCACTCACAGCCAGCAACACGCGATCGGCAGGACCGCATAATCGATTGTCGTTAATAAATGCTAAAAACGCCTGCTCCAGCGTAGGGTTCCGGCCCGAAGCCGTAGTTTTGTCATTATGTTTCGACTGCTTACCCACGTTTTAGTTGTATTTATCCTGATCGGCTCACTGTTTCTGTCTTCAGATGCGTTGGCACAGGCTGGTGGAACACTGCCTGCCGACAAAGTTGAATTACTTCATGCCGACAGTTTAGTGGGAATCAATCAACCCGGCCAGATTATCCGTAAAATTTACAATAATGTACGCTTTCGCCAAAAAGGTGTACTGATGTATTGTAATCTGGCTATACAGAATGTAACGACAAACATAATCGAAGCGTATGGCAATGTCCGGCTCATTCAGGGCGATACCATCAGTGTACGGGGTGATACCATGTTCTACTATGGCAACACACGGCAGGCCGACATTCGTAGCCATGTGGTGATGCGTGATCGCAAAATGACGCTGACCACCAGCCAGCTTGAATACGATATGGTTACGGGAATTGCTCACTACCCCAAACCTGGCCGTATTGTCGATAAAGAAAATGTATTGACCAGCCGCGAAGGCTACTACGACACCCGCACCAAACTGTTCACCTTTCGCCAGAACGTTCGATTAGTTAACCCCAAAGGTACGCTTACGGCCGATTCGCTGCTCTATAATTCGCTGACGCGTATTGCCACCTTTCAGGGACCAACGCGCATTGTGAACAAAGATGGCGTTCTGACGGCTGTAGAAGGGCAGTATAATACAACTACAGGTATTTCAAACTTCCAGCGTCGGGCAACGGTTGAAACGCCCAAATACCGACTTACGGGCGATTCGTTATATTATGACAACATCACGGAGTTAGGAATTGCCAAGGGCAATGTGGTGATGGTAGCCAAAGACCGGAAAGCAAT
The DNA here is from genome assembly GCF_037201965.1 of Spirosoma sp. SC4-14. Classification (NCBI taxonomy): domain Bacteria; kingdom Pseudomonadati; phylum Bacteroidota; class Cytophagia; order Cytophagales; family Cytophagaceae; genus Spirosoma; species Spirosoma sp. SC4-14. The sequence continues at coordinate 3,528,563 of NZ_CP147518.1, read as the reverse complement.
CATCACCGGCGACCATGTGCGGTATAACGGCAAACTTGGTATTTCGAGGGTTACGGGGCATCCGGTCGCCAAAAGTCTGGCTAACGAAACTACCCAAGACACGCTCTTTCTTCGGGCCGACACGCTGTTTTCATTCGACGACACCATCAATAACACCCGTCGGTTACTGGCTCAAAAAAATGTTTTTGTCTTTAAATCAGACTTGCAGAGCAAATGCGACTCACTGATTTATAACACAGCCGATTCAACCATTTACTTCTATAAAAAACCAATTGTCTGGAGCCAGAACAAGTACCAGATGGAAGCCGATTCGATACGAGCCTTAATGAAGAACAATCGGATCAATACCATGTATCTACAGAGCAAATCATTCGTGATCTCGCTCGATACACTCATGAACTTCAACCAGGTGAAAGGCCGAACCATTACCGCCTATTTTGCTACCAAAATTACACCAGTCAGTTCAGCCTCAGCCAGTTCGACAGCAGGAAATCTTACAGCCTCTGCAACGAATGCTCCCCCACGAAGCGTACCGGCAAAAGGAGCCACTCCGGCATCAGCTACGGTTGTTCAACAGGAGCAAACTGTATTAGATCGGGTGGTTGTGGAAGGAAACGGACAAAGCATTTACTATGCTGTCGATGAAAAGAATAAGATGATTGGTCTCAACCATGTTGAGTGTAGCCGAATGAACATCGAGTTTACCGACAGCAAGGTGGGCCGGATTCGGTTCTATGGTCAGCCCGACGCTCAGTTGATTCCGCCAAAAGAAATAACCAGCGACGATAAAGAGCTCGATGGTTTCTACTGGCGTGAGGCAGAAAAGCCCACGAAGGGACAGGTTTTGTGGCAGGAAACACCGCCCGTAGTGAAGCCGGGGACTAAAAAACCATTAAAAATCAGGAGCTCAACTAAACCTTTAGCTAAAAAACGCGTTCCAAAAGGTATAAAATAACACTTTTAACAATTTTTTAGACTCTACCCCGTTGACTTTGTCTTTTTCGATGAATAGGTTTGCGGTGAGTACAAGTGTACCTGAAGTTGATATCTATGAAGCAAATTATACTTTTGGGTTTTCTGACCGCCATTCTGACGGCCACCACTCCGCTCCTGGCTCAAACAGCCCTGCGCGATTCCGACCCCCACAAGGGGAGTCGGTTGGAGTTGGGAAGGGCCTCGGGAGGACGGAAGACAGCCGCTCCTACCCTTTCTACCAAACGCTTTTCGCTGGCACCGTCTACAACGGCAAACAGTCTGGATCGGGCAACAACCATTCGGAAAAATGCACCAATCAACGAGTACTACCGATCGTTGCTGGTTGCTCGTCCGACAGCGAAATCAACAGGTCGTAGTGTTTCAACCGAGAATACATCCGTTTCGGTAAGCGAAGCCCGCTCGGGCGCCGAACCAGAAATTCGGGCCGATGAGCGGATGTATAGTAATGACCGCATTACGGTCTCCAACATATATCCTAATCCTGCCAGCGAATCAGCACAAGTCGATTATCAGATAACAGGCACTGTTGGTGAAGCCAAACTGATTTTACTGAATGTGCTGGGTTCTCCCATTGCCGAATATGAACTGGGGGCTAACGACCACAAAGTTCATTTGGCAACCCGCGAGCTGGCGAGTGGTTATTATTTCTATCAGTTATCATTGGATGGCCGGAAAGTAGCAACCAAAAAGTTGCTGGTTCGCCATCAGTAAGCGATCGTTGAGCTTGTTAAATTTTCATAAACAGCCTCTAATAAGCGATCAATTTGCCGCACTATACGGGCCACATCGTCGTTAAAGTCGGTGTAGCCCGTATTTTTTTAGTATATTTGCGTTCTTATGCAACAACGTCACATCAGTAAAGGTCTGCTGGGAGTTCTGGTCGTGCTAATTATGGGTTCGTGCAGTCCGTTTGCCAAACTGCAAAAGAACGGTACTGACGACGAAAAGTATAAAGCAGCCGTCGAGTATTATAAAAAAGAGGACTGGTATCGAGCTGGTTTGCTCTTTGAAGAATTGATTCCGGTGCTGAAAGGAAGCACAGAGTCAGAAATGGCGCAGTTTTATCACGCCTATACGCAGTACCATCAGCAGCAATACTTGCTCAGCGCCACTCTTTTCAAGAAGTTTTACGAGACATTTGCCCGTAGTGAATATGCGCAGGAAGCAATGTATATGTATGCCTACTCGCTGTATAAAGATACTCCGCAATACAACCTCGATCAATCGAATACCCTAACCGCCACCTCGGCTTTGCAGGACTTTGTCAACACCTATCCTGACAGTAAATACCGCGACGAGTGTACTAAAATCATTCTGGAACTGCGGGGCAAACTGGAGCGGAAGGCCTACGAAAAAGCTAAACTATACTATAAGACCAGCGGTTTTAATATTGCTTCCTATAAATCATCGGTTATTTCGATCAATAACTTTCAGAAAGATTTCCCAGACTCCGAGTATAACGAAGAGCTGGCTTTTATGAAAGTAGATGCAGAATATAGCCTGGCTAACAATAGTCTGGAAACCAAACAGAAGGAACGGTATCAGGAAGCAATTAATTATTATCAGGCGTTCATCGACAAATTTCCCAATAGCAAATATCTGAAACAGGCTGAACGGATGTACGAATCCAGCCAGAAAGAAATTGAACGGTTGGAGAAACTGGAGCAGGAACGCGAAAAGCTTAGAAACCCAAACGCAAACCGCCCGGCGAAAGTAACGGCAGCAAATTAATTTGGCTAGTTGTCGTTGGTGAACAGAATCGAAACAATTACTGTTCACTAATGGCTTCTGGCTGTTAACTGTTAACTGAAATATGGCAACGAATCAATCTCTTATTACCCGCGATAATGACAAGATAGCGGCTCAGACAGGTAATCTGTATGAATCAGTATCAATCATATCGAAGCGCGCCCGTCAGATTGCGACGAAAAACAAAGAAGAATTAAGCAATAAGTTATCAGAATTTGTATCTGCAGTTGACAACCTCGAAGAGGTGTTCGAAAACCGCGAGCAAATCGAAATTTCCAAATTTTACGAACGGATGCCCAAACCAACGTCGATTGCTACCGACGAGTTTCTGGAAGGGAAAGTATTCTGGCGCAATAACGAAGATGACGCTCAGCAATAACCTGTAAGTAACTGCTGATTTTCTCCTAACCGCACGGTATGTTTTCCGTGCGGTTTTTTGGTTTCTGTTAGTTGGTACACCAATTTTCAGGGATAAGCCTTTAGCCTATGAGCGAAAGTGCTACTGTTATTGAGTTCTTGTAGCTTTCCATTTTTACTACAATAATTACCATACCCTGACAGGTAAATACAATAAACTATAAAAATAACACAAAAATTACATATATTTAAACGCTAGCCATCAGCAAATGGGAGACCTTATGAACCACAGAGACGAACTTTTGGGCAATGGCTTTTCAATTATTGACAACATCTTCTCGGCAGACGAAGTGCATACCATTTTGACTACGATCAACAATGCTGATTCAAACAAAGGTACTTTCAGAAAAACTACAGACTTATTTGCAATCCGACAGTTTTTAAAAGAAGTTCCAGAAACTTTTGACCTCATATTTACAGACAAACTGAAATCAGTTATTCGACAAGTTATGGGGAATAACTATTTTGTGGTTAAGAGCATTTATTTTGACAAACCCGAAACATCAAATTGGTACGTTTCATATCATCAAGACTTAACAATTTCAGTAGACAAAAAACATAAACTTGATAACTTCGGACCTTGGACAACAAAACAAAATCAGGTTGCCGTTCAACCCCCAACAGACTTATTAGAGAACATAACAACAATTAGAATTCATTTAGACGACACCGACGAAAATAACGGAGCTTTAAAAGTTGTACCGGCTTCCCACTTGAAACAAATATACAGACCTGAAACAATTAATTGGGACATAGAAACTGAAATAACTTGCGCAGTTAAGCAAGGTGGACTTATGCTTATGAAGCCACTCACGTTGCACAGTTCAAGCAGGACGACAAACAGAAAAAAAAGACGAGTTATTCATATAGAATTTTCAAACAAAGAATTACCGATAGAATTAAAATGGGCAGAACGAATAAACTTGAACTAGGTTCCAGAACGGCTAACATTAGCTTGGCAATATAACGACTGAATTGGACCGCCGAAGCGGTGCTTCTATGAAACATTTGCGCAAGATTCAACAATAGGATTTCTATTGAACTTTTATATTTGGATCCTCCACATCGCCAGGCCGTAAACTGGTAGCTGTCAGGTAAGCAACCAAAATCTAAACAAAAAAAAATTCTGCAAAATGGGACAATACAAAGCAAACTCACTAAATTCTCAAAATTTCAGTTTAACATTTGGTAATAAGAAAGCGGGAGAACTAATTTATAAAAAATGGTATTCGTTTGATGCGGAAATTTTATTGTCCAACGGCAAAAAATATCGGCTGGAACCAAAAGGATTCTGGGACTCGAAAATTGAATTAAAAGATGAGAGTCAAACTTTATTAGAGTTCAAAATGGGCTGGAAAGGTATACTTATTAAAACATTCTTTGACAATAAAGAAAATACTTATTTACTAACACTTAAAGGGCTTTTGAGTAATAAGTTTGTGCTACTTGATACTAATAATTCAGAATTAATGGTAGCAGAAACTGAGTTTAAATGGAACAAATTAAGCTTTGACTATACCATTGAAACTACTTCACATTTTGACAACTTTGGTAATAATGAGTTATTGTTACTCACAATTTTGCATTGCATAAATTATTATATGACAATCACTGTTGCAGCAGCATAATAAAATCTAACTATAAAAAAATTCCCGAACGGCTAACATTAGCTTGGCAACAGGGCCGATAGACTGGCCCGCCAATCAGCCGCTCTTCATTCACAACAAATCAAAAACTTAAACAGCCTTGAAAGGAAAACGAATTTTATTGGGAGTGACGGGCAGTATTTCGGCCTATAAAGCCGCTTTGCTGGTTCGGTTGCTGGTTAAGGCCGAAGCTGAGGTTCAGGTTGTTATGACCGAAGCAGCCCAGATGTTTATTACACCGCTGACACTGTCTACTCTCTCAAAGCGGCCGGTTTTATCGACCTTTGTAAACGACAACAGCGGCAACTGGAATAACCACGTCGAACTTGGACTTTGGGCCGACGCGCTTGTCATTGCCCCGGCATCGGCTCATACACTGGCTCGCTGCGCCTACGGACTCTGCGATGACCTACTGTCGGCAGTGTATCTATCGGCAAAATGTCCGGTATTTATTGCGCCAGCGATGGACCTGGATATGTACCGCCATCCGACCACGGTTGAGAACCTGCATCGACTCGAATCCTTTGGCAATCACATTATCCAGGCCGAACATGGTGAACTGGCCAGTGGTCTGGTTGGCGAAGGTCGCCTGGCCGAACCCGAACACATCATGCAGGTGCTGGAAGGCTTTTTTGAGGCTGGGAATAGTAGGGAGTTGCAGGGAGTCGGCATAGTAAATTCTTCTCCAGGCTCCCTGCAATTCCCCGCAGCTCCCCGCAACTCCCCCGCTCCTCTACAAAACAAACGCGTACTAATTACAGCCGGACCAACGCAGGAAGCTATTGACCCGGTTCGTTATATTAGTAACCATTCAACGGGTAAAATGGGTTATGCGATAGCCCGGGTTTTTGCAGAAGCCGGTGCTCAGGTTTCGCTGGTGAGCGGGCCAACGGCTTTGCCGTTACCGCACCCAGCCATTCGGCGGGTTGAGGTACGGTCGGCGAAAGAGATGTATGAAGCCTCGGAGGCTATTTTCAACGAAGCAGATATAATCGTATTAAGTGCGGCTGTAGCCGATTATACACCGCTGCATGTAGCCGAACATAAAATCAAGAAAAAAGAGAGCACATTTTCTATCGAACTCACCAAAACAACCGATATTGCAGCCACGCTTGGGAGTCAGAAACACCCCGATCAATTGATGATGGGGTTTGCACTGGAAACCAACGACGAACTGGCCAATGCGTTGAAAAAGCTGCACTCCAAAAATCTGGACTGGATTGTACTCAACTCATTACGCGATCCGGGAGCCGGTTTTGGGCACGATACCAACAAAATAACCGTTATTGACAAAGACGAACAAACCTACGAATTTGCGCTAAAAACGAAAGACGAAGTGGCGCAGGATCTGGTTAGTCTGGTTGCCCGGAAGTTATCAGTATGAAACAACTAATGCTATTGATCTGCCTGCTTGCTGTTCAATTGACAACACAGGCTCAGGAACTGAACTGTCAGGTAACGATCAACTCCGATCAGTTATTTGCACAGCAGAAAACTGACTTTTCCTATGTGAACCAGTTAAAAGGTATCATTACGGAGTTCATGAATAACCGACGCTGGAGTAATGACCAGTTTGCGGTTTCTGAACGTATCAACTGCTCAATGAATATTAACCTGATCAAATCATTGACGCAGGGCGCTTTTGAAGCTACAGCCCAAATCGTTGTTACCCGGCCAGTCTATGGCACAACTTACGAAACCACAACATTCAGTTATGTCGATCGGGCCTTCAATTTTGTTTATTTACCCTCAACGCCCGTTTATTTTCGCGATAATCAGTTTTCCGACGATTTAACGTCGATGCTGGCTTTTTATGCCAATGTAATTCTGGCCGTCGATTACGACACGTTCAGTAAACGCGGAGGAAATCCATTCATTCAGAAAGCCTATACCATTGTGAACCTGGCCCAGCAGGGGTCTCCCAATGGGGCCTGGCAAAATTCGGGCGACCGGCGGAATCGCTATTGGCTGATCGAGAATTTGCAAAATCAGCAGCTCCTTCCTTTCCGCGATGGTGTATATTCGTATCATCGCCAGGGGCTCGATATGTTTGCCGCCAATCCGGTAGAGGTTCGCAAACAGGTACTTGCCCTGCTAACCACCATCCGTACCATTGGTCTTCAACTACCCAATTCGGTTCTGATCAGTTCCTTTTTTGATGCTAAATCGCAGGAGTTACTCAATATTCTCTACGAAGGCACTGCCAATGAGCGCAAACAGGCTTTTGAGCTATTATCTTTTTTAGATCCGGGCAAAACAGAAGCCTATCGAAAGTTGGTAGCTACGGGTCAGTGAGCTTAAAGGGGCCAGGTTTTTTCTTTCTCCAAACGCATTTTTCATTCAAACTATCCATCCGTATTTTTGAACCGCACCCCCACTGGCATTGTTCTGTAAGTAAGCGCTTCTTCTATGCTATCGCATTTACTGATAAAAAATTACGCACTGATCGATCAACTTGAACTCACCCCCGATCGTGAACTAAACATCATTACGGGCGAAACGGGGGCCGGAAAGTCGATTATGTTGGGGGCAATTGGCCTCTTACTTGGCAATCGCGCCGATACAAGGGCTCTCTACGATCCGGAGAAAAAATGCATCATCGAAGGTATTTTTAGCGTTTCGGGCTATCAGATTGAACGAATCTTCGATGAAGAAGAATTAGATTTTTCTGATACCTGCATTGTGCGTCGGGAAATCAGTGTCAGTGGAAAGTCAAGAGCTTTTGTTAATGATACGCCCGTTAATCTCGAAACGCTTCGACGCGTAACCAGCCAGCTGATGGATATTCATTCGCAGCACGATTCGGTTTTGCTTGGCTCAAACGAATATCAACTGGAAATAGTCGATACATACGCTCAGGACGACGAACTTTTGCAACACTATCGGATCGACTACCTGGCCTATCGGTCGGCAAAATCGGTTTATGAACAACTACAATCGGAGGCTTCCGCCATGCGAAAGGAGTTCGACTATAATAACTTCCTGTATGAAGAACTGGTGAAAGCCCAATTGCAGCCCGATGAGCAGGAAAGCCTGGAACAGGAACTGAACATACTCGAAAATGCGGAGGAAATTAAGGAACGACTGCAACTGGCCTACGAATATCTGGATAACAGCGAACAATCGGTCATCGATTTTTTAAAAGGAACTGTTAGTAACCTTACCTACATCAGCAAGCTTTCTGACCAGTACGAGCAATTGCTACAGCGAGCACAAAGCAGTTTGATTGAACTTCGCGATCTGGCCGACGAAATCAGCACGGAACAGGATCGGGTTGAGATCGATGATACCCGAGCGGACACCATTCGCGAACGACTCAATCTGATTTATCAGCTTCAGAATAAACACCAGGCAAAAAATGTACAGGCACTGATTGCCTTACGGGACGAACTCGAACAAAAAGTCAGTAAGGTGCTAAACCTCGATGATGCGCTTACAGAAGCCAAAATGAATACCGAAGCTGCCAGGGCAAAGCTTCAGGGTAGCGCCCAGGCTCTTTCCGATGCAAGGCAGATGGTACTTAAACCCATCGAATCGGAAATTAAAAGCCTGCTGAACGAGCTGGGTATGCCTAATGCATCGCTGCTGATTCAGGCCGAAATTGGTAAACCAACTCCGGCCGGTATCGATACCATTTCGTTTCTGTTCAGTGCCAATAAAGGCATAAAACCACAGCAACTGAAAAGTGTAGCATCAGGCGGTGAGTTTTCAAGGCTAATGATGGCCATAAAATACATTCTGGCCAGTAAGCGCTCGCTCCCGACAATTATCTTCGATGAAATTGATACAGGCGTTTCGGGCGAAATAGCGATTAAGATGGGGAACATGATGCGTGATATGGCCCATAGCCACCAAATCATCGCCATCACACACTTGCATCAGATTGCCGGACAGGGTAATGCTCATTATTTCGTCTTTAAGGATCATTCGTCGTCCAAAACAGTCAGTCGAATTAAAAAACTTACTTTCGACGAACGGGTTGCAGAAATAGCCCAGATGATTGGCGGTAAAAATCCTTCGGCCAGCGCGCTAAAAAATGCCCGCGAAATTCTGAAACAACGCGCTACGGCAACTGCCAATAGATGATATATGACACGTATGCGCTATGACATGACGGTTTGTTCAGCCATAGCGCATATGCCATTCATTTACCTCCTGTTTCTTTCGTTTTCCTACCGTTTTTATGCTTAAGCCTATTTTACAACTTGTCGGAATCTTCAGTCTGGCCTTTCTTTGGGTAGCTTGTAATCAATCAGATGAAGAAACTGTCAGGCAAGCGGAAAATGATGTTTTCGCCATTCATGACGATATTATGCCGCTAATTGACGATGTCATGAAAATGCGGAAAGTAGTAAAAGCCCGAATTGCCTCGCTCGACAGCGCAAAAGCAACAGGTACAGCTACTCTTCGCCTTGACGAAGAGCGCGATCAGGCACAACGAATTGTCAGAGACTTGAACGTTGCTGACAGCCTGATGATGCGCTGGATGGATCAATATAAAAATGATACGATTGCCAGCTTGTCGACCAAAGATGCCCTCCGCTACCTGGATCAGCAAAAAGAACAAATCTCCGATGTTAAAACAAAAATCAACAATAGCCTTTCTGAAGCGACTACGTTTATGGCCAAACCTTAATGCCTGGATCGTTTTATCGGGTCTGACTATACTAGGCTGGAGTTGTACTTCATCGGGCGATAAATTGCCAATTCTGGGTCAGCGCAAAGCAGTACTCAAAACAGTTGATGGCAAATTAGTTACAGATTCGGTTTATCATACGATTCCCGATTTCAACTTTCTTAGTCAGTATGGCGATACGGTTACGGCTAAAACCTTCGCCAACAAAATCTATGTTGCCGATTTTTTCTTTACGTCATGCCCAACCATTTGCCCGAAAATGAAAGTACAGCTTAAGCGAGTCTACGAAAAGTATAAGAATAATCCTGATGTTGCTTTACTTTCGCATTCGATAGACCCCGAACACGATACGGTACCTGTATTGAAAGAGTTTGCAGACAATTTAGGAATCACGGGGCGCCAATGGTTATTTGTAACCGGCGACCGGGAAAAAATCTACGACATTGGCCAGAACAGTTATATGGTAACTGCACAGCAGGATTCGTCAGCAGTTGGCGGTGTTGTGCATAGTGGTGCCTTTATTCTGATTGACAAAGACAAACACATTCGGGGCCTTTATGATGGCACAACCGAAGCCGGGGTCGGCAAATTGATGAACGATATGGACCGGCTACTGGCCGAATATAAACAATGATGCGATTTTGGAGTGGGTTATCCCTCGTAGTCCTTATTTTTTTGGGGAGTATATCCTGTCAGGACGATCAGGAGATAAAACGGCAGCGGTATATTACCGAGGGGATCTTAATTTATAAAAATACATGCGCTAACTGCCACCAAAACAAAGGGCAAGGTCTGGCATCCTTATACCCTCCTATTGCGGGAGCAGATTACCTAACCAACAAATCGGATGTGATTTGCCTGATTCGTTATGGTCATCAAGGGGCACTCGTTGTTAATGGCAAAACCTACAATCGGCCGATGCCCGCTCAACCTCAACTTAGCGATCTGGAAGTAGCTGAGCTAACCACTTACCTGTATAACGAATGGGGAGGGGAAACAAAAGTTACTGATGTTAAGACAGTTACACCAATTCTGCAAAAATGCAAACACCGTGAGTAGGGCTGGAAGTGCTCACGAGTAGCGTTATAAACTATTGTCCACAGAGAACACAAAGAAAAAAGCGCTGTACCTCTGTGGACAATACTATTTTGATTTAAATACCGGGGCCGCCTTCCATATTAAACACGCCTGTTGGCTTTCGAATTGAGTACTGCGAAAAATCCTGGTTCGCATCCAGCCCCAGCCCGTAGAGTTTTTCGCCGGAAAGCTGACTGATAACAGCAACGTGTTTGTCGGTAAATACTTTCTTGGTAACCGGATTCCAGTTAAGCTCCGAAGTCAATAATTTTTCCTGTTTTTGCTTATTCACAACCACAACATGCCCCATAACCGTATACAGGTCTTTGGCTTTGTCGTAGCGGCCCGAATCAGAAACGAGCGTAGTAACCTCCTCGCCACCAGGGCCATAAAAAATGATATTTACTGGCTTGGGGTATTTTCGGTTATCGTTCAGATAGCGATACTGTTTGGCTGTTGTTAACTTAACTTTCAGTTTTGCGGCCTCACTATATAGCAATCGAACATCGTTGATTTCTTCGATTGGCCCCTGGTATGGCTCTACTTTTTTGCCCGTTTTCGGTTCACCACAGCCACTCAGCCATACGCTCAGCAGAAAAATGGGCAAAACAACTAATAAACGACTCAGATTCATTGGGTAAGCTATGTGGATGCTATCAGCATAACACGACGGCGATCGGGTAAGTTTTCAAACCATTTAATCAATCACTGGTTTTCTGAACCAGCGGTCGGTCAATGAGAATCCTAAAGCAATCCGTACATACTGTTCCCGAATCTGATGCCCGGTCAGGACACCACGTTGCCCACCCACCAGCGATAAGGTGATATGGTTAACATAATAAGCCCCAACAGGCAGCGATACCCCAGCGCTTACGTTAACATCGTTAATCTGATTGCCCAGCAGCTTATAGGGCATTTGATTATACTGAAAACCAGCCCGATATGTGATCAGGTCGGTATATTTGTTCGACGTAGGCTTGGGCGTATATTCCAGACCCGTTGCAACTGTCATACCATCGTTCAGATTACCTGCTTTGTTATCGACAGTTCTGTATTGCCCCCACTTCTGAAAACCGACATCGACCCCAACCAGAAAGCGGTTCAGCCGTTCCAGACTAACCCCAAAATGAAGCTGCTCTGGCAGCGTTGCATGCCCCGCCGAGTTATTACGCAACGTATCGGCCGCTCCCAGGTTAAGCCCTGCATTTGTTGTTTCCTGATAAATTTCGGTCTGGCTCGCCTTTACCCGCATTTGGGGATCATAGGTAGCTCCCAGGTTTAGCACCCAGTTATCGCTTAGTTTCGGGCGCCAGGCGGCCCCTAATTTCCAGACAACATCTTTATAGTTCGTTCGGCTTAGCTGGGTAACAACGCTATTTGGATCCGTAATGCCAATCTGGCTAATAATTATCCGTGAATCGGAAGAGTAAGTAATATTACCGAACAGGAACGAGGCCTCGAAACCGAAATACAAATTCTTGAAAAAGCGGTAACCTGTTGCAAAGGATGCCTTGTTTAAGCCACCTTTCCCCGTATAATTATACCTAACAGCCGATGTGCCTTCTGGAAACAGATCAGTCTGTGTAAGCGAATAATTTACGTACGTATAAGGCCTGAGGTTCAGCGACATACTCCAGCGCGAGCTGGCTGGAAAAGCCAGTGCCAGATAACCCAGATTGCCGCCGAAATTGCGTTGTACCAGGTTCGAATTCCCGGCATTCTGGCTAAGCACCTGCGACTGCCCAACCAGACCAACTTCAAACACCGTATAGGGTGGCCGGCTTCCGAGCAAAGCCGGATTTTGCAGATTCAGATAGAATGGACTGGCATTACTGATTCCAATTCCGCCCATTCCAATATTGGTAGCATTACCCAGTGGGTAGAGTTCTCCAAGACCCAGTGCTGAATACGGTGAGCTACCTAATCCCTGGCTCAGCACTATCGGCGACGTCGCGGCAGTGGCCAGCAAACTAATACATAGTACCCGGCTTATCCGCGTGTAAATTCTCAACATTATAGCGTAAAATTCGATTCAATCCCACCAGCACCAATTCCGGCACTGCAAATATCGGCTGTTTCAAACGACTTTCAAAAACTGGAGCATCGCCCCCACATACCAAAATCACCAGATTCGGGTATTCCAGACGATATTGGTCAATGAGGCCATTGATTTCAAACAGCATTCCATTCATAACTCCACTTTGCATAGCATCCCGCGTAGTTCGGGCTGTCAGTACTGGCCAATCTTCAGCCAGATCAACCAAAGGCAACCGGGCTGTCTGTTCATGCATCGCCCGGAACCGCATTCGCAATCCGGGCGAAATCAATCCGCCCCGAAAAACAGTTCCACTCACAACCAAATCAGCAGTCATGCAGGTACCCAGATCGATAACCAAACAATCCTGTTCAGGAAACAAAGCCGTGGCTCCAACAGCGGCCGCAATTCGGTCCGTTCCGAGTGTATGGGGGGTATCGTAGTCCTTATAAATTGGAACAGGGCTCCCCGAATCCAGCACCCACACCTCGCAATCAGCACGAATCAGTTGAGCCTGAATGTCTGTAGCCGAACGACTTGTTGACGAAACCAGAATGTGAGCCAGTGATTTGTTGGTTGTATTTCGTAGGGCCAGCTCGGCCATCAGATCCTGAACCTTCTCATAATGCCGGGTTTCCAGCAACGTATCGTCGTCGAACCATCCAACTTTAAGGCTTGAATTTCCCCAATCAATAACAAGATTCATTAGTACGTATTGGTGAGTATGCACACTCGTTTCCTGATCGTACCCGAAAGGTAACGACAGTTTCGGGTGCAACCATTGTTAAATACTGCCTTTTTAAGGATTTTTAAGGATTATTTAGTTCACTATGCAACAATCTGATATTTCTGTTGTAGATTAGTATTGATAATAGCTATAGATAGCGAATAACCAGCTATCCATCGCATAATCGAATAAAATAAGGGAAACATTTTCCAATTAATAACGTTATCTTGACAAAACCGGATTTGTTCGTTACCTTTGTCTGTATTAATCCTGCAGGCAGGTAATATTCTTCCCTAGTAGCAATTCAGAGTTACGACGGATTTTCCGATTTTCCAACCCAATTTATTAACCACCGTGTCTGGCCTCACCAGACTCCCACGTTTGTATCAGGCAAACTACGTCTTGTTTATTTTTGACTTATTAGCATAGCACACATATTCTGAACTTTTCAGGTTAGTTTCATTTGGCAACCAGCGATCTCATCGATCATCGTATACAGTCACAGCCAGTCGGCCCGATAAACTGCCCCCCTACACTCAATCAAGCCCCATTTTTTCACTATTCCCGTATCAACGGTCTTTTTTAAGGTTTATTGATAACCTGCACCTTATGTTAAAGAAAGAAGAATTAGATATGAAGCTTCTCTCGGAGCTTCACCCTATTGCCGAGCAGTTTGGCATCCGTAACATTGCCAAATTCACGAAAGAAAAACTCATATACGAAATATTAAAGCTGCAATCGGAACGGCCAGGTCCTGAAGATACAACCCCTGTTGAGGAATCTCCACGCCGAAGTCGCCGGACCAAAACGGCTGCCGTTACTCCCGCTCCTGCTGAGGTAATCGAGCCCAGCAAGCCCGCAACAGCCGAAAAAACGCCTAGCCAACGGACACGGCAACGCGTTCGGCGCGATGCCGATGCGGCCGACATTCCGGCTCCCACTCCAGAAGATGGCATGACTACAGTTCCGGAAACAACGCCTATTGAAACAGCACCAGGCTCTTTTCCTACTGATACTCAACCGCTGGCAACCGAAACCCCTCAACCAACACCATCGCCAACCGAAGCTCCGGCTCCGGCAGAAGAGCGGGCCGAAGTGACGAATACAGTTGTACGTAACCGGAACGAAACCAGTCGCGACCGCTCAAATCCGTCATTCCGAACCAACGAACCAGGTCAACAACGGAACGACCGTACTAATAACGCCCGTCCCGATGGTAACCGTCAACGTAATCAGCGTCCCGATACGTCTCAATCAGGCTCGCGCGACGCTGGCAACCGGCCACGGTTAGAAAATAATCGGGACTCTCGGGAGCCAGGCAATTCGGATCGAGGTCAGCGCGACAATGCCAATCCTCGTCGCGAATTTAGCCCACGCGATACTGGTGGTCAAGAGCGTGGTTTTCGTGAACAACGCCCTCGTACACACCGCGCCGTAACCGACGAAACCGCGCTGACACTGGGTAGTCAATCGGATGAAGAATTCATGACTCCTACCGTCATTTCAGAAGATAATGCAGGCAATATGCAATCGGCGGGTGAGTCTACCGTGCCCATGAACGAGGTTCAGTCTCCGGAAACGCCATCTGAAACACCCCAGGGATTACCCCAACCCCAACCTCAGCCACCGGTTCAACAGGCAACTCGCGACGCTCAGGAATACCAGAATCGGATTCGTCGGCAGTATAATCAGCACATCCGGGAGTTCGATGGCATAATCGATAATGAAGGTGTTCTGGAAATTATGCAGGATGGCGGCTATGGCTTTCTCCGTTCAGCCGACTACAACTACCTGGCCAGCCCCGACGATATTTATGTGTCACCTTCGCAGATTAAATTATTCGGTCTGAAAACCGGCGACACCGTTCGGGGCGCAATCCGCCCACCTAAAGAAGGCGAAAAATACTTTGCCCTACTTCGGGTTTCGACTGTAAATGGAAAAACAACGGAAGAAATCCGCGACCGGATTCCGTTCGAGTACCTCACTCCTCTGTTTCCGGAAGAGCAACTCCACCTCAGCAACCGGCCCGAAAATTTTTCGTCACGGATTTTGGATCTGTTTGCTCCTATTGGAAAAGGCCAGCGCGGTATGATTGTTGCCCAGCCTAAAACAGGCAAAACAGTACTGCTCAAAGAAATTGCCAATGCCATTACCAAAAACCACCCTGAGGTTTATCTGATTGTGCTGCTGATTGACGAACGGCCAGAAGAAGTAACGGATATGGCCCGCAGCGTCAATGCCGAAGTTATTTCGTCGACATTCGATGAACAGGCCGACCGGCATGTGAAAGTATCGAGCATGGTACTGGAAAAAGCCAAACGCATGGTCGAGTGCGGACACGATGTGGTGATTCTGCTTGATTCCATTACGCGCCTGGCCCGTGCTTATAATACGGTTGTTCCTTCGTCGGGTAAAATTCTGTCGGGGGGTGTCGATGCCAACGCGCTGCACCGTCCGAAGCGGTTCTTCGGGGCTGCCCGGAACGTAGAAAATGGCGGTTCGCTGACCATTATCGCAACAGCCCTGATCGACACCGGCTCCAAGATGGACGAAGTAATTTTTGAAGAATTCAAAGGCACGGGTAACATGGAACTCCAGCTCGACCGGAAACTGGCCAACAAGCGGGTTTATCCGGCGGTCGATGTACTGGCTTCAGGTACACGTCGCGAAGATTTGCTGCTCGACAAAGAAACATTGCAACGTGTCTGGATTTTGCGTAAACATATGGCCGACATGAACCCAATGGAAACGATGGATTTTCTGCTCGAACGCATGCGGGGTACGCGCAACAACGAAGAATTCCTGATTTCGATGAATCGGTAAGATTCCGTACATACCCTGTTTGCAAACTAAAAGCCACACCGTTAAAAAGGGGTGGCTTTTAAATTTCGATGGATTAACCATATTTGCGAAAACGTATTCAGTCGATGAATCAGTATGTATCAAGGCCCAATCTTTCGCGGACTGCTTTCTGGGATGTCGATTTCGATACAATCGATTTTCAGGCCGACAGTCTCCTGGTCATGAATAAGATTTTCAACTATGGTATTTAGAAAACACGTCCCCGCCCACGCACAATACACACAACTACTCTCACTTAATGTCGATTGGGATAGCTATCTCAATTGGTTTCACATCCTCTACTATGTCCATTAGATCTTCCCAAGAAGCAGGTTCTAAATTGTTTACCTGTTTTGGGAAAGACAGAATTTCAGAGGGAGAAAATTCAATCATTTTTTCCTCACTCACAGCAAATTGAGCACTATAAGTACGAATAGCATAGGCTAATGCCTGGGGAGCATGTTGGAGCAAATCCAATTGGGCTGCACCATTATGTGCTTGTCCAGCCATTAACCATCTTATCCCAATGTCTGGCCTTCCATTATTTACTGTCCAGTAAATTGATTGCCGTACACAGTCACGCGCTGATAACGGGCCTCTCACCAAAGTTGGATTAACCGGCCAAACTACAAAGAACAAGCAAACTGGCTTTCCGCAAGCTCCTTCCTGTGACCACATCCAATCAATATTGATTTCGTAGCTAGGTTTCTCTAAACTTTCCATAAAAAAGGTGTTTTTAAGTGAATAATTATGAATGATTTTATCCAAAAAGGTGTGGATAGTGATTTGAACACGACAAAGTTCCGTTGGAGAAGCCTCCCCTGACAATCCCCCTTGAGGGGGATTTTTTTAATCTCTTTATGTCTCATTATTTTGTAGTAATAAATGAATGACAGTGCCTTACCACTGATCTGTATGCGAAGGGGTCTCCTGTGGCTGATATTTTTTGTAGCTTCTTTTGAGAGTCAGGCACAACCCTGCCTACAAATAGGCTCTACATTCAAAAGTTCCTATCTGTCAGGCTGTTTATCCATTTTCACGGATTCGACCAATCAGTTGTCCGTTTACGACTTAGATACCAGTCGTTTTCAACTATCTCGTACAGAACAACCGAACTTTGCCACAGATGGACTTGTCCACTGGCTAACCTTTAGCTGTCAAAACGTTGATACTCAATCGAGGCAACTTACCGTCGAAGTCGATATTGTGTATGCCGATGAAATGAGTTTTTATGTTTTGAAGAATGGAAAAATAATCCAGCAGATTGAGCATTATAGCTGGCAAACACCTCTTTGGAGCCGGGAAGTCCCGTCGCGCTACTTTGCCTTTCCACTGGAGTTAAAGCCTGGTGAATCGGTACGCGCTTATATTCGGGCGCAGGAAAAAAATGGCACGCTGATTACCCCTATTTCCGTCTGGGATCGGACAGCATTTGACATTCGTGCCACCAAAGAAACTACTGCTTTTTTAGTTTCAGCTACTATCCTGATTTTTGTTGGTTTGGTCGGCCTGCTCGTATTTATATTCCTTCGGAACACTCTATGGCTTTTTTATGCAATACATGCAATCGGTACGGCAATGTATGACCTGACAGCCGAAGGTTTTCTGGCCCATTATGCTCCCGCCCCTTTCAATGCCCTGAAATCCTACGCAATTGGTGTTTCATTAAGCTGGTTAGCCAATTTACTATTCACAAAACAGTATATATATAAGCCTATCAAGCGTTTACCGAATTGGCTTTTACGGACTCATTATAGTCTTGTTGCCTTGCTCGCCATCTGGCTTTTCCTTCTAATTGTCAACCCATTTACAAACGCAATGGCGGAGATTTCGCTCTTTATAAATGGATTAATCCCTGTGTTTGTTTTTCTTAGTTTACTGATTAGTAAACAACGGGGCAGTAAGGAAGCAGCGCTTTATTTGGTTGCAATCGTACCCTTATTGTTTATTGTTTTTATCCGGGTTTTAGCAAGCTCCAATCTCATTACGGCCCAGAACTGGCATTACTATTTCCGGTATTATGCTCCCTTATTCGAAATCATTGTGCTTGGCATAGGCACCATCCGGCAAGCAATAAACGAACGCGAAACCATACTGCTTCAGTTAAACATAATCCAACAGGAAGTTATAATTACCCAGGACACCGAGCGCCAGCGAATTGCGGCCGATCTACACGATGACCTCGGTGGCGTTATTGCCACGATCAATCACCAACTAGAGCTAAGTTTGCAAAGCAACTCGGTCAACGAATTACATCAAACCATTCAGGGCATTCGAAAAATTACGGCCAAGGCTAGCGATAAAATCCGTAGCATTGCCCACAACCTGATGCCGCCCGATTTCGAACGCCAGGGCCTGGTAGGAAGTGTGCAGCAACTGATGAATTCGCTAAACGATGCCCGGTTTCGGTTTTCAACCTTCGGCGCCCCCAAACGGCTGGCTCCCGAAATTGAACTGAATGCGTATCGAATTGTATCAGAACTCGTTCACAATGCTCAAAAACACGCTCAGGCTCAACAAGTACAGGTCCAATTGCTGTTTCATACCGATAACCTGACGCTCATGGTAGAAGATGACGGTATTGGCAATCAATCGGCAAAAAATAATACCCAGCAGACAGGAATTGGATTAAAAAATATATCTTCAAGAGTCAATTATCTTAACGCCCGCTGGCAGACTGATACCTCAGAGCAGGGAACCACCACGCTTGTTGAAATTCCATATGAGTTCGTCTCAGGGAAAAATCCTGATCGCCGATGATCACCGAATGTTCAACGATGCAGTAGCCAGTATGCTACGGCCTCTGTTTGGCCATATCTGGCAGGTTTTCGACGGAGCCGATCTACTGTATACTATTCAGGCTCACTCGCCCGAACTGCTTTTGTTAGACATCAACTTACCCAATCTGAACGGGCTCGAAGCGGCCCGTATGCTTCGTCAGCAGGTATCCCGGCTGAAAATCATGCTGGTAACCATGTACAACCATGCTCATTTCGTAGCCGAAGCTCAATCCCTGGGCTTGGAAGGTTACCTGCTGAAAGACTCTCCATCTCAAGTACTAATCAATGGAATTCAGACGGTGCTGGAAGGAGGCCGCTTTTTTGACCCGAAACTTCAGAAGTTCCCCGAATCGTCCGACGATTTCGTGAAAGGTTTTCTGCTCACCCGGCGCGAAAAAGAAGTGATCCGAGCGTTAGTTGCTGGCAAAAATGCAGAACAGATTGCTAACGATCTTTGCATTGCCTACGAAACCGTAAAAAGTCACCGCAAAAACATTTATCTTAAGTTAGGTATCAATAGCCTGGTCGACCTCATCCGCATAAGCCAGGCCCAGGGCTGGACCGAGTAAGTATCTTGAATAAAGCTAACAAAATCACTAATTTGCACTGAACACAGAAAAAACATGAAGGATCTGATTCAGTATGCAATACCGGGCTTTGTTATTCTGCTCGTTGCTGAAGTGATAGTAACGGCCATTCAGCAAAAGGATTATTACAATGCCAAAGACACGGCCAGTAGCCTGTCGATGGGAATTGGCAATGTTATTATTGGCATTGTCGGAAAAGTGATTGTGTTTGGTGCTTATTCGCTGGTGTATCAGGTTCGGCTGTTTACGATCGATATGACCCAGTGGTGGGCATGGGTGCTGCTTTTTTTTGCCGACGATTTCAGTTACTACTGGTTTCACCGGATTAGTCATAGTAGCCGCTATTTCTGGGCATCGCACGTAGTACACCACTCATCCATGAAATACAACCTCGGCACGGCGCTACGCCAAACCTGGACTGGTAACCTCAGTGGTGCATTTATTTTCTGGGTTTGGCTCCCTTTGGTGGGCTTTTCGCCGGTTGCGGTTATGACTATGCAGGCCATCAGCCTACTCTATCAGTTTTGGATTCATACCGAACTGATCAATAAATTTCCGGCACCGATCGAGTATATTTTCAACACGCCCTCCCATCATCGGGTCCATCATGGCTCCGACCTGGATTATCTCGACAAAAATCATGCGGGTGTGCTAATCATTTGGGATCGTATGTTCGGTACGTTCGAACCCGAACGCAACCGCCCAACCTATGGGCTGACCAAAAATATCGATTCACATAATCCGGTACGAATTGCGTTTCATGAATGGGCCGATATTGGCCGGGATCTGAGTAAGGCTGGTTCATTCAGAAATGCGGTGGGCTATCTCTTTGGCCCTCCGGGCTGGAGCCCTGATGGCTCCCGAAAAACAACCCGGCAGCTACGGGAAGAACAGAAACGAAACGCTACCCACCCCCAGGAGCCCCATTCTCAACAATTCAGTCATTGATTTAACCCGATAACCTGTTTTTGAGTTAAATCAGCATTATGATACAGACGTTATTGCTAGCCTGTTTGCTGATTCAGACTCCAGTCGATTCCCTTACTCCGACCGACTCGGACAGGCATGTACGTGCACTTATTCGCCCTGCTTTCAACCTCGACTTTCGAAATTCCTTTCTGCAACAACAGCCTGTCAATGTTTGGGGCGTAAATGGTGGCATTCAGTTTGGCAAGAAACGACACCAGCTTACTCTTGGCTATTACTGGTTGAGTTACGCAACCTATCTGCGATTGATTGACTGGCGACGAAATGCGGCCAAACGAATTAATCTTGGCTATTATACCCGCACCGATCTATGGTTTGTGAACCTGCTGTATTGGTGGAATCTCAAAAATAACAACCGCTGGACTATTAGCGTACCCGCCGAAATTGGCGGAGGCATTGCCTATGCATTACCGATCGATCTGCGCCAGGAATCGCCCATCGACCGAACGAAACGCGATTTTTTTGTACCCATACAACTGGGCGTTTATACCCAATGGAAAGCCACCCGCTGGGTAGGCCTGAGCGGTCAGATTGGGTACCGTTATTCTGTATTTCAGACCGACATTCAGCAAAACTTCAACGGAACATACTATAGTGTTGGCCTCTCTATTTTTCCAGCCCTTTTTCTGGATATATGGAAAGCGGTTAAATATAAAGCCCGAATCTCTCCAATCCGCTCACCCAGGTTCCCCAAAAAGACACCCCTCAAAAATCATTAACCGAATACTCCGTGGAAACGACATGGCTCCATTCGGGATGCCGTTCCAGATAAGCAGCAACGAAGGGACAGAGCGGCACAATTTTCAGATCGTGACTCTCAACATAGCTCAGCATACCAGCAACTAATCGCGAACCAACGCCTTTTCCTTCCAGACTACGATCCACTTCGGTATGCACCACAGCAAGGGTCTGGTCGTCGATGTCCTGATAAGCAATTATAGAGAGTTTACCATCGATCTCCAGCTCGAACCGATGATGATGGCGGTTATTGCGAACAAGGGGCTCAGCAGAATTCATACTGTATCTCGTAGTTTTATGTTCAAGTTACCAATTTTCTATTCACCTTTTACCAACCCAGCCTATTAACTGTGCAGAAGGCCGCAACCTGCCGCCTGATTACCCCCATAAGCACGTTAACTATGGACCTATCATCACACCACCGTTCATTCTTCAATAATCCGTATGCACTGACACCTACCCATTGGTATCGCTTTCTGCGTAATGTATACCAGGCCGACAAATGGCGGGAACTGATTTCTTATCTGCGCTGGGAAATCAAGCACCGGCTGGGTCTCTTTCAAACTAATCGGTACCTTACCTTCACCGACCATACGCCAGTTTTTCTGAATTCATCGTCCGATTCCGTCGATACTATTACCTCGGTTCGGATCAGGAAGGCACTCCACCCCTGGCGAATGCGCCTACAAAACTCCTCTGGCCAAGTTTGGGGATGCCTGTTTGGTAACGATTTTTCGTTGTATAGCCTTTCCGATGTCAACCACTCCATTCACATATGCTATCAATTTACCCATCCCATTCAGTCAATCTACTTATCAGCACGAAGTCATCTTTATGTATGCTGTCAAGGCCAACTTTATAGAAGTACCGATAAAGGCAAATCATTTGAGCAGGTGCTAACGCTTAGCAGTACCAGCAGCTATTTTCTATTCAATAATGGCATGACCGAACTACCCGATGGGCGGCTTCTGCTGGGCGAATATGGAGTTGTCCGGGAGCAAAAGTCCTGGCAAAATCTGGCGCATGTCTATTACGCGGCCAACGAAGGGCAGGCCTGGCAGAAAACCGATTTTCTTATTCGCGATGGCGTCAACAAACACGTCCATCTGGTAAAATACAGTCTGTTTCTAAACGCATTGATTTTAACCGATGGCGATAATAAAAAGCAGATTTGGTGTAATCGGAGCCTATCCCGGCTCGACCAGGCCGCTAATGGCCAGAACGATGGCTGGCACCGGCTCAATAAGTCTCATTACCAGATGGGTGGCTACCTATCTATGACTGAGTTAAATGGTACCGTATTTTTGGGATCAGACTATTTGGGCGGAACCAACTTTCTTGTTACGACTCAGGATGGCTCTGTTTTTACGAAACAGGTAATTCCGGATCCATACCGCCGTAGTCCGGTTATGGATATTGTCAGACGGAAGCAAACCAATGGCCAGGTGGAGTTATGGGCCGTATTGCACAACAGTATTGCCAGTTCTACCCGATCGCTCCTGATGGTTTCAGCAGACAATGGCCTATCCTGGCGAAAAATAATCGATTACGACGGCACCACCCATGAAATTAAACTGGTTAGTTCTTCGGCCCGGCTAATCGATGAGCTTTATTTCGTTGTTATCACCCAAAAAGGCGGTCATAGCAGCCAATCGGTTTTTGTCGTGTCGGATAATTGATTCTTGCCAATATGCTTTGTTTTTCGACAGAATCTGCGTTTGTTCGTCCTTATGAACCGCCTTGATCGTCTGACTGCCATTCTGATTCATCTGCAAACCAAACGTGTTGTTCGAGCCCAGGAACTAGCCGAACGGTTTGGTATTAGTCTGCGCACGGTTTACCGCGATGTTCGTTCGCTGGAAGAAGCAGGGGTGCCTATTGGGGCTGAAGCGGGTGTCGGCTATTTCCTGACCGACTATCATTTGCCCCCCGTCATGTTCACCACTACCGAAGCCAGTTCGCTGCTGATTGGCGCTAAACTCATCGAGAAATGGACCGACGATTCCGTTAAAACAGAGTTTGAATCGGCACTATTCAAAATCAAGTCAGTACTCAAACGAACCGACCAGGAACATCTCGACGATCTGGCCCCCAATGTCGGCGTTTCACAGTTCGGAACCCGGCCAGCCTATGCCGATGGGCTACTAACGACCATTCAACAGGCGATTGCCCGCCACCATGTGCTCGATCTTCGCTATCATTCGCTCTATAATGACACCGAAACCCAGCGACAAGTGGAACCGGTTGGTTTATATCACTATAGCATGACCTGGCACCTGATTGCCTTTTGTCAAACACGTCAGGACTACCGGGATTTCCGACTCGACCGGATTCGCTCACTCACCGATACCGGACAAAAATTCCCCCGTCACGAACGGTTGTCATTGCAGGAATACATCGATCGCGAACACCGCAGCCCCGACAGACCGCTGGTGAATGTGACACTGGTTTTCAACAAGAAAGTAGCCCGTTTTCTTCAGGATCAGAAATATTCCTGGGGCTTTGTAGCTGAAGAAGATTTAGGAGATAAAGTTCGGATGCAGTTGAATACGCCCTATCTGGAAGGCCTTGCCCGCTGGCTGCTTTCGTATGGAACTACCGTTACGATTGAGCAGCCCGACTCGCTACTTACGATTATTCAGTCCCTCACCGAAGAGTTACGGGAACATTATATGAACGTTTTTTCGGAAGATTACTAGCAATCGGCCAACTTCCCAATTCACTACTGACATACGGCTGTCAGTGGACTGTTTTTTCTTTGTGATGTAATTGTCAATTTTCACATCGCAATGGAAATCAAACAGGCTCCCCCCATGACGGTGCTCTGCTTTAGTGCAGAAACAACCCTGAAAGAGCTTCATCAGTTTTCGGCCGATACGTTGTATAATGAAGCGGTTCGGCTTGCTCTCAACGTTACCGGATCTGTCCACTGGACTTACGTTGGCGTCAATTCAGATCCCGATCATCGGTTCTGGCTCGAAATTGCCCTGCCGGTCAACCGAATCAATGGTGAGCCCCACGGTGCGTCTTTTAAGCACTACAAGCCTTTTCGCTACGTTGGAACCATTCATTACGGTTCCTGGGAAACGCTTGGTTCTGCCTATCCACCCCTACTCAATCACATTCAGCAGGCAGGCCATAAGTTAACCAGCGTATGCCGGGAGGTTTACAGCTTCTGGGATATGACTCAGCCCGAAAACAACATTACTGAAATTCAGATTGGCGTTGACTAGCGTTGCGCCTACTTTTTAGCACACGATCTCCCCAAACACGATGCTGGCTGTTGCCCGACGAATTTACAAAACCTGGAAAGAAGCCCCCTACGATGAGCTGGAAGGGGCTCCTAAACTCACTCAATCGCGCGTTACGAATGTAATCGAAGGAGATATTGAAGGCGAAAGCTGGGAAGAATACCTAATGATGTATCAGCATCCCGATTGCTGCACTTTTATTGTTATGGAACGCGTTATTGGCAGGCTTGGTAACCACACAGGCAGTTTTGTTCTGCATGGCTATGGCACTTACGACAAAGGAGTAGCCCGCGCCGATCTGACAATCATTCGTGGTAGTGCAACAGGACAATTAACGGGGCTTGTCGGGACAGGAACCTGTATTGCCCTGAAGGGCCAGCACGCTACAATCACACTCGACTATTCGTTCGATTAATTGCCCCTGCCCGGTAAACAACCCTAATGATCAACGCCTAAAAGGTCATTTAGACCTTTTAGGCTTATAATTATTGCATTCATTTATAGGCAGGTATGCCCGTAATGGCTGCTCCCAGAATCAGCAGGTGAATATCGTGTGTGCCTTCATATGTACTCACCGATTCGAGGTTCATCAGATGGCGCATAATGGGGTATTCGCCCGAAATACCCATGGCTCCCAGAATCTGACGCGCATCGCGGGCTACACGAAGTGCCATTTCGATATTGTTTCGTTTAGCCAGCGAAATCTGAGCGTTAGTAGCCTTATCCTCGTTTTTCAGCATACCCAGTCTCCAGCAAAGCAGTTGCGCCTGGGTAATATCGGTCAGCATTTCGGCCAGCTTTTTTTGCACCAACTGAAAACTGGCAATTGGTTTGTTAAACTGGATTCGCTCAAGTGCATAACGCCGGGCAACTTCGTAGCATTCCATGGCGGCCCCGAGCGATCCCCAGGCAATGCCATATCGGGCCTGGTCCAGGCATTTGAGCGCGCTCTTCAGACCAAACGCTTCAGGTAGCATATTCTCTTTGGGCACACGTACATCCTGAAAGACTAACTCACCGGTGCTGCTGGCCCGCAGAGACCATTTGTTGGGAATTTCGTTGGTACAGAATCCCTCCATACCTCGCTCAACAATGAGACATCGTATTTTACCCTGATCGTTTTTTGCCCATACGAGCGCAATATCAGCAAAGGGACCATTGGTAATCCAAAGTTTCGATCCGTTGAGCAGATAATAATCACTACGCTCAATAAAGTTAGTTTCCATACCGCCCGGATCTGAACCATGGTTCGCTTCGGTTAGGCCAAAACAACCCAGAAACTCACCCTTCGACAGACGTGGCAGGTATTTTTTCTTCTGTTCTTCGGAGCCAAACGTAAAAATCGGATACATGACCAGCGAGTTCTGAACCGACACGCATGATCGCATACCCGAGTCGCCCCGTTCAATTTCCTGTAGCATCAGTCCATAGGAAATCTGGTCGAGTCCGCCACCACCCAGTTCGGCCGGAATGGTAGCACCGAATACGCCTATCTTGCCAAATTTGGGCACAAGCTGCACAGGAAATTCAGCCTTCTGCGCCTGTTCTTCAATGATGGGTGTAATTTCTCGCTTTACAAAATCGCGGACAGCCGAGCGCACCAGTTTGTGCTCAGCCATTAGAAGATCGTCCAGGCAATAAAAGTCCGGCGACTCAAAGGAGTCTACCTTATTGCGGGGTGGAGTCATGGTTACGGGTTGCATATTGCTAGAACTCAAAAAGTTACGGGTTGTTGGCAAAAAGCCGTTTTTTTGGCAATTTACCGTAGAGCGCAAACTGCCAGTAAGCCATTTCCCGAATACAACCTTACAATAATTTCACCAGAAAACAGCATGGCCTTCCGCAAAAATTCATCGAATCCATTTCGTTATTCAAGGCTGGTAATCAGAACAATCGCCACAGCCACTACCCTGTCTGTTTCTCCAATAACCTTTGGCCAATCGCCACCCAATTTGGCGATTGATCCGTCAGGAAAGCAACTGGCCCTGGTAGGACAATAGGACACAAAAAGATATTGTCATTGGTTTTTTTGACCTTTCGATTCTCCAGCCCACGACAATACTCAGAGAAAGACTGCTGAAACTGCCAAAAAGCAGGAAACCGCCCCCAAGTGGGGACGGCTCCATGAGTACAACAAAACCACAGTAAAGCTGCTGGACATTACGACCAGACAGGGTGCCTGTGGCTCTGCTGTCGTATCTTAAGCTTCGATCAGAAACTCGTCGTGCTGGCTTACATCCAGACCCGATTTCTCATCTTCTTCCGACACGCGCAGTGGCAGAATCATATCGGTCACTTTCAGTAAGATATACGACATGGCGAAGGCAAATACTGAAACCGCAACCAGCGCAATCATGTGATTGATAAACAGGGTAGTTTCACCAAAGGCAAGCCCTTCATCAGCAACGGCCGAGTTAACATTTTTGCTTGCGAAAATACCCGTCATTACCATACCTACCATACCACCAACACCGTGGCAGGGGAACACGTCGAGCGTATCGTCGAGCGTTGATTTCGAGCGCAGGTGAGCAATGTAGTTCGAAATTATAGAAGCAACCGTACCGATGAAGATAGAAGTCGGAATTGTAACGAAACCAGCGGCAGGCGTAATGGCAACCAGACCAACTACTGCACCGATACAGAAGCCAAGAGCCGATACTTTTTTACCTTTAGCCGCATCGAATAATACCCAGGCCAAACCAGCAGCCGCAGCCGCCGTATTAGTAGTCGCGAAAGCCGAAGCAGCCAACGGCGAAGCGCCCACTGCCGAACCCGCATTGAAACCGAACCAGCCAAACCACAGCAGACCCGTGCCAAGCAATACGAATGGAATGTTGGCAGGTGGGAAATAGCTGGCTTCCAGGTGCGACTTACGGCGCTTCAGGTATAAAGCACCAGCCAGTGCTGCCCAACCAGCCGACATGTGTACAACCGTACCACCGGCAAAATCGAGTACACCCAGTTTGAACAGGAATCCTTCTGGATGCCAGGTCATGTGTGCCAGCGGAGCATACACGAACAGGCTAAACAGGATCATGAACAATACGTATGAGCGAAAATTGATACGCTCGGCCATCGAACCGGTTACCAGAGCCGGAGTGATCACCGCAAATTTCAGTTGAAAGAATGCAAATACAACCAGCGGAATGGTAGAAGCCAGTGACCAGGGTTTGCCATCCAGTACACCTTTGAACATAAAGTGGTCCATTGGGTTACCAACAAAGCCACCAATCGACGTACCAAAGGCCAGGCTAAAGCCAACAACGACCCACAACACACTAATGACCCCCATCGCAATGAAGCTCTGAAGCATCGTTGAAATCACATTTTTGTTATTGACCATACCGCCGTAGAAATACGCCAGACCCGGAGTCATTAACAAAACAAGCGCAGTAGCTACCATCATCCAGGCCGTGTCGCCTGTATCGATACCTTCGGTCACGATTTGGGTTGGAACACCATTAAACCCAGGAAGTATGCCAAGTACGGCAACCACTCCCAGCAGCACCAGGGGAATGTAATTTGGCTTTTGCATGATAATTGAGGGGTTTTTGTTGTACTGAATTATAAAAATTGGTTAAGAAAACGGGGGACTTTCACAGGTTAAAATTTGAAGATGGCAGCCATACCCAGGGTAGCCTGCGATGGCGTAAGCGATCCATCATTTTTCTCAAACTTATCGGCCGAATAGCTGTCCAGACGGAATTCTGGCTTCAGCAATACATGGCCGTCGGCTGCGGTAATATTGCCAGTAATCGTAATCGAATTAACACTAGCGCCATTGCCAGCGGCATCGGTTAGTCCACGGACACCGCTTTTATTGTCGAACGTTTCATAACGAAGACCCAGACCAAATTTATCGGTAAAGGCATAGTTGGTATAGACCGCAACGCCACCCCAGGTTTTGGATGTAGAAGGGCCACCTACTCCCTGGTAATCACCTTTTTGCGAACCGGTTGCCGCGTTCAGGCCCAGAAAGAACTTATCGGTAATCTGATAGGTAGTGGTCAGGTCAAACAGCATATAGCTGGCATCATCAGCTTTCACACCATTTACATCCTGCGAGGCTTCGTTGGAAGCAATTGCGTTCAGGTAAACGTTCCAGTTCGATACGGGCGAAAAGAAGAACTGTCCGATTAATCCCTTTTTCTTGTTGTTGTCGTACAGGTTATCGACGTTGTTCACAACTCCCAACATTAAGTAAGCCCGGTCGCTGAAGGTATACTGACCTTTCAGACCGATGTGATAGAAGGGTCCGTTGTTAAAGAGGTTTGATAGTGAGTAGTTATAGTTAACAGGAGCATCAATTACTTCGTAACCGATATGGGTACCAAACTGCCCGGCGGTAAACGATAGTTTTGGGGTAGCTTTAAAAACGATGTATGCCTGCTTAATGGTCAGTGCCGTTGACCCACCACCCAGCGGGCCGAGGTAGTTACCATAGTTACCCAGATCAGCAAAAGGCCCAAATGTCAGATCGATAACCGCATCAACTTTGTCGGCCGTATACATCGCTTTCGCCTGTACTAACCCAATTCCAAACTGACCAGCTTTCTGATCAAAAGCGCGTGCGTTGCCTGGACCCGATCCATTTAACCCCAGGTTCGACTGGCTCTTTGGGTTATTGAAGTTTCCCCAGTAGTAGGTATCCATGTACCCAGAAAAGGTAAATTTCCCTGGAGTAGCAGATGTCGAATCCTGCGCATATGCGCCTAATCCGGTAAACAAAGAACTAAGAAGTAAAATTGCTTTTCTCATGCTTTTTATTTGGTGGAGTAAATCAGCAAATTGTAGTTTAACCGGGGACAAATTTTATCATATAATTTATTTCACACAAGAGATCTTCTTTAAAAACACAGTGATTTTCCAAATTTTATGCTATTTTATTTAAAATGTTCTACTATTTACAAGCATAATACCCTATTTGAAGTAATTTTTATTCATTTTATTTTATTTGGCCACAATGACTTTTGACCAAATTTTATTTTTTGCATTTTTTTTAAAATGTTGTTTTTCCTATACCAGTAAAAATACAAAAAGCCCAACCGGCAACCGGTTGGGCTTTTTACGGGAAAGTATGGCTGAATTTACACCTCAGCGTGCAGCCATGCTTTTTTGGCCAGTAAGGTATCTTCGTCTTCTACATGGTCTGGATCAGGTACACAGCAATCGACCGGGCATACAGCCGCACACTGCGGTTCTTCATGAAAGCCCATACACTCTGTGCATTTATCACTTACGATGTAGTAAAACTCATTGGAGACTGGTGCTTGTGGCGATTTGCCGCTAACCACCGTACCATCGCCGAAATCAACTTCGGTCAGTTCGGTTCCTCCACCCCAGGTCCATTCGACCCCACCTTCGTAGATAGCTGTATTGGGGCATTCGGGTTCGCAGGCACCACAGTTGATGCACTCGTCGGTGATCATGATTGCCATGAGCAGTACAAATTTATAGGCGATACTTGTTTATCTTCCTGAATTGAACAACAAATATAACTATTTAAAGGTTAGGGGCAAACTAAAACTTCATTATATTAGTTGATGGGGTATTCCATTTGTTTATTTAGTTCATGCTTCAATCAGAACGCATTCAAACGTTCGTGGCTCTGGGTGATTTTCTTCGCTCCGACAAAGCCCAGCCCGAATTAGAAGAAATTTCCCTTCGGGCCTATCACAAGAATAACTGGTTTACGCCTGAGAACACAAAAAAAGCCCTGTCGGCTATCGCCACTGAGTTTTTATCCGAACAAAATTTAAACGGCTGGCTAACCAATTACCCTGCTGAGCCACAAACTCCCCGCACCGTCGGCGTGGTGATGGCGGGTAACATTCCGGCCGTTGGTTTCCACGATTTGCTGTCTGTATTAATCAGTGGGCATAAACTGCTGGCAAAGCTCAGTAGCCAGGATTTTGTACTTATTCATTATTTAATACAAAAAATAAAAGAGATTAATCCTGAGTTTACAGAATTAATCGAAGAAGCCGACCGAATTAATATAGCAGATGCTTATATCGCTACAGGCAGCAACAATACGGCTCGTTATTTCGACTATTACTTTTCGAAGAAACCCAGCATCATTCGTAAGAACCGTACCTCCGTTGGCCTGCTGATGGGAGAGGAAAACGACGACGAGTTTTTAAAGCTGGGACATGATATTTCAGACTATTATGGGCTCGGTTGCCGCAATGTATCGACTCTGCTGGTTCCTGATGAGTATGATTTTACACCCCTTCTACGAGCGTTGGAACCTCAGGTAACTACGTATCTCAATAACCATAAGTATCAGAACAACTACGATTATAATAAGTCTATTTATCTCATCAATGCTGTTCCTCACCTGGACAATGGCTACTTATTGCTGACAGAAAACGACGGCCTTGTTTCGCCGGTGTCTGTTGTTTACTATCAAACGTATAAGACGCAGGCCAACGCCAATCAGTGGCTCAATGAGCGAGCCGAACGCATTCAGGTAGTGGCCTCTGCGCAGGGATGGCATTCGAACAGTATTCCGTTTGGCAAAACCCAATGCCCTGGTCTCAGCGATTATGCCGATGGCATCGATACAATGGCATTCCTGACTTCATTGTAAGGGTTCAGTTTACGGTTGCTCTGCCTGCTTGCATACCTCCTTCCTAAGCAGAGTAACCGTAAACTATAAACTCAATACCTCCAGCTTTTCAGATCGGCCCCTTCGGGATGGTTCGCTTCGATGCGTTTCAGTATTTTGTCGACATACATCGTATTGTAGCGAAGGCGACTGATGTAGTTAGGCTGAGTCGGATCGCCATTCCAGCAATGCTCGGCGCGGTCGCCGTAAGCCACTTCGCTCTGGGCAGGAGGGTTCTGCACGCTCTTCAGAAAATCTTCCATCAGATAGACCGCGTTGTTAAGATAGTAGTTATCCATATCGCCACAATAGATATGAATTTTGCCAGCCACCTTCGGACCAAGGGTTTTCCAGTCGCGCCGTAGGATGTGCATCAGGTCATAATGCTCCCGCCAATAATTTGCCACAGTAGAATCGATCTCGCCCGTGAGTTTATTCCAGACCCGTTTTGGATAACCATCTGACCCAACCGGCGAGTAAACCGCTTCCCAAATATCGAACTGGTCGCCGGAGCGAGTATGAGTTCCAATAACCAGTTCGCGATGGTTGGTTTCTGCCATCGTTACTTTTACCTGTCCCAGATAATTTCGCTGGCCAGGCCGGGGAGTCCGCCGAAAGGGCCCTTCGGCATAATAGGCATTCTTGTCTTTGTAAAGGTTAAATACAGTATAGGCATCGAATGCAATGGGGTCTGGACAAGCCGCAAAACAACCGTTAAATTCGTCTGGATAAAAAACCTGTGCAGCCAGTGCCTCCCAGCCCCCTGTTGAACCTCCGTAGGTGAATCGTGCCCAGCCCTGACCAATTCCCCGGAATCGTTTTTCGATTTCGGGCAGGAGTTCATACATGATCGCATCGCCGTAGGGTCCCAGATTTTCGGAATTCACGGCATACGAATCATCGTAATACGGATTAGCGTGCTGAATTTCCACGATCAGCATCCGGGGAAAATCCTTGCTTGTCCATTTTTTGTAAAAATCGTAGGCTTCCTGTGCTACAATTTTTTTATAGCCATACACATGAAACCGTTCGATGTAGTCGGTTGTATCCATGCTGGCAGGTGGTGGTGTCTCACTAAATCCCGAAAAATCGGACGGGAAATGGCCATGAAAAATGCAGAGCGGATATCGGGCTTCGGGGTGTTCATCGAAACCGGCGGGGATGAGCACATGCGCCCCCAGATACATCGGACGCCCCCAGAATTCGGTTAGGCGTTTGCTCTGAATTTTAATGTGTTTGACAAATTTAGTGTCTTTCGGCTCAGGCAGTGTGGGGTTAACCTGGTCCATTACCACCGTAAATGGTTGCTTCTGGCCCGCTTTAAGCGTTATTTTTTGCGGTTTACTAAACAGATTGCCGGGAGCTGTGCGCCAGTTTTGCCCTTCGCCCCGATCCATGGGTAACTTTACCGTATGGCCATCGCCCCGTTTAAAGGTTTCGTATTTATGCAGTACGGCCTGCACGTAATAGTCACCAGGGGCAACATCGTTCAAACTACGTTTCGGGTAGCCCATAACACGGGCATCAATCATTGCTCCCTGACCAGGTTGCAGACCATTAACATCAACCCCAAATAATTGGGCGGTTTCTACAGCGTCGCTCACCTGCGAGCGCGGTTCGGGCTTGTCGGTTTTCGACAGAATTAACAATACGCGTCCATCGAGCGGGGTTTTGCTTTGGCTGGCCGGAAATGAAATAGAGAAAGTAGGTTGCGCCTGGGCTGCCATCGAAACAAGCCCAAGCAGAATAAGTAGTCGATGCTTCATAAATACGTTCAGGTTAATATTCCGCAGGGAATATACACAGTAGCAGGCATTTACGAAGTAATTCGCCGGTTATTTGTCAATAATTTTGGGGTTTGGCTTGATAAATAGACCTAAAAGATTTTTAAAACCTTTTAGGTCTGAGAAAGCTAGCAGTACAAGCTGTTTGCGTTAGTGATTCACTACCGGCTTCTAGCTAATACGCCCCCAGTTATTTTCAGATTTCCTGATGCTGTCAACATGGTTTCGGATGGGCGCATGCTGGGGCAGTACTAACTCTGGATCTTCGGCCAGAATAGCCTGCGCCGACTCGCGGGCGGCCGTCAGAATGGCACCATCTTTGGCCAGATCGGCAATCATCAGATCCATAACCCCACTTTGCTGCGTGCCGGTCAGGTCGCCGGGGCCGCGTAATTGAAGGTCGACATCGGCGATCTCAAACCCATTGTTGGTTCGAACCATCGTTTCGAGTCGGGTACGGGTATCGCTACTGAGTTTATAGCCTGTCATCATAATACAATACGATTGCTCTGCGCCCCGACCAACGCGCCCGCGCAGCTGATGCAGTTGCGATAAGCCAAATCGTTCGGCACTTTCGATAACCATCACGCTGGCATTTGGCACATTTACCCCAACTTCGATCACCGTTGTAGCCACCAGAATCTGTGTTTCGTGTTTAATGAACCGCTGCATTTCGTCATCTTTCTCATAGGGCAGCATTTTGCCGTGCAATATGCCGATTTCGTATTTGGGCCGTGGAAACGCCCGTTGCATACTCTCGAAACCGTCCATCAGGTCTTTATAGTCGAGCTTTTCTGACTCTTCAATAAGTGGATAGACAACATACACCTGACGACCTAGCTCGATCTGCTGACGCATAAACCCGAACACTTCGGAGCGGTGCTTGTCGTATTTATGAACGGTTTTGATTGGCTTACGGCCCTTTGGCAACTCGTCGATTACCGACACATCGAGACTGCCATAGAGCGTCATGGCCAGCGTTCGGGGAATGGGCGTGGCTGTCATGACCAGAATATGGGGCGGAACGGTTTCGTTCTTTTTCCAGAGCTTTGCCCGCTGCGCTACACCGAAGCGGTGCTGTTCGTCGATAATACACAGCCCCAGGTTTTTGTACTGAACAGCATCTTCGAGCAAGGCGTGCGTCCCAACCAGAATGTGCATTTTGCCCGACTGCAACTCCTCGTGCAGTATGGTCCGACGTTTTTTGTTAGTTGAACCCGTCAGAATGCCCATGTTCAGGCCCATAGCCTCGGCAAAGGGTTTCAGGCCATTGTAGTGCTGATCGGCCAGAATTTCGGTTGGTGCCATCAGGCAGGCCTGCGCGCCATTACCGATAGCCAGTAAACACGAAATAAAGGCCACAATGGTTTTGCCACTGCCTACGTCGCCCTGCAACAACCGGTTCATTTGTTTGCCGGTCAGAAAATCGCTGAATATCTCCTTAATAACCCGTTGCTGAGCACCCGTCAGTTCAAAGGGCAGCAGTTCGTTATAAAAATGCTTCACAAGGGATGTGTCCCGGAAAATCTGCCCCGGAAACTCATCTTTCTGAATGAGCTTATTCTTAATCAGTCGAAGCTGGTTGTAGAACAGTTCTTCAAATTTGAGTCGCCGTTGCGCCTGTTTCAGCCAGCCCTGATTTTGAGGCAGGTGAATATTCCACATGGCATCGCGCTTACTGATCAGGCGGTATTTCTGAATCAGATTGTCGGGCAAGGTCTCATGAATATGCGGCCACGACTGTTCCAGCAGCCCCCGCATGATTTTCCCGATTACCTTACTGTCGAGATGGCGCTTGCGAAGTTTTTCGGTAAGGTTATAGACCGGAAAAAAGCCAAGTTCGTGCTCGGCTGCCGCATTGGCATTTTCCAGTTCGGGATGAACAATACTGAACTGGCCGTTGAACGACTGGGGTTTGCCATATGCAATGTATTCACCTTCGCGCCGGAGAATCTTTTCGATGTAGGTGATGCCCTGAAACCAGACCAGACTCATGGAGCCTGTTCCATCGGTAAACGTAGCAACCAGCCGTTTTTTAGGCCCCTCTCCCTCCAGATACCAATCGCGCAATCGGCCACGCACCTGCGCCGACGGCATCGAATCCATCAACTCGCTAATGGTGTAATAGCGCGTACGGTCGTCGTAGCGGAACGGATAGTACTGAATCAGGTCGCCATAGGTAAACAGATTCAGCTCTTTGTTGAGTAGTTCTGTCCGCTGTGGTCCCAGTCCTTTCAGATAAAGAAGGGGTGTATCAAAAAATGTAGTTCGTTCGGTCATAGCAGACCCAGCCTGGATTGACCAAAATTAAGCATTTCTGCCGAATTTGAAAGGATTTCTAGTCATCCTCATCGACCCGGCCTATACCGAAAGCAAAACCGGCATAGATGTCGAGGCCACGGGGATGAATACCATTGATACTATTGCCCAGGAGGCCCAGGAAGTTATCGGTTCCCAGCCAGCCCGGCCCTACCCGAACCGACGCTCCGGCCGTAATGCCATGATTCAGATAGGCAATTGGAACGGCCAGACTCAACCAGCGAGCATCATAGCGGGGCGTTACGGCCAGTAACGATGGCTGGTGAGTTGCCAGCGCATTGATCGACCGAACATCCTGCAAATACGTCACGTTGAGGCCAAAGCCGGTGGGTGCCTGATAATCCATGGTCAGGTTCAGCGACGTGGGCAATCCCGTACGAAAACTGGTTTTATCGGGACTCCGGCCTGTGTTCAGCTTCTCCTGAATCACACGGGCAATGTCTTCGACCCCACTCAGGTTATTGAAATCACTACTTCTGAAATAAACCGGATTCTGGCCGATGTCATTATAGCTGTATTCTTCACCCGTATAAGTCAGTCCACCAATGTCGGTTACAGCAATCCCTAACTGAAGAGCCGGGCTATCGGTATCATATTGACTGATGTAGGTGAATCCAATGTCGAAGCCCACCCCTTTGCCGGGTGCTGCTGTACTGAACAGCGTTCGGGGATTCAGACTACGATTCTGCAAAAAACTTGTATAAGCCAGCGTGGCATCGAGCCGATTCACTTCCAGCAAAGCGCTATTGCTGTTATTGGGGTCGGGCACAATCTGATAGTCCATTCCCCGATTAACCAGGTGCTGCGCATTGTAGCCCAGCAGTAATTTAGCCGTTGCGCCCAATAAGAGTTTCTGCCCATCGCCCTCCCAAATGGTTCCGGCATAGGTGAAACCCAGTTCGGCAAACGTATTGGTGTTGGCACTAAACTTATTGTTCGTATTCGGGATGCTGTAGAGCGCCTTATCGACCAGACTGGCCCGAAAAGCCGACAGTATATCTTCCGAAGCACCAACGACCTGACCAACCGCCCGGAAACGGGTCGTAATGGCAAACGCTGACCGATCGGTGGGTTTTATCAGGAACGATGGACCCCGTATTTCACCCAGAATAGTCCCGTTTTTGGGTTTGCCGTCCAGAATCTCTTTGGTATACGAGGATTCGAAACGCAAAGAGCCATCCGAATTTTTATACTGCGCCGGAACCGTACCGCTAATCAGCCGCAACAGCGAGAACGGGGCCTGATACCGAACATAATTGTTATCGACATGGGCAACGCCGGTTCCTACATTCAGAAAAAATTTAGAAGGCGAATCGGCAGCCAGTGCCGGATTGATATAGAGCCGGTTGGTTCCTCCAAATCGGCTTGTCGAAATCCCCAGAAGATTTTGTGAAAAACCGGCCGTAGTAGCCAGCAACATAGAGGCACAGGCAAACAAATACTTCATGTAGTCACGGTTTGAATGGTAGCGTGTCGTGCAATGTAAACGT
Source organism: Spirosoma sp. SC4-14 (assembly GCF_037201965.1). Taxonomy (NCBI): domain Bacteria; kingdom Pseudomonadati; phylum Bacteroidota; class Cytophagia; order Cytophagales; family Cytophagaceae; genus Spirosoma; species Spirosoma sp. SC4-14. Next base: position 3,491,893 of record NZ_CP147518.1, on the reverse strand, counting down.
CAATTCGCGCTATGGGTTTACGAGACTACGACTATTTTTGATCAACTGGTAAAGAAAAAACCGTTGGTGGCTGTCAATCTGCGGCTTCGCAGCTAACAGCCACCAACGGTTTTTCGCTTCTTAAGACTGTGGCTTTACCGAGGCCTACTTGAGTTTACCCCACGCCCTCAGCCCTATACGCCTTCGGCTTCAACAGTTTTCACCTCCGGCACCAGACGGGTCAATAAGTTTTCAATACCGGCCTTGAGCGTCAGTGTCGACGATGGGCAGCCGCTGCACGAACCTTGCAGCAATACTTTAACCGTTCCGCTGGGTTCATCGAACGAATAGAAGTTAATGGCGCCCCCATCCGATTCAACCGCCGGACGGATGTATTGATCAAGAACAGCCTTTATTTTCTGTACCGTTTCCGAATCCATATCCAGTTTGGTGGTATTGGTATCCATAGTCCGTTGAGAAAAAACGGGCTTTTGCTCACCAAAATAGTCTTTCAGGAAGAACTTCACCTCGAAGATCACTTCGTCCCAGTCGGTTTCGTCATCTTTCGTTATCGTGATAAAGTTGCCGGAAATAAACACCCGACGAACGAACTCAAAGCCGAAAAGAGCGACAGCCAACGGCGAAGCTTTCCCTTCCAGCAACGCATCGCCCGGTGTAGCATAATCGAACGACAAGCCAGAAGGAACAAGTTCGAAATTGACTACGAACTTCATGGAGTTCGGATTAGGGCTTCCTTCGGTAAAAATAGAGACGGGGCGACTTAATGTAGGATTCATTATGAATGCGTTTTCAGTGTTCGGCTTTCTTTTCTGGATGGATTTATATTTCTCTAACAGCCTGGCCACTTTTTTAGTTTTTATACACAAAAAAACCCGTCTGGTTCGTCACCAAACGGGTTTCGTACTAATTCAATTGTATACTAGGCTTCGGCGGGTGCTTCTGCAACCGGAGCTGTTTCAACAGCCGACGGACCAGCCGGAATAATATCTACGTACGAACGACTGTCGCGGCCGGGACGGAATTTTACAACACCATCAACCAGAGCAAACAGCGTAAAGTCTTTACCCAGACCAACGTTTTTGCCAGGGTGGTGTTTTGTACCGCGCTGACGAACGATGATGTTACCGGCAATGGCCGACTGGCCACCGAACAGTTTCACGCCCAGGCGCTTGCTGATCGAGTCACGGCCGTTTTTGGAACTACCTACACCTTTCTTGTGTGCCATTTTCTTTTAAGAGTTTTCAGCTTGCAGGTTTTCAGTTTTCAGTAGAGATGCGATAGCCAACTGAAACCCGAAAACGCCTAAACTTAAATAGTTATATCTTCGATCAAAACTTTGGTCAGATACTGACGGTGACCATTTTTCTTCTTATAGCCTTTCCGACGCTTCTTTTTAAAGACGATAACTTTTTCGCCTTTCAGGTGTTCGACGATTTTGGCTGATACCGTTGCTCCTGCAACAGTTGGTGCACCGATGGTGATGCTCCCTTCGTTATCAACAAGGAGAATTTTCACCTTGTCGGAGGCAAGTGCAGCGTCCACGTCACCCTCTAACCGGTGGGTATAGATAGAGCGACCTTTCTGGATCTTGAATTGCTGCCCTGCGATCTCTACGATTGCGTACATGTTTATGTATAAAATTGGAAATGAGGTGCAAAAGTAGAAAAACTTTTGTCATTAGTCAATAGTAGATCAATGTTAGATGTTGGATATTGGCGTTGGTGGTGCATAAGTATTGAGTAGTAACTACTATCTGCTAGCTAACGACCAGCCCCCAACGTCTAAAAGGCCAGCTTCACCGACGTCTGAATCAGATTGGTCGAACATTTGGCGATGATTTTGCCGTCGGCCGCTACGATTCGACCTTCGCCGTGAATAATGTTTTTCCCTTCCCGAATCACATCCGAACTGGCCGTAATCACCTCACCAACTCGGGCCGCATGCAGAAAATCGACGGTCAGATTCACGGATGTATAGGCATATTCACGCCCTAGTGTAAAAACCGTAGCACCAATCAGATCGTCGAGAATAGCAGCCGCAGCGCCCCCGTGCAACACCCCGGCCGGATTTGTCATCTCATCCCGAACAAGGTATTCAACTACCAGACGACCATACTCAGCAGACCGCAGGGTTCCGTTTAGCCAGCGCCCCATTGGCGATATACTGCTGCTCATATCATGCCCGACCTGAGAGCGAAAAAAGTCAAGACAAGGGTTTGTTAAATTGTCCATATCCAACAAAAATAGTACAAAACTAAGCCACAGACGCACCAAACGCTACTATTTATGGACTTTCTTGTGAGGTTATCAGGACTTATACTACTTTTGGGGCAATTTTTAACGTGCCTTTTTGACCACAAGGAATGAATTATACGCTTACGCAAATTCCCGAACGCACCGCCAAGCCCCGCCAGAGCGGCTTGACGATGGTAATGGACAAAGGATTAAGTATTCGGGAGGTCGAGGACTTTTTATCTACCTCCGCTGGCCACGCAGACATCATCAAACTCGGTTGGGCCACATCATTTGTCACTCCCAATCTCAAAGAAAAACTAGACGTTTATCGGTCGGCTAACATGCCGGTCTATTTTGGAGGAACACTTTTCGAAGCCTTCGTTGTTCGCAATCAATTCGACGACTACCGAAAACTTCTGGATAAATACGGCATGGAATATGCCGAGGTCTCCGACGGGTCGATTGAGATGCCTCAGGACGAAAAGTGCGAATATATCCGCCAACTGGCTACGCAGGTGACCGTTCTGTCGGAAGTTGGGTCGAAAGATGAAGCCAAGATTATCCCTCCCTACAAATGGATTCAGCTCATGAAAGCCGAGTTACAGGCCGGAGCCTGGAAGGTAATCGGTGAAGCCCGCGAAGGTGGTACGGTTGGGCTGTTCCGGTCGAGTGGCGAAGTCCGTCAGGGGCTGGTGGAAGAAATTCTGACTCAGGTTCCTTTCGAAAGCATCTTGTGGGAAGCCCCCCAGAAAGAACAGCAGGTTTGGTTCGTTAAACTCCTCGGAACCAACGTTAATCTGGGTAATATCGCCCCTCACGAAGTTATTCCGCTCGAAACAATTCGGCTGGGTCTTCGGGGTGACACATTTATGCATTTTTTGAAGTAAGGCGTGAGAGTTAGCGGGTTCCTACTCTACTAGCTCCTCTCCACACCACTGTCTTCTCACTCCTTCTATATGGAACTGATCAAATCCCTGCTTGACTTTCTGCTTCACCTCGATCGGTATCTCGATGCGTGGGCCAACGATTACGGCGTATTGCTTTATGCCATCCTGTTTCTAATTGTCTTCACCGAAACCGGTCTGATTGTTATGCCCCTCCTTCCGGGCGACTCACTCCTGTTTGCGGCTGGTGCACTGGCCGCCCGGCCAACCAATGATCTGAGTGTGTGGGTTATTATTCCATTGCTCATTACAGCCGCTCTGCTCGGCGATAACGTGAATTATTTTGTCGGAAAGTTTCTGGGAACAACCATTAAGTCGAGGGAACGAATTCTGTTTTTCAAGCGGGAATATATTACCGAAACGGAGAAATTTTACGAAAAATACGGTGGCCGAACGGTCATTCTGGCCCGGTTTATTCCCATCGTTCGGACTATTGCGCCTTTTGTGGCTGGGGCCGGTAGTATGAACTATGGAACTTATCTGCGTTTTTGCATCATGGGAGCCATTTTGTGGGTAACAAGCATTTCGCTACTGGGCTATTTTTTCGGAAATTTCCCGATTGTTCAGAAGAACTTCGAACTGGTGGTGTTTGGCATCATAGGCTTGTCTGTAGTGCCGATCATCATCGGTGCGCTCAAAAAACGCTCCAGTAACCCAACGGTTTAGTCAATAACTAATTAACCCTAAATGGTTTTCAAAACCGTTCAGGTTGGTCTATTAAATTCCTACGTAGGCAGAGAAAAGTAGTCGTAAACTGCCTACTTTTCTCTGCCTTTTTTACTATGATTCGCTACGGTCTTATTGGCTTCCCGCTCACCCATTCGTTTTCACAACGGTATTTTTCCGAAAAATTTTCTCGGGAAGGCATTACCGACAGTCGCTTCGATCTGTTCGAAATGCCCGATATTACAGCCCTGCCCGATCTATTAAAAACACCGGGATTACGTGGCCTAAATGTCACCATTCCGCATAAACAGGCAGTTATTCCTTATCTGGATCGGGTAGATGAATCGGCCGCAAAGATTGGTGCCGTCAATGTAATAAAGCGTGAACCCGATGGTAAAACAACCGGCTACAATTCGGATTATTACGGCTTCAAATTATCGCTGGTCTACTGGCTGGCCGACTATGACCGGACTACGGCCGGTCTTCGGGCGCTTGTACTCGGAACGGGTGGGGCGTCAAAAGCAGTGCTGGTGGCTCTTGCCGATTTAGGGATTCCATTCAAATCGGTATCGCGCACTAAAACCAACGATAGCATCACCTATGCTGAACTGCCGGGGCTGATTTCGGATTATCCGCTAATCATTAACTGTTCGCCAGTGGGAACCTACCCGCACACAGACGAAGCTCCAGCCCTGCCCTACGATCAGCTTACCGATCGGCATATGCTCTACGATCTGGTCTATAACCCAGCCGAAACGCAGTTTATGAAACGCGGACAGGAACGGGGAGCCGCCACCCTAAACGGTTACCAGATGCTCGTGCTTCAGGCCGAAAAAGCCTGGGCTATCTGGCAGGAGTAGGTCGGTATTGGGTTTATGGTTTACGGTTGCTCCGCAGAAGGAATAAGAATGGGCGGAGCAACCGTAAACCATAAACTGTACCGGGTATTTTAATCCAGCGCCTTACTTTCCTACCTATGCAATCCATTATTTTTCAAAACGCCACGGTTTTTACGGGCGACTCATTTCTTTCCGGCGCATCGGTGCGGATTTCTGACGGTTATATTCAGGAGATTTCCGAAAATGGGAATATCCCGGCTACCGATTCGGGAACGGTCGTCGATCTCCAGGGCGATTATCTGCTTCCGGGCATGATCGATTTGCAGTTATATGGCGGCTCCAATCTGTTTCTGAACGACATTCCAACGCCCGAAACGGTGCGCCATATTTATGAGTCGCACCGCCGAAACGGGACCACCACACTGCTCCCAACGATTCATTCAACGTCGCTGGATATAATGCTCCAGTCGATGGCAGCCGTTGCCATTGTTCGGGACGAAAATCCGTTTGGTGTACCGGGCATTCATATCGAGGGCCCCTATTTTAACCCAATCAAACGAGGAGCACACAGTATGGCGTATGTGCGTACTCCGGCCGAAGGCGAACTGGAAACATTATTCGGCTCCAATGCCGACGTTATACGTATTCTGACACTGGCCCCAGAGATTCTGACCAACGAACAACTGGCCACCCTTCAACGGCTAAAACATCCCGATACACGTCTCTCCTTAGGCCATAGCAATGCTACCTACCAGCAGGCGATGAATGCTTTTGATAGCGGTTTCCCGTTAGCAACCCACCTCTATAATGCCATGCGCGGTTTCGAAAGCCGCGAGCCGGGTATTGTCGGAGCTGTTTTTGATCATGCCAGCGTTCATGCCAGCGTAATTGCCGATGGGTATCATTGTCATCCGGTAGCGATCCGAACCGCCTATCGACTACTGGGCGAACGAATGTTTTTGATTTCGGATGCGCTATTCGCCAACCCACCCCGCCCCAATTTCTCATTAGGTGAATTTGTCGTTCATTTTGAACCCGATACCCACGGCCCTGGCCGATATGTGAACAATGAAGGTAATCTGGCGGGTTCAGCCCTCACCTTAATCGACTGCGTACGGGTGGCGGTTGACCAGGCCGGGATTCCACTCAGCAACGCATTACGAATGGCTACGGCCATTCCGGCAGAGTTGATTGGGCTGGGCAACCAATTAGGGAAAATAAAGCCGGGCTATGTTGCCAATCTGATCCAGACAAATCAGACGCTGGCGGTCAAAAATGTCTGGACAACAACCTTTTAGTCGTTAACTAAAGCTATAGTATCGGTTGCTCACAAAAGCCCGGCGCTCATAAAGGAACTAGTTGCAGTCTATCAGCACATTCTTCCGTTGTGAGCGCCGGGCTTTTGCGTACACACTAATTTATAAATCGATCAGGCCCTGCATTTATAGTAAATATCCTTATAGCTCATCATCCGCCAACGCAGGCTTGCTTAAGTATTATTACGAAAAACCCGTTCAACGTTTGGTTTAAATATAAAATAACCAATAATCTGTTTTATATTTTAAATATAATAATATAATATTTTGCATTACAACTTGTTAACGTAATTTTAATTTGTTTATTTAGCAATGTACAACAGAACATACTCTCTATTTGTGCACATTCCTACAAAGAGAGCTTGGCAATAAATGTAGCCCATAGCTACCTGATTTACAGTATAATTCTTTCTTGACCAATTCAATATTTATCAATACGAAGTCAACAGGTCGTATAAATACCTGAATAGGTTTTTACTATCCTATCATTAAGAATAAATACGCTTCACATTCAACTTTCCAGCAGTATGAAACGCAATGACATCAGGAGTACTTATTCTGTACGGAGCGGGTATTCGCCGGGCATACTTCTCTATACGTCCCCTACCGATCGATTCCTCTGTTTAGGAAAAAACAGTTGGGCCAAGCTGCCGTCAACCAGGTATAGTAACTCGGCATCCGTAACACAACAGGCGCAATAATTCACGCTTTTCAGATTGCTATCGGCTAAAACTCCAACCGGAGTGATGGGAAATTAGTGCCCAAAAAAAAGCAAAGATTCAATCAGCAAAACCCTGAACATCAATCAATTAAATAAAAAAATTTAAATCCCAATTACGAATAACTCATTATCAAAGGCGTATCTAGTTCACTTAAATCAACCCAGATTCTCTTGTTCTGCTACTGACTTTCCATCAACTCCTACTACTTATGAAACGAAGAGTATACACACACAGCTCTCTGCGTACCCTGCTGCTTCTGATTGTGTTCGGTGTAATATTACCCGTCATCACCCAGGCCCAGAGCAGGCGAATAACCGGCAAGGTAACAGCCACTACGAATTCGGAAGCGCTACAAGGGGTAAATGTCCTGATTAAGGGCAACACCCGCAAAGGAGCCATCACCGATAATCAAGGGGCTTTCTCACTCGAAGCAGCTCCGAACGATGTTCTGGTCGTTAGTTTTATTGGCTTTAAATCAAAAGAAATTCAGGTTGGCGATCAGACAACCATCAATGTCAGCCTCGATGAAGACGCCACCCAACTGACCGAACTGATCGTAACCGGAACGCGCAACACAGGACGAACCATTCTGGAAACCCCCGTTCCGGTCGATGTTATTTCGATTAAAGACATCATGGGCGAATTGCCGCAAATCGATCTGGCACAGATGCTTGCCTATGTGGCTCCCAGTTTCAACGCCATCCGATCGCAGGGCGGTGACCTCGATTCACACGTTGATCCGGTTCAGCTACGCAACATGGCACCGAACCAAATTCTGGTCTTGATCAATGGCAAACGACGCCATACGTCGGCCCTGCTTATTACCGGTACGGCTGTCGGCAGTCCATCAACGTCGGTCGATATGATGACCATTCCGGCGGCTGCTATCGATCGGGTCGAAATCTTACGGGATGGTGCCGCAGCTCAGTATGGTTCCGATGCTGTTGCCGGAGTCGTGAACATTATTCTGAAAAAAGGGACGAATAAACTGACAGGTAGCCTTACCGGTGGCGGTTATCTCAACTCGGGTGGTAGCGCCGGTGCGCTAACTAAATCTGGAAAACCCGATGGTTTCAACTACCAGTTCGATGCGAATTACGGATTTAAAATTGCGGAGAAAGGCTACCTCAACATTTCGGGGCAAATTACGCAGCGACGGCCAACCCTGCGCCCTTTCGTCAACGACTGGGGCTTTTTTGATAATACTTATCTGAACAACCTGCGGACCGATAAGACCGGCAACCCAGTTATTACGAACCCCGAACTTATTCGTGCCCAGTCGGCTGGCAATACTCAGTTGATTGAATCATTGAAAACGGAAGATGGCCTGATGGCCGCCCGCGGCTTAACGAAAGCCGATTTTGCCGTTTATGCCGGTATGCCCGCCATTACGCTGGGAAGTGCTTTTTATAATGCAGGTTACGAGATCAATCCAACCACTACGATTTACAGTTTCGGCGGAGCTTCCTACAAATTTCTAGAAGGTTTCTCCTGCTATTTCCGTCGCCCCTCCCAAACCGACCGGTTCAACTACCTGCTCTATCCCAACGGATTTCGCCCACAAATGACGTCGAACACCTCCGATTTTTCCAATACGGTAGGGATAAAGAGCAAAGTTGGCGATTTCAATGTCGATTTCAGCAATACGTTTGGCCGGAACGGGATGCGGATTGGCATGGTCAACACGATGAATGCATCGCTGGGTTCCAACTCGCCCGTAAATATGTATCTGGGTACGCATCAGTTCACCCAGAACTCAACAAACCTCGATTTTTCGCGCTATTTTAAAAGCATAATGAACGGTCTGAATGTTGCGTTTGGGGCCGAGATGCGGGTCGAGAATTATAAAATCCTGAAAGGTCAGGAAGAGAGTTACAGCTATGGCGATGCGGGTATCCTGACGGCAACCAAAGCCGGTTTGCTGGTTGGTCCCGATGGCAAACCACTCGAAGATGCCAGCAGTACACCCATTGTCGATGCGTCGGGCAATCCATTAAGTGTATATGCCGGTCAGCAGGTAACGGTCAAATCGCTATCGTCGAACTGCCAGTGCTTTGCCGGATTTGGGCCTAAAAACGAACGCAACGAATACCGAACCACCATGGCAGCCTATCTGGATGCCGAACTCGAGCTGACCCGTAAGTTTCTGGTAGCCGCAGCGGTGCGCCTGGAAAATTATTCTGATTTTGGTGGCGTATCGATTGGTAAACTGGCTGCCCGCTACGAAATCACCAAAAACCTGACCATCCGGGGTTCGATTGCAACGGGTTTCCGGGCTCCTTCACTACAGGAGTTAAACTATACGCATACGGCAACGGCTTTCGTACCCGATGCCAATGGCATCCCCCAACCACTCGACGTGACCACCTATCCAACCAACAGTACGGCAGCACGAGTGCTGGGTATCAAAGGATTGAAGCAGGAAAACTCACGTACTTATGGCCTGGGCTTCACGTTCCAGCCTACACGTGGATTTGAGATCACAGCCGACGCCTACCAGATCGATGTCGACAACCGGATTTTCCGCACCAGTTATTTCAATGCCTCAGAAGTTGGCAATAACTATGGAGAAGTTATTGGCGGTGGCGAAGCACAGTTCTTTGTCAACGGGGCCAATGTTCGGTCGAGAGGTATTGAACTGGTTGGCAACTACACCTACACAATGGCCCGCAACAAAAGTCTGACGTTTATGCTGGCTGCTATTTTCAGCAAGAATACGATCCTCACCCGGAAAACACTCGACCTGAATGTCGAAAACCTGACCCCCGATCAGGTGGTTGAAAAATACCTCAGCCGCGATGTAATTGGCCAGTTTGAAACCGGAACCCCCAGAACTAAAGTCATCAGTTCTATCACCTATCGTTTCGATAAGTTCAATATCATGCTGCGGGGTACTTACTTCGGATCGGTTACGGAGCGTTCGGTATCGTCCGACGATCAGGGCAATTACTACGACCAAACGTTCTCTCCACAGGCTATTTTCGACATGAGCATTGGGTACGACCTTACCCGCAATCTGAAACTGTCGATTGGTGGCAGCAATATTTTCGACAAGTATCCCCAGATTCTTCGCCCCGAAAATCAGGGATTCTATCTGTACTCCAACAACCAGCAGGGTTCTAACGGTGCCTACTACTACGGCCGTATCATGTTCAACTTCTAATCACTGCCAAGCCATGAAACGCTTTTTTCATAAACTGCATATCCTTCCTGCGTTCGGTATTCTCCTGTTATTTTTCCTTACTTCCTGCGAACAACAGGTCTATGAACCCAACTTAAATGTCGCTCCGGGCGGAGGTACCATTTCGACCTATACCGCCTACACGCTAGCCTCTTCCGATGGTACCAATGTGTATGGAAGGGTAGTCTTCTACAAGTACAGCTCATCGGTAACGCTGGTTCAGATCGGTCTCTACAACACGGATAGTGGTATGGCCTATTCGTCGTCCATCTATCAGGGCAAACTTACCGAAAGCTTATCGACCGTTCTGAAACCGCTCGATGCCATCAGCGGAGCAACCGGCGAATTTTCGAGCAACAAGTACTACGTAATCAATGAAGCGGGCTTCTACGATAACCTCAGTTCGTATAATGCCAACGTCAAAATCATGGCCGGAACCACGCTGGTCGCCAGTGGCAATATAGGAATCAATGCCACACCAGTAGCGCATTCGTAGAGTAGCCATTGGCTAATCCACTAAACAGCAGTCCTTTAAGTAGTTCTGATTAGCAGAAAATAGTGAAAATAACCCTGGGCATGATCCTGGGGTTATTTTTTGCAGGTGATTAACTCGTCATCGCCAACTAACTCCGACCGAACCAGATTTCCCTGCACAACCGGGGCCTTAACCCCAGCCTGAAGCATAGTTCGGGATCTAAATACCCGCATTTCGTCCCACAGTCCGGCGTCGATAAACGATTGAAGTAACGTTGTGCCGCCCTCTACCAATACCGACTGTATGCGTCGAGTATACAGATCGGTCAGCAACTGCGGCAACAAGGGTTCATCGGCGTTTAACCGACAGTACGTTGTTTCGCCGGTCAGGTCCGTTTTAAGAAAATTATAGACCAGCGTTGGCTGCGCATTATCGAACAGATGCAAGTCCTTACTGAGTTTCAACTGTTTGTCTATAACGATCCGGAGCGGATTTCGCCCCGGCACCAGACGCACATTCAGCCGCGGATTATCGGTACTTGCCGTATGGGTGCCCACCATAATAGCATCTTCTTCCGACCGCCAGCGATGCACCAGTCGATGCGACAGATCGCCACTTATCGTAACGGGTTTTCCGTAGGGTCCTGCTATAAAGCCATCGGCCGTTTCGGCCCATTTCAGAACGATATAGGGCCGATGCTGTTCCATAAATGTAAAGAAACGGGCGTTCAACTCCCGCCCTTTGCCGACTAATACGCCCGTTTCAACGGCAATACCAGCCGCTCGTAGTTTCGCAAATCCCTGCCCGCCAACCAGCGGATTGGGGTCGTCGTTACAGCAAATGACCCGTTTTATCTGCTTTTCGATGAGCAGATTGGCGCAGGGTGGCTGTTTGCCATAGTGCGAACAGGGTTCCAGCGTTACGTAAGCCGTGCTTTCGGGCAACAGGTACGCATCGTCGGGACGAACCGAGAAAATGGCATTTCGTTCGGCATGGGCTTCGCCATAGCGCTGGTGCCAGCCCTCGCCGATGATCCGCCCGTTATGTTCGATCACACACCCAACCAGCGGATTCGGACTCACATGTCCACGACCGAGGGTTGCCAGTTCGAGCGCACGCTCCATGAATAAATTCATCATTCTGAAATTCGTTTGCTGTTTTCGGAACCAATTCCGGTACAAATTTCCTAGCCACAGCCATAAACAGAAAACAGTAGACTATCCCTTAACCGAAAACTTCCCTATTTTTGGCAAAATTACCCGACTATACCGAATGGCCACAGCCAAACCACTCTATCAACGTCTAAGCAAGAATATTACGGCCTATCCGCCCGAAGAAGCCCGCGAGATGGCGTTTATGCTGCTCGACCATTACTTCGGTCTGCGCAAAACCGACATACTGGCCGATAAACCTCTACCGCCAAACCGGACTGAACCTGACTGGTTTAAAATTCTGGAACGATTGAATCGGCAGGAACCTATTCAGCATGTTATTGGTACAACCATCTTCTGCGGTTTAGAATTCGAGGTTTCGCCTGATGTGCTGATTCCAAGACCTGAAACAGAAGATCTGGTGCGGCTTATCATGCACGATTTTGCCGACCGTACCGACGATGTTCATATTGTTGACATTGGTACCGGCAGTGGATGCATTGCCATCACCCTGGCCCGATTTCTGCCGCAGTCGGTCGTGACGGGTTGGGATGTTTCTGATCAGGCCCTGACCCTGGCCCAGCATAATGCCGATCACCTGAACGCCGATGTTGCCTTTTCCATTCAGGATATTCTTCAGATTCCGTCCGATTTTACGGGTAAGTTTGACTGTGTTGTCAGCAACCCACCCTACGTTACTCGTTCCGAAGCGGCTCAGATGGATCGGAATGTATTGAATTATGAACCCGACCTGGCCTTATTTGTCGATGATAATGATCCGCTGGTTTTTTACAAAGCCGTTGCCGATTTCTGCGTTCGTCATCTAACGAAAGATGGGGCTTGTTACGTTGAAATAAATGAACGGTTTGGCGAAGCAACCCAACAGGTTTTTGCCGATCGGGGTTTTACCCGAATTCAGGTGTATAAAGATATTCATGGCAAGGATCGAAGCATCCGGGCAACTTTTTAGTTTATAGTTTATAGTTTTCGACTTATCGCTTTTAGTGCTTCGCGAGCGTAATGCAGCAGAGCACTAAAAACGATAAACTGAGAACTGAAAACTCACACCAATGCAAGCGACATCCTTTACATATCATACCAAAATCCACGAGGTATTCAACGAGATGAGCCAGGTTGTGGTTGGGCAGGAGCGCCTGCTCAATCGGCTGCTTATTGGGTTGTTTACGGGTGGCCATATTCTGCTCGAAGGTGTTCCCGGACTAGCCAAAACACTGACAATCAATACCCTGGCTAAAGTATTGGAGCTTGATTTTCAGCGCATTCAGTTCACACCCGACCTATTACCTGCCGACCTGATCGGAACCATGATTTTCAATCAGAAAACGGCAGAATTCGAGGTAAAGCAGGGACCGATTTTTGCCAACCTGATTCTGGCCGACGAAGTAAACCGCTCTCCGGCTAAAGTGCAGGCGGCATTACTGGAAGCCATGCAGGAACGTCAGGTTACTATCGGCGAAGAAACATTTGTGCTCGACCGTCCGTTTCTGGTGCTGGCCACCCAAAATCCCGTTGAACAGGAAGGAACCTATCCGCTCCCCGAAGCGCAGGTGGATCGATTCATGATGAAGGTCTTTGTCGATTATTTGAATAAGGATCAGGAACTGGAAGTGATGCGCCGAATGTCGAACATGAATTTCGACTATGAAGTAAAGCCCGTTCTGGGTAAAGAAGACCTCGTAGCCATTCGCGACGAGATCAACAGCATCAGCATCTCCGAAACACTCGAACGGTATATCATCGAGCTGGTTTTTGCCACCCGCCGACCGATGGAATATAACCTCCGCGACGAAGCCCGGTATATTCAGTTTGGTGTGTCGCCCCGGGCAAGCATCAACCTCAATCTGGCGGCTAAGGCGCTCGCCTATTTCGACCGACGCGAATATGTGCTCCCCGAAGACATTAAGGAAGTAGCACCAGATGTGTTCAATCACCGCATCATGCTTAACTACGAAGCCGAAGCCGATGGGGTAACAACGTTGCAGGTCATCGATTCGATCCTGCGAAAAGTAGCCATTGGGCGGTAAATCTATTGGGGTAGCTTTTTTTGTTATTTTTCGCGGGCAACCATGCGTCAGAGCCATATGATTACTGATATTTCGCAGCTCGACCCAAACATGCCGACTATCTGAAGTTAGATTACGCTGAAATAGCTTGACACTAACCGTGTAGAGTTATGAAAGTGAGCGGTTTTATTGGTTTCAAGAAAAAGTACAAAGCCAGTATCTTTCGATGGCACATAATTGAGCTTTACCGCTTAGGGCTAGTCAGTCAAATCCAGATTTTGGCGGAACTAAAATCTCCGCAACGGTGGCCCCATAAATAAGAAAAGGACTGCCCGGAATTGGCAGTCCTTTTTACTTCCACGAGAGCTACTTACAGCGTCGCTACCGTCCGGCGAACAAAAGCTGTCAGGTCGGCTCCGGTCAATAGGTTTTGCGAAAGCAGCGCCAGATCATAGACCTGTTTTACCAACGATTTCTGGACGTCGGCATCAGCTTCGCTCAGAATTTTGGCAGTCAGTGGGTGATTGGCATTGACAACCACATTGTAACTAACAGGCAGATTACCATAGAACGACTGTTCGCCCGAAAGCGCCGACATGTCTTTCATACGGCGCATAAACTCCGGCATAGTAATCGTTACGGGCAGTTCGTCGGTGGGCTGTGCTTCAATACTCACCTGGAGCATTTTATTGTCCAGCACCTGTTCGAACACTTCCTTCAGTTTGGTTTTGTCGGCTTCCGACAATACACTTTCGTTGTTGATGCCTTTATCGATCAGTTTGTCGAGCGTATCGGCATCGACCCGCTGGAACGATACTTTTTCCAGTTTGTATTCCAGCGAATTAATGAAGTGCGAGTCGATCACATTATCCATCAGCAGCACGTCGTAACCACGCCGACGGGCCGATTCGATATAGGCGTCCTGTTGTTTGCGGTCGGTAGTGTAGAGGATCACCAGCTTCTCGTCCTTGTCGGTCTGATTGGCCTGAGTTTTCTCGCGGTATTCGTCAATAGTTGCATACTCACCTTCCGTATTTTTGAGCAGCACGAAGTTTTTGGCTTTTTCCCAGAACTTATCGTCGCTCAGAATGCCATATTTAATAAACAGTCCAATATCGTCGAACTTCTCTTCGAAAGCTTTCCGGTCGGCATTGAAAATCTCCTGTAGTTTATCGGCTACTTTCCGAGTGATGTAGCCGTTGATTTTCTTCACGTTCGCATCGGCCTGCAGGAAACTCCGCGATACGTTGAGCGGAATATCGGGCGAATCGATCACGCCATGCAGCATCATCAGAAAATCAGGTACCACGTCTTTTACCTCGTCAGTAATGAATACCTGACGGCTGTAGAGCTGAATTTTTTCCCGCTGAAACCGCAGTTCGTTCTTGATTCGGGGGAAATATAAAATACCCGTCAGATTGAACGGATAGTCGACATTCAGGTGAATCCAGAAAAGCGGCTCTTCGCTCATCGGATACAACTCCCGATAGAACGTTTTGTAATCTTCGTCGGTCAGTTCAGAAGGCGCTTTTGTCCAGATCGGCGTTGAGTTGTTCACGACCTGACCATCAAACTCGACCGGCGTAGGCAGGAACCGGGCATATTTGTCCAGAATACCACGCAAACGCCCTTTGTTCAAAAACTCTTCCGAATCGGGCGCGATGTGCAGAATCACGTCCGTACCACGCTCGGCCCGTTCGGCGGGCGATAATTCGAATTCAGTAGATCCATCGCATGTCCAGCGTACCGCTTCGCTATTGTCGCGGTACGATTTCGTAACGATTTCGACTTTCTCGGCCACCATAAACGCCGAATAAAAGCCAAGCCCGAAATGCCCGATAATCTGGCCCTTATCGTCGGTTTTATCCTTATATTTTTCCAGAAAGTCGGCCGCGCCCGAAAAAGCGATCTGGTTAATGTATTTCATGATTTCATCGGCTGTCATACCGATGCCATTATCGCTGATGGTAATGGTTTTGGCTTCTTCGTTGAGCGATACTGTCACTTTTAAGTCACCCAGTTCGCCACCGAACTCGCCAAAGGACGCCAACTGACGTAATTTCTGCGTGGCATCAACCGCGTTCGATACTAATTCGCGCAGAAAAATCTCGTGATCCGAATACAGGAACTTCTTGATAATCGGGAAGATATTCTCGGTATGAATTGAAATCTGGCCCCGCGTGGACTCTCCTTTTTGGCTTTCTACGGCTTCCATAGTGTCTTATTTGATTCGATAATAGATATTAAACGGGCGTGATCAAATCTTGTTCCAGCCGCGTCTGGGCTGACAGATTGGCAGGAATCAGAACGAGAATGTAACGCAATCCTGCTCCACGTCTCTTGCTTACCCCCTCCCACTCTATAGTACCCAACGTCGTGAACAGACCTCAAAAATTACTTGTTACTTTCTTACATGACAACCCCCAAGTATACCGATATTTCGCTTTCTGAGCTGGAGCGGCTCAGGTTGGAGCCACACACGGCCATTGTCGACGTGCGCGACGAGTGGGAATTTGACGAATTTAACATTGGTGGGCTCAATATTCCGCTCCCCGATATTCGCGCCCGAAAAAACGAGCTTCTCCCCTATGAAACGCTCATCGCGATCTGTACCAACGGCGTTCGGAGCCGGATTGCCGCCAAAGATTTTCTACGCCAGCCCGAACTACAGAACAAAACAATCTATCATCTGCATGGAGGAATTATTGAGGACATTGGATAACAGACGTTAGATGTTAGATAAACATTGACGCTATAGTCTACTGGCTAAAATCCAACATTCATTATCTAACGTCTACCATCAGGTCATAATCGTAAAGCCCGGTTTGGCAGCCTGTTTTTCTACGTGTGGCAGACTTATCTGCAAAATTTCGTGGACATTTACCCGAATCATCTGGCTAAGTTGGTTTAGCGGCAGATCGTTTCGTTCGAAGCCAAATGGTTCTTCGATTTCCTCGCCAATCATTTCCAGCCCAACCAGCACATACGATGTGAGCACTACGGCCGGAATGGTCAGATAGCCGTAAGCCGTAATGACCGTAAAGGGCAAAATGGCTACGTAAATCATGATGAAGAGTTTGATAAACAAGTTGTAGGAAAACGGAATCGGGGTGCTTTTAATGCGTTCGCAGATACCGCAAATGTCCATCAGCGACGTTAAGTACTGATTCAGATTAATGTGTTGCGATTCAGAAATACGGCCTTCGCGGTACAAAAGCTCGGTCCGAACCCACAACTGATTCGACACCCTGGCCGGCTTATGGTCGAAGTTATTCAGATCGCTCCGTTCGCCTTCTTCAACCTCATCCAGTTCGTGCATACCATTCATCTCGCGCAGGTGGTTCTTGAGCGCAAAGGGGAAATTGGAGATGGCTTTGGCAAAAAAAATCCGGCTACCTTCATCATGCTGTGGCAGCACAGCATTGAAAAAGATAGCCAGATTACGGCAGTTATTGACTAGTGCTCCCCAAACCCGACGCCCCTCATAGAATCGGTCATAAGCCGTATTCGTTCGAAAGATTAGCAGTAAGCTCAGCAGAATACCGGTTGCCTGCAAAAATGAGCTGGGGGTATCTTTTAAGCGAAAATCGATGTAGTTTAATTCGCCCACAGTTACGATAGTTGCGTAGATCAACACAAAAACCAATCGTCGCAGAAGAGCTAACGCTGTGGGGCCAGTATGAAAATGCCAGATGGCTGGCAGCCAGTCTTTCTTTTTATAAATGATCATTCGCCGTGGTTAGCTTGAATTAACACTACCGGGTTAACTCAAGAATCCGCTAAACGGTTATCGATCCGGCAAAAACACGCTTAGCTGGACCAATCAAGTAAATATCCTCAAACTGACCGTCACCTTTTGGTTGAAAAGACACCCGCAAATTTCCGCCAATTGTCTGAATATGTACCGGATCGGGCATGGCAAGCTGTTGCTGGGCCACCAGCGCAACCGCCGTTACGCCCGTACCGCAGGAGTAGGTCTCGTCTTCAACTCCTCGCTCATAGGTTCTGACAAACAGTGTATGGCTGTCGAGCACCTGCGCAAAGTTGACATTCGTTCCGCCCGGCTGAAAGGTGGTACTATAGCGAATGGCACGACCTTCGGCAACCACATCCAGCGATTCCAGATCATCGACAAATTGCACAACATGCGGAGACCCCGTATTCAGAAAGGTAAGCCCACCGCGCGTTTCGATACCCGACACGTTACTCATTTTGAGCGAAATGTTCTCACCGTCTACTTCGGCCAGGTGTTCGCCATCGACAGCAATAAAACGGGTTTTCTGGTCAAAAATCCCCAGATCGTGCGCAAACCGAACAATACAGCGGCCACCATTCCCACACATACTTCCTTCGGCTCCATCAGAGTTGAAATACACCATTCTGAAATCATAGTCAGGGTCGTTCTGGAGCAGAATCAGACCATCGGCCCCAATGCCAAACCGCCGGTGGCACAATTGTTCAACAAAGGCCTGATCGGCAGCCGGAAACGTTTGGGCCCGATCATCAACCAAGACAAAATCGTTGCCTGTACCCTGATATTTAAAGAATTCCATAATCAGCGATTAACCAGTGGGCTTACAAAACGAGTGTGTAGTAAGGATTAAAACTAAAAAAAGCCACCCTTTCAGGCAGCTTTTAAAAAAATCGTGCTTGGAGGGGTGCAATTATGCAACGGCAGCCGCTTTAGGCTTACGCTCTTTCAGGCGAGCCGCTTTACCCTGACGTCCGCGCAGGAAGAACAACCGGGCGCGACGAACTTTACCCAAACGAACAACTTCGATTTTGTCGATGTTTGGCGACAGGATTGGAAAAATCCGTTCTACCCCAACACCATTCGATACTTTGCGGACAGTAAACGTTTCGCCAGCGCTGCTTGGGTTCCGGCGTTGAATAACCGTTCCCGTAAACACCTGAATACGCTCCTTATTTCCTTCGCGGATTTTAACGTGTACGTTCACCGTATCGCCTGCCCGGAATGTGGGCAAATCGGCGCGACGCTGCGCGTTGTCTGCCTCCACTAATTTGATTAACTCGCTCATGACCGTATATAAATCGCCAGATAAGTATTTGCGAAATGAGCCGCAAAGATAGTAAATTTCTCAGTAGATGAAAATACTTTTGCGAAATTACCCGGAGTAACCGACGCCAAATCGATGAAAATACTGAACGTTGACCAGATTAGAGCGCTTGATCAATACACTATCCAGCATGAACCCATTGCACCAATCAACCTTATGGAGCGTGCCGCTCTTGCTTTTGTTGACTGGTTTGCTGATCATTTTCCGAATACGACAATCACCAAAATCTTCTGTGGCCTGGGCAATAATGGGGGCGATGGATTAGCCATTGCCCGATTATTGCTGGAACGCGAATACCCCATTGAGGTATATGTTGTGCGGTATGCCCCCCGCGAATCCGACGATTTCATGCACAATCATCGGCGGCTAAAGCTCGTTACAGAGAACATTCATTATGTTGAATTATCGCACGATATTCCGGCCATCCGGCATAACGAAGTAGTGATCGACGCCATATTCGGCTCTGGCTTATCTCGCCCCACCGAAGGCATTGTTAAAAGTACGATCGAAACTATCAATAGAGCCCCGGCAACGGTCGTCTCTGTCGATATTGCCAGCGGTTTGTATACCGACCAACCCAACAGTTCTGCTGATACAATCATTGAGCCAGATTATACAATAACATTTCAGTTGCCGAAGCTAGCCTTTGTTTTACCCAAAAACGGCCGTTATGTTGGCGATTGGCATATTGTAGACATACAACTGCACAAACGGTATATCGACCTGGCTCCCACGCCCTATTTCTTTACGCAGCCACGCGATGCTCGCTTATTGCTCCATAAACGGGAACGGTTTTCCAACAAAGGCTCTTTCGGACATGCTTTATTATTGGTGGGCAGTTATGGCAAAATAGGGGCTGCGGTGCTGGCAGCCAGAGCCTGCCTGCGGTCGGGAGTTGGTTTACTTTCCGTACAGGTTCCACAATGCGGGTATGATGTTATCCAAACGGCGGTACCGGAAGCAATGTGTCGTGCCGATGAAGATCCGAAAGTCCTGACGGGTTACAGTATCGTTGAAGGCCCTGAACCGGCTGATTACTCTACGGTTGGCATTGGTCCGGGAATTGGCAAAGCTCCCGATACGCTGAAGATGTTACGCGATTTGCTTCCAACGCTTAAAAAGCCGATTGTTCTGGATGCTGACGCGCTGAATCTCTTATCCGAAAATCGGGCGCTGCTCAATAAAATCCCCCCGCACAGCATTCTGACTCCGCACCCGAAGGAATTTGAACGATTGACGCGCAAATGGGAAAATGATTACGAGAAACTAACGATTCTGCGCGATTTTGCTAAAACGTATAATGTTGTAGTTGTCCTCAAAGGAGCCTATTCGGCTGTGGCTACGCCGGACGGTGATGTGCACTTCAACTCAACAGGTAACCCAGGCTTAAGCACAGGCGGAACAGGCGATGTATTGACAGGTGTGTTAACAGCGCTCCTGGCTCAGGGATACGACCCTGTTGAAGCCGCTGTATTAGGTGTTTTTGCGCATGGATTGGCGGGCGATAAAGCTGCCGAACAACGCGGCCCTATCGGCATGATTGCCTCTGACGTTATTGATGCACTACGCTGGGAGTAGATGTGTAGAAGCCTGGTAACAAGACTGTAGAATCGGTGCCACACTTAGCGTGCAGGTAATATAGTGTTGCAACGAAGCGATACTACCGCTTAATAAACAGAACGTATAAGGGTTTATAGAAAATCAGGTAGTTATACGCAATGACAAAAATCCGGGTTTCCGCTCTGTTGTTCCCGACAGGACGGCCCCAAATTTGCATTGCCAAAATTACTACTGACAAATACTATGAAACCTACAGCCCACCGCGACTGGCGCGTAAGCCGCCCCTCGCGTAAAACCCGGGTCGCTTTCGACCAAACCACTGCCCTGGGCGGACTAACCGTTGCGTTGTTTGCCTACATTGTCTATCATTTTATTTACCCTCTGATTTCCAAAGGCTTACTTTGGTAAAAAAACTCATAAAAAAAGCTCCGTCAGCAGTGCTGACGGAGCTTTTTTTATGGCATAGGCACAGTGCTATTGCAATAACTGATATGTAATAAATGCCGATACGTAGGCAATAGTCATCATGTAAGCCAACTGAATGGCTGGCCATTTCCAGCTTTTGGTTTCGCGTTGTGTAGCGGCCAATGTGCTCATACACATCATAGCAAACACGTAGAAAATCAGCAACGACCAGGCCAGTGCGGGCGTGTACATTGGTCCACCCGTAGCCGGATTTCGCTCCTGATGCAATCGTTCTCTAATGGTAATTCCTTCATCGTCGGCCCCGTCGCCAATACTATAGATAGTCGACATGGTGCCAACGAACACTTCCCGGGCAGCAAACGAACTCAACAGGGCTATGCCAATTTTCCAGTCATAGCCCAGCGGTCGGATAGCCGGTTCAATCAAATGCCCGAACCGACCGGCATACGACGCTTCCAGCCGCTCAGAAGCAATCCGATTTTGTAGCTCTTCGGTCGTTACTTTGTCACTCTGCAAACGAGCTTGCTTTTCAGCCCGATCCATCGAGTCGCCCGGTCCGTAACTAGCCAATACCCACAGAATAATGGAGATGGCCAGAATAACCCGCCCGGCTTCCCAAACAAACGCCCGCACACTTTCCCAGATGGTTAACGCCACATGGTTCCAGCGCGGAAGCTTAAACGTAGGCAGTTCCATTATAAAGAAACTACGTTCTTTTGTACGGAGAAACAATTTCAGGACATAGGCCGCCAGCAAGGCGCTGACTAATCCTAACAGGTAAAGCCCCATCAATGCCAATCCTTGCAAATTGAACACGCCCAATACCCGCTGACTGGGCACGACCAAAGCAATCAGAATGGTATAGATCGGCAATCGGGCCGAGCAGCTCATCAGAGGAGTTACCAGAATTGTAATCAGGCGGTCGCGCCGGGTACCAATGCTACGCGTAGCCATGATGGCGGGAACAGCGCAGGCCACGCCCGAAATCAGCGGCACCACGCTTCGGCCATTCAGCCCGAATTTGCGCATGATGCGATCCATTATGACCATCACCCGCGACATATATCCTGATTCTTCGAGCAGCGAAACCAGCAAAAACAGAAAAGCGATTTGCGGGATAAATACCAGAATTCCTCCAACTCCGGCCAGTATACCATCGGTCAGCAGGTCGGTTAATGGCCCTTTGGGTAAACTTTCCTTCAGTTGCCCATTGAGCCAGGCTACACCCGCATCGATAGCGTCCATAAACGGCTGCGCCCAGGCAAAAATAGCCTGAAAAATGAGTAGCAGAATTAGACCGAAAATGGCATAGCCCCAAACCGGATGCAGAAGAACCCGATCAAGTTTCTGGCTCCAGGTGGGCTGATTAATCGGACGCTGATCCGTAACCACTTCCGAAAGCAGTTGAGCAATTCGTTTGTATCGGGTGATGGTTTCTCCGGCCTGGAACGTGGGCTCACTAAACTGGTGTTTCTCAATAATTGCATCGAGGCCAACCTGCTGCTGGCGGTTCAGAAATGTAAAACCATCGTGCTGAATAATGTATTGCAGCGCCAGGTAATTATTATCGAGATGGTACTGCCGTCTGGTATCGTCGATGAGTTCGGCAGCTTCTTCGCCTGGGTCAAAAAAAAGTTTACCCGGTAGCGTTGGCTCCCTGATCTGCCCCATCACCGCTTTTTTAAGCTGATCGACACCGTCGCCGGTGCGGGCATTGATGCGCACAACCGGTACGCCCAGCCGCATAGCCAGCTTAACGGCATTTATTTCTTTGGATTGCTGACGGGCTACATCGAGCATGTTCAGCGCCAGAATAACCGGCACACCCAGGTCCGCAACCTGGGTAAACAAAAGTAAATTTCGATGGAGATTGGAGGCATCGACCACCACAATAGCCACATCCGGATAATCGGGGTGGTCGGGGTTGGCCAGAATATCGGTAACGATTTGCTCGTCGAGCGACTTAGGATAAATTGAATAAACGCCGGGAAGATCGACTACCGTAGCAACCGTCTGCGAATCGATGGTCCAGCTACCCGATTTTTTATCGACCGTAACGCCTGGAAAATTTCCGGTTTTCTGACGAAGGCCCGTCAGTTGATTAAATAATGACGATTTACCGGCATTCGGATTTCCAACAAGAGCAATTACGGGGGAACTCAACTCAGTACAGTTTGAGACTTATGAATTGCTTACCAGCAACGCATAAGTTTATCAGCGATGTAGTAATGGTATTGAAGCACGTTAGTCAATAAAAATGGTAGCCGCTTCAGATTTCCGCATGGCCAGACAATAGCCCGACACACTCAGGCAGATTGGGTCGCCCAGCGGGGCCTTACCACTTAAACACACTTCTGCGCCAGGTAAACAGCCCATTTCGAGCAGTTTAAGCGACATTAACTGGTTTTCGAACGATTGAATGGTAGCTCGTTCTCCAATTTTTAAATCTGCAACGCTTCGCTTGCTCATGGTGCCGGTGGTAACCAATCTTTATTTAGATTCAGTTTAATTAACGCAAGATTACAACGGAAAGTTTATCGATGCAAATAGAAATGCATCTTTTCCCCAAATCAGCTCTCTATACCATCAAATCCGAGGCAAAGCGCAGAATTGTAGCCACAATAATCAGTAAAAAAAAGACCCGGATAAACTGATTACCTTTCAGAATAGCTAACCGAGCCCCCAGAAATGCGCCGGAAAGATTGGCAATAGCCATCGGGAAGGCAAATGCATAGAGAATTTTCCGTTCACTGATAAAAAAAACGGCACTGGCCAGGTTAGTGGATGCATTGACCAGCTTGGCATAGGCACTGGCTTTCAGAAAATCGAAGCCCACCAGAGCAATAAAACCCAGCACTAGAAAACTCCCTGTTCCGGGACCAAAAAAGCCATCATAGAAACCAATAAGCAACCCCATTGTCCACATCCGAATGCGTTGCTGCCGTGCCGAAATGTGCTGGACAGTAACCTGCCCAAAATCTTTTTTTGTGAGTGTATAGATAAACACAACCACCAGCAATACCAGCGCAAAGGGTTTCATGAAACTGTTTGGCACTCGGGTGAGCGTTAACGAACCAAGCCAGGATGCACCAAATGCAATGGTCATCATCGGGCCAATAGACCGACCAACCACCGCCACCCGACGGCTGTATTGAAAGGCCCCCATCAAACTACCGCACAACGAAGGTAGTTTGGTGGTTCCAATCAGCGTCGGAATCGGATACTGCGGTAAGGTAAATAAAATTGCAGGCGTTTGTATAAGTCCGCCACCGCCAATGATTGCATCGATAAAACCAGCCAGAAATGAAAAGCTACAGAGGGTAAGAATCGTAGAATAATCCATATTATAGCGGTGTTGGCTACCCACCGAATAGACATAAGGTAAAGTATTTCTTTTCTGCATCGTTGTTGCGCCGTAAATTTGCGCAATTATTGAACACCAGTATGACAGAATCAGTACGGCAGATGAGCGCACTAATGCGGAAAGAGTTTCTGCTGGAGTGGCGACAACGGTACGCGCTCAACGGAATGCTGTTGTACATTGTAGGAGCTGTTTTTGTCTGTTATCTGAGTTTTAATGCTCGTCGTGGCCAGCTTACCCCTATCGTCTGGAATACATTGTTCTGGTTAATTCAGCTCTTCTCGGCGATAAATGCCATTGCCAAAAGTTTTATTCAGGAACGATCGGGTCGACAGTTATACTACTATGTGCTGGCCAGCCCCGAACAGATCATCATCTCCAAAATTCTGTATAATACAGCGCTGATGCTGGTGCTTGCCTTTCTGGGGTTCATGGTTTATGCCTTTGTGCTGGGCAATCCGGTCAACGACATGCCCCTATACCTGCTAACACTCCTGCTAGGAGCGGTAGGATTTGCGGCTTCGCTGACTTTAGTAGCTGGTATTGCCAGCAAGGCCGAAAACCCGGCTACACTGATGGCCGTTCTGAGTTTCCCGATCATTCTGCCACTGCTGCTGATGCTGCTGAAGATTTCGAAAAATGCCCTCGACGGCCTCGATCGTGGTTCAAGCTGGGACGAAGTGGGCATTGTGCTGGCCATCGATGCCATTGTGCTGACACTGTCGTGGTTGCTGTTTCCGTTTCTGTGGCGGAGCTAATCAGTTAGTAACCCAGCCGGCCACGCCTGGGTTTTGTACTTAAAATTGCCCGGACGTGGCCATCCGGACTGTTGCTCCGGCAACGAATGCTATGAAAAAAAACTGGTGGAAGGCCCTTGCGGTCCTGATTCTGACCTATGTTGTTTTCCAGGGATTTCTGGGCGTAGTGCCCCGGCAGCCGATTCTAAACGAAAGTATCCGAAATGTATACTTTCATGTTCCACTCTGGTTTGGCATGATCACGCTACTACTCACCTCAGCCGTTTATTCGATTCGGTATCTGCGCAATGGCAAATCCGACGATGATCTGGTAGCAGTCGAGTTTGCCAATACGGCCATTTTATATGGTATTCTGGGGTGCGCTACCGGCTCACTCTGGGCCAATTTCACCTGGGGCGAGCCCTGGCCTAACGACCCGAAACTCAACAGCGTGGCCGTTGGGATGCTGATGTATCTGGCCTATCTGATTCTGCGGGGATCGTTTGACGACGAACAACGACGTGCCCGCATTTCGGCGGTGTATAACATTTTTGCATTTGCCGTTTTTGTTCCACTGATATTTGTGGTACCCCGCCTAACCGATTCGCTTCACCCCGGCAACGGCGGCAATCCGGCGTTTGGCCAGTATGATATGGATAACAACCTGCGCATGGTTTTTTACCCGGCAATTATTGGTTTCATCCTGCTAGGCTTGTGGATTACGGAACTCCGTGTACGGCTCCGGCGATTGAAAGTAGCACTGGAAGAATAATTCTCCCATAAAATCCCGGAATGATTCAGCTTATTTTTGCGTTAATTTCTAGACTTACTTCTTTATTCAAAATGCGACTGTCTTTTTTGACGAAAGCCCCACTGGCAGCTCTTCTTTTACTTAGCCAGAACATCATGGCCCAACAACCCGTATCCAACGGCGTTGAAATGGCCGACAAACTTCGGGCCGATGGCAAAATCTGGGTCGTTGTAGCAGTGGTAGCAGCCGTCTTCACGGGTATTATTATCTACCTTGTCAGCCTCGATCGGCAGATTGGCAAACTGGAGAAGGAAGTAAAAGAAAAAAAGAAAGATTACAGCTTATAGTTCACCCAATCCGGTCTACGTTTTCAGATGCTGAACGATTCGCTGATTCTGACGTATAAACCGTAATTCGTTAACCAACATGAAACTTTCTCACATTTTCGGCATCGTTGTTATCGCCCTCGCTATCGGTATCATTGTAGCCACAGCGGGTGATGCCAGCTCGTACGTTACCTTTAAACAAGCTACAGAATTAGCCAAAGACGGTGACGATAAACTGATTCACGTAGTTGGTAAACTTCAGAAAGATCAACAGGGACGAGTGGCAGACATGCTCTACAATCCGGCTATCGATCCAAACCATTTTGAGTTTACACTGATCGACAACGACAATCATGCGCAGAAGGTGGTTTATAACAGTCCCAAGCCGCAGGATTTTGAACGCTCAGAACAAATCGTGGTCATTGGCTCGATGCAGGGCGATCATTTTCAGTGCAATAAGATTTTGCTGAAGTGTCCGTCGAAATACCAGGAGAACAAGATCGAAACTAAAGAATATGAAGCCGGAAGCAGTCCGACTAAAACGGCAAAGCTATGAGCGTACGGGACATCGAAACAGCGGCTAAAGAGCTACCGGCTAACGAATTAGAAGGCATGCCTGGTCGACTATTTGACTTCTTCCATGAACGTTGGGATAAGCCCATAAAAGCCGATGCCGAATCAGGACGTCGGGATGCGTTAGTACAGGAAGCGCGTGAGGAAATTGGTCAGGGTCGGACACAACCTTTATAATTCATCGAGCTACCGCTAAATTCTGGAAACGATATTATTCATTACCCGAATCGGTTCAGGAACTAGCGGACAAAAACTTTGAGCTTCTTAAGGCCGACTCTTCTCATCCCTCGCTTCATTTTAAGGAAATTAGCGGTAAAGAGAATAGATAGTCAGCTCGCGTTGGAGATCATTTTCGCGCATTAGCGATTAAAGAAAATGACGAACTTTTTTGGTTTTGGATCGGCTCTCATGCCGAATACAACAGGATAATCAGTCAATGATACATACCACAGTCGGTCAGCTTGGCCATTTTTTCGTCATCCTTTCGTTTGTTACAGCACTGGTAGCAACGGTTGCGTATTTTCTGTCGGCGCTGGGTCGTCGGAACGCTTCTCAAACCGTTGAGGTCGAAGAAGCACAGCTTGCCTATGCTGGCGAAGCATCGTTCGGCGGAAAGACCGCGAAACGAAAAGCGCCCGTTCAAACTATATCAAAAACAACCGCTGTCGAAAAAGACGACTGGAAAACTCTGGCCCGCTGGGCTTTTGTTATCCATGCAATTGCTGTGGTAGGTGTAGGAGCTACGCTTTACTATATCATCTACAATCATTATTTTGAATACCATTACGCCTGGAGCCACTCGTCGCTGGCGCTGCCGGTTCAGTACATGATTTCCTGTTTCTGGGAAGGTCAGGAGGGTTCTTTTCTACTCTGGCTATTCTGGGATGCGCTGCTGGGGGTTTTATTGATTCGCTCGGCGGGGAAGCAATGGGAAGCCCCCATGATGACTATTTTTGCGCTCGTTCAGGCATTTCTGGCCTCTATGATTCTGGGTGTCGTTTTTGGCGATACCTTCAAGCTTGGTTCGTCGCCCTTCCTGTTGCTGAGCGAGGCCATGCCCGATGCGCCCATCTTCCAGGCTGACCCCAATTTTGTTCCGAAAGATGGGAATGGCCTGAACCCGCTACTCCAGAACTACTGGATGGTTATTCACCCGCCAACGCTCTTTCTGGGTTTTGCTCTAACCCTGGTGCCGTTTGCCTATTGTATTGCTGGTCTCTGGCGCAATCAGCCGCTCGAATGGATACGCCCGGCTCTGCCCTGGACTTTGTTTGGCGCCATGATTCTCGGCATCGGTATCATGATGGGTGGTTACTGGGCCTATGAAACCCTGAATTTTGGGGGCTACTGGAACTGGGACCCCGTCGAAAACGCCGTTTATGTTCCCTGGCTCGTGATGGTGGCATCGCTGCACACCATGCTGATTGCCAAACGTAGTTCTACGGGTCTGAAAACGTCGATCATTCTGACCATTACAACGTTCCTACTGATTCTGTATTCTACTTTCCTGACGCGGAGTGGCATACTGGGCAATGCGTCTGTACATTCATTTACCGATCTGGGACTATCGGGTCAATTGCTTGTTTATCTGCTGGTGTTTGTTGCGCTGGCCATTGCACTGGCTATCTGGAAATGGAAAACTATTCCGGCCGATGATCAGGAAGCTTCGGTTTATACAAAAGAATTCTGGCTTTTTATCGGTGCTACGGTTTTGTGTCTGGCCGCTTTCCAGGTGATTGCAACCACCTCCATCCCAGTTTATAACAAAATTCTGGAATCGTTCGGTAAAATCTCGAATCTGGCTTTGCCTGCCGACCAAATTGCACATTACAACAAGTTCCAGGTCTGGTTCTTTGTGACCATTGCCATTCTAACGGGTATTGGTCAGTTTGTCTGGTGGCGCAAAGTAGAGAATAAGAAGTGGGATGCGCTGATTACTCCGGCTATTCTTACTTTACTAGCCAGCGCAGCCCTGATTGCGCTCGGATCGGTTAAAAATCCGGTTTATATGGTTCTGCTGGTTGCTTCGCTCTTTGCTCTCTTAAGCAACGGAACCATTCTGCTGGGTATTATTCGGGGAAATTATCGGCTTTCGGGTGGTGCCATTGCCCACATCGGTCTGGCCCTTATGCTCCTGGGTATTCTTTACTCAGCAGGTTTCTCGAAAGTTATTTCGATCAATACCAGTGGCCTGCTCATCTCAAATCAGGAAGAGTTTACGAAGAACGACAACAAGGAAAACAAAGAAAATACCCTGCTCTGGCTGAATCAGCCCGAACGGATGGGGCAATATCAGCTTACGTATCGGGGTCAGCGCATCGAAGCCCGCGATGTACCCGGCTATCTTCCCAGTAAAGATGTTATGGTGATCGAAGGCGACTTCCACGGCATTGCGCAACGGGATATTGAACAGAACGGTAAGGTTTATTATAAAAAAGGCGATACACTGGCGCTATATCCGGAAAACACCTACTACGAAGTAGAATACCGCGAACCAAACGGGAAAGTATTCAGTCTCTATCCACGCGCTCAGGTAAACAAGCGCATGGGCCTACTGGCCTCACCCGATACGCGTCATCAGCTCGATCGGGATATTTATACATACGTTAACTCGGTACCCGATCCGGAAGCCGAAAACAAGTGGGAGAAAACCGAAACCTTTAGCGTAGCCATCAAAGATACGTTCTTCCTGAACGATTATGTGGCTATTCTGGACGATGTGGTCCGAACAAACGAGGTCGATGGTATGGAAGTTGGCCCTAATGATGCCGCCGTTCGGGCTCGGGTACGCGTACTGAGCAAAAACGGCGAACAAATTCTAAGTCCGGCATTCGTGATCAGAAACCGTATGGTTGCCCACCCTGCCGAAACAAGTGATGAATTAGGTATTCGTATTCAACTGAACGAAATTGACCCGCGCACAGGCAAGTTCACGTTTGCTGTTAATCGCACACAACGCGATTATATTGTGATGAAGGCTTTCGAAAAACCATTGATCAATGTGCTCTGGATCGGAACGTTGGTCGTAATGCTCGGCTTCAGCATCTCAACCGTCCGTCGATACCGCGAGTTCAGAAAAATGCGGGACAAACTGGTCTAGTATAGCCTGCTTACCTAATGAAACTAAAACTTTCGGAAATATTGCTTCTTTCGGCTGGTGCCGGATTTCTGATCCTGTGGATTGCCGAATACCAGCGAACAACCTTTGCCGATAGCTACTGGTTGTTAATGCTGTGTTTAGGTTTTCTCCTGGCGTTCCAGTATTTTAAAAACAAACGGCTTGAGCGCGAAAAAACTGTTTCGCCCACAATCAAACAAATGATCGAAGACCGAAAGAAGAAAAAGAAATAGTTATTCGGTTTATGGTTTATAGTTTACGGTTGCTCCGCTAATGCATGTTGACAGGCAGCGCAACCGTAAACCGTAAGCCATACACCCAACCACCATCATCGACTCCCACTTGGAACCCTACGCGTTACTTTTTGGTGCTATTCTGGCTCTTGTTCTGGCAGGTTTCTTCTCGGCTGTCGAAATGGCCTATGTATCGGTTAATCGACTGTATTTTGAGCTTCATAGTAAACAGGGCCCCCTGGGAGAAAAGCTTGTTTCGAGCTTTCTGAAAAACCCTATATTGTTCATTGGCACCACCCTCACCGTCAATACGCTGTTTCTGGTTTTGTATTCCGTTTTGGGCGTACTGGCACTTAATCCACTGCTAATGAGTGCCTTACCCGAAACCTGGCTTAAACAGGAATTCGTTTTTATTGCACTCGAAACGCTAATTCTGACTATTATTTTTCTGCCTCTGGCCGATTATTTACCCAAAAGTCTGGCCCTGATTCATCCCGATCGGTTTCTGGAAGCACTGGCCGTACCGCTCTGGATAATTTATAAGACCATAGCGCCGTTGGTACGCCTGCTGGTTGGCACAGCCCGCTTTTTTATCCAGTACGTTCTGGGCAAGCGTAACCCTGAAATCAAACCTGTTTTCGGGCTAACCGATCTCAATCAGTACCTGCAACAGTTAAATCAAAAAGCCGATCCAGAAGAAGAGCTGGAAATTGATACCCAGATCTTTAATAATGCGATCGAATTTCGGGATGTACGCGTGCGCGACTGCCTTGTTCCCCGCACCGAAATTACGGCTATTGAAGTAGAAGACTCGGTCGAAGACCTTCGGCGGGCTTTTCAGGAAAGTGGTCATTCTAAAATTATCATCTATCGCGATACCATTGATGACATTATCGGCTACAGCCATGCACTCGCCCTGTTCAAAAAACCGCAGACCGTAGCCGAGATTGTTACGCCCATCATCACAATACCCGAAACAATGCCCGCTCAGGATCTGCTGCTCCGGTTTCTGTCTGAACGAAAGAGCCTGGCCCTTGTGGTCGATGAGTTTGGCGGAACGGCAGGAATCGTTAGTCTTGAAGATATGGTGGAACAGATATTTGGCGAAATTCAGGACGAGTATGACACCAACGAAGACTGGACCAACCAGCAACTTGACGATCATACCTGGCTGCTGAGTGCCCGGCATGAAATCGACGACCTGAACTCCACCTATGGCTGGACAATACCAGAAGGCAGCTATGATACACTGGGAGGGCTGATTCTGGCAAAAAATGAAGACATACCAAAGGTGGGTGATGTAATCGAATTCCGGCCGTTTACGTTCACGATCGTTTCAATGAACGGCAACCGAATCGATACAGTAAAGGTACGTTTAAACAGGAAATTTCCTGAGTGACACTAACTATCAGTCGGTTTTCAGGAATTCATCGGTAAAATGTTCTCTTCGTCGGGGTTGTGTAAATTTCCGGTTGTTATACTCCTGCGATTTTCCCCGTGGAATCGACAGCGAGTTCCAGTCCTGATTTTTCACCATCTTACCAATAAACACAATCTGCCCAACATGGTAGGGATAATGGGCCAGCTGCCGGTTAATGGCTTCCATGACTGTATGCCCCATATTGCGAATATAAACGACGTTATCCAGATCGGCGGGCGTTAGCATTTTCAGGGCATTCAGCAAACAGGTCCAACCTTCCTCCCAGCGGGCCAGCACTTCTTCTTTGTTCGTGCTATCGTTTTCAAATTCGGCCTCACGGTTTCGCCATTCTTTTTCGCCATCCGATGTTAGAAAGTCAGTCCAACGGGATAACATATTGCCCCAAAGATGCTTGATGATGGTTGCTATACTGTTGCTTTCTTCATTGTATTGCCAGAAAAGCTCTTCGTCGGAAAGTTGCTCAATTGTTTTATCGCCCAGCAGTTTGTAGTATTCAAACTGCCTGACAACGCTATTCAGATAGTCAGTATCCATAGGTTTAGGTTGATTTATGCTATTCGATTCATGGCTTATGGCTGCAACTTACCCGCGACAGCGCATAAACCGATTCCCGAATCTCAACTTCATACGGGCAAATAAACGGTAAAGATGGCTCCTTGTCCCAAACGGCCGGTTGCGGTGATGGCGCCATGATGATTTTCGGCTACCCGCCGACAAATAGCCAGCCCAACGCCCGTTCCTTCATACTGTTGGCGGTTATGAAGTCGCTGAAACACCTGAAAAATCTGTTCTGAATACTTTTCTTCAAATCCGATTCCGTTGTCAATTACAGCAATCTTGTGGTAGAACCTGGCTGGCTTTAATTCGTCGGGGCCTTCTGCACCAGCAACCGTTTGGCTTTTTATCTGAATTCGGACCGGCCGATCGGTTGGTCTGAATTTTAGGGAGTTGATCAGTAAATTGCTAAATAGTTGGCGCAATTGCACAAAATCTCCCAGAACGATCGGTAAAGATTCAATCAGCAATTTGGCACCGGCCTTCTCCATTTCGGGTACTAATTCGGCTTGAATATCGCTCAGCACCTCTTCCAGCAGCACGGGCTGAAAGGGAACCCGATGGGTACTGATTTTAGAATAGGCCGACACATCTTTAATAAGCGCCGACATGCGTACGGCGGCCGACTGCATTCGGGTAATGATATCTTTTCCGTAATCATTGAGTTGGGCAGTAAACTGATCGCGCAGTATATCGCCAAATGCCATAATTTTCCGTAACGGTTCCTGCAAATCGTGGCTGGCCACATAGGCAAACTGACGCAGGTTATCATTGGCCTGTTGAAGTTCCCGGTTTGCCAGTTCCAGTTGCTGCTGATGTTTCTTTTTCTCGGTAATATTGACCAGAGTAAGCACAATACCATCATCCCATTTAACAACTGAAATCTCATACCAGCCCGTCATCAGATCGTGATTATACTCCTGCTCGAAGCGCGCAGGCACTCCCGTTTCCAAAACCTGAATATAACGATCGAATAAGCCGGTTTGAATTACGTGCGGAAAATGTTCAAGCATCGTATGCCCAATCACTTGCTCATCTGTTCGGCCCGGATTTTGCCGGTTGGCCTCATTCTGGGCTACATACCGAAAATCAATAACCTTACCCGATTTCTCTTCCCGAATCGCACTAAAAGCAATAATTGCGCTCGACGAACAGTCCAGTACCGAACGAAGTAGCTCGGCCTGTTGCTGATTGGCCAATTCGGCACGTTTCAGAGCCGTTATGTCAACAAACGTAGCAATGACTCCATCGCCCAATGGTCGTATC